>CACWLG010000005.1 GCA_902761635.1 Oscillospiraceae bacterium | reverse complement strand
TGCTGACTCCGGTCGGGCTACGCCCTCCCTCCATCAACAGCTAACGCGCTCATCTTTCAAACTCAATCTCTTGGTCTCACATCATTGACAAACGTACATGATGCGGCGGAAAGAGGACGCTGCATGATGCGGCGGAAAGAGGACGCTGCGGCGGAGCAGCGTCCTCTTTCGATCAATCCTTTGCGATCAGAAAATCCTTTGCCGTCTGGCGGAAGTCAAAGATGTTCGGGGCATGGCAATGGGCCACGGTGGCAATGGCCTCAAGGCGCATCGCCTGCAGGAATCTGACCTGAACATGCACCGTGCCGTTTTCCGCATAGGGGAATACGCCCAGCGGCGTCCAGTTTTCGCCGTCGCTCACCCAGACCGTCCTGTCGCCCCAGAGCATGTCCTTATAGCAGGTGTTCTCCGCGATGATCTGATACTCCAGCGTAAAGCCCAGGCAGTCGTCAAGCGGCTCCGGCAGGAGCGTATAGGGCTGCTCCGTTCCGGGAAGCCAGCCGGCCGACCATTGCAGCGGCAGCTCATGCAGGGTGTCGAAGTCGCCCGCCGGCTCGGCGCCGATATAGTAGAGCGGTCCGGGAAACTCCTCCAGCAGACGGATGCTCTTCATCCAGCCGGTGTATAGCCTGTGATCCTCCCCTCGGTAGACGATGCAGGACATGTCGTTCTCCTCTGCCACGACCGTGACCTCCGTCCCCTCGAACAGGAAGCCCTGCGGGGGAACGCCGCTTTTCATCGCAGGCATGGTCTCGACAAACAGGCTCGGCGCGTACCACGCTTTGCGGGCATAGAGCGTCTTCCACTCCTCCAGATAGCTCTCCTCCTGCGGCAGTACGATGGCGTCCCAGTTTCTCGCTGTCCGAATCTTTTCAAGCCCCCGTTCCGCGCTGCTCTCCCCCTCGGCAAAGGCGGAGAGTGACGGCAGCAGGCACAGGACGAGCAGACACAGAATGATTTTTCTCAGTGTTTTCATTGTCCCCCTCCCGTTCAGATATCCGAAAGCTTGAGATCCTTCACTCTTCTGAGGGCCGTGCTGCTGACAAGCAGGGAAAAGCCCGCTGTGATCAGCGCCGCGTACAGATAGGTGCGCGGATCAGGCTCGTGCACAAAGCGCATATAGGGCCCCTCCGTCACAGGGAGTACCTGCTGTCCGAGGAAATGACCGGTTATGAGACCGAGGAGAATACCCGCAAGTGTGGTAACGACAAGGTCCCAGGCCACATAGCGCACGCACTCCTGAACCGTAAAGCCGTTGATGCGCATGATGGTCAGCTCCCGGGTTTTCTTCTGGATATAGGTCACGGACAGATTCATGACGATAAAATAGGCCATCACTGCCGCAAGCCCCAGCAGCATGAGGATCACCGCATCCAGGACGGAGGACATGCTCTCAATCCGCGCACGGTCACCGGCGGCATCCCGCAGCTCCAGAAAGCCTTCGACACCGTCCACCTTTTCCTCCAGTTCCTCGAGGCTCATGCCGTTGGTGCGCACCAGGAAGCAGTTGAGCGCAGCCGGTATGCCGAAGACCTTCTCATAACAGCTCGGCGTAAAGAATACAAGATTTCCGAAATGGTTGTCAAAGACGCCGGCAATCGGGACCGCATGGGTCTCCAGCGCACTGTTAAGGGCTGAGAGGCTGTCACCGGGTCTCAGGCCGTGATATTCGCTCAGGCGGATCGGGATCAGTACGCCGTCCTCGCTCTGCTGTACGGGCTGTCCGCTCCGGGGATCCCTCAGGCCGTAAAAGCCCTCCAGGCTGCCGGCCTCCGCTGTGAGTGCCGAGGCGGAGCTGAAGATATTTCCGTCTTTGAAAATGAAGCCGGTTTTTCCCACAAGCGTGTATGGCAGCTTGTTCTCCTTCAGAATGTCGGCGAGCTTCTGCGCCGCTTCTTCCTCGGCGGGATTAAAGCCGATCTCTGCCTGATAGCAGATGATCTGGCCGAACTGCCGCTCATCTATACGCTCGATGGCGAACTTGATCATAAAGCTGCCCACCAGAAGCTGGCAGCAGCCGGCAATGCTGACGATGGTGACAAAAACCCGCCTCAGATCCGTCCGGATATTGCGAAAGATGAGCCGGGTATAGAGTCCCCTGTTCGATGCGCGGCGGGCTGACTTTTGCCGGTTCGCCGACTCGTCTCCCTGCAAAAGCCGGATCGCCGGAATGGGGATCAGGCTGCGGCAGGCAAACCACACCGACAAGCCCGCCGCAAGCGGCAGGGTCAGCGCGGCGATCAGCGTCTCCACAGGACGGAAGCAGCGCGGGATCTCCCCAAAGATAAAGAAAGGCTCATAGTATATCAGGAACCTGCGCTGCATCACGAAATAGCTGAGCGCCACGCCCAGCATCACAGCCGTAAGGGCGGCACTGATGCCGAAAAACATGTACTTATTCAGGACCTCGCTGTTATAAAAGCCCAGCGCCTTCGAGGTTCCGATCTGGGCACGCTGCTCCTGTACCATGCGGCCGACGGTGGCATAGATTACCAGCGCCGCAATCATGAGAAAAAGGATGGAGAAGGAATAACACATAGAGGCCAGGCCCGCCGCCTGGCTTTCCACGAAGGCATAGCCCGTGTTTCCGAGGTCGCCCCACTCCAACCAGCGGGCCGGCCCGATGGCCTTCAGTTGGAGCCTGGCGTTTTCAAGCTGTTTTATGCCATCCTCGTACTCTGCCTGTTTCTCTTCAAACTCCCTTGTTTTCTCTTCTAATTCCGCCTTGCCTTTTTCATACTCCTCTTTACCCTTTTCGTATTCCTGCTCAGCCTGCTCCAGGCGCTTCCTGCCCTGCTCATATTCGATCATGGCGTCCAGATACTCCTCGCCGCTGGAATACCACAGGTCGCGTCCGCTGTTATAGGCACTTGCGCCGTCCCTGGCCTGCTGCAGCGCATCGGAGGCGACGGCGGGCAGATAGCTTTCCACGTCTATGCCGGTCAGTCTGTTCGCCAGGCTGAGCGCCCCCTCGGCCTTGTACAGGAGGCCTTCCAGCGCAGCGATCTGATACTGCGCATCGACAAGGACCTGGGCGCCGGCGTCCAGCTTTGCCTCGGCTGAATCCAACTGTTCCTCGGCATCCTTGAGCTGTGTCCAGCCGTCATCAAGCTGATCGCGGGAAGAGGCGAGTGTTTGTGCGCCCTCCTCGAGCTTCTGTCTGCCCTCCTCCAGCTGCTGCCTGCCTTCCTCCAGCTTTGCGGAGGCTTCGTCCAGCTGCTGCTGGCCTTCTTCGATTTTTCTGGCCGAATCGGCGCGGAGCTTTTCTGTCCGCGCTGCTGCGCGCTCCTCCATGACGGTCCTGACGCTTTCCTCCACCGCCCGGATGGCCTTGTTGTAGTCCTCGGTATAGCGCTGATCCGGTGTATCGGTGACACGCAGGCGGATCTTCATAAAGGCGCCGTTCAAGCCCTCGAGGTCGAAGCAATCCTTTGTCACCAGCACATACGGCGCCTCCGGCAGTTCTATGCTGACATGGTCCGGATGGCGGAAAATGCCGGTCACAGTATAGGACGTTACACGAAGCGGCTCGACCCCGCCAACGCTGCTGTTCTCGACCCGGAGCCGATCGCCGATGCCGAGGCCCGTATTCCCTTGCATTGAATGCTCGATGATACACTCGTCCGCCGTCTCCGGCAGGCGGCCATCCAGAAGCTCGGGCAGGGAGATCGTCTCCGGCAGCGCCTGCACCGTGACGGCGGTCTGCGTCGGCGGTTCGAGGAGCTTTGTCCCGACTGCCCAGACGGGCTCTGCGCTCTCTACCCCATCAAGGCTGTGCAGAACTGCAAGATCCTCCTCATCCAGCAGGAGAGAAGACGTGATCTCCAGATCCCAGAAGTCATATGTATTATAATAAGCGGAAGCGGCCCCCCGGATAGCTTCGCTGGAATACACGAGGCTGAGATAGGCGATCAGCGAAACCATCCCGATCACCACGATGGAGACCCAGGGGATGATCTGCTTCTGCACATTGCGGAGGGCATCCGTAAACTGCGTTCTTGTCATGCTTTTACCATTTCAACTCTGCTGCGCTGAGCGGGTGCAAATTGATTTTGATGGTGGAAACTTTCCCGTCCCGAAGTCTGATGACACGGTCGGCCATCTTGGCGATCTCGGGGTTGTGGGTAATCATCATGATGGTGGTGCCGATGTCCTTTTTGATCTCCTCGAAAACCGACAGGACCTCAATGCTGGTCTGATAGTCCAGCGCTGCGGTGGGCTCATCGGCAAAGATGATCTGCGGCCGCTTGACGACGGCGCGAGCGATGGCCACGCGCTGCTGCTGACCGCCAGAGAGGGCTGAGGGATAGTTGTCGGCCCGGTCCGTGAGGCCGACCTTGGCAATGGCCTCCTCCGCGGACATGGGGTTCGGTGCGATCTCTGCAATAAACTGTACGTTCTCCTGCGCCGTGAGATTCGGCATCAGATTATAGGACTGAAAGACGAAGCCCAGGTAGTCGCGCCGGTAGCGTGTGAGCTCCTTGTCGCTGGGATGGGAAAAATCCTTCCCGTTGATGATCAGCTGGCCGCCGGTGAGAGAGTCCATGCCGGCGATCACATTCACCATCGTGGATTTGCCGCAGCCGGATTCCCCCAGGACAACCAGAAATTCATTTTTGTAGATGTCAAGATTGATGCCGCGCAGCACATGCAGCATCGAATCGCCGGAGGGATAGTCCTTGGTGACATTGCGCAGAGAAATCAGGATTTCCTTATCCTCGGTCGGTTTAAAAAAGAAGCCTTTTTCCTCCATGGCAACGGCAGCAAGCGAGGCCATCGTCTCACAGAGGGTCAGATCCTCCTGATCGTAGAGGCCGCCGTCCCGTCGGTTAAGGATCTCGATACAGCCGATGATCCCATTGGGCGCCTTGAGCGGGACACAGATCAGGCTTTTGGTTTTGAAGCCCGACTCCTCATCCACGCCGGGGTTGAAGTGCTCGTCCTTTTCAATGTCCGGATTGAGCACGGCTTCTCCGCTCATGGTCACTACGCCCGCAATGCCCTGGCCGTTTTCGATGGTGATGCCGCTGATGTCCGCCGGCCCATGGTTAAAGATGGTATACAGACGGTTGGTTCCCTTGTCCAGCAGCCAGATTGACCCGGCCTCACTGTCAAGCGTGTCGATGACGATCTCAAGGCTCGCCGAGATAGCGTCATCCAGCGTCTCGGCGTTCCGCAGCTCCTGCGTGATCTGCCAGATTGCCTGGGAAATGCGCAAATTTCTGTCAGTCATTTTCTGCGACCTCCGGTATCCGCTGCTTCCCAAAGCCGATAATATCGTAGAGCTTGATTTTGCCCTGGATGCCCTTGGGCTCGACCCAGATGCAGCCGCTCTCATTGATCAGCACCTGATCGCCTGCCGCCTCCACCAGCTCCTCGGTCGCCAGGATCTGCCCGCCGCCGGTATAGCTCTGCACGCGGGAGGCCAGATTGACGTTGCGGCCGATCATGTCATATTTGGTGCGCGTCTCCGAGCCGATATTGCCGAGGATGGCCTCCCCTGTGTGAAGTCCGATCCCCATGGAGATCTCAGGATAGCCCTGCGTTCGGTTCCACTCGTTGACGAAAGTCATGCGCCGCTGCATGGCGACCGCGCAGCCCGCGGCGTCGCGTGAGGTATAGGTGCTCTGCCGCGGAGCGCCGAAGACGACCACGATCTCATCACCCACAAAATCCAGGATATTCCCCTGCCAGGCGTTGATGATCTCGATCAGCTCCCCGAAAAAGTGATTGAGCATACGGATAAAATCAGCCGGATCCATCTCCTCGGAGAGGGCTGTGGACCCACGCAAATCGGCAAAGAGCATCGACACAACGCGCCGCTCGCCCCCGATACGGAACTTGCCCTTCTCCGACAGGATCTCTTCCAGGACCTCATCGGTGAGATAGCGTCCGAAGGTGTGGTGGATAAACTCTTCCCTCTCCCGAAGGGTCTGGTGCAGCGCTTCGTTTTCCTCCTGCAGCGTTCTGATTTCCTCTTCCGGATTCACGCTCATATGCTCAACACCTCCCCTTCCCGTGCAAAGCTGACATTGCTGCGCCCGATCAGGCTCTGCCTGAGCAGCAGCTGCGTGTCCAAGGCAAAGGGGCTGTGGTGCACCAGAAGCAGGTGCTTTGCCCCGCTGCGCTCCATCAGCTCGATCCCCTTGTTTGGCGTGGAATGTCCAAAGCCCTTGTTTCTCAGATATTCTTCCTCGTCGTACTGTCCGTCATAGAGCAGCAGATCGGTCCCTGCGGCAAATTCCGTGAGTCTGTCAAAGCTTGCCTCATCATGCTCATAGTCGGTGGCATAGACCAGAGACTTCTCCCCGCAGCTGAGCTTGAATACGCAGCAGCCGCTGGGATGATTGCCGGGGATGCTCTCAACATGGATTGACCCGACCTGCATGGGCGTGACGGTGCAGCGGATTACCACATCTCCCCGGTACTCCTCCAGCGCCACCGGCCAGTAAGGCGGTGAGAACAGGCTGTTGAGCTGTGCGCGGGCATCCTCATCATTGTCCGCCGGGACGCAGATCACGGTTTTTTCTCCCTCCAGCAGCAGCCGCGCGTACATGCCCAGGCCGAGCACGTGGTCCAGATGCAGATGGCTCAGCAGGATCAGCGGCGGTTTGGGGAAGCGCACAGGCGCCGAAAGCAGGCCGCTGCCCGCGTCGAGAAAGACACAATCATCACCGGCCTGCACCATATAACAGGAGGTGGCGCCGCCAAAGCGCTCCCGCCCCTTTTCGCTGACGGCCATGGAGCCCCGTGCGCCCAGCACTGTCAGTTTCATTCCGGTCTCTGAAGCCATGCTTATTCGATATTCAGAATATCGCTGAAGCCCGTCACCTCAAAAATATCGTTGATGGCATCGCTGACGTGGATGATCTTCATCGTGCCCTGCTTGTTCATGACCTTCTGAGCCGAGAGCAGCACGCGAAGGCCAGCGGAGGATATGTAGTCGAGCTTCTCAAAATCCATGATGAGAAGCGTGACATCGGCAACGTCGCTCTTCAGTTCCGTTTCAAGCTGCGGTGCGGTAGTGGTATCGAGGCGCCCCTCCAGGGCGATCGTGAGGGTCTTATGATCCAGGTTCTTGATAATGTTCAGCATGATATTATTCTCCTTTTCCTCATGATATTTTTTTGATGATGGTCAGAATATTGTATCCGTCCCTGCGTTCATAGAGCATTTCGTCCATGCTCTTTTTTACCATATAAATTCCGAGGCCGCCGATCCTTCTCTTCTCTATCGGGAGAGAGACGTCCGGGTCCTCCTTTTCCACCGGGTTGTAGGGGATTCCCCGGTCGAGAAAAGTGATCTCAGCACTTTTCGGGTTCTGTCTGATCTCCATCCTGATGGTGGCGCTGCCTGGCTGCCCTTCATAGGCGTAGCTTGCGATATTGACAAAGATCTCCTCCACCGCTACGTCGATCTGCATCTGCGCCTTCACGGGGCACTCCAGCTCCTCCAGGCGGCTGTCCACAAAGGCAAGGACCTCATCCAGGTTCCCAAGCTTTGCATCCAGTGTTATTTCCTTCACGTTTTCACCTCCGCACCGTTATATTGCATACACATCATGGTGATGTCGTCGAACTGCGGCGCTTCGCCCACAAAGCTGTCGATCGCCGCCTTGACCTGCGGCAGCAGCTCCGCCGGTGATGCGTCCGGATTGCGGTTGAGCGCTTCCAGCAATCTGTCGGTGCCGAAAAGCTCGTTGTCCGCATTGGTGGACTCCGTTACCCCGTCGGTATAGACGAAGATCGAATCGCCCGGTTTGAGCTCGAAGCTGTGCTCCTGAAAGCGCATGCCCTCCATGATCGCCACTGCCGGCGAATGGCGGTATACCACCAGCTCATACTGCCCGTCCGCATGCCGGATGACAGGGTGCTCATGCCCGGCATTGGCGGCAAGGCCCTTGCCCGTGGACAGCTCCACGATCGCAAGCCACACCGTCACAAACAGCTCCGCCTCATTTCCCTCGCAAAGCTGCTCATTGACATGGTGCAGCACCTCGGCAGGGCCGGTGCCCATCATCGTACGGTTTTTGATGAGGGTCTTGGCGATCACCATGAAAAGGGCCGCCGGCACACCCTTGCCGGACACGTCCGCCATCACAAGGCCCAGGTGATCATCGTCAATCAGGAAGAAATCATAGAAGTCGCCGCCCACTTCCTTGGCAGGCGTCATGGTGGCGTAGATGTCAAAGTCATGCCTGGACGGGAAGGGCGGGAAGATGCGGGGCAGCATGTCAGCCTGGATCTGGGTGGCAATGCTCAGCTCCGCGCTGATGCGCTCCTTCTCGGCGGTGACGCTGGTGAGATTGTCCAGATACTCGACGATCTTTCCCTGCATGGTCCGGATCACCTGATACAGGTCGCCGATCTCATCATTGGCCGTGATCGGCAGGGAGATGATATCCTCCTTCTTAAAGCCGTGATCGTGCTCGGTAAAGCCTCTGGTCGCGTCAGAGAGCATTTTCAGGGGATCAACCACCACCTTGTGCATCAGCAGGACCGAGGCGAGGATGGAGATGAGGAGCAGACCGCCCGAGGAGATGATCATCCGCTTCAGAAAGGCCTCCCGCTCGGTCATGACCTCGGTCATGTCGATATCCACCCCCACAAGGGCGGCATACCCGCCTTTGGAGGTCTGGATGATATCATAGGCCGAGCAGAGCCAGCCGTAATCTGTCACAGAGACGGTAGGCTCGATCGCCTGCCCTTCCTTGAGATCATGAAACTCCGGCGGGAGCGGGATGAAGGTGCCAATATAGAACAGATTCTCATCGGGGTCGATGATGGTAAAGCTGTCCTCCCCCTCCAGCGTGACGGTATAGACATAGGCCACGCCCAGCCTGTCCCTGTACTGCCCGAGCATATCGCGCACCGTTTCAAAGCCCTCATACCAGCCGTTCTGAACCAGGTACTGCCGGATCATCTCTTCGTCCTTTGCTTCGATGGCTTTTGTGCGCAGCTTCTGATACTCCTCAGACTGAATTGTGTCCACAAAGCCGTCGATCCAATCCCCGTCCAGAAAAGACGCTACGGTGCGGGCGCCATTGGCGGTCATTGCCTTATAGTATGTATCCACCTGCCGGCTGTTCACGTCATAGGCAATGATGATCAGAACAGCGGACAGGGCCAGAATAATGACCATTGTCAGCGCATTCAGCTTGACAGACATGGAAACTCTTTGCTTTTTCTTTTCCAAATATGTCACCTCTTTTCGCCGTCCGGTCAGATCCTGACCGTCATCACGTTAAACCCCTGATAATTGCGAAAGCGCAGATCCTTCACCCGATTTTTTATCATCATCACGCCTGCGGAGTCGCTCAGTTCTGTCTGCGATCCGGCGCTTATCCTGTCCATGCGCATGGTAAGGGGATTGAAGTAGGGTGCGCTGTTGCGGATATACAGGACGTACTCTCCGTTCTCCTCCGCCGCCAGCGTGAGGCAGATGTATTCATCCGGTCCTCCGTTGAAGGCCTTCACCCAGGTGACGAGGCACAGCTCCTCCACCGCCTGCTCGATCAGCATGGCCTGCTTCCGGGGGATCTGCTGCTCTTCGCAGAAAGCCGCGACCCGCTCCATGACCGGTCCGAACTCCCGCTTGTCCGGACCCAGGGTTGCCGTAACGACCGGTACCCTTGTGTGCTGCCTCGTCTTCTTTCCGTTGATCCCCGCCGCGACGACCAGCGAGGCGAGCGAGCCTGCCTCGCTTGCCAGGAAGAGCCACCAGAACTCATGCGGGAAGAACCGGCCTGCCGTAAAGGTGAGCGGCAGGAGAAAGACCAGAGTGCGAAAGCTTGTCGCAAGGCTTGCAAGCTTCACCTGCCCCGTGGACTGGTAGAAGCCCGTGAGGATGATGGTGATGCCGGCAAAGGGCGTGCTCAGGCAGAAGATCGGGATCGCCCTCACGGAGACCTCCAGCGTCTTCGGGTCCGTGAGGCCGAATATATACGATACCGGCTTTGCGAACACGCACAGCAGCACGCCCGCTGTCATGCCCACCGCAAGCCCATGGCGGGTCGCAAGTCTGAGCAGGTAACGCAGATCATCCGCGTCATGCTCGGCATGGAAGGTTGCGGCAAGCGGCTGCATGGTATCAGAATAGGCCTGGTAAATTCCATGGGCGAGATAGGATACGTTCATAATCACGTCGAAGACCGCGACATAGACCTCCCCGTTGATGATGCTGCGCTCACCGGCCTTCAGCAGTAGACGGTTGCCCTGCATCAGAAACAGGAACTGGAAGATATAGCGCGCCGAGGTCGAAAAGCCGATCCTGACGGAGCGGCCTACGAGAGCCGGCACAGCACCGCCGTGAAGCCGGCCGCGAAGCCGCCGGAACTGCAGGACGCCGCTGTCGCTGAAAAAATGCGGCAGCATAATCAAAACGCTCATACACTGGGCGATCACCGTGGCCAAGGCAGAGCCGCGCAGCCCCCAGCCCAGAAGCATCACGAAAAGGATGTTGAGCGCCACATCCGTAATGCATCCCACCGAAAAGCCAAGCGTCGCGCGCCGCGTGCCGTTGTCACAGCGCACAATGTCATATAACAGATAGTTTAGCATGAAGACCGGCGCGCTGATAAAGACAGGCCGCGCGTATTGTTCACACAGAGCCATAATGCCCTGCTGCGCCTTGCCGGCGCCCAGCAGGCGGAGAATCGGCTCCATCAGTACATTGCCCAGCACGGCAAACAGGACGCCCACCGAGAGTGCCAGGATCCCCAGGCTCCGGAAGTGGGCAAGGGCCTCTTCCTCTTTTCCTTCAGCAGTGAGGCCGCTGTGCGTCACGCCGCCGCCTGTGGAG
This sequence comes from Oscillospiraceae bacterium, assembly GCA_902761635.1. Classification (GTDB taxonomy): domain Bacteria; phylum Bacillota; class Clostridia; order Oscillospirales; family Oscillospiraceae; genus Limivicinus. The sequence continues at coordinate 80,269 of CACWLG010000005.1, read as the reverse complement.
ATGGCAAGGCCCACCACGTTGTATAACATATACAGCGGCGTCACGATGCCGATTGCCGCAAGGCCGCTCTCCCCCATGCGGTTGCCGAGGGCGACCGCATCCGCCATATTGGCGGCAGACAGCGCCGCGGCGGAAATCAGAGAAGGCCACAGCACCTGGAAAAACATTCTGCGGCAGATATAATGATTGTTCTTCACTCTTTGAATGCCTCATAAACCTCCAGGCGATCCACAGGACTGTAGAGCATTTTGGACCTGCGCAGTCCCTCAAGCCCGAGATCCTCTTCCAAATTCATGTACAGGTACTGCCCGTCCAGCAGCCGTGCCAGCTCATGGACGCAGACGGCTGTGGTCTCCGGCGGGAGAGTCGGATCGTGCTTGACCATCGTCATGGTAAACATGTCCGGCTTGTTCTCATAGCCGGCGAACAGGGCATTCCCCTTGCCTTCCGTCTGCAGCAGGTAAGTGCGCAGGCCGAGCTGTTCGCTGTATTCTATCTCCGTAGACAGAACGCTGATGTCACCCATGACCGCCTCTCGCGGGTCCAGGCGCACCTTACGGAGAATCTGACGCATGAGCAGCTTCTGTTCAGGCCCCGGTACGCTGATCGTGTAGGCATAGGTTTTCTTAAAGCGGCGGCACTTATCCCGAAAGCTCTTGGAAATGTGCCCCTCCCGAAGCGCCTCGGCCGCAACGGAGACAATGTACTCACTCAGATCCTCCCGGTGCCGGACGGACCAGCCGCGCCCCGCCAGGCTCTCGGCCTGCTGGCGTGTCAGATACAGAACCCGGCCCGGTCTTTCCAGGCCGTCAAGAAAAGCGCTGCACTTTTCCGGGTCTCCGCAGGGGCAGTAATAGCCCTCGTCATGCGCACTGCGGATCACGAAGAAGTTCTCATCCCCGGTGACGGTATAACCGTAGGCATTACGCCAAGAATAAAGAGACGGGAAGGAAAGCGCCGTAAAAGGATTTGCCTGTATGTCCCGGCATTCCGTGATCCATGCCCGATCCTCCAGGCACAGCGGACGAAAATCCATTCTGTTTCCTATCCCCCTGTATGTCATAACAAATTATTCTTTATTATACCATGCCTGTATCTTTATACGCAAGTGCTTTTGTCTCCGATTCCCATAATACGCAGGACACAGCATGGGCGTACCGTTCTTACCCTTGCCGGAAGGTCTGCCCTGTCAGAGAGCAGCGGAAAAGCCAGGCAAAAGTGCCTGGCTTTTCATGCGGTTTCCCGGCTCACGCCGTATTGGCTGACGACGCCGCGTGAGGCATCAAAGGTGTAGCGAAAGCGCGCGCAGTCGATCTGCTCGCCGTCGCGCAGAATGCAGGCGCAAAGGTCACCCTCCTCTGTCGGTGAGGCAAGAGGCATGCCGTCAAGCGTCAGACCCTCCCCGCCGCCGAGCGTGCCCGCCGCCGTCTCCAGGCTCTCGCCGGGCTTCGGCAGGCGGTTCAGGACCGCGGTGCGCTCCCCGCCGTGACGGATGAGGATGAGCTTTGTCTCCGCGCCGCACTGTTCCGTTTCAACGCCGAGGGCCGCAAGCAACTCCGCTGCGATCGGGTCCCGGAACAGCTCCGTGTCCCGGACAAAGAGGGCCGCATCCACCGCATCCCGCTCCAGGAGCATGAGATAGCGGTAAAGATCTTCCTCGGTGCGGAGCGTCTCATTCTTTTTCTGCGTATAGAGCTGATGATCCCGCGCCCAGTCGGCATAAGCCTCCTCGCCCCGGTGATCGGGGATTCCATAGCGCCCGGCGATATAATTGCCGAGGTACTCTGTCACCTTCCGCGCGCCCGCAGTATTCAGGTGTCCGGCGCTGTCGGCAAAGTCGATATGGTAGTTCACCACATCCAGGTCGAAGAAGTTGAGATAGTCCACCCCGTATTCCGCCGCGATCTTTCCCGCATATTCCGCCGCAGCCTGCTGATGGGCGTCGGCATAGAGCGGCAGAAAGGTTACGAGGACCTCGATGCCCCGGCTCTGGCACTCCTCGATGGCACGGCGCAGATACTTTACCCCCACCGTATCGAAGACCGCGCCCTTCTCGCTGTCATCGGGCACGAATTCACCGCCGTAGATTTCGTTGTTTGCGATGGCCCCGCGGGTCAGGCTCTTCTGCGGGTAAAAGTCCTCCGCCGTCAGTTGGCTCCAGCGGGAGTGAAAGACAGGGAAGGTCCACAGGAGGTTGAAGGCGCTGCGGCGCTCCCCCTCGTTGAACTCCTCCGTCATGGCCGGGTCGTCCAGCATGTCGCGCACGGCGCGGATCTTGTTGAGGCTGAGGGGAAAGCTGTCCATTGAAATGTGCATCAGGCCGAAGACTGCGGTAGTCTTTGCGTCAAAGTGCATGCCGTAGCAGTCGATGACCATGAGCTTCGGCTGCTTATAGTCCAGAGCCAGGCGCATGACCCAATAGTAGGCGGGAGGCGGGTGCCCCGCCTGGGCCCAGTTATAGGAGACAAAGCCGTGATCCTCCCACAGTTCCATGGGGAAGATACCGTTCATGGGGCGGCTGGAGCCGACAAAGAACACGTCGTAATCCGCCTTCTGCTCAAAAAACTCTGCGTTTTTGGCATAACTGTCCTTTTTCTGGGTCAGCCAGGTCAGCCCCCACAGGAGTGCTCCCGTCAGGCACAGGGCGGCAAGGCAGCTCAGGAATCTTTTTGTTTTCATCTGGCATGCCCGTCCTTAAAACTGAAAATAGATAAAGTTTGCCTCGCTGAAGCTGGGGCCCCACACGCCGAAGAGCAGCACAACAGCGGTGGAGAGAGCGAAGACCAGCCAGCGGCACCAGGCATCCTGGCGCAGAATGATCTTCCGAATGGCAATGCCCCGCTGCTTGCAGATATCCGAAAGCAGCAGCGCCCCCATAAAGAGCGTCATGGGCAGCACCATGGCGCTGTCATACTCGTGCAGAAAGAGGGAACCGTCAAAGAGGATCCAGGGGTTTCGGACATGGAGGATGCTGCCGATGACGGCGATGGCCTCCCCCACGGAGCCGGCGCGGAAAAAGATCAGGGAAAAGGCAAAGAGGCAGAAGGTCACCGGGATCTGCACAAGCTTCACCCCGAGAGAGCTGCGGTCGATATGCAGGAGCCTCGAGAGCCTCAGGCGCAGCGGCATCAGCAGCTCCCCTATCACCTGATACAGTCCGTTCAGGCCGCCCCAGACCACATAGGACAGGTCCGCCCCGTGCCACAGGCCGCTTACCAGGAAGACGATCATGCGGTTGAGCTGCTTTCGGAGCATCCCCTTGCGGCTGCCGCCCAGGGGGATATACAGATAGTCCTTGAACCAGGAGGTGAGAGAGACGTGCCAATTGCGCCAGAACTCCGCCACCGTGGTGGAGAGAAATGGCGAGCGGAAGTTTTCCATCAGTTCGATGCCCAGCAGCTTCGCGCTGCCCATGGCGATGGTGGAATAACCGTAGAAATCGCAATAAATCTGTATGGCGAACAGGATGGCGGCCAGCGCCAGGTAGGCGCCGGGATAGAGATAGCGCGCGCCGTAAACCGTGTCGATATACAGAGCCAGACGATCGGCGATCACGAGCTTCAGGAAGAAGCCCCAGAGCATGATGAGCAGCCCCTCCCGCAGGTTGTCAAAGCTGAATTTGTGCAGTACCGAGAGCTGACCCAGGAGATTTCCGGAGCGCTCGATCGGGCCGGCCACAAGCTGCGGGAAGAAGGAGACAAAGAGGGCGTAGGTGAAGAAGTCCCGCTCGGCCGGGATCTGCTCCCGGTATACATCCATGGTATAGCCGAGAGCCTGGAAGGTATAGAAGGAGATGCCCACGGGCAGGAGGATGTTGACGGACGGAAGACGCACCTGAACATGCAGCTGCGTGAGCAGCGCCTGCACCAGGCCCACGCTGAAGTTGAAGTACTTGAAAAAAAACAGGATGCCAAGATTGGAGACAAAGCTCAGCCCGACGATCCACTTTTTCAGCTTCTCCCGCTGCGCGGGCGCATAGTCTCCCGCCTTCACCCGCTCAAGCCCCAGGCCGCTGAGCCAGGTGATGAGCGTGGAGGCAAAGATCAAAAGCGCGTACTTTGCGTTCCAGCACATATAGAAATAATAGCTTGCCGCCAGAAGCCAGTATTTTTTTGCCTTCGCGGGCAGCAAATAATACAGCAACACGACAATGGGGAGGAAAATAACATATTTTCCGGAGTTAAACAGCAAGACGCTCTCTCCCTCGGTCAGAATAAGCAAATTCTATAACGGAACGCAGACATTGTCAAACAAAACATAATCGCCGCCGGAAGAATCCGGCGGCGTTGTGTTATACCTGTCTCTTGCGCTCAGGCGGCCGGCCTGCTCTCGGGAAGGCCCGCGTCAGGCGTTCCGCCCACCATGGTCTCATAGAAGGTGGCAGTTGCATCGACAGCGATGTTGCCGTCAAGCACGTATTTTTCACGGGCTGCGCTGCAATGCAGATCCCCGATCAGACAGCGGTAATGGCTTTCGTTGATGGAATTGATGATTTGTTCCATGCTCTCATAGCTGTCCGCCGTGAGCTGCAGCGTGAAGTTGCGGCGGATCTGATCCCCGCTGCGGGTGACATTGGCAAAGGTGATGGAGTATTGCAGCGCATCACTCAGGACATCGTTCAGCATGGCGATCTCGGCCTTGCTGTTGTTGTAGCTGCCCATTTCAGAGGCTTTGCCGCCGGCGGTGACATCATCAAGCTCGGCACGCATGCTGCGCATTGTTGCAAGCTTGGCGTTCACAGCGGTCAGCTCCATGGACAGAGAGTCCGCCTCGGCCTGGGCCTGCACCAGTGCTGAACGCACAGGCTGATCAACGAACTGATAATAGGCAAGGCCTATCAGGACCAGGCTGAGCAGGAGCAGAAGGATTTTTTCCTTCAGCGTAAAGCTTCGGCTGAAAGCTTTCATTTTCTGTCCACCTCCGTCCCGGAATTGAGATAGGCGATGACACGTGCCTTAACAAAGCTGAACTCTGCGGCGTTGTTGTTCCCGCGCGTATTGTCGTCGGTATTGGCTGTGTTCACCGTGCAGAAGTCCACCAAGTCCTGCTGCTCAAGCTGCTGGACGATGAGGTTGATCTGCTGCAGGGTGTCGCCAACCATCTCGACGGTGAGCTGGTTTCCACTGATCGTCCAGGAGCTGACCTCGGCATAGGGCAGGATCATGTTGCGGATCAGGTTGAGCACCTCCGTGCGGTCTGTGCGCGTGCGCTCTTCGTTGGTGAAGCCGGAATAGGTGTAGTGGGCATAGAGCTCAGCGAGATCATCAAAGTCCGCCAGCTCCGCATAGCCCTCGTTCAGCCTGGTCTGCAGTTCGGAGACCTGACGCCGGGCGTTTGTGACCTCGGTAAAGCGGTCGATGACCAGGAACTTACTGAATACGACAGCGGCAATCAGGATCAGGATGATGCCCGGGAGCGCGAGTCCGAAGTGCGTCTTCTTCTCGCCCACGGTGGCCAGATTGATCACACGCTTGGTGGGCATCTGCCGACGGAACTTGACGCCGCTTTTTTTATTGTTCTTTGTATTGATGGCAAGAGCCACAGCCTTCACCCCCGATCAATCCATTGTAATGCCGATCGCCTGGAGCAGCTCATAATCATCCTCCAGTGCGATCCCGTTGGGAAGCAGCTCTCCCGCGGTGTGGATATGAAGATCCAGCGTCTCGGCGATGCTCTGCTGCAGCGGCTTGATGCAGGCCCCGCCGCCGCAGATCCAGATATCCTCCAGGTGGCTGTCAGGGTTGGAAAAGCGATAGAAATTCAGCGCCCGCATCAGCTCCACCGTGATGGTGCCGTAGGCGTTCATGCAATAGTCCTTTCTCTGGCAGTCCTCATAGTTGTTCAGCAGATAGGTATGAGCAAGGTGGACGTCGACGGAGTAGGCCTCCGCAATGACCTGGTCCAGGCTGTTCATGCCGAGCTCCAGTACGCGGGTGACCATGTGCCGGTCGCCGCGGAACATGTACATACGGATGGCCTGGAAGCCCAGGTCGAGGATGCAGTACTCCTGCGGCGTCTCCCCTTCCGAGCCGCCGATCGCCCGGATCAGCGCCTGGTAGGCACACACCGTGGGCGCCGCCTTGATGAGCTTCAGGCCTGCGCGGTGCAGGGACTCCCGCGTCTCCTCGATCAGGGATTTTGGGGCCGCAACCGCCATGAGTTCCATCACCGGGCCGCTGCTGTCCGCTTCGTTCTCTCCCTCACTGTCGGGGTCCTTTTCGGAGGTGGAGACCACCGCATAGTCAAAGAGGTAGTCCTTCATCTCATCGGTGATGTAATCGCGAAACTCGAAGGGCAGGTTATAGTTGAGCTGGTCGATTGTCATCAGCGGCATGGTCACGCTGCGGATAAAGACCGTCTCGTTTGCCAGGGCCACCGCCGCTTGTCCGCAGCGGATGCCATGCTCCTTCATCGTTTTGCGAATCAGCTCGCCCATAGTCTCGGAAGAGATGATGCGACCCTCGCGAATCAGATTGTTCGGCATGGGTATCACGGCAGTCTTGCGTACCTGCTTGCCGCTGACCAATGCCAGCTTCAGGCTGTCATAGCCGAAATCCACACCTAAAATGGTTTTTGCCATACTCTTCACCAAGCTTCCTTTTTCCGAATAGGGTATCTTGTCAGGCGCCCGCAATGCGGCTTCCTGCCGTGTTCAAAAAACTGTTAAAGGCCAAGAAGGCCGGTATACCACTGTATGATGCCCTGCCCGAACAGCAGCATCAGCGCTGCGGCCAGGGAGATGGAGGGCCCAAAGGGGATGGGCTGGCCGGCTCTGCCCCGCTGCGCCTGCGCCAGGGCAAAGAGAAGCCCCAGCACGCACGAGAGCAGCACCGTAAACAGGCCGCCCGCAAAGCCGAGATAGAGCCCGACCACAGCAAAGAGCTTCACGTCTCCGCCGCCGAGGCTCTCCTTGCCCAGGAGTTTATCCATCACGACGCTCATGAGCAGGATGCCGCCGCCGAAGCTCAGGCCTGCCAGGACCGAGCGTGTGATCTCCGCCCAGCCGGGCCGCAGGAATGGCAGGGCCGCGACCCAGGCGCCCGCCGCAACCAGCAGGCAGCCGTCCGGGATCGTATAGCACTCCAGATCCACCAGCGAAAGGCAGAAGAGGCAGGCGAGAAAGATCCAGTTGCGCAGGCAGAGGATCGTGAGGTCAAAGCGCAGCAGACACAGCAGCGTCAGCACGGCAAAGGCAAGCTCCGTCAGCGGATAGCGCACGGAGATCCTTTCACCGCAGTAGCGGCAGCGCCCGCGCAGGAACAGCCAGCTCAGGATCGGCACCAGATCAAGCATGCCAAGCTCATGCCCGCAGTGCGGACAGCGGCTGTGCCCGCCGAGGAAGGATTCCCCGTGGGCGATGCGCCAGGCGGCACAGTTGAGGAAGGAGCCGAACACCGCGCCCACGCAGAAGGCCATGACGCAGCAGTAAATCAGCAGGCCCCTGTCGCTCCATATGGACATTGTGTATTCCCCCTCCAAAGGCACTTGCCCGGGTTTACTGAATGACCATGTCGGACAGATACTCATAATCCGTACCCGTCACATTCCAGTAGCTGTCTCCGGTCCATTCGTCGTGATAGCTCCAGTTGGCGCAGTGTTCCTCATCGGCAAAGGTGAAATACCACATTTCCCCTTTCTTCATGCCGGAGTCCGCGCCGAAATCACTGTGGCCCACCACAGAATAATAGGCGACAATGCCCTCCTGCCCCTCCGTCAGCCTTGTGCCGCGCTTGAGTCCGACATCCGCATCCGTAAGCCAGGCGGTATGCGGCTTGCTGTGCAGGGTGTAGGGCAGGCTCTCGGGGAAGGGATTGCCCTTGTTGCGCTCCTTGAGCAATGCCTCCTGGAGCTGACTGCGCACGTTGTAGGCATTGAGGCGGGTGCAGAGCCGACTGTCCGAGCAGTGCAGGCCGCAGATGATTTCCCAGTCCATGGGGCTGTTCGCTTTTGGGACGACATAGACGCTGCCGCCGGCGGGACAGAGATCGTCCCAGCCGTTCATGACATAGGTGACAAAGGCTTTGGCCTCCTCGGCAGAGTCGTTATCAAACCCGTTGAACATGAAATTAGCCGCAAGCTGCCGCCGCGCCGTATCCAGCGCCGTGGCGCAGGCCACTTCTTTGCCCTGTTCCTGGTATTTTCTATAGCTGGGGATCAGACTTGTGATGGCAAGCACGATCACCAGAACCAGCAATACGGCGATGACCCAGGATATTCCCCGCTCACTATGCAGTTTTGACCCTTGTGGTGCTTTCATAGTTGACCCTTTTGCACAGCATGTGCAACGTCATAAAATTCCATAGTCATTTTATCACAGGTGATTCTCTTGTGCAAGAGTTTTGTTTACATTTTGTCATCTTTTTCTGTATAAGCCATTGCAACACCCCGGCCCCTTCTCGGGGCCGGGGCTGCCTGTGTTTTGCTGTGTGCTTACTTGTTGACTACAAAGGCTTCCGGCGCGGGCCAGTCGCCGTAGTGGGTGGTGACGAAATCAGTTGTGTTCACCGATGCGCCAAGCTGCGCCACGGTTTTGAGGTTGTACTTGCCGTTATAGTAGCCTTTCAATGTGGTATCGTAAGGGTTGGCAGGATCCCAACTATTGGAGGCTCCGCAAAAGTCATCATATGTTTTCGCTGTTGCATCAAAGGCTGTAATGCCTGGGTTGCTCGCTCCCCTGCCGACGGAGGACAGGCAGACATAACCCTGACTGGCGTCCGGAACCTGATTGATGATCTCGAAATACTGACAGTCGGTCGGATTCGTTGTAAGCGATCCGGCAAAGGCGCCGCTTGTTGTACCGGAGACGAGGCCCGTGCAGTAGCAGTTGCTGATGCTGCCGCTGCCGCTGCCCGCAAAGCCGCCCGCCGTCGTGCCGGAGGCCGAGCAGGTGGAATAGCTGCCGCTCACAGACCCGCCTGTCATGCTGCCGATCAGACCGCCGGCGGTCGTGCCGGTGACGTTAAACTTCGATGCAGAATACTTTGCATTCTCCGTGTGACCGCCCGCATAGCTTGCGGAGACGGTGCTGGTGCTGCCGGACATGCTGCCGATCAGGCCGCCGGCGCTGCTGCCGGATGACTCTACCCAGAGGGCTGCGGCGCTCTTTGTGACGCTGCCGCCGCTCATGCTGCCGATCAGGCCGCCGACGCTGCCGGAGGCGGTAACATTAACCGTTGCACCGGATTTACTGTTATGTGCCAGGACGTTTGTGACCGTGCAGTTGGTCACAGTACCCGCCAGTGCGCCTGCGTTTGCGTTTGCCGTACCTTTGATTGTAAAGTCGATCAGCTCCAGGTTGGATACGCTGCTGCCTTCAGAAAGTCTGCCAAAGAGGCCGGCAGAATCGCTGTGGTCAACGCTGACATTCTTAATGCTGTGACTCTGTCCATTGTACGAGAGCTTCACAACCGGGTCAACCGGCAGATACTGATTGTCCTTCATCTTTGTCCCGGCATTGTTGAAGATATTCACATGGTCCCGGGTATCCTTCCATGCACTCCAAAGGGTATTGACTTTGCCCCGAAACGTATTCCAATCCAGATTGGCCTGCTGTTTCGCGCTTTGCAAATAGACGGGCTTTGCCGTATTCGTCGTGCTGTCAGCAATGCCGGAAACCGCAGGGCTCATGTTTTCGAGATGCCGGAAATTCGTGATGCCTGCGTCAACCGTGGCTGTCTTCACTGTGGTATTGTCTTCAAACAGACTGTTTGTAACAGCCTCCGCGCTGTAACCCACATTAGAGGGCTCACTGTTGGAGCTTGCCGCATAAATCGTGATATCCTCACCGGGATGGAAGCCAGCGCTCAGATTCGAAAAATGCAGACCTGAAGTCGTTATATCATCCAGAATGATGTCATACACATGCTCTTTATTCCAGTCACTGCTGAGATCCCGCCTCGGTTTGATTCTGCTGAAGAAGGGGTTGTCATTCTTCTCATCGATAAAAATATGCAAAGGATCTCCGCCGCTGGTATTCCCTTTGATAATAAGCTCCAGCAAAGAGGTTTCAATATCTGCATTCGGATCGGTGATCCTGACGAAAAGGACTTCCTCATTATGTACGACAAGCGACGGGTCCTTGACCTTAACCGGGCTTTTACTCTGGGCTTCAACGCCGCCATAGTAGCCGATAACGGAATGATCTGTTCCATAATCCGTGAGTGCTTCTTTGTCGCTTCGATTGCTGAGAAAGGCTGCATAATCGCTGTCGCTGTAGGAATGCTTATAGCGTGACGCGCGATTGAACAGGTCCCCGTCGCGTCCGCCTTCAGACCAGTAAAAAACATCGAGCACCTGGGCTGTCGGTTTGTGATAGCGGATGATATAGCTCTGGCTCTGAACGGCGGCATCGACCGCATTGTCCGGAAGGATCAGGCTCAGCACCGTCGTATCGCCGATATTGCCGTTCTGAACGACAAAATAGTAGACCTCATTGCCGCTGTCGGGAATGCCGGAAATGGCTTCTTCCTTCGTACCGAAATCGGTCCGGCCCAAGTACCCCTCATGCTCGGCCATGATCAGGTGGTTCTGCGCGGCGACAAATATGGATTTGGCATAATTGTCATATTCCAGCTTTGTTAAAGACCGGAAATACCGTGCCACATTGACCGCAACCATGCCGCCCAAAATGCCGATTATTGCAATCACTATCAAGACTTCAGCCAATGTGAAGCCCATCTTTGTCCGGTTTTTTCGCATCTTCATCACCTAAGCCGCTTTAATGGCTTCATAGCCCACAATTCGGATCATCACTTTTTTCAAGTTGTTTACAGTATTGCCTGTCTTGCTGTTATTCACAGCCAGATCTGTGATCTCAACGATTCCGCTGCTGTATTTTATATCCTGAAACGTCATATACAGGTTTTCTGTTGCTGCGACCTTTGAAATGAGAAGTCTTTCGTTGCCTGATTCAGCAGCAGCGGGTTTCGTAATATAAATGCCGTCATCCTTTGATTCGATTTTTGATACGATGCCGTCACTGTCTGTATAGGTGATGCTCTTCCCGCTCGCCGTGATCGTCCGATTCGGAATCGCTGTTGAAAGTTCGTCACGCAGGGCGGTATATGTCGTCGCAAACAGAGATTCCGCATGGGCGGCATCCACCACCTTTCCCAGTGCGTTGACAGCCGATGGCATTCCTGCTGCGACGACAGTCGAAACCATAAGCAAAATCAACACGGTAATCAAAAGCTCTGCAAGTGTAAAGCCCTTATTGTTCTTTAATCGCATTCTCAGTCTGTTCATGGGCTGTTTTCCTCATTTTTTAACATACGACTTGACTATATTTCTGTTTGTGTTTGCGTAATACGTAACTGTTATTTTTGAGGAAGATAAAAGATCATCGGTCAGTTTCATTTCTGTATTATCGCTTTTAAACGTAACCGTTCCGCTGCTCGCAGTCCCCTCATGCGCCATGAGGGCATTTCCGGCGGTGACATAGTTGTCGAATGCCTCTCGGTTGCCTGTTATGATACTGGTTGCGGAGGTAATCATATTGGCCAGAAGCATGAGTGCGACGGCAGAGACCAGCAGCGCGATCAGCACCTCCGCAATGCTTTCACCGGTTTGAGCGCGGAGCTTGTCAATCACTCTTTTTTTCACTTCACTCATCTCCCGTCGAAATGCTGCTTAATGTCCAGTATATTTCCGAATACTTATAGAGTACTGTCTTCTCCTGTGCAATCTCGGTGTATCCGCTGTCGCTCTCATTGTTTTTTATCTCGATTGGCAGTTTATCTGTTACAGAATCAGGCCACTCCCTGATATGCGGCTTTAAGGACACGGTGATCGTGTAATGATCCTCCCCGATTGTATCCTTGAGGATCAGCATCAGCGTTCCATCCTTCTTGAGCTTATAGTTCCCGTTGATGCCCAGAGCCTCGTTGTTTTCGTGGGACAGCGTGAATGTTCCTTCATCGGCATTCCCGTTTTTTAAGGAGAAATCAAAAGCCGCTTCTGTATTGAAGTTCTTGTCTCCATACATCAGTCTGACCGCCTGTTTGGTCAGAAAGCTGCTTGCCGTCCAAGTCCCCACGACCTCCTGCTCGTTGATTTTTGTACTGTATTCGGGGTCTGTTCTGCTTGATACGGGCGTCCCGGCATTGATAATCTCCTCCCCATTCTCATCAACACTGAGCGTGTAGGTTGTACTTACGCTGTCTGTATACTCTTGTGTCCTGACAATGCTAATTTTTTTGTTTGACAATTCCTTCGCCAGAAGGTCTGCAGCGGATGTCACACTATAGTAGCGCTGATCCATCTCAGCCAGTCTGCTCATGCGGCCGGAAGCCGCCGTTGCTGCGGTCAGCACCACCGAGCCGACCACTGCGCACACGAGGAAAATCAGCAGGGCAAAGGTAATCGACGCGCCGCGCTGGGATCTTAGTTTTCTCCTGATCGCCTGCATCTTTTTCTCCTCCTGCCCTTCCTTAAACAGATATTGATACATAGTAGAATATACCATATTTCCAGCCGATATGCAAGCCCCGGCGCAGGTATAGAATTGCCCCCGGCCCAGAAAGGCCGGGGGCGTGCTGTGTTGTTTAGGGGGCTGTGGTCTCTGCTTTGAGCTCTTGGATGATGGTCTGATCCGCCTGCTTATAGCCATAGCCGTTTTCATTGACTGTGAGGATAAACCAGTTGTCATTCGTAGCCAGCTTGTTATAAGCGTCGGGAACGACTGTCTCGTGCAGATAGTAGGTGCCATAGGGCAGGTTTCCGACGAAGAATACGCCGCTGGCCCCGCTTGTGAAGGTCGTTGTCACAGTCCCGTTGATGTCGGTTCCGCTGACAGGCGATCGATCATACCGAAGGATCTGGAACTTGGCGCCCGGCACTGCTCCATGCTTGTCGCTGACCTTGCGCAGGATCACCTTGCGCTGCGTCTTCGGCACGTTCAGCAGCGTGTACACCGCCAGCGTATTCGCACCGGTGCCGATCTCATTGGTATACCTGCCGTTCGCGTCCCCCACGAAGAGCGTTGTCGGCGCTGTCGACAGGTTCGCCGCCGGCAGCCAGGAGAGCGTTCCATCTGCATTGTGGATGGGAGCGTACAGTGTGTACCAGCCATTCTTGTCTATCACGAGCTTGTACTGCTCCTCCGCCGTATGATAGTCGGCTGTTCTGTCAACCCCGTTGATCCTGATGCCGGTCTCCTTGATGTAGTAGGTGCCAACCGGAATCTTTTCAAAGAGTACGAGTGAATTGCCGTAAACCGTCCTGCTCTCAGCGTTATCAGCGTCTATTCTGACCCTGATTTCAAGCGACTCACCCTCCGTGTAATTCCTCGACGTGGCGGTGACAGCCTGCATTGTACCATTTATATTGCGCTGTACTTCTTCGGTCGTCGGCAGGCCTGTATCGCTGCTCTTGTACAGGGTGAAGGTTGCGCCATTCATGCCTTTGCCAAAGCTGTCAATCTTACGCAGGACAACATTGAAGCCGCCGGTCCAGTAGATGCACTCCCAGCCGTTGATGGCTTCGCCCCTCTGGCCGGTCAGGTAGTCGCCGCCGCAGTTGGTAAGGCTGTCTGGCTGCGCGTCTCGGAAGGCCCTCACGCTGTTCTCCTTCTCGGCATTTCTCAGGCCGGTTCCGTTCCCGGAGAACACTGCGAACTGCTTGAGCATCTCATAGTGGCTCACGTTCTCGGCCCAGACCCAGATCGTGCCGTCGCCGGAGGTGAGATTGCCTGTTACGTTGAGGGAGGCCGCCGGGTCGGTGTCGTCCGCATATCCCGCGATAAAGATGTCCTGGCGCACCAGATACTGTTTGCCATCCATCGGATACTGTTTGCTGCCGTTCGTCGGCTCCTTATCCGTTTCTGTCTTGAAGTTCGCATCCTTGCGGACAAAGTTGCCGTCCGCGCCCTTCAGGTCATCCACTGCTTTGCCTGTCACAGTACCGTTGTTCAGTTCATCCTGCGTCACTCGGTCCGTCCCGCCGAAGTCAGGATTTCCGGAGAGGTTGAGCGTGCTGTTTTCGGAAAGGAAGAGGCCGGCACCGTATTCCGCGGTGTTGCCGTTGATCGTACCGCCGCTGACGGTCGCAGCCGCATTGGGCGCCGCATAGACAGCGCCGCCGCTGTCGGTCGCGCTGCAGCCGGTGATCGCGCCGCCGCTCATCGTGAGGGAAGCGTTTCCAGTCAGGTTGATTGCGCCGCCGTTGCCCTCCACGCTGGCGTTCTGCAGCGTCGCGTTGCTCGCAACCGTGAGTATGGAGGATGGACGGTTGTCAATAAAGCCGCCGTCGCATATCCTGGTTACCGTTTCATAGCCGGTCACATTGCCGTACATGTCCTTCTGGGGTATGCGGCCGTCGAGTGTGATGCTCCTGAGCGTAAGGTTTCTCGTATTCTCGATCATACTGCTGCCGCAATCGCCGCAGTAGATGGTACACACAGTTCCGGGCGTGCCGCTGTAGGGATACCCGTCCGTATCTGTGCTATCTGCGGTTGTCAGCACCGTGCTTCCTCGCTTGGTAAGCACAACGCTTTCAGTCATTGTATACTCCTGCACCAGCATTTTAAGATACAGAGTCGCCGTGGAGCGGACTGATGCACCGTCTTTGGTGACAAAGCTTATGGAATTGAGTGCGTTGAAGCCCTCTTCCAGGGTGCCGTATGCCGCCGGATAGCCGCTCTCGCTCTCATACAGCACATTGCCGTCAGAAGCTGTGATCTTGCAGACCACCGGGTCCCACTGAGCGTAAAGCGTCATATTGCCCCGGGATTCCGTGCCCGTGTACTTTACAGCCGGAAGGTCCGTGTCTGTGCCGCGGAAGAAGGTGACCGTGTTACCCCTGGTGTACTCATAGTAACCCAGTTCTTTCAGCTTTTCTTCTCTTGCCGCGATGATCTCTTCTTCTGTCTTTCCCGCTGTATCCACTTCGACATCCGGTTTGTTCGGCATCGTCGCCCATTGCTTGAAGACGTGGCTTTCCCAGTTTGGATCTGGCTCCGTGATCGTATATCTATGCTTTACCTCGGTCGTCGTAAAGTTGACGGTGTCGGTACGCTCAGCTTTTCTGTCCCTCAACACACCGCCGGTGGCGTTGAAGGTCATCGTCGGCTTCACGTCATTGTTCAGGCCGAAGGTTTCACCGAGCTTGGGCGTCTCCGTTGAGCTGATATTATAAATATTGAAGATACGGTCGACGTTCGCCTCCTCGGATTCCGTCACGCTCCAGGTCACACTGTTGTCTCTCGAGATGGTGACAGTCCAGTGGCCTGCCGGGAGAACCGTCCTGGTGTCTGCAGTCGTCTGGTCAAGTCTGTAGGTGGTGTTTGGCTTGAAGCTTGCAGCAGTGCCGCCTTCTTTCTCCTCACCGCCCCACGGGATCGAAACGAGACCCGCTGCATCGCTCTTGCCGCTCCAGACCAGCACACCCGGATTTTCCTCCGTGGCGTTTGTGATATTGGTGAAGGTAAAGCTTGCATTCTGGACCGGAACAACGGTTCCCGAAAGGACCGGGTTGCCCTCTTCATCCAGCTCCACTTCTCCGCTCTCGTCAAGCTTCGGGAGATATTGTGTCACCTTCAGTTTCAGACCCAGGCCCTGCCATGCGACATAATAGTCGCCTGCATTGATCTGTTCACCGTTCATGCCGGTAAGACCGGTTTCGCGGTCATTTACGAATTTGTTCAGTCTGGCCCCGCTGAGATTGCTGCCGGTATAGGTGCCGAAGTTTCTGCCGGCAACGCCGTGATCCGCGTAAATCGGGTGGTTGCTGTGGTCTTCCCGATAAGCCGGGTCATCGGGATTATCGGTCTCCGGTTCACCGTCGGCCACATAGATGCCGACATTGGCGCTTGCGCCAAGGCCGGTGGTCCGGATAATGCCGTTGCTGTCATAACCGAGGTAGACGTTCATGACAGTTTCGCCGTCAGAAGAGGTGTTTCCGCTGACATCGCAGTTGCCGGAGAAGTTCAGCACGGCATGCGCCTCGGTGGAAATCGCACCCTCCGGGGACTTGTTCCCGGCCTTGATGCTGCCGCCGGTCATGGAGAAGCTGTGCCCGGACACGCTGCCATCCTCTGCCGTGGTATCCGCGACATAGGCCGCGCCGCCCTTCTCTGTGGCGACGTTGCCGGTCATGCTGCCGCCGTTCATGGCGACGCTGCCGCGGTCGTACACCGCGCCGCCCCGGACGGCACGGTTATCCGCCAGACTTGCCAGGCCGGAAACCGTAACAACGCCGTCCTCCGTTACATAGAGTGCACCGCCCAGGCCGCCTTCTCCGTTGACCGCTTTTGCTTCATTGCCGGCAATGCTGCCGCCGGCGATACGGGTCGTATAGCGAGCAAACAGGCCGCCGCCGTTCTTTGCGCTGTTGCCGGTGATTTCGCTGCCCGCGTACATGGTAAGCATGGCATTGCTTCCCATGTAGATGCCGCCGCCTTCGTTGCCGGCTGTGTTGCCCTGCTTGACTTCGGTTCCGCCGACAGTGCCTCTCAGGACGAGGTTTGTGCCGGTGCGGACCGCGCCGCCGTCTTTTGCCGCTTTGTTGCCGGTCAGCAGCGTGCCTGCGTTGAGATTGACGCTCGTACCGGCTTCCGCGCAGATGGCGCCGCCGTCGCCGGCTGCCTCGCAGTTGGCAATGTGTCCGGTAAGGGTTATGGTGGTAAAGCCGTCCGCCGCATATATGCCGCCGCCGTTTGCTGCCGAGCAGTTTTGGATGGTTCCGTTCATGGTCAGGGAAGCTCCGGCAGACAAATAGACTGCACCGCCGTTGCCAACAGCACCGCCGCTTTCCTCACTGCCTGTCACAGCAGAATTCTGCAGGGTCGCTGCACTGTTCACCGTGAGTCTGACAGCGTCTGCCACCTGCACAATGCCGCCGTCAGCGCTGCCGGTGACTGGTTCATCCGCCGCAGCACTGCCGTCCAGGGTGATCTTGTCCAGAGTCAGGGAACCACTGTCCACGATCATGCTTCCCTTGGTAAAGCCGCGGGAAACCAAAGAGATGCCGACTCCGTCATCCACACCGTTGTTGTAGGGGAAATCACTGTCTGTCGGCAGCGCAGTGGACAGGATCACGGTTTTTCCGCTGTTGAGCGTCGCCGTTCTCTCCATCGTGTACGCCGGAACAACCATCTCGATGCGCATATTGCCGGAGGCTGTGCCGCCGGTCGAGGTTCTGACGCCGCCGCTGTTGATCAAATCGAAGGCTTCTTCCAGATGGCTGAAAACGGCGGGCTGCAGCGTGCCGCTCGCATCCTTGTAGTACAGGATGGCACGGCTGCGGTTGGTGATCTTGCAGACGATCTCCAGGAAGCTGTTGGTGAAGTAAATGTCCGAGGCATAGATTGTCTTCGCGACGCCCTCCTCCGTCACAGTCTTCTTATAGTCGCCGATCCTGCCAGTCTGGCTTGTGGAGTAGCTGTCCGCCCCCTCATCCTTTCTCACAAAGGTACGCACGTGCATTGTCTGTCTGTCGGTGAGAATCTCCTCCACCTTGTATGGCAGATCCGTGGGCAGGCTGAGGAATGTGATGGATTGTCCGTCCTTCAGGGTAAACTCGGCTACGCCCTGCGTAAAGCTCAGCGTGCCTTCCGTTTCCACGCCTTCGCTGTCTTTTCTGAGGACAGAACAGGTCTTGCTGATTTTGTCCTTTGGGTTTGTTTTACTGGGGTCCAGAGTCAGCTTGAAGGAGAAGCTTTCCCCTTTATCCTCCTCCACGCTGCTATTCACTGTCTTGGAGATGGTGAGATCGCCGGTCATACGGGTGTTGATAAATACCAGGTCCGAAAGGCTGGAGGAATTCTCTCCACCCTGACTCTCGTCCGAGGGGTTCTCTCTGCCGACATTCTCGCCCAGTTGCCCGGTAACGGTCATGGGATCAGCAAAAACGTAGGATTTGCCATCCTTTTGCACTGTGGTCGTATAGTCCGCCTGCTGTTGCTCGCTCAGAACCTCCGTCACTGTGTAGTCATGCAGATGCAATGTGGCAGGCAGGACAGCGGTTTTGGACTCGCCGGCTTTCACTGTCACGCGTGCCATACCCGTTCTGTTGAAATCCATATCGCCACAGACATTATGCGCAGACGTGAAGAGAACATCTGCCAGCTGCACCGTGAAGGTGAATTCTCTTGTCTGGTCTTCCGGCCAGTCGCTCACGACATCTTTGGTCACCATGAGCAGCGGGTGGTACTCCCAGTAGATCAGATCATTATTTGCGCCCCTGTAACCGCGCAGATACGTATGGCGGTCATTGATGAAGCAATAGAAGTTGTCATCCTCCAATTTTCGCGTGCCGAAGGGCATATTCTCGACGCCGTGCTTGCTGTAAATGTCTCCCGTCGTGTACACGCCGATCTCGGCTCTGGCATCAAGGCCGTTTGCGTTGATGATGGCGTTGCTGTTGTAACCGAGCTGAACATTGCAGCGCGTGGAGCTGTTAAGGGTATTACCTGTCACATCACAGAGGCCGGAGAAATACAGCCGTGCATTTTCAGTGCCCGCGGAAATACCGCCGCCGTCGACAGTCGCATTATTCCCGGTGATTGTGCCACCGTTCATCTCCATCGTGGTATCCACGCGGACGCCGCCGCCGTTTTTCGCAGAACAGTTGGTTATGCTGCCGCCGTTCATGATCAGCTTGCCCGCTTTTACGCTGATACCGCCGCCGTAATCGCCGCCGACGCAATTGGTGATGGTGGTGTTGTTCAGCGTAATAATTGTATTGGTGTTATTCTGTGCGCGGATGCCGCCGCCGTACAAGCCTGTTTTCGAATTGCGCAGCACAGCATCGGTGATCGTCACACTTTTCGCGCCATCGCTTAACAGGATTCCGCCGTTTGTTTTTGCGGTATACCCACTCCCGCTTCCGCCGTCAAGGATCAGATTGCTTATCGAGAATTCCAGACCGGTATTCTTCAGGTAAATCATGCTGTCGTAATTCCCCTGCCTGGTGATGGCAGACTGCGGGAATCTGGGGTCTCCGGTAAAGTGGAAGCCACACTCGTCTTCCTCGACCGACGCCGTGGTCAGCGTGATTGTTCCGGAAATATTCAGCGACATTTGTTCCTTAACAACATAATCAGGCACAAGCATCTGGATCTGATAGGGGCCGCTGTACTTCTCGTTGCTTCCCAGTTGATACAGCGAGGGAGAGGCTTGGGACAGGACACCGAAAGCATTGTCATTGCCCGATCCGCCATTGTTTTCCAGCTTTCCGTAAACCGCCGGGGTACCTTCTGTATCTTTATACAGCAGATTGCCGTCACCGTCCGTGATCTTGCAGACAAAGTTTGCCCAGTCGATCAGGCTGCCGCTGCCCTTTACGCCGTACAGATAGGGTAAGCGGTCATTACGGAAGCAGTCGAGGTTGTTTTCACTTCCTCTCGTTCCGAAATGCATACCGGACTGTCCGTGGGTTTCATACTGATCAACCGAGGCATAGACGCCGATGAAAGCGCCTGTGCTCAGTCCGCTGCTCGTTGTCTGAATGATCGCGTTGCTGTCATAATTCAGGTAGACGTTGCACGGAGTATCGTTTGCGCCCATGGTGTTGTAACGCACCACCGGTGAGCCCTGGAAATTCAGCTTTGCGTTTCTGCCTCCCACAGCGATGCCGCCGCCGGATTCCGCTGCCTTGTTCAAAGTGATCGTACCGCCGCTGACAGCCGCGCTCTGGCCCTCAGCCACGAAAATGCCGGCGCCTTTGCTTGCGGTATTCGCATCTCCCGCAGAGCCGCCGATCGTTCCGCCGCTGACTGTCAACGTACCGCCTGCGTGATATATGCCGCCGCCGGATTCCGCTGCTTTGTTCTTTTTTATGTTTCCTCCGGACAGGCTGAACGTGCCGCCGGCGACATACACACCGCCGCCGTTGGCAGAAGCATTTGCGCCTGTGATATTGCTGCTTCCGCCCATTTCGGCTTTTCCGGCAGCGACATAGAGGGCGCCGCCGTTTTTCGCAGAGCTGGCAACGGAGCTCGTATTGGTTTCACTGCTGCCTTCGCCGGCGTTTTCGCTTCCTTCATTGGCGCTCGCGGCAGCAAACGTTCTTTCTCCAATGGTGCCGCCGTTGATCGTGAAGCTGTTGCCGCCCTGGTAGAACGCGCCGCCGTTGCCCGTGGCTGTACCGGTGATCGTTCCCCCGGCAAAGGTATATTTGCCGTTCGTCGTATCGGTCTGCCAGACGCCGCCGCCATCGACAGCGCTGCCGGTCACATCGCCTCCGTTGTGGGTGACGGTGGCCTTGTTCCAGATGCCGCCGCCGTTGGCCGACGCCTGGCCAACGATGTTCGCACCCGGATTCAGGTAGATATTGCCGGCATTCTGGTAGATGCCGCCGCCGTTGGCTGCCGTCGCGGTATACACAGAACTGCCGCCTTCATCCACAGTCACAGCGCCGATGGACGCGCCGGAATAGGCAGTGCCGCCATAGGTGGCGTCGCCGATGGTATAGGTGCCGTTATTCTTGTACACGCCGCCGCCGTTTGCTGTCGCTGTACCGGCAACATCCCCGCCATATTGGTTTATTGTTCCGTTCGCCTGATAGATACCGCCACCGTTTGTTGCATTACCACTGATGGAGCCGCCGAGGATGTACAGGGTGCCGTTGTTCTGGTACCAGCCGCCGCCGTTGGCTGCTTCACAGCCGCTGACGGTACTGTTTTTAAAGGTAGTCGTACCGCCGGGAACATAGACGCCGCCGCCCTTGCTGTCGGAGTTCGTGACGGAGTTGCCGGTGATGGTGCAGCCTTCAAAGCTGGCGGTGTTGCCGTTGCTGAAATAGATACCTCCGCCCTGTGACTTGGCAGTGCTGTCCTTGACGGTGCAGCTTTCCAAAGTCACGCTTCGTTTGACCTTTGTGTAGATTGCGCCGCCGTAGTCGCCTGTCGCCGTGCAATTGTCAAAGCTACCATCTTTAAAGGTAAAGGTCGAATTATCCGCATTTCCATTCTGATACAAACCGCCGCCGTCTGTCTGCGCCGTGCAGTTCTTGAACTTGCTGTCCACGCCGATGATGGTCAGGTAATTCGCAGAGGTATACAGACCGCCGCCGTTGGCCGCCTTGGACGTGCAGTTTTCAAAGCCGCAATTTGCAATGGTAAGCGTGCCAGCATAGTCATGATACAGGCCGCCGCCTGCGTTGGCCGCCGTGCAGTTTTTGAAAGAGCTTTTTGCCCCCTCCACGGCAGACTCGTTATCCTTGTCATAATTGACTCGCATCGTCCTGGCGTTTGCATACATGCCGCCGCCATTGCCGTTGTTTTTTGCCTCGCAGCCGGTGAACACGCAATTATTCAGCGTAACAATGCTGCCGTCAACATTTCTGTTCTGATACACCGCGCCGCCGTTGCCATTTCCGGTGCAATTCGTGAAAGTATTTGATGTACCGGTGATGGACAGTGTTTTTGCCTGGGTATACAGCGCGCCGCCGCTGCTGCTTCGTGCTTCACAGTCGGTAAAGTGGACGTTCTGCATCGTAACGGCCGAATCGTTTTTGGCGTTATCAATGCCGCCGCCGCGGTTTGCAGCGCAGCCGGTGAAGTGGTTGCTGCCGTCCTTCTCCGTCTTATCGGTATCAAGATACGTTGTCTGGTAGTCTTCTACCTCAGTATCTTCCACGCCTACAATCAAGGTGCCTGCAGGCGCACTTACCGCACCGCCGTTGCCGTTGGCAATACAGGTTTCAAAGGTGCAGCCATATATCTCGACTTTCTTAGCGTTGGTGTTGGTCATGGCAACTGCACCGCCGGTTACACCCTGACAGTTCCGGAAAATGCATCCTCGCAAAATCAGGTCATGCGTAGAGCAGCGAACCGCACCGCCCATGGCAGCACCGTTTTTTGCGCTGCAGTTATCAAAAGCGCAATCGATTACCTTCATTATGCAATATTTCGTGGTATTAGCCTCATTGTTTGCATAGGTATTGATCGCGCCGCCGGAGCCGCCGGGCTTGTTGGTATAGCTGCCTTCAAAGGTGCAACGCTGTATGGTAACGTCATAAGCGTCGGATTCGACCGTACCGCCGGAGCCACCGACCGCATAGGAATTACTGAAGGTGCAGTCGGAAATCACAGTCTTGGAATCAGCAAACCAATTCGCCTGAATATTATGGAAGACAGAGCCGGCCTGAGCTCTGCCTTGCAGGCAGGCGCAGAAGTCAAATGTACAGTCCCTCACATACAGCTCCCTGGCCGTTGTCCAAATTGCGCCGCCGCCCGCCTTATCCACGTCGGCGTTAGTCTGGCAGTTGTAGAATGTGCAGTCCTCTACCGTCAGGCTGCTGCCTGCACTCTTGTTTTCCACATAGACCGCACCGCCGTTGCCTGCGCGGTAGCCCTTGAAATCACAGTTCTTAATGGTGACGGTGGTGCAGTTTTCTGTGCTTATCGCGCCACCCTTGCCGCCTGCCGTCAGGGATCTGCCGTCAAACGCCAGTTCCTCGACCGTCAGCGTGCTTTTTTTAGCTGTGACAGAGGCGCCCGTGTTGCCCGTGTCGCGGCTGAGGGTGGCCCGGGTACCGTTGCCTGTGTAGGGCAGGGTCTCTGCGTCTTTGTCGGCAGTGGTAAAGGTGATGTCGTATCCCTCAGGGATATCCAGTACGTCAGTTGCAGGAACCAGATAGTCCACCAGCATCTCGATCTTATAAGTGTTGTTTCCGGTTGCTGTTTTCTGCGCCTTGGCGTATGCCATCGCTGCCTTAAGGGTAGAGAAAGGCTCATTCCCGATCTTGCAAATGGGCAGTTCACTGCCGAAAAGCAATTCTGCCGCAGCGTCGCTCTCATAGAGCTTGCCATTCAGTTCAAAATCTGTACCACTGACTGTATCACTTACTTGCCCATCGCCGCCCTTGAAGCTATAGGTCGCACCTTCCCCGCTCATTGTTCCCTTCAGGGTAATGTTCTGTTTCTGTGCGCCGGGCAACATCAGCTTGATGGAGTCGCCCGCCTTCAGTGTAAGATCATCCGCTGTAAGAGCTCTCAGAGTCTGCACAGTCGCGCCGTTTTGCGCCGTAACGTAACCGTAAAGCCCCTCTGCTGCATTATAGCCCAGTACGTCTATTTCAGAGAGGGTCAGCGTCAAACCATTTTCGTTGTTGTTGACGATGGTGAGATAGGCCGGGGATGAATAGAAGATCACAAGCTTGGAAGTATCGGCAGGCGCTTTCTCGCCATTCTGCTTGGTAAACATCCATTTGCGCGCTGAAGCATCCCATTCCACACGTTTCAGATAATTTCCAAAAGTGTTATCCATCGCCTTGTCGGAGAAGGTATAGGCATAGACTGCAAGGGAGGCGTAATTGCTGCCGACTTGGTTTGTAAAATCAGTGTTGTGGGCCTCATACAGCTTCATGGCCATCACAAGATCATAGATATCGCTCTCTCTCGTGCGGGGCACATAGCTCTTGCCTGAGCACACCTTTTTACTTGGAGTCGCTTGATAGTTAGTGGTGGGCGGGAACTGGCCACTGTAGCTGGATAGATAGTAGACATCGTATTTCAGCGCATTCGTCCAGTAGAGACGGTTGTTTTCATATCCGACCTTCAGATCACTAAAGCGGTCGTTCTTGAACACGCTGGCAACATTTCCGATCGTACCAGCTGATACATAGGAGCCGAAATATGCTGTGACATCGCCGTGATTGACAACTTGATCACTGTCCAGTGCACCAGGTACGTACACGCCAATCTTCTTGCTGTTGCCCAGGCTGTCAGCATTGATGACAAGCTCAGAGTCGACATCAAGATAGACATTGCTCTCCGCGCCGTTCATCTTGTTGCCGTTGACCTCTGCATTGCCCTTGAAGTTCAGCCGGGCATTGGTGCTGCCCACGCCGAGGGCGCCGCCCGCTGAGGCGGTATTGCCGGTGATGGAGGCGGAGATGTTGGCAATGCCCGACCCGACGAAAATCGCCGCGCCGTTGACTGCCATATTGCCGCCGTTGATATTGCCGCCGCTGTAGTTCACCGTGCCGCTGCTCGCATAGATCGCGCCGCCGAGGCCGAGGCCGCTGTCTGTGCTTTCGCTCTTGCTGGCGCTGTTGCCGGACAGTGTGCCGCCGCTGACGGTCACGGTGCCGCTCTCGCTGCAGATCGCGCCGCCGTTGCCCTGCTTGGCTTTGTTTCCGGAGAGGCTGCCCGCTGCGACTGTCACGGAAGCACTCCCCGAGTAGATCGCGCCGCCGCTCGTCCCGGCTTCGTTCTCGCTCAGTTTTCCGTTGGTGAGCGTAATCGTGCCGCTGGTGGCATAGACCGCGCCGCCGTTCGTTGCTATGTTTTTCGTCAGCTCGCTGTTTGCATGCATGACGTTCAAACTGCCGCCTTCCATGTAGACCGCGCCGCCGTTCATTGCGCTGTTGCCGCTCAGTGTTACAGCACCTACTGCTGTGCCGATTGTGGTCGTGGCGTTCAGAGCGTAGATCGCACCGCCGTTGTCCGTGGCCGTGTTCGCGTCACCTTCTTCGGTGCCGCCGATCCTGCCGCCATTGACATTCAGTGTCGCGCTGCTGACATAGATCGCGCCGCCGTTCACGGCAGAGTTGCCGCTGACAGTCGCGCTCAAGTTCAGCGTGCCGCCGTTGGAATAAACGCCGCCGCCGTCTGTGCTTGCGCTGTTGCCGCTGATGACGCCGTTCACTGTCAGCGTGCCATTGACACGATAAATGCCGCCGCCGCTCACGGCAGAGTTGCCGCTGATGGCGCCGTTGTTTTCCAGCGTGCCGCCGGATTGATAGACTGCGCCGCCGTTGGCTGTCGCCGTGTTTTCGGCTGCGCTGCCGCTCGCTTTTATCGTGAGGGTGCCATTGTTGAGGTAAACGCCGCCGCCGTTGGCTGTAGCGCTGTTTTCGGACATGCTGCCGCTGACTGTCAGCGTGCCGCCGTTTTGATAAACCGCGCCGCCGTTGGCAGCCTCATTGTTTGCCAGGGAACCGTTGAGGGTGAGCTCCCCTTTGTTCAGGTATACCGCACCGCCGTTGCCCGTGGCCGTGTTGGCCTGACCTTCTCCGCCGATCATGCCGCCAAGCTCAACGCCGCCGTCTTCGACATACACTGCGCCGCCGTATGTAGCGCTGTTGCCGGTCAGCTTGCCGCTCACTGTCGTTGTCACGGTGCCGCCTTTGACATACACAGCGCCGCCATAGGCCGCCGTGTTGCCGGATAGGCTGCCGCTTACCGTCACAGTGCCGTCTTTCGCGTAGATCGCGCCGCCGTTGTTGCCGATGGCATTGCGCAGCGTGGCATTTCCTGTGACCGTCAGATTCGCTTCGTTGAGCACGGTCGCGTCGGTGGCCCGGACGCCCTTGCCGTCCAGAATAATGCTGTCAAGGGTCAGCGTTCCCTTGTTGATAAACAGATGCCCGCCGGTATAACTCATGCTGCGGCCGATGACCGCTGTGCCGGTACCTTCATATCCTTCGCTTGCTGTGGTGACGGTGATATTGCAATCTGCAGGGATGGTTACGGCATCGGAGGCGGACCGGATGGAATACTCTCCGATCAGCATCTCGATCGTGGCGGTCTTGTCGTTCTCGCTCGCATAGTTCACAGCGTCTTTCAGGCTGTAAAACTTTTCGCTCCCGATCTTGCAGACAAACTTGGGCAGATAGAACAGTACCAGCTTTGTATCCGCGGGCACATCCGTAAACTCCTCGCTGTCGAGTGACGTATACTGCCATTTGTATGCTTCGGTGCCGTCCTCTCTGGTATACCTTCCGTAGCGAATGCCGGTAATGTTCGTCACTACCGGGTTTCCGTTTCCGCTTGCCGGGGCGGTATACAGAGAGGCATGGTGGTAGGAATAGTATTTGTCGGAGGGCAGCTCGTAGCCGATATTGCTGTGCATCTCTTCGGCGAAATCAATGTTAATTTTGCGGCCGTTCTCGCTCGGATTCCCGTCGGCGTCCCGCGGGATGCCCACGGCGCCCTTCCTGCCGGACAGTACCGTCGCGCCGTCTTCTTCCTGGTTCTCAGAAGCCCTCGCCTCCACAAGCACGCTGATGCGGCTGTGTGCAAAGGCAATTTCATGGTAGGTATCCGCAGACGCAAGCACGCAGGTCGGTACAGGTTCCGGATTGGTATACGGGCTGCCGTCAATCCTGATGGCTGTGGTATAGTCGTTGTTGTCGTCGTTCTGCTTCACCGTCAGTTTCGCGCCTGCCGGAACCTTCAGCGTTCTCATTTCCTCCGCTGTGACCTCGTCAGGCAGCACAAAGCTGAGGGTAGGAACCCCTTCAACGGTTTCAAACCCATTCTTGTTGTATTCGTCCAGACCTGTCCCTTCAAGATCCAGGGTGGCCGTATAGTGATAAGCCGGTTTGGCATCGGCGTCGGCATAGTCCGTCAGCGGCTGCGCCACGTCAATATCCAGGATCGACAGGATGCTGAAGGTTCCCTGATCGAAGAAGACAGCATAATTGGACTGCGCGTCCAAACCATTCGCCGTCACAGGGTAGTCGCCCTCATCCTCGCCCGGGTCACGCTTGAGTGTGAATGTGAGCAGGGTCGTCTCGCCGCGTTTGTACGTCCAGGTGACGATTTTATCGTCGCTGACGCTGGAGATGACGGTAAATGTCTCCGCTTTGTCTCCCTCTCCGCGCCGATATGTCCGGGTGATGGTCTTTCCGTCCTCACTGGTCTCAGTAGTAACGAGCGTGGTTTCTTCCTCCACGTTGTCGCCGTTTCTCCAGCCCTCAATGTCTGCGGCAAGAAGCGGATCATCCGGAACATCAATTGCCTTGACCTGATGCTTCGGCTTCACATCCAGTTCAGCCCTCAGTATATGCAGCAACCCGCTTGTGATCGTATAGCTTCCCTGTTCCCCCGGTTCCGCTTTGGTCAAGGTATAGTTGCCCTGCGGGTTTCTATCGGTCGAAAGTGTGACTGTGTATTCGCCGACATTTTCCCCGTCCGCACGGGCCGCAGTAAAGCTGAACAGTTCAACTGTTTGCTCATCTTTCTCGATGGAATACGTATAGGTGCGAACGCCCGTCTCTTCATTCAGGACGGAGCGGAGCTCCCCTTCGTCTTCGCCTATCTGCAGGCCGTCGATCGTCACGTCCCATTCGGGGTCGTCATCGCCGTAGGTCTTTTCGGCATCCTCCATCTCCAATATCAGTTCCGCAGGGTTGATTGTGAAGACAGCCGTGGTATAAGTCACATTATAGTTGCCCTGTACGTCTTCGCATGCCGGTGTGATCGTATATTTACCGACGTTCTCTCCCGGCGTGCGGTTCAGATCAAAGATAATAACAGAGGGCTCGTCGTCGTTTACAAGGCCGGTAACCTTCGCGGTAAACTCCGGGTCATCTTCCCCGTACAGCTTTTCCGCTGCTATCGGCGTTATAGCTGCATTGGCGCGTTTGATTGTGAAAACGTACGTGTTTCCTTCCTCATCTTCACGGACGAAATCGACCTGATAGTTCCCCTGATCCGCCTCACCTTCCAGCGTGATGGAATACTCGCCCGCATCCTCGCCACTCTCACGACTGACTTTGTACGAAATGGTATCGTCGCCTTTCAGCCCCTCAACGGTGACATAGGCAGGGTTATCTTCGCCGTAGGTCTTCTCGGCGCCGGCGGTGATTGTGACTTTAGCCTTGTTGATCGTCAGAATACCTGTCTCATACAGGACACGGTAGCCCGACTGTATGGCATCGCCGGCCGGCGTAATGACATAGGTACCGACATCGTCATAGGTGCCGTCATCTTTCCCGATCACACGGGAAGCGGTAAACTCGATCGTTTTCTCGGTGCCGTCGGCTGCGATAACATGCCCGATATACTTCCCGTCCTCCGGTCCGGTCACGGAAATGGACGCGCCTTCCTCCATCACGCTGCTCGCCTCAAATGTGAAGGCCGGGTCGGCATCACCGTAGGTTTTTTCAAGATTGTCTGCCTGGATCGTAACCGTCACGGGAGTCTGCTTGTTTTTGATCGTCAGTGTCCGAGGCTCCGATTCTGCAGCCGCCACAATAAGATAGCTGTCCTCCTGGTTGTCCGGAACCTTCTCCAGAG
Organism: Oscillospiraceae bacterium; assembly: GCA_902761635.1. Classification (GTDB taxonomy): domain Bacteria; phylum Bacillota; class Clostridia; order Oscillospirales; family Oscillospiraceae; genus Limivicinus. Next base: position 52,302 of record CACWLG010000005.1, on the reverse strand, counting down.
CATAATAATAGTATGGTTTTTCCTGGCTCTTCATCTTCTCCAGGGAATCCACCGTTATGCTCCAATCGCTTTCTTTTGAAAGCGTCAGCCCAGTGCGTACACGCTCCGCATTTGCCAAAAACGCAAGAAGCTCGGCACGCGTAAAGGAAGCTGCGGCGCTTTCTGTCGTGGTCCGGTAGAGATCCACGCTCACATCAGGCTTGCTGTCCGTATTGCCGATTATGGTCTCTCCGTCCTGGTCAACCCATTCCTTCCGAATCGTAACGCTGACAGCGGGCTGGTTATGGACCACATACCACCCGGTACCGCTGATGCTGCTGGAACGCGCGAACCGTTCGGTAATGGGCTCATTGCCGCTTGTATAGATGCCCTCTTCCACAACGCTGTATGCAATGGTCTTGCCATCCTCCAAGGCAGGAAGACCGGTGTAGCTTCTGGTGTCATAGTACTGATCCCGTGTCAGGACAATCTGCTGCGCTCCCGGGACCGGGATGGGAGCACCGCCGCCAACAGACTGATACAGCGCTATGACGACATGATCCACCTCCTGCGGCCAGGCATCGGAACCGTTGATTCCCCATACCACAGTCACGGGGATATCAATACTGGTACTGTCATTTTCCATCGTGACCGTGTTATAGGAGCTCGTCAAATCTGTCGCCGTTTCGCCAAAGGGCAGTCCGGCCGGGACCGTGCTGCTGTTTTCAGAGAAATAGAAGTAAACCTTTCTGGGATTTGCAGGCAGGATATAGTTTTCCGGCGATTTCGTCTCAACGGCGTAGTACAGGGTATCGGTTTCATACTGGGCACCGGCATCATTTCTCCGAATGGTGATTCCGCCGCCGGCGTCAGTGGTATAGGTGATCAGCGCGTCGCCGCCTCGAGCCGGGAAAACCGTGTAGTCGGCACCCTCCAGTGCTTTGCCGCTTTCTTCGTCGATCTTGATGATCGTCAGCTTATGATCGATGTATTCGTTGGTAAAAGCAAGGTTATAGCTGAATGCCAGCTTATCATCCGGATCAATGTAGAATTCGTTGCTTGCCTCCTCCACCGGCCGGCCTTCCCGCTGATAGGTAACGGAAACCGCAACATTCTCTTCTATGATCCCCTCCAGCTCCGTCGGAAGGACGTTTTCTTCGATCACCCGGTAAGTGGCATTGTCCTCCAGCTCCGTCCCGCCTTCTTTGCCGACTTTGAAGTTCAAGGAGCCATAGCTGAACTCACTGTAGTCATGGCTTTCCACATCCACCCAGCCGCTCTCTGTATCCAGCGCTTCCTTCTGCAGGATGAAGCGGATGGCATTCTGCTGCTCCTTCGTCAGGGTATAGTTACCGCTGAAGCGCTTGGTGATGTTGACGCCATTTATCTCCGGATAGCAGCGCACCTTCAGCACGTCGCCGTTAAAGTAGGCATATACGCCGCCGTATTCATAGCGCGGGTCATCGGTGATGAGGAAGCTGTAGTACGTGTTGTCTTTCTGATAATAGATATATTCACCGTTCTTTATCTGATACGGCGCCGTGATCATCTCAAGGTAGTATACGGTATTCTTATGGATGGACAGCCCGTCGGTCTCCTCGCTCAGCTGAACGGTAACGCGCCCTTTTTCTCCCGTTGTGAAGACAATGGGCTTGCCGGCATTCGCGCCGGCTCTGTACAGCATCGGCTGCATATTGCCATCCAGCAGCCGGAAGGCCGCGCCCTCAAGCCCTTCTTCCATGTGATTCTGCGCATAGACAAACAGCTCGATGGTATAGACGCCGCCCGTACCGGAGATGTCCGTGCCGGTCGGGGTGACAGTCTCTGTATTTTCGATTGTGACTGTCGGTCCGCCGACAAAGGTCCAATCCTCCATTCTGCCCAGTACCGCTGTATTGGAGAATGTAACCTCTTCCCCCGCATTGCCCTTCACACGGGTGGTATAGGTGATGGTGACAGCCGTACCGTCCGGTATGGTGTAAGTGCCGGTATTGCCGCTGTAGTCATAGGGAACGTTCTCGTCTGTCGTACTGTGCACCTCAATAGAGCCATAATCGATAGACTGGTTTCCGCTGAAGGTATCCTTGAGCGTAAGCTCCTTTCCCTCGCCGCTCAGTACCCGGCCTTCCGGGTTCACATTAATCGTGTAGCTTGCAAGGTCTCCGTTGAAGCCAGAAAGCTCCTTTTCCAGGAGGATCACGCTCTCGCCTGTATTCTCGACAATGATCAGCAGGCCTTTTTCCAGGCCGGTGACAATATAGTTTCCGGTGGTATCGCGCGTCTCGTTCAGGGTAACGCCGGTGAACTCAACATCATAAATATTGATATCTTTACCTTTGCCGCGCGCTTCCACGCCCTCGAAGCTCAGTCCATCCACGCTGCAGGTATAGCCGGTTACTTGCTGTTCCTCACTGTTGAAGGGCAGCGTGGCACTATTTGCCTTCAGCGTGACGCCTTGCGGATTGACGGTCAGTGTGCCGTTTACATAGGTAATGTTATAGGGCAACGTCACGGGGTTTCCGTCACTGTCGACAATGACCGCTTTACTCGGGACGTTATCCGAGCTGCCGGCTTTTGTCTGCGAGCCTGTAATTGTAACAGAAGTGATCGTATCGCCGTTTGCCAGCTCCGTACTCGTCCAGTTTTTTTCCTCCAGCGCTTCACCGTCATAGACTTTTTCGGCGCTGCCTGCAGTGATGGTGATTGCTCTCTCTCTGACCTCCAGTGTGCCGTTGACGTAGGTGATGTCATAGTGCCCCGTGACATCCTCGCCCTCGGCATTGACAAGCTGCGCATCGCTCGGGATGTTTTCCGCGCTTCCGACCTCTGTCTGCGTTCCCGTGATAGTCACAGACACAAGGCTGTCGCCCTCGTCCAATTCTCCTGTCAGCGTATAGCTCTCTTTTGTCAGCTCTGTATTGTCAAAAATCTTGCTGCTGCTGTCCGCAGTGATGGTCAGTTCCCTGCACTGCTCAAACTGCGCAGTGTATTCCCTGTTCTCTGCAGCAGCTTCAATCTCCGGCATCCAGCCGGCAAAATACCACTTGTGCTCCTCATCCGTCTTTGTCGGTGTCTCCCCGTCATAGCTCGGGATCGTGTCTGCCGTCACGTTCTCGTCTGTCTCCAGGACGGTTCCGTCCTCATTTTTCCAGGTGACCGTGTAGCTTTCTGTGGTCTGGTCGTCCGGCTCATCATCGTCCGCGTCCGTGACTTTGATCTCTACTGTCTCGCCGTTATTCAGCGTGAGAGTCAGCGCCTCCTCGGTGTTAAAGGGCGCACGAGACCGAAGCAGCCAGTCAGAGTCAAGCTGCTCAATTCCTATGCAGTCGGGATTGGTGAAGCTGACGCCGGTCACATCGGCGGCTGTGATCTCTGTCACGCCGAGCTTCTCAAAGAGCTCGCTGAGGGTAATCTCGCTTTCGCCCTGGATGCTGTAGGTATAATCGCCCCAGTGGAAGTCCACGGTATAAGCGCACACGAGATACACCGAGAAGCTCGCTGCCTCGAAGCGAACAGCGCCGCCCTCCACAGTGAAATCCGTGATGGGCTCGACGAGACCGTCGTCATGAATGTGCCAGACTTCGAGGTCAAGACCCTCCCGGATCCTGGGGTCCGCAATGTAGACAGTCAGGGGGCTGCCCGCCTCGGGCTGATACTCCTCCCCGTTCAGAGACAGGGAGATATCATACGCCGCCAGGACGCGGCGGCTCTTCACCGCAGTGCTCCCGTCGCTGAGGAAGGCATTGGTCTCGCCTGCCGTGAGGGTATCTGCGGCGTTCGGATCAAAATCCTGATAGCGGGCGGAGACATTCTCGGCCTGGACATAGACCCCGGCAGGCACCTCGCCCCATACGGTGACGGCGCTGTCGGTATAGTACATATGGTCCGTGTTCTCCGCTGTGTCGTTATTCTCCGCTGTGTCGTTATTCTCCGCCGCATCTGTGTATTCCGCAGGTTCCGGGCGGTCAGGCTGATCTGCCTGCTCATCGCCCGGCATCTGCGCAAAGCGCTCCTCCGCCTCTGCGACAGCTGCCCAAGCGCGCGCAGCCGCCCGGGCTGCTCGGTCCGACGCGGCAAAGGCGCGGTTTGCCTGTTCGCTTGCATTCAAGGCGGCAGCATACGTGCTGTCATATTCTTCGGCCATGGCTGTGGCGTATTCCCGCGCCCGCGCGGCCTCTTCGGCCTTGACCTCCGCCGTCGCGCCGGCCTCTGCGGCATCCTGCGTCACGCCTGCCGGAATCTCCTCAGCCGCTGCGGGCTGCTCGGAATCCGTTTTCTGATTCTCTGCGTTTTCCTGCTGTTCGGTCTTGCCGGGGACCACAGCAAGGTCACCGGCCGGTGACGGCGTCGCCGTTGACAGGGCAGTCTTATCCTTCGACTCTTCCCGCTTTGCCGATCTCTCCTCTGCCGCTTCCTGGAGCTGTTCGTTTCCATTGCGCTCTCTGTCGCGCTCCTGCGCGGCCATGGCTGCCTCTTCCAGCATACGCGCCGCCTCGGCGATCTCCTCCGCCGTCCGGGCTGCATGCTCTGCCTCCTCGGCGGCTTCCTGTGCCTCGGCGGCTGTCCGCTCCGCTTCCTGCGTCGCGATCTCGACCGCCTGCGCTGCCCAGTCTGCCTCGTCTGCCGCCCTTTCGGCTGCGTCCCGCGCACGGCCGGCTGCGTCTTCCGCCTGCCCGGCGCTTTGCCGCGCGGCTTCCAGAACCGCGTCCGTGAGCTCCTCACCGAGCATCCGGGCAGTCTCGTCGGCTGCCTGTTCGGCTTCCTCCGCCGCGCGCTCGGCCTCGTTTGCAAAGCTCGCCGCCGCCTCTTCACCGAGTCTGGCGGCCTCAGCCGGTGTCACCGTCTCCTCCTGCCCGCTCTCCGGGACTTCAGCAGCAGGCGCCGAATTGGTCGTCCGGTCTGTCAGTTCGACCGCCTCAAGCGGCGCTGCCTCCACGGCATATGCGGCAGGCAGTCCCACCGCGACAACAGAAAGGCACTCTGCCGCGACCAGCACAGACGCAATTGCCCTGCGCGCGGCAGTCCCCTGCAGATATTCCTTTAACTTTTCAAAGCTTCGCATGTTCGGTCCCTCATATATCCGCACCGGCGCTGCGGTGCGTCTTCCATGTTTTACGTTTATTGTCAAAAACAGGTAAAATATTCCAGTTCGTTCAGCCAATACGCATTACATAGCTTTACATAATTTACTATATCACAACCCGGTCCCTGTTTCAAGCACCTATTCTTTATTAAATTATTAAATTGGCTTAACCGCAGCCGATTTGAACGGTAAAATTCTGCCTTTTTCTGTTTCTTCTTGTCAGACGGGGTACAAGCATGGTATAATCGCGACACTCCGACCGCAAATTGGGAGGCACAAGAAGAAATGGAAGAAACTTATTATCTGATTGATTTTGAAAATGTCGGGCTGAAGGGGCTTGAAGGGGCGCAGAACCTCACGAAAAGCGACTGGGTCCATCTGTTTTCAACACGAAACGCGCCGAAAATCAACACCGCTACCCTGGCCAATTTCAACGCCACAAATCTGCTGGTGCATGAGGTCCCGGCGAAGAGCCAGTCCGTGGACATGCATCTGGTGTCCTATCTGGGCTATCTGCTTGGCAGTCACGAAGCTGCGCCGCAGATCGTGATCCTCAGCAACGACACCGACTACGACGATATTGTCAGCTTCTGGAATATAGAAAAGGGCGTCATCATCCGGCGCCGGGACAAATTTCAGCCGGAGGAAGTGATGAGCGCTGCGCCGAAGGCGGCAAAAAGCAGAAAGGCCGCAGCTTCGAAAAAGACCGCGGCAGAGCCAAAGGCGCAGGAAGCGCGCAAGGAGACAAGCGCCGAGAACCCCCCTGTGAAAACCAGGCGGACACGGAAGACCAGGCCGGCGCAGGCGCAGGATGAGGCCGTGAAGAAAAGCGTGAAAGCCGCCGAGAGTCAGGAAAGCCCGGAGAAGGACGGTGTCAAGGCCGATGCGTCCCCGAAAAAAAGCGCGAAGGGCCGGGCGAAAGCCGATGACGCGCAGAAGAAGACGGCGAAGAGCGGGGTGAAAGCAGCGGAGTATCCGGACAAGACGACGCTGAACAACGCCGTGCTCAAGACGCTCAGCAACGCCAAATATGACAACGAGACCGTGAGCTTTGCGGCCTCGCTTGTGACAAAGAACTTTGCGGAGAAGGGCGGCAAGCAGACGATCTACCGCACGGTCATCAGCAAGTTCGGTCAGGAGCGCGGCCTCGCCATCTACCGGCACATTCAGAAGCTGCTGTAACGATCGCAGAATAACGCAGACCGCAGGGGTCGATCCTGGAATCGGCCCCTGCGGCCTGTTTTTTTATATCTTTCCTTTTTTGCGCAGATAAGCAGCAAGGCCGATCAGACTGCCGATGGGGATCAGGCCGCCGAGACCGTAAAGCGCATAGCGGACGTTCATGTTTTTCTCGGTGATGGTGATGGGGATTTCCGCGCTCAGGCCGTATTCATCGGTGGCCTTCACAGCGAAGGAGGCGGTCTTGACGCCCCTGCAGTCCACCTTCAGCCTGCCGTTTGTGATCTGTACCTTGCCGCCGAAATCGTCGGAAAGGACATAGCTCAGGGCGGTGCCCTTCGGGTCACGGAACAGGGAGCTGAGCTCCCGCTCCCAGGTTCCCTCCTGGAAAAGGCCGGTCTTGACCGTTTCGCTGATCGCCTGCACGGAGGCCGCGGGGCCCGGAACCTTGAGCTCGAACGGAACTTCCGCGCTCGCGCCGAAAATGTCCGTGGCCGAGACGGTGAACGCCGCCTCTCTCAGCTCCCGGAGGTCCAGCTCCAAAAGCCCGTCCGTCAGTGTGACACAGCCCCCACAATCGTCCGACAGGGCAAGCGCCAGCGGGCAGCCCTTGGGATCGGTGAAGAGGCCATCGACTTCCATTTCCCAGCGGTGATCGCCGAGTCGGCCCTGGCTGAGCAGGCTGTTGACGCGCTCCGTCGTCGCGGTGACATGGGGGATCTTCAGGTCAAAGCTGATGTCCGCGCTCTGCCCCATGAGGTCCGAGGCCGTCAGCACGAAGGAGACCTCTTCGGTCAAGCCGAAGCGCGCCCGCAGTACGCCGTCCTCTATCGTCAGGATGCCGCCGCAGTCGTCAGAGAGGCTGTAGCGTATCCCGCTCGTATCCGTGACGCCGAAGAGCTCCCCCAGCTCCAGCACCCAGCAGTCGCCGACAAAGCGGCCGTACTGCAGGATATCCGTGATGCGGCTGACCTTTGCGACCAGGGGCCAGGGCTCTACCGTCACTGCCATGGGCGCGGAGCGGACCTTGAAGCCGCCGATCCCAACCTCGGCCGTGAGGGCATAGTCGCCGCCCTTCAGGAAGCTGATCTCGCTGGTATAGGCGTTCTCTCCCGCCGTCATGGCGTATTCGCGCACATCGCCGGTGGCGAGGTTTTCGACCGACAGGACCGCCCGGAGTTTCTGCAGCTCCTCCTGGGTAATCTTTCCGGCGCCGGGATCTGTGACCGACGCTTTGAAGCTATAGGGGGAATAGGCCCGGTAGGCGCCCGTGGGTCTGTCCCCTTCGAGAGAGACAGACATGGAGGCATTGTAGACCATGGTCACATCGACCCAGTCCTCCGGCTCACCCGCAAGGCGGACCTGCCACTCGCCCACCGCAGGGGCGGGAATTTTCACAAGGATGTACCGCGAGCTCAGCAGGGCATGCTCCGCATCGTCGTACCGGCTGCCGTCAGGCTGGAGGATCTCGACGCCCACGAGCGTGTCCAGAGTTCTGTCGTCGGGCGCGGTATCATGCTCCACGATGACGTTGACCTCCTCCACGCCGAAGCTCGGCACGGTGAAGAAGAACTCCGCCCTGCCATCGTCGGAGAAAGCGACCCGCTGCGCCCCGGTATAGACGGTGTTGTTGATCATGGAATAGAACTGCCTAAACGCATCGGCCAGATCCTCCGGCCGGCTTACTTCCACAAAGCTCCCGCCGGTCCCCTGGGTATAGGCTGTAAATTCCCATCTGCCGCCGTCGCCCTTACCGTCCACATTCAGGAGGATGCCGCTGATGGTGATGTGCGCCTCCTTTGCGGAGTCCAGCGCCTGCTGCGCCACCGCCCAGGAGGCCTGCTTCTTTTCCTGTCCGGCTTCCGTGGTGAAGTCCGTTTTTCCGTCGGTGAGCAGCAGGATCATGCAGGGCAGATCGTTTTCCTCCCGCATGCCCTGCAGCATCTGTGTCGCACGTAAAACCGCGCTTCCGATATCCGTATCGTAAGCGGGCGTATAGGCTTCCGCCTCACGGATCAGATTCTTCTTGTCCTCCATCCCGTCCATCTTCCGAAGGCCGGAATCATAGCGGATCTCCTGATCGAACACCACTGCGCCGACGTTGTTGCCGCGCTCCGTCAAAAGCCCGAGAAAGAGGCGCATCGCATCAAAGCGCAGGCCGTCCGGATCGGTTCCCTGACCGTTTGCGTCCCGCAGGCTTCCGCTCTTGTCGATGACGAGCACGACATTAAAGCGGTTGACATCCGCGTTCGGCTCCTCCGCCGAGGCAAAGCTCCCCGGCATCAGCGACAGGAGAAGCAGAAGGGCCAGAAGCAGAGCGCTGCCTTTTTTTGCTGTTGTCATCGTCTCTTCATCCCCCTGTCGGTTTACGGTCTGCAGCGGCTGCAGGGGCTGTAGCCCTTGATGATCGCATCATCCCGTGTGCCGGTGAAATATTCAACGTTCATGTCGTAAATGTCGTCAACCGCCGGGCAGGTCGGCGTATGGAACAGAAATGTTTTATGGTCAAACACATAGGTGGTGCCGAGCGGGATGTCCTTCGGTCCGGCGCCCGTACTCTCCAGGGCCTCCAGCGAGATAAGCGGTCTGCGCGTACTGGTCGGTGCCGGGGTCGCAGCCGTCTCCGACGAGGCGGCCGTCTGTGCTGCCGCGGCTTCCGCCGCAGCAGCCTCTTCCGGCGTCACATAGTCGGGGTCCCGCTCGCTCTTTCCGCTCGTGTAGTCGATGATTACGCCGGGCTGGACATTGTAGACGAAGACATTGAAGGAGACGGTCTTGCCCGAATCCTCTACCGAGCAGGCCTCCATCTGCACGCCCTTTGCCACCAGCGCGTCCCCGTCATAGACGGGCGTGACGCGGTAGAGCACATGGTTTGCGCTGCGCTGCAGATACCGGGACACCTTCTCCTCATAGGGGTGCAGCCCCTCCTGATTGAAAAAGCGCGTACCGGTGAGGAAGTTTCGCACATCGTCGTTCTCCCCGCCGAGATCATAGGAGATCAGGTGGCAGCGGGCGTAGAGATAGCTCCCGTCAATGACTCCGTCGTAGCGCACCTCCTCCCAGCCGGAGGGCAGGGCGCTGTGGATCTCCCCGCGCAGCTCGGTCGGCAGGGCCTTCCGGCTGACGCAGGCCACCGCCTGGCCGGATCTGCCCAGCGCGTCCAGCTCGCTGTAGCGGACAAAATCCTCCGCGCGCAGCTCCTCCGGCGCAAAGCCCGGCACGTTGTCATTCAGTTCGATCACCGTTTTCCCGCCATAAGCCGGGATCTCCGGCGAGGCCGCCCCCGCCGCCATCGGGATCAGCAACGCGAGCAGCAATATGATTAGAAGCATTGATTTTTTCATCGGTTCTCGGGCCAAAGTCCGCCCTGACACCTCGCTTCCCGGGGATCGCCGTGTGTTCCGTTTGCACATCGCTCCCATTTTTCTCCTATTATAGACCATCGCCGCCGCATCTTCAATGCTTTTTCACGCTCAAGCGAGCCTGATTTGCGCTCCCATTATACCGGACGCGCCGCCGTTTGGCAAGGCAGGGGGTGCTATGAAAGCGCTTGTCCCTTTTGTGCTGCGATTGTATCTTGAAGCTCTGCCGTATCCATAATGCAGCCGGTCAGGCAGATTCACCTGATCGGCTGCATTTTCATTGTACAATGTTGTCAGGCGGAATTTGCAAAAGCCGCGCCCCGGATGGGACGCGGCTTCTGCATGTTATCATTCCGAAGATGCGGGCGATTCGTGAATCGCCCCAACGCTTTGGAGGGGTTTACTTTCTGCGCTCGCCGAAGGTCTTCTTGGCCTCTTCCCAACCGGCAAGGAGGGACTTGAAGCCTGCCTGGGCGATGTCGGCCAGCTCGGCGCTTGCATCGGCGGCAGCGGCGGTGAGCTTGTCGGTGGCGTCCTTCAGGGCAGCCTGGGCGGCAGCAACCTTATCGTTGACCTCAGCTTCGGCGGCCTTGATCTCCGCCTCGCGGGCCTTCTCGTCCTTGATTGCGGCCTGGGCGGCGGCAAGGCGGGCGATGGGAACGCGGAAGGGGCTGCAGGACACGTAGTCGAGACCGACCTTGTGGAAGAACTCCACAGAGGACGGGTCGCCGCCGTGCTCGCCGCAGACGCCCAGGTGGAGGTCAGGACGGACGGAGCGGCCCAGGGTCGCGGCCATCTTCACGAGCTTGCCGACGCCCTTCTGGTCCACGCGGGCGAAGGGATCGCTCTCGTAGATCTTGGCATCGTAGTAGGAGGTGAGGAACTTGCCGGCATCGTCACGGCTGAAGCCGAAGGTCATCTGGGTCAGGTCGTTGGTGCCGAAGGAGAAGAACTGGGCTTCGGTGGCGATCTCGTCCGCAGTCAGAGCGGCGCGCGGGATCTCGATCATGGTGCCGACCAGATACTTCATGTCGGAGCCGGCCTCGGCGATGAGCCTGTCGGCGGTGTTGACAACCACGTCCTTGACATACTTGAGCTCCTTGACCTCACCCACCAGCGGGATCATAATCTCAGGCTGCATCTTCCATTCGGGGTGACGGGCCTGGACAGCGAGTGCTGCCTTGATGACGGCAGCGGTCTGCATCTCGGCGATCTCGGGATAGGTGACGGCCAGACGGCAGCCGCGGTGACCCATCATGGGGTTGAACTCGTGCAGGGAGCTGATGATATTCTTGATGTCCTCGACGCTCTTGCCCTGGGTCTTGGCAAGGGCCTTGATATCCTCTTCCTCGGTGGGAACGAACTCATGGAGAGGCGGGTCGAGGTAGCGGATGGTGACAGGATAGCCCTGCATGGCCTCGTAAATACCCTCGAAATCGCCCTGCTGCATGGGCTCGAGCTTGTTAAGCGCGGCAACGCGCTCTTCCTTGGTGTCGGCGCAGATCATCTCACGCAGAGCGGCGATGCGGTCGCCCTCGAAGAACATGTGCTCGGTACGGGTCAGGCCGATGCCCTGGGCGCCAAGCTCGACCGCCTTGGCGGCGTCGCGCGGGGTGTCGGCATTGGTGCGCACCTGCAGACGGCGGTACTTGTCGGCCCAAGCCATGATGCGGCCGAACTCGCCGGCGATGGAGGCGTCGACCGTGGGGATCAGCCCGTCATAGATATTGCCGGTGGAGCCGTCGATGGAGATGAAGTCGCCCTCGTGGTAGGTCTTGCCTGCGAGCTCAAACCTCTTGTTCTCCTCGTCCATCTTGATCTCGCCGCAGCCGGAGACGCAGCACTTGCCCATGCCGCGGGCCACAACGGCGGCGTGGCTGGTCATACCGCCGCGCACGGTCAGGATGCCCTGAGCTGCGGCCATGCCCTCGATATCCTCGGGGCTGGTCTCCAGACGCACCAGGACGACCTTCTCCTTGCGGGCAGCCCAGGCCTTGGCGTCCTCTGCGGAGTAGACGATCTTGCCGCAGGCGGCGCCGGGGGAGGCGCCCAGGCCCTTGCCGATGGGTGTGGCGGCCGCGAGAGCCTTCGCGTCAAACTGGGGATGGAGCAGGGTATCGAGATTGCGCGGCTCGATCATCAGGACGGCCTGCTTCTCGTCGATCATGCCCTCGTCCACCAGATCGCAGGCGATCTTGAGGGCAGCCTGCGCGGTGCGCTTGCCGTTGCGGCACTGGAGCATATAGAGCTTGCCGTTCTCGACGGTGAACTCCATGTCCTGCATGTCGTGGTAGTGATCCTCCAGCAGGGCGCAGACCTTGACGAACTGCTCATACGCCTCGGGGAACTTCTCCTCCATCTGGGAGATGGGCATCGGGGTGCGGACGCCGGCCACGACGTCCTCGCCCTGGGCGTTGGTGAGGAACTCGCCCATGAGCTTCTTCTCGCCGGTGGCAGGGTCGCGGGTGAAGGCGACGCCGGTACCGGAGTTTTCATTCAGGTTGCCGAAGACCATCGGCATGACGTTGACGGCAGTGCCCCAGGAATAGGGGATATCGTTCTGCTGGCGGTAGTAGTTGGCGCGGGGGTTGTCCCAGGAGCGGAAGACGGCGCGGATCGCTTCCTTGAGCTGGACGACGGGATCGGAGGGGAAGTCCTCACCGATCTGCTTTTTGTACTCGGCCTTGAACTGCTCGGCCAGCTCCTTGAGATCGGCAGCGGTGAGCTCGACATCGAAGGTGACGCCCTTGCGCTCCTTCATCTGGTCGATGAGCTGTTCAAAATACTTCTTGCCGACTTCCATAACGACGTCGGAGAACATCTGGATAAAGCGGCGGTAGGAGTCATATACAAAGCGCTCAAACTTAGGATCGGGGTTGCCGGCGATCATGGCGGCGACAACATCGTCATTCAGGCCGAGGTTCAGGATGGTATCCATCATGCCAGGCATGGAGGCGCGGGCGCCGGAACGAACAGAGACCAGCAGGGGGTTCTTGAGATCACCGAACTTTTTGCCGTTGATCTGCTCCATGATCTCGACATTCTTCATGATCTCAGCCATGATGCTGTCGTTGATCTGGCGGCCGTCTTCATAGTACTGTGTGCACGCTTCGGTGGTAATGGTGAAGCCCTGAGGAACGGGCAGGCCGATATTGCTCATTTCGGCGAGGTTTGCGCCCTTGCCGCCGAGCAGCTCACGCATGCCGGCGTTGCCTTCAGAGAAGAGATACACGTACTTTTTGCTCATGCTGTCTTTCCTTTCCATAATAGAAAAATATACTAAAACTGAATTGCTTCCCAGCTCTCTATAGCTTACCACAATTCGTTGCTTTTTCGCAATACCTTTTCGTCAAAATTCCATAGTTTGTGCCCGAAAAATTGCGTCGGAGATTTTGGCAAAACTCTCGATATCCAGGATCTCTCCGCGGATGCGGATATCGAAGCCAAGAGACGAGAGGATTTCCTCAAGCTGCGCCTTCCCGAGTTCCGGGATCTGGGCGCTGAGGGCGTTGACCAGGGTCTTGCGCCGCTGGTTGAAGGCCGCGCGCACCAGGCGGAAAAAGAGCTTTTCGTCCTGCACCGCAATGGGCGGGGCTGTGCGCCTTGTTAGGCGCACGACCGAGCTTGTCACCTTCGGGCGCGGCACAAAGCAGGAGGGCGGCACATCGAACAGGAGCTCCGGCACCGCATGCCACTGGACGAAGATGCCGAAGGCGCCGTAGTCCGCCGTACCGGGGCCGGCGCAGATGCGTTTTGCCACCTCCCGCTGGATCATGACGGTGACGGTCTCAAAGCAGCCGGCCTCCAGAAAGGCGGTGAGCAGCGGACTTGTCACGTTATAGGGGATGTTTGCGCAGACCACGGGACGCAGGCCTGGCATGTGCTCCCGCACAAGCGCGTTCAGGTCCAGCTTCAGCGCGTCGGCAAAGAGGATCTCCACATTTTCACACCCTGCCAGGGTCTCGGCCAGCACGGGCTTAAGATCACGGTCCAGCTCCACGCTCAGGACCTTTCCCGCGCGCAGGCTCAGCTCCTGTGTGAGGCAGCCGACGCCGGGGCCGACCTCCAGTACGCCCGTGTTCTCATCGAGCCCGGCGCTTGCCGCGATATCCTCCGGCACCCAGGCGGCGGTCAGGAAGTTCTGCCCCTTCGATTTGGAGAAGCGGAACTGATGCCGGGCAAGCAGGGCCCGGATCTCATTGTAATCGGTCAGATTCATTTCTTATCCTTCAAGATCTTTTCATATGCCTGGCGGCGGGGATCGTGTCCCGGCTCGGAATCGACCAGGATATTTCCCCGATAGCGGAAGCCGCTCTCCCGCAGCAGTGCCTGCATCGGTTTATTCTTCCTGTGGGTGTCCACTCTTATACATTTGAGGCCGTAGGCCCTCGCCTGCTCCTCGGCGCAGCGGATCAGCGCCTGGGCTGCGCCGCTGCCGCGGTATTCCTTCGCCGCTGCGGCACGGTGCAGCACGCAGTAGGGCAGATCCGCCGACCACTTGCCGTCGGTGATGGCGTCGTAGCCCGGCTCGGGCAGAGGGCTGAGCACAAAGAAGGCCGGGATGTCCGTCCCGTTCATCAGGACGAAACACTGGCCGAGGCGGATATCCTCCTCGAAGCGGGCAGCGTCCGGATACGTGCCCTGCCACTGGTCGATGTGAAAGCGGGCCAGGCTCTCGCGCGCATCCTGTACAATCTCCAAAATGCGCGGGATGTCCTCCTCGGAGGCAGTGCGGTAAGTCACAGGCTCGGTGAGTTTCTTCCGCCCCCGCTCTTTTTCCAGCTCGTGCAGGAGCTTCCGGTCCTCCTCCGTCTGCGCCTCAAAGGCCGCGAACATGTCCGGGCGCTTGTCCCTGGTGCGCGCAAGCTGTTGTTTGCGCCGCCAGTGCTCGATGCGGGCATGATCGCCGTTTAAGAGGACCTCGGGCACGCTGCGCCCCTCCCAGTTCTCGGGCCGGGTATACTGGGGATATTCCAGAAGGCCGTCCCAGTGGCTCTCTCCGGTATAGCACTGTTCATCCGCCAGCACGCCGGGCACCAGGCGGCACACCGAGTCCGCCACCGCCATGGCCGCGATCTCGCCGCCGGTGAGCACGAAGTCGCCGAGGGAGATTTCCTCATCCACGCAGGCTTCGATGAAGCGCTCGTCCACACCCTCGTAGTGGCCGCAGACCAGCACCAGATGATCGTAGTCCCGGTTGAGGCGTTTGGCTGTCTCCTGGGTATAGGGCTGTCCCTGGGGGGACAGGTAGATCACGCGGGAGCGCAGATTCTCCGTACCCTGCATCACATGCTCCAGGCAGGACTTGAGCGGCTGCGCCATCATCACGCAGCCGAAGCCCCCGCCGTAGGGGTAGTCGTCCACCTGCTTCTGTTTGTTCTCGGTGAAATCCCGGATCTGCACACAGCTGATGTCCACGATCCCCTTTGCGGCAGCCCGGCCGATGATGCTTTCATGCAGCACGGCGCTGACGGTGTCGGGAAAAAGCGTCAGAATATCTATTTTCATTTTTACATTCCCTCGATCAGATGCACGGTGATGATTCCCGCGTCCGCATCGGTTTTCTTGATAAACGCCGGCACCGCGGGAATCAGATGCTCCCGCTCCCCGCGCACCACGTATATGTTGGAGGCGGGGGTCTCCATGACATCCGTGAGGGTGCCGATCTCCCTTCCCTCTTCATCCTCGACCTTCGCGCCGATGATGTCCTGCAGGAAAAAGGCTCCCCGGGGCAGGGCCGCGTCCTCCCGCCGGACGAAGACAGTCTGTCCCTTGAGGCGCATGGCGGCGTTCACATCCTCCGTTCCCTCAAGCCTTGCGATCACGAAGCCCTTATGCTCTCTCGCCGAGAGGATCTTCAGCTCTCCGCCGCCCGGCAGCACAAGGCGCCGGAAGCTTTTAAAAAACCGGGGCGAATCCAGCCAGACCTCAATCTTGACCTCGCCCTGCACGCCGTGGGTATTGACGATGCGCCCGGCCTCGATCAGCGTTTTCTTCTCCATGCTCTGCCTCCCGCTTTTTGGATTGCAACAGTATACCATAAGCGCTGCCGCTTGCCAACACAAAAGCGGGGCGCGCAAGAGAAAAAGCACGCAAACGGGCTTTTCCATTTGCGTGCTTTTTCTCTTGCGCTCAGGCAGAGACAGCGCTACCTTCGATCTGGTTCTTGCCGGCGCGTTTGGCGGTATACATGCGCTCATCGGCGATGGTGAAGAGCCTGCGCAGATCATGGTCGTCCGCGACATGGCCCGCGGCATAGCCCACGGAGTAGCCGGCGCAGACGTCGGGCTCGTTCTTGTCCAGCGGGGGGCTGAGTTCAAAGACGGCCTTGATCTGGTTGCGCAGCGCAGTCTCGCCGGCGTTCGGCAGAATGATCAGAAACTCGTCGCCGCCGTAGCGGTAGCAGTGCTCCTGCCCGAACTGATCGGCCAGGTTCCGGCCGGTGACGCGCAGGATGCGGTCGCCCTGCTCATGGCCGTACCGGTCATTGATCTCCTTGAAGTTGTCCACATCCAGCATCACCACGTACAGGTCTCTGCCAATGTAGTTGTTGAAGTCGTGGCGCAGGGCCAGGCGGTTGCGGATGCTGGTGAGCGCATCGTTGAGCGACAGCTCCTTGAGCAGGATGTTGTCCTCCTGCAGTTTCCGGGTAAGCTCGTCGATCTCGTTGAAGGCGCGCATGGAGCTGCGCTTGAGCTCACACACGAAAAGCAGCACCACTGTGATGCCGATGAGAATCACGATCAGCTTCTCCAGATTAAGGGGTGTATAGCTGATATAATTGTGATCAGTGGAGAAGAAATACATCGAGTACAGCAGCATGAGGCCGCCTGCCAGCAGACCGCCGTTGTAGCCAAAGATCGCAGCGCTCACCACAAGTCCGGCGATCAGGATCATATTGGGGTTCGGCACATTGAAATGCACGACCACCAGGATCAGCACCAGCATCATCACCGCGGAAATCAGCAGCTCCTGCCAGGGCAGCAGCTTGAGCTCCATGATAAAATAGGGACGATGTACGCCTCCCGCTTCACGTTCTACGGGATGATAAGAATTCATACGATAGAAAACAGCTCCTTTTCTTCAATTCATGCACCATTGTTGTATTGTATAAAAATTATACCACACGGCATTTGTTTTTCAAGAGGCAAGGTGTACAAATCCTTTTCCTGTCAAAAGGGCAAAAGGATTGCTCTCAAAAAAAGCAAAGGAAAATCTTGCAAATCGAAAATGATAATGCTATAATCAAAGTTACCGAATTGTAACCATTCTTTGGAGGTGGATGTTTCATGGCCTTTTATCGCCGCCTGGGCGAGCTGCTGCTGGCAGCGGGAACCATCACACAGGAAGAGCTGGACCGCGGCCTTGAACTTCAGAAAACCCAGAAGGGTCGTCTGGGCGAGGTGCTGATCGCAAACGGCATCATCACGGAGGATCAGCTCATCGAAGCGCTGCAGATGCAGCTCGGCATCGAGTATATCGACCTCTCCAAAATCAATATCCCGACAGAGCTGGCCTCTGTTGTGCCGAAGAATATCGCCAAGCAGTACCAGGTCGTGCCGGTGCGCATGAAGAAGGATGAGCTGTATCTGGCCATGGCCGACCCGCTCAACTTCTACGCCATCGAAGAGGTACGCAAGGCCGTGCGCAAGAAGATCGTGCCCATGGTGGCCCACAGCGCCGCGGTGGAGCGCGCGATCCAGGTGCTCTACGGCAACGAGGGCGCGGCCCGCGCCATAGAGGAGATGAAGCGTGAGGCGGCCGCCGGTCAGGGAAACGACAGCTCCATCCAGGACAGTTCCTTTGTCTCCAATCAGATCGACGATTCTGTCAACAATGCCCCGACCATTCGCCTTGTCAACTCCATCATCGAGCGCGCCATCACCGAGCGCGCAAGCGATATCCACATGGAGCCGCGCGAGGCCGAAATGGTGGTGCGCATGCGTATCGACGGTCTGATGCGCACGATCCTGACCGTGCCGAAGGATCTGCAGAGCTCCGTCATTTCCCGTATCAAAATCATGAGCGGCCTGGATATCTCCGAGCGCCGCATCCCGCAGGACGGCCGCTTCAACGTGCGCATGAAGGACAAGGACATCGACCTGCGTATATCCACCCTGCCGACGGTGTACGGTGAGAAGATCGTGGCCCGTCTGCTTGACAAGTCCGGCGGCAATCTTAATAAGAACAATATCGGTCTGAGCGGGCACGACATGGAGACCTTTGACAAGATGATCAAGTGCCGCAGCGGCGTGCTGCTGATCGTGGGCCCCACCGGCAGCGGCAAATCCACCACCATGTACGCCATGATCGGCGAGCTCAACAAGCCCGAGGTCAATATGGTGACGCTTGAGGACCCTGTCGAATACAATATTGACGGCGTCAACCAGGTGCCGATCAACGAGAAGACCGGCATGACCTTTGCCAGCGGCCTGCGCGCCATCCTGCGTCAGGACCCGGACATCATCGGCGTCGGCGAGATCCGTGACGGCGAGACCGCCGAGATCGCCATGCGCTCGGCCATCACCGGCCACGTTGTTATCTCCACCATCCACACCAATGACGCCGTCGGCACCATCGAGCGTCTGGAGGATATCGGCGTGGAGCCCTATCTGGTTGCCAGCGCCCTGCGCGGTGTTATCTCCCAGCGTCTGGTGCGCCGCATCTGTCCGCGCTGCCGCACGGCCTACACGCCGGACGATGAGGAGCTCAGTGAGCTTGGCCTGCCGCCGCAGGATGGGCTGCAGTTCTACAAGGGCGCCGGCTGCCCAAGCTGCTTTGACACCGGCTATCACGGCCGTATCGCGGTGTTTGAAATGCTTGTCATCAACTCCCGCGTGCGCCGTATGATCGCCGACGGCGCGAGCCGCGGGGAGATCGAGCAGGAGCTCAAAAAGCCCGAAAACGGCTTCGTATCCCTGTATGACAACGCTATGCGCCTTGTGCGCGAGGGCATCACCACCACAAGCGAGATGCTGCGCGTGGTGAGTGAGCAGGATTAAAGAAAAAAGGAGAACCCACCATGATTACAATCGAAGGACTGGTTGCGCAGGCGCGGCAGGACGGCGCTTCCGATATTCATATCATCTGCGGTCTGCCGCCCAAGTACCGCAAGGACGGTCAGATTGAAAACATGTGCGATGAGGTGCTTGATGAAGCCGAGTGCCTGCGTCTGGCTCGTGACCTTGCCGGTACGGACGAGGCCTTCAAGACGCTCATGCGCGACGGCGAGCTGGACTCTGCCGCCACCTATGCGGGCAGCCGCTGCCGTATCCATATCTTCAAGCAGCAGGGCGTGCCGTCGGTGGCGCTGCGTCTGCTGCGGGAGGAGATCCCGGATCTGACAAAGCTGGGGCTGCCCCCCGCCGCCCTGGAGCTTCCGAACCAGCACAAGGGCATCGTCCTTGTTACAGGCGAAACCGGCTCCGGTAAATCGACGAGCCTCGCGGCGATGATTGATTATGTAAACCATCATCGCAAAGCCCATATCGTCACCCTCGAGGACCCTGTGGAGTATCTGTACAGGCCGGACATGTGCGCCATCAACCAGCGCGAGGTGGGCAAGGACACCCGGAGCTTTTCCGAGGGGCTGCGCGCCAGTCTGCGTGAGGACCCGAACGTCATCCTCATCGGTGAAATGCGCGACAAGGACACCATCGAGACGGCCATTACCGCCGCCGAGACGGGTCACCTTGTCTTCGGCACCCTGCATACCGGCAGCGCCTCTGACGCGGTGGACCGCATCGTGCAGGTCTTCCCCGAGGCAATGCAGACTCAGATCCGCCTGCAGCTTTCCATGTGCCTGCAGGCTGTGCTGACACAGCAGCTTGTCCCCAAGAAGGGCGGCGGGCGCTGCCTCGCCTGTGAGCTGATGATCGTCACGGACGCCATCCGCAACCTCATCCGTGCGGGCAACACCCCGCAGATCGCAAACGCCATTGCGACCTCCTCCGCCATCGGCGGGCAGACCATGGACCAGGCCCTGGTACGTCTTGTGCGCAGCGGCCAGGTCACCCGCGACGTGGCCATGCAGTATGCCCACGACCGCGACTTCGTCAAGAAAAATGCGATCTGAGCAGCCGCTCCCGGAAGGAGAGGCCGCAGGAGTCCCCGAAAGGAAGTGACAGCATTTGGTAACCTACAAATATACCGCCATGTCTCAAAGCGGGCAGAAGGTATCCGGTGTAATTGAGGCCTTTAATGAGATGGACGCGGTGGACCGCATCAAACAGAACCACAGCGTGATCATCAAGATGACCCCTGTCAAGGAAAACAGTCTGCTCACCATGGAGATCGGAGGCAACAAGCTCAACAGCAAAGCCTTCATCGTCATGTGCAGCCAGTTTGCCATCATCCTGGGCGCGGGCATTCCCATCGCGCGCACCTGTCATCTGATCGCCGAGAAGACCACGGACAAGCCGCTCAAGCGTATGCTGCAGCATGTGGCGGAGGATGTGGAGGCAGGCCGTTCCATCTCCTCAAGCTTTGCCGAGCGCGGCGACAAGCTTCTGCCGGCGACCTTCGTGGAAACCATTGCCGCAGGCGAGCAGAGCGGCAACTTGGACAAAGCCTTCCAGACCGTGCACGAGCACTTTGACAAGCAGGCCAAGATGGCGGCGCGCGTCAAGTCCGCCCTGGCCTACCCGGTCTTTGTGCTGATCATCGCCGTGTTGGTTGTGATCGTGCTGATGGTCAAGGTGGTGCCGACCTTCCTGGTCATCTTTGAAAGCTACGATGCGCAGCTTCCGCTTCCCACGCGGATCCTGATTGCAATCTCCGATTTCTTTGTGAAGTACTGGATGGTGATGCTTGCGATCATCGCGTCTGCCATCATCTTCTACAAGGTTTACGGCAACACCGAGCAGGGGCGGATGAATCTGGCCAAGTGGGCGCTGAAGGTGCCGATCCTCGGAAACATTCAACAGCTCAATGCAGCCAGCGAGTTTGCCAACACCCTGACCACCATGCTCGCCTCCGGTCTTCCCATGACCAAGGCCATCTCCATCACCGCCAAAACCATGTCGAACTACTACATGAGCACCGAGGTGGGCAAGCTTGCCGTCAAGCTGGAGGAGGGCCACGCCCTCGGCACCAGCATGCGTGAGGCAAACTTCATGCCTGATATTCTGGTGGACATGGTCTCTGTCGGCGAGGAGACCGGCGAGATGGAGCAGACCCTGAAAACCATCGCCACCTACTACGACGCAGAGCTGGACATGGCAATCAGCTCCGCCCTGGAAAAGCTGGAGCCGGCGCTGCTGGTGGGTCTGGCAGGTATTGCGGGCTTCATCGTCATCGCCATCTATATGGCCATGTTCGGCATGTACGCCGCCATGTAAACGGGTTCCGTTTTCAGAATCAGCCACGCGCCTGTCCCGGCGGCACAGGAGGCGTAAATCATCTTCACGTTATTGAACAGCCCGGGATTGTGCTCTTCGCACAATCCCGGGCTGTTCAAACGTTTTCAGCGCTTTTTCCCGTTCCCTCTTGAATCCGGTCAGGCATTACGTTATACTGTGGTATACGTTTTCATGCGCCGCAGCGTGTGAAAGGCACTTTTTCGCAGATGTACTTTGTGTACCTCAAGAAAAAGTGACGAAATCAGGGCACATATTTTCCAGGAGATGCCGAAGGCGGATTGTGCGGTATTGCCTTCAAGAAGATTTGTATGAAAATCCGGTCATCACGAAAAAGGAACAAGCGGAATGAAGAACAAACTCTATCTCGCCCTGCATCTGTTTCTGATGTTCTACTCTTTGAGCAGCGTGGTTTCCAAGCTTGCCGCCGGAAAGCCCTTCATGTCCCCGGCCTTTATCGCGCTCTACGGCATTGAGATCCTGATCCTCGGCTTCTATGCCATCGGCTGGCAGCAGTTCATCAAGCGCATGCCTCTCTCGCTTGCCTATGCCAACAAGGCCGTCACCGTTGTGTGGGGCTGCGTGTGGGGGGCGCTCATCTTCCGCGAGCAGCTCACGCCCGGCAAAATCGTCGGTGCCCTCCTGGTGCTGTGCGGTGTGGCGCTCTACGGCTGGGCAGACGGAAAGGCGGCGAGGGAATGAACGGACAACTGATCCTCTATGCCTGCATCATGCTCCTGGGCGTGTTCATCAGCTCCGTCGCCCAGGTACTGCTCAAAAAAGCGGCGCAGAAGCAGTATGACAGCGTACTGGAGGAATACCTCAACTGGCCCGTCATCACGGCCTACGCCATTTTCTTTGCCGCTACCTTTCTGAGTATCTACGCCTACAAGGTGGTGCCGCTTTCCATGGGCCCGATTCTGGAGGCAACCGGGTATATCCACGTCACCATCTTCGGCGTCACGATCTTCCATGAAAAGCTCGATCGCTGGAAGCTGATCGCGCTCGCGCTCATTATCGGCGGCATCGTGGTGTATTCGGCTCTTGGGTGATTCAGGCCGGCGTCGGGAAGCTGATTTGCCTGTACGTCAGAATAATAACAGGGAGAAATTGCTATGAAACGTGGACCGCTCGGAATCCTGGTTTTTTTGATCGTTGCGCTGCTGATTGCTTTCCTGCTTCTGAAGGAACTGCAAAACCCCATGCCTCTTTCGGAAAGAGTATCGCAGACCGCAGCAGACACTGCCGTCGACGCCGTACAGAGTGCGGTCGACACGATCAATGAAGCGGTGCAGAATTCGGATTTGACGGAAAGACTGCAAAGTGTGCTGGGAGGAGCGAAATGAATCCCTATGCGTCAAACCCCTATATGATGATTCTGAAGGCCGATCCGGACAGATATATCAACAGGACCGCACCGGCCATTCTTGCGCTGATTAAAGCAGCGGAAGGCTCTGTGGCTTTCCTGTGGTGTTTTCGTGTGCTCGATTGCCTTGTTCAGATCGCATCCGGAAGTGCCGTACAATCCCCTGTCGGTGTGCTTCTATCGCTTCTGCCGTGGGAGATCGCACAGCTTATCCTGCCGAACGCCATAGCGCCGAGCGGCACGGTGGGGAAGATTCTTGGCTGCGCTGCCGCAGCGTGCGTCCTGATCGCGCTCGTGTGCCTGGCAGCAGAGGCCGTTGCTGCAATCCTGCTGCGCTTTGCCTTGCCGGCGCTCGGGGCAAGATGGTTTACGTATACGCGCAAGGGTACGCTCGCCGTCTGCGTGCTTTTCACGGCCTGCGTTGTGATCTCGGCAGTGATGCAGGCTTATTCCGTTTTTAAGGCCGGCTTCAGCATAGAGCTTGCTGTGCTGTACCCCGTGATCGTGCAGCTTATCCTGATTTTGCTCCTCGCTGTGCGCATTGCGTACCACCGCGGCGCAGCCGTCGTCATGAAAGCCATCGACTATGAGTTTCGTCTCGGCTTTAAGGAAACCGGAATGGCAGAGCACAAGCTGGGGCTGTGTTCCTTCCTGCTCGGTCTGATATGCCTTGCCGCGGCAGTACAGCTCTTCCGGCACTCCATGAGAACCTATGCCGCCGTTTTCGCTGTGCTGTCCGTCAAATTCTTTGCCGTCTTGAACAGCTGGCAATTCTTCAGCCAGTGCCACAGATGACGACACCCGCCGGGCGGCACTCTGCTGTGTATGCTGTCCTCAGTTGAACAAAAGCCCTCCGGAGGCATTTTAGCTTCCGGGGGGCTTCTTTGCGTGTCTGGTCAGCGATTTTTCTGGTACAGTGCCCAGAGGCCGCGCAGCAGCAGCTCATTGTCCACAAGGATGCCGGGTCGGCGGCAGCAGGGAATGATGTCCTGCGCGAGGCTGCCGGTGGCGATCACCTTGCAGGCATAGCCCAGCTCCGCCTCCATGCGCTCCACCATGCCGTCGATCATGGCCGCCGTGCCGTAGACCGCGCCGGAACGCATGCAGTCCACCGTGTTGCTGCCCACCACCTTTTTCGGCGGCAGGATGGCCACGTCGGGCAGCAGGCTCGTTCCCGCCGCAAGGGCCCCATAGGAGAGCTTCACTCCCGGAATGATCACGCCGCCGCGAAAGCAGTTGTTTTTGTCCACCACGGTGAGCGTAGTGGCCGTGCCCATGTCGATGATGATGGCGGGCGCGCCGTAGCAGGCTGAGGCCGCAACGCCCCCCACGATCAGATCGGCGGCAACGCTGCCGGGCTCGTCCACCCGGAGGTTCAGACCGGTTTTGATGCCGGGCCCCACCACCATCGCCCGCCGCCCCGTGAGCTTTTCCAGCGCTGTCCTCAGCGGCTCCGTCACCCGCGGTACGACAGAGGAGATAATGCCGCCCTCAAACCTTGTCGGGTCCAGGCCGTAAAAATCCGTGATCTGGCGCAGCTTGATGATATGCTCGGTGGCGGTCTCCCGGGGGTCGGTGTGGATACGCACGATGTTGCGGATCTCCCCGTCCTCGATCATGCCGATCACAATATGGCTGTTGCCCACGTCAATGGCAAAGATCATGGCGCTCCTCCTCAGTTATTCAGGCCATGGTGGGCGGCGGGGCTGTCAAGCTGCAGGGCCTTAAAGCTGTAGCCGCTGCTCTGTCCCCACTTCAAAACTTCCTCCACCGCCGCCACGCTGTAGTCCTTGATGTCATGCTGCAGCACGACGGCATATTTGTGCTGTGCGCAGCCTTCCTTGATGTTCTTGATGATCTGCTCGGTCTTCGTGGTCTCCCCGGCGTCGCCGGAATAGACGTTCCAGTCGTAGTACTGATAGCCCATGTCGTTCATGGCGCGGCACAGGCGGGACATGATGCCTGGGTTGAAGCGGCTGACGGTGTTGGAGCTGCCGCCCGGGAAGCGGAAGAGCCGGGTGTAGCTGCCCGTCTGCTGCTGGATGATTTCCTCCATACTGAAGAAGTCCTCAAAAAATGCCTGCTCGCTGGAATAGATCTTGTTGTAGTCATGGCTCGTGGTGTGTACGCCGATGGCGTGACCCGCACGGTAAGCCCTGCCGATCTGGTCATAGTAGCGGGGGTCCTGGGCCGTCACGAAGAAGGTGGCCTTGGCCCCGTAGCGGTCCAGCACATCCAGAAGCCGGGCGGTATAGGGGCTCGGCCCGTCGTCAAAGCTCAGGTAGATGGTCTTCTCCTCCGGCTTTCGCTCCGCGGGCAGCTCCACCGGCAGCACCTTCACCGTGCGCACGGCGCTCACGCTCTCGCCCAGCTCGTTTGTGATGCTGTATTCGATCTGATAGTCTCCGGCAAACCAGGGGATCACATAGCCCTCCGTCACGAGATACGGTGTGAGGTCGGTGCCGAGGCTGTCGCTCACCGCAGCGCCCGGGTCCTGGAACCAGAGTCCGGCCTGCATGGTCATGTTCTGCTCGCCGAGGACGGTGATCTCGGGCGGGGCAAAGTTTTGGCTGACCAGCACGCGCTCGACGCTCGTGCTGTTGCCCTCGCTGTCCGTGACGCTGTAGCGGATCCGGTCGCCGAGGCGTAAGCTCTCCACCTTATCCGTGAGATTCCCGTCCACAGCATCGAAGGCCGTGTAGCCCTCCTCGGCATAGCCGGTCATCCAGGTGGGCGTATAACCCTCCGTCTTCTTCAATTCGATCACCGGCGGAGTTGTGTCCACGACCGTGACGTACCGCTCCACACTGTAGTCGGCAAAGGCATAGCGGGCGGTATAGCGCAGCACGTAGCTGCCGAGCCTGCGGGTATCCACCGCTCCCCAGGTCTGCACCGGGAGCTGCTCCTTCCCTTCGCCGAAGAGACTGCCCTCCGTCACGGCATATACACCGGGATCTGTAAAATCCGTGCCGTATTCCACCGTGAGGTTTTCGTCTCCATAGACGTAAAAGCGCACATGCCGCGCGTCTATGAGCATGATCACCGCCGCCGTCAGCAGCAGCCATACCAGCACCGCGAGCGTGACCACCAAAGCGCGGCCCCCGCGTCTCTTCCCTGTCTGTCTCATACCTCTTCCTTCTGTGTGTCAGTTCTCTGAGAATAGTATATGCCTTTTCGGCAAAAAGGAATGTGTTTTTCAGACTACATCACATCATTCGGTGAGCGCGTATCCTGAGAAAAATCGGGTTCTGACAAAGCCAGGGCGCAATTTTTCCCGGAGGCGCCGAAGGCGGATTGTGCGGTGTTGCCTTAACGGAGCTTGTCAAGGATCCCCTGGCGCGTCTCGTCAAAGAGCAGGTCGCGGTTGTGGCGGAAGTAGGCGTCACAGCCGAACTCGCCGACAAACCAGGAGCTGTCATAGCCCGCGGTAATCTCCGTGACGAAGAGCACCAGCTCCTGCCCGGGGCCGACAGCCTCTTCCAGGAAGCGAAAGGCGCTGTCGAACATGCCGCCGGTCTCGGCAGCATGGTTCTCGCGTCTGTCCGTCTCGACGGTGAAGAGGGCACGCAGCGCGTCCATCTGGGCGTCCGCGTCCTCGATTTCTCCGAGAGCCTCAAGATAGGATTCGAGCTTGTTGATCTCCGCCTGGCGGAGATTTTTCTGTTCCCGGTCGTCCTGCCCCGCGTCGGCCGCGCGCTTGAGGCTTGCGCGGCGCACGGCAAGGATGTCCCGCAGGGTCTCCGCCGGCAGTGCGGGCAGGGCTGCCTTTACACCCTGGAGCGTGTCATAGAGCTCCTCGCACAGTCCGTCCTGCCGCCGTGTCTCCCGGGATGCCTCAGACAGGCGGGAGAGCAGCAGGCCCATCACCGCAAGCTTTTCATCGAAGGGCGCCGCGGCAAATTCCGAGAGCGTCACCTTCGGTACGCGGCCGTGGAGAATGTCGTCGATATGGTAGACCTGGCGGTACTTGTTGTAGAGAGCATAGTAGTTCTGGAAATCCCGGGCGACGGAAGGCATCTGCACATACTGCACGGCAAGCTCCGCGTCCGGCACGATGCCGAGGGTCTCATAGGCGTACAGGATCTCGCTCAGATCCTCCCAGCCGCGGGCTGTGGCAAACTGCATCCCCTCGGGGCTGTTTTCGATGCGGTAGAAGTTTTCCTTTTTAAGGTCGAGGTAAGAGACCACCGCCCCGTGCAGGCCCTTTTTGAGGGCGTATTCCTTCCAGACGGAAAAGTCCTCCTCCACCGTGATGCGCTTGACGCGGTCGAGGGTGACCACGTCGAAGTCGCGCACGGAGCGGTTATACTCCGGGGGATTGCCCGCCGCCACGATGAGCCAGCCCTCCGGCAGCTTCTGGTTGCCGAAAGTCTTGCACTGCAGAAACTGCAGCATCATCGGAGCCAGGGTCTCGGAGACGCAGTTGATTTCATCGAGAAAGAGGATGCCCTCCCGGATGCCGGTCTTCTCGGTCAGGGCATAGACCGAGCCCAGGATCTCGCTCATGGTGTACTCGGTGACGGTGCGCTCCACCCCGTCATAAACCCGCTTTTCGATAAAGGGCAGGCCGATGGCGCTCTGGCGGGTGTGGTGGGTGATGGTGTAGGACACAAGGCCCACGTTTTCCTCGGCGGCGATCTGCTCCATGATCTGGGTCTTGCCGATGCCCGGCGGGCCCATGAGCAGCACCGGCCTCTGCCGGACGGCGGGGATGCGGTAGTTTCCCAGCGCGTCCCTTGTGAGATAGGCCCGCAGGGTATTGCGGATCTGTTCCTTGGCTTGTTTGATGTTCATAGTGTCCCCTCTTTGGTGTTCTATGTGCCCTCGCCTCCCCTGCCCGGGGAGAAGGGCGCGAATCAGAGTTCAGGCATTTCGGCCAGGATCTCCTCCTGCCAGAATTCATCGAAGCTCTCCCGCTGCTTTTTCCAGGGCAGTGACGGCATGATGCGGATGGCCCAGGGCGGCATTTTCACGGACAGCGGCGGTTCCTCCAATAGGACGAAGGCCGCCTCGTAATCCGGGCGCTTTGTCGGATAGATGCCCATGCCGTCGGTAAAATACAGGAGACCACGGAGATTGGAAAAGCTGCCCTCGGCAAGGAGCTTGTCCACATGCTCGAACACCGGGCGAAAGTCCGTGGCGCTGCCGCCGGAGAGAGGCAGATCCTCCATATAGCGCCGAAGCTCCTCGAGACTTGTGATCTTCTTATCCGAGCGGAGCTGATCGTCGCACTGGAGAATGTGGATGTTGAGTCTGCGCGTAAAGCTGTCCACGGAGCGCAGGATCGCATAGGTGCTGGCTAGAAACTCCCGCACCAGGGTGCCGGAGGTCGACATGGAGGTGTCGATCGCAATGACGAAATCCTCGATGCGCCGCTCCTCCCTGGTCTCCGGCGGTTCGATGAGCGGCATGTTGCCGTAGCGGTGAAGGCCGTAGGTGTAATAGATATAGTCAAACGCGTCCGTGTCGGCGCGCATGATTTCCCGGGGCGCAGCAAAGCGGCGCAGGAACTTGCGGTAGTCCACATCATCCCGCGCGGCAATGGAGAGCTGCTCCATCACGTTCTCGCCGCCCGCGCCTTTCTCGGACAGCATGCTGTCCAGGGCGGTCTGTGAGCGGGAAGCCGCATCCTGCCAGGCCTGATCCTGGCGCTTGCTGCGCTCCCTCTCCTGTTTTTCCTCCAGGTCCCAGAGGCTATGATCGTCCATGGCGAAAAGGCGCTGGAGACTTGCAATCCTGTATGCCGGCAGCCGCGCGCGCAGGAGCATGCGATAGATGCCCTCGGCGCTCAGGACCTTCATCTCCCGCCGACACTCGGCAAGGAACATCTCCCGTGCGGGAACGCTGCGTTCTTTGAGGCAGGCATAAGGCAGGGCGTCGATCACGCTCTCCACCGCAGCGTCGCAGGCGAGATCCCAGAGGCCCGCGTCCCGCCCCCGGCGCTTGGCAAGGTGGCGGAACAGGCAGTGCAACACTATGTGCAGATTGAGGCGGGGCGAAAAGTGCGCGCTCCTGAGAAAGCCCGCGGCGAGATAGGAGGCGTTATACCAGAGCGTCTCCCCGTCTGTGGCGGCGCAGGTGGTCACACTCTCCCCCGCCGCCGGGAGCAGGGCGCACAGAGCCCCGCTCATATACGGCAGGGCAAGGCAGAGCTGGTTTCGGCCGGAGGCCAGGATCTCCTGTCCCACGGCAGATAGATTTTTTTCGTTGGTCATCGTATGCCTCCCTCAGAGCGGGAGCCGGATCACAGCTCGTATCTCTTCGCCCTGCCCGTGCCGGAACGGGACCGGCGCGTTTCCAGCAGTAGGGCTGTGGCCTCGGTCAGGTGCCGTTCTCGTGCCTCCTCCAGGGCGGCGTCCTGGATCTCCGACGCCATCTCCCCGAGAGACAGCAGCAGGCGCAGGCCCTGCATGTCCTGTTCCTCCAGCGCAAAGGAGAGAGCCGCGCCTGGATTCCGGCGCAGGTATGCCGTATAGCGCTGCTGTGCGCTCTCGCTGAGCTCCACGGGGCAGCGCAGGCGCCAATAGGCAAGGCGCAGGGCAGAACCTTCGTCATGCTCGGCGGCGATGTAGCCGGGCCACAGCGCATCATAATCCTGCAGCTGCAGGCTCTTGTCCCGGAAAACGCTGTGGTATGCGTAACCCCCGCCGCTGATCTTGAGCTCGAAGTGGTGGGCCGGGGTATTCTCGGTGTAGTTTTCGATGTACTCGGGGAAAATGAGGCGCAGGCTGTTCCCGTCCGTGCGCCGGATCGTCACATCCAGCTCCTGCTGGAGATTGCGCACAATGGACGCCAGCGCCGGACCCTGCTTCGGTCCGGTTCGGGTCAGCTCGATTTTTGAAAAGCTGCGGCAGTTCATAAATGTCGCGCTGCCGGCGGCAATGAGATCGTCGCAAAGGCGCAGCGTCTCCATGGCGCGCAGGTTCATCAGAGCGTAGTCGCCGATGCTCTGAAGCCCCCGGGGCAGGGTGAGGTCCCGAATGTTCCGGTTGTCCCAGTCCTCCGATTCCGCCCCGCCGAGGATCAGCACGTCCTCTCCCCCGGCGTCCGCAGCCCCGTGGGCAAGCGCGCGGTCGGAGAGCACCGTGACCGGCAGGCCGAAGAGCGTATCCGGCAGCACAGCCCTTTTATCGCAGGTCAGAGCCCGCAGGATCACAACGCACTCCGCTTCCCGCCGCACGCTGAGGCGCCAGTTTGCAAGACCCTGTATCGTTTCCATGGGGCACCCCGCTCCTCTTGCAAAAATGATGTGGAAAAAACACGTTGGAAGGGTTATACTGGTATCATAAAACTTGAAAGAAGGCGTTTGTATGACACGGTTGACAGACTATCAGACGCTGTGCGGGAAGCTGAGCGCTCTGATGGAGGATGTGCCCCACAGAATCGCAAATCTCGCCAACGCCTCAGCCCTGCTGTATGCGGAGCTGGAGGACCTCAACTGGGCAGGCTTCTACTTCCTGGAGGGCGGGAAGCTGGTGCTCGGTCCCTTCCAGGGGAAGCCAGCCTGCATCGAGATCGAGGTCGGCAAAGGCGTCTGCGGGACGGCGGTGCAGGAGGAGAGGACCCAGCTTGTGCCGGATGTGCATCTCTTCCCCGGCCACATCGCCTGTGACAGCGCGTCCAATTCCGAGATCGTCGTACCTCTGCGGGTCAAGGGCTCCGTTGTGGGCGTGCTGGATATCGACAGTCCCTGGCCCGGGCGCTTCACCGCGGAGGATCAGGCCGGGCTGGAGGCTGTCGCCGAAATCATCGCTCAGATGCTCACGCGCTGCTCCTGATCCTCGCTGCGCTGCTCGTCCCTTCTCTCGGGCCCTCTCCCGCCCCGGCGGGGTGAGAAGTCCCGGAAGTCGATGCCCGTGAGCTGCTTGACGATCCAGAGGAAGCAGAGCAGCACCAGGATCGGGATGAGGCAGGAGGTCACGATCATCACCGCAAGCGTCTCCACAAAGCGGTTGAGCACCGTGGAAGCCTTGTCCACCATGCCGCCCGTCGTCTCAGAGAGGCGATTGAGGATCCTGTCGAGCATGTTCGCATCCTTCGCCGCCGCAATCTCCTCCGTCTCCTCCGTCAGCGCCTCGGCCGAGGCGATGGTGGTGTCGATGGAATCCTGATAGGTGTTATAGATCATGTCGGAGGTGCGCACGCTCAGCGGGATGACGAGCAGCAGGGCCACGGCGATCAGCAGAAGCTTGAAGCCCTGCCGTCTCATCACCTGCCCGTTCCAGACGAGGCCCACGCCGAAGAGCGCGCATGCCAGCGGGACAAGCCCCTTGAACACCCCGTAGGGGATGATGGTGAGCAGGTACTTTTCGGCATAGAGCATGCAGAGGATCAGCAGAAAGTACTCCGAAAAATCCGCCAGCTTCTCCGCAATGGGGGTGGCCGTGTCTCCCGGGATGGCTGTGATGCCGGCAGAGGTCACCGTGGAGACTGCCATCAGCTTCAGGACCGTTTCGGTCTTTTCGTCGATGGACACGACATAGTCCGTGTACCGGTCGGGGGAAGTATATCGCTCGGCGATCGGGAAAAACGAGACTGCTGCGATGGCGATCAGCGCAATGCAGATCACGATTTTTGCTGCGGTGTTGTTCATGGCTCTCCGCTCCTTTTTTCTTTTTCGCTATTTTATCATAGTTCCCGTTCGACTTCAACAATGGAAGGAGGACTCCCTGCAATTCACCGCAGGGAGGAGCAAGGCTCTTGCTCTTTCGGCAAAATCTGCTATAATGTCATATCGTTACGGAATATACACCAGAAGGGGTTTTGAATCCATATGCTTGAATTGAAAAACATCAGCTTTGGCGTTGAGAACGAGGACAGCACCAAAGAGATCATCAAGGACGTGAGCTTCATCGTCCCGGATGAAAAATTCGTCGTCATCACCGGGCCCAACGGCGGCGGCAAGTCCACCCTGGCCCGCCTCATCATGGGCATCGAAAAACCCAGCTCCGGCCACATTTATCTCGATGGGCAGGATATCACCGGGCTCGGCATCACGGAGCGCGCAAGGCTCGGCATCAGCTTCGCCCTGCAGCAGCCCGTGCGCTTCAAGGGCATCCATGTGGTGGATCTGCTGCGCCTGGCCTCCGGGAATCCGAAGCTCAGCGTCGGGGACGCCTGCGAATACCTCTCCGCCGTCGGCCTGTGCGCCCGTGACTACATCAACCGCGAGGTCAACGCCAGCCTCTCCGGCGGCGAGATGAAGCGCATCGAGATCGCGACCGTGCTCGCCCGCGGCACCACACTCTCCGTCTTTGACGAGCCGGAGGCCGGCATCGACCTCTGGAGCTTTCAGAGTCTCATCCAGGTCTTTGAGAACATGCAGAAGCGCTCCCACGCCTCTATTCTCATCATCTCCCATCAGGAGCGCATCCTGGAGATCGCCGATTCCATCCTCCTTATCGCCGAGGGGCGGGTGCGCGGCCAGGGCAGCAAGGAAGAAATGCTGCCGGAGCTGATGAAGAGCACCGTCCCCGTTACCTGCAACCGTATCCTGGAAGGAGGCGTGAACAATGCTGACTGAGATCCAGAAGCAGCTTCTGAAAGAGATTGCGGACCTGCACAAGGTTCCCGAGGGTGCCTACAACATCCGCGCAAACGGCGAGGCCGCAGGCCGCAACTCCACCGCCAATATTGAAATCAGCTCCAAGACCGACAAGCCCGGCATCGACATCCGCATCAAGCCCGGCACGAAAAACGAGAACGTGCACATTCCCGTCGTTCTCTCCGAGAGCGGTTTGAAGGAGGTCGTGTACAACGACTTCTTCATCGGTGACGACTGCGACGTGGTCATTGTCGCCGGCTGCGGCATCTCCAACTGCGGCGACCAGGACTCCGCCCACGACGGCGTGCACTGCTTCTACGTGGGTAAAAATGCCAGGGTCAAGTACGTGGAGAAGCACTACGGCGAGGGCACCGGCCGCGGCAAGCGCATCATGAATCCCCGCACCGAGGTGTATATCGGCGAGGGCAGCAGCGTGGAGATGGAGATGGTGCAGATCAAGGGCGTGGACGACACAAAGCGCGAGACGATCGCAAAGCTTGAGAAGGACGCACGCCTTGTGGTGCATGAACGACTCCTGACCCACGGTGACCAGCGGGCCGAGAGCGGCTACACCGTGGAGCTCAACGGCGATAATTCCAGCGCCGATGTCGTCTCCCGCTCTGTCGCCAAGGAGCGAAGCTGGCAGCTCTACCGCTCCCGCATCGTGGGCAACGCCCTCTCCAACGGCCATACCGAGTGCGACGCCATCATCATGGATGAGGCCAAGGTCCTTGCCATCCCGGAGCTTGAGGCCAACAATCTCGACTCCGCCCTGGTGCATGAGGCCGCCATCGGCAAGATCGCCGGGGATCAGATCATTAAGCTCATGACCCTTGGGCTGACCGAGGAAGAGGCCGAAGAACAGATCGTCAACGGCTTTTTGCGGTAATACAAACATCAGAACGCCCCCTGCACCGCTTTCAAAAAAGGTGATGCAGGGGGCGTGTTTTACTTGTAGTATTCCTTGTACCACGCAGCAAAGGCCCGCAGGCCCTCCCGAATGCCGATCTGCGGGGTGAAGCCGTAATCCCGCTCCAGCGCTGCGGAATCGGCAAAGGTGACGGGAACATCCCCCGCCTGCATGCCGACAAGCTCACGGTGGGCTTCAAAGTCGTAATCGGGCGGCAGGATCCCCGCGCGCACCAGCTCCTCCTGCAGCGTCGCCACGAAGTCAAGGAGCTTCTCCGGTCGGCCGCCGCCGATGTTATAGAGGGCGAAGGGCGGGACGGGCAGGCCGTCATCCCCCGTGGCACGCTCCGGTGCTCCGCGCATGACGCGCAGCGTCCCCTCCACAATATCGTCAATATAGGTATAGTCGCGCATCATGTCGCCGTAGTTGAAGATCTTAATGCTCTCCCCGGCGGCAAGCTTTCTGGTCGCACTGTAGTAGAACATATCCGGTCTTCCCGCCGGGCCGTAGACCGTGAAAAAGCGCAGGCCGGTGGTGGGGATGTCATAGAGCTTCGCGTAGGCATGGGCCAGCAGCTCGTCGCTTTTTTTCGTGGCGGCATAGAGGGAGACGGGGTGATCCACCTTGTCGTCCGTGGAGAAGGGCACCTTTTTGTTGCCCCCGTAAACGGAGGAGCTGGAGGCGAAAACCAGATGCTCCACCGGATGATGGCGGCAAGCCTCCAGAAGGTTATAAAAGCCGATGATGTTGGATTCGATATAAACATCCGGGTGATCAATGCTGTAGCGCACGCCCGCCTGCGCGGCGAGGTTCACCACCACATCGAAGCGGTAACGGGAAAACAGCTCCTCCACCAGGGTCCTGTCCCCGATGGAGCCGCGCACAAACACATGCCGGGCCGGGGACGCTGCCGCTGCCTGCTCGATCTGCTTTAAGCGCCACTCCTTGAGGCTCACCTCATAGTAGTCGTTCATGTTGTCAAGAGAGACGACTGTGCCGCCCTCCAGCTCCTTGAGCAGGCGGATCACGAGACTGGCCCCGATAAAGCCGGGAGAGCCCGTGACAAGAATGCTTTTCCCGTTGAGCGTAATTGGTGTTTTCATGGCTTTCCTTTCAGTGCCTCATCTTTTTCGGGGCGGGTATTTCTCTCCCGGAAAACGCCGTCTGAGTAGCCCTGGATCTCCGGGTCACGCTCGGCCGCCTCCAGACGCTGCTCGCACCAGAGGCAGTACTGCGCCTCCCGCTCGATGCCGAGGTAGTGCCGCCCCAGCTTCTTTGCCGTGACGCTGGTCGTGCCGGAGCCAAGGAAGGGATCGAGCACCAGATCGCCGGGATTCGAGCTTGCCAGGATCAGCTTTGCGATCAGCTTCTCCGGCTTTTGGGTGGGGTGGGCCGTGTTCTCCGGCATGGACCAGAAGGGCACCGTGATGTCATCCCAGAAATTAGAGGGACAGGTGTCCCGGTAATTGCCGGTCCCGGTCTCGACCCAGTCCTTGGGCTTTCCGTCCACCCGATAGGGCGCAATGACCCTCCGGCGCAGCTTCACCGCGTCAAGATTGAAGGTATAGCCCTCTCCCTTTGTGGCAAACCAGATATCCTCCAGACTGTTTTTCCAGTTGGCACCGGCGCCTCTCCCCTTCTCACGCTGCCAGGTGATACGGTTTCGGACCGTAAAGAAGTCCCCCAGCACGCGGCCGATGATGAGGCTTGTCTTCCAGTCGCAGCAGACATAGAGCGAGCCGCCCTGCCTTAAAAGCGGTGAGACCAGCGTCAGCCAGCGACGGGTATAGGCCTCGTATTCCTCGGCGGACTTTTCGGCAAAGACGCTGCCGTTATAGGATTTCGTGAGATTATAGGGAGGGTCGGCAATGATCAGATCCGCTGAGGCCCCCGGCAGCAGCGGCAGCACCGCAAAGCTGTCCCCCAGGACCGTCCTGTCGCGCAGCTCTTCGATGCTGTCAACCGGCTTCTCGAGCGTGACGCAGCGCTTAAGATACGTCCCGCCCGCGGACAGCGGTGTGTCGATCGTCTTGTTGCGCGGGGCTTTTGCTCTTGGCATACCGTCCCCTCCCTCAAGGCTTCAGCCGTAGATGCCGCCGCCGATAAATTCACGGATCAGCGCGTTGTCCGCCACGTCCTCCTCCGGGATGTGGCCGAAAAGCTGCAGCGCAGGCAGGACCTTGCGCAGCTCCTCAAAGCGCTCGATCCCCTCCGGCACGGATTTGAAGAGCTCCGTCGCCGTGCGGTTGAAGACCGGCAGCTCATAGGCAAAGGAAGTATCGAAGCGGAAGTTTGCCTGGTCCTTATAGGGAGATATGTAATTGAGCTCGCCCCGGCGGACGTTGCCCCACATGCTCATGGTCTCCAGGGGATCGGAGCCGCGGAACTTGTAGTCACGCACCATGCGCCGCACCAGGCGGAACCAGGTGCGCTTAAACACCACGCGGCCCTGGAATTCCACATCGCTGCGGGCGGAGATATAGAGTTTGAACGCCTCGGGGTGCACATCGGTGATCATGGTATTGAGGGCATGGATCCCCTCAAAAACCACCATCTCGTCCGGGCCGAGCTTGATGGACTTGGACGGCTCCTGAATACGCATGCGGCGGCAGAACTCAAATTTGGGGACATAGATGCGCTCGCCCTTGGCAAGCTCGCTGAAATGGCGGTTCAGCAGATCCATGTCCAGGCACAGCGGAGATTCCAGATCCAGCTCCCCTTCCGGCGTGCGGGGGGTGGTGCGGTCCACGGTCTTGAAATAGTCGTCCATACCCACATAGTGGGTGTAGACGCCGTGCTTTTCCATCGCCTCGGCGATCTTCATGGAGGTCGTGGTCTTGCCCGAGCCGGAGGGGCCGGACAGCAGGACAATGGGGCTGTTCTTCTTGTTTGCAAGAATGCGCTCTACCGCCTCTTCCACGCGCCGATCATAGAGCGCATCGCACTCCTGCATAAATTCCTTGTGGTCGCTGACGGTCCTGAGATTGATGTCATTGAGCTTGTAGGCCATTCAGTCGTCCTCCTTTGTTTCCGAATAAAATTCCGAAATGCGCGTTTTTTCCGCGCAGGTTTTTTCGATGTTTTCGATATATTCCAGCGGATACTTGGGCGCCATCAGGCGAATGTTGCGCCCGCCGTCCAGTCGGATGAGCTTCGTCGAGCCGCCCCCGCCCATGGCAAGGATGCTGCGCAGCTCCTCCATGATGCAGATATTGTAGAGATTCACACGCCCGTCCCGCGCCCAGCCGACGTTTTCAAAGCCGCCGGACATAAACTTCTGCCGATAGAGATAATAGGGGGAATAGCCCGCCGCTGTCAGGCGTCGGGAAGCGTAGTCCAGCATATCCGCGACCTCCCGCGCGCCGGGGATCGGCGTCTGGTCCAGCGTGATGCGCGAGCCCTTTTTGAGCGACAGGGTGTGAACCGTGATGTTCTCCGCCCCCAGGGCCAGCACCTTTTCAAGCGTGGCGCGGAAGCCCGCCGCGCTGTCCCCCGGGAGTCCTGCGATCAGGTCCATATTCACGTCAAAGCCGCCGACACTGCGCGCCTTTTCCAGCGCCGACACGATATCCGCCGCCGTGTGCCGCCGCCCGATCAGCTC
Organism: Oscillospiraceae bacterium; assembly: GCA_902761635.1. Classification (GTDB taxonomy): domain Bacteria; phylum Bacillota; class Clostridia; order Oscillospirales; family Oscillospiraceae; genus Limivicinus. The sequence continues at coordinate 15,921 of CACWLG010000005.1, read as the reverse complement.
CAGCACCCGGTCGTCCATGGTCTGGGGGTTGACGCTGATGCGGTCCACGCCGTGCGCGCGCAGGACACGCAGCTTCTCCTCGGTGATGGTGTCGGGTCTGCCCGCCTCTACCGTGTACTCCCGCAGGGCGGAGACGTCAAACTGCTCGGACAGAGCCGTGCAGAGCCTGTCGAGCTGCTCTGCGGAGAGGGTGGTCGGGGTGCCGCCGCCCATGTAGAGGGACACCGGGCGAAGCCCCAGGCGCCTCACCTCCTGCGCCGTGGCAGCGATCTCCTGCTCCAGCGCCTGCAGGAAGGGGGCGACCAGCTTCATGCTTTTCTCCACCGATTGACTGACAAAGCTGCAATAGGCGCAGCGGGTGGGGCAGAAGGGTATGCCCACATAAAGGCACACGTCCCTCGCCTCCAGAGAGGCTTCGGCCTTCAGCGTTTCGCGGGTCGTGATAAGGCAGAGCTCGGCGCGCCCGGCACTCACGTCATATTCGCCGATAAAGCGGCGCAGAGCCGTCTTCTCATCCAGGCCCGCCCCGATGAGGCCGGCCAGCAGCTTTCCGGGCCGCACTCCCGTCAGCGCACCCCAGGGCGGCTTTGGCACGCCTGCCTTCAAGGCCGCACGGTACATGGCATTTTTGACAAGGCGCTGGCAGATCCGGTCACGCGCAAGAGGCTCCAAAAGCGCCTCGTTTTTCACGCGGGCCGCGCCGCGCCATACTTCCCCGCCCCGATACCAAGTGCAGCTTGCGCTTGTCATCTGCGCGCCCCGGCTGAGGCGGATCTCCATGCGCTCCCCCGTCGGCGCCGCTGCGGGATATTCGGGCCGCTCCTCCGGAAAAAGGGTAAGGAGCATCTGCTCCACTGCGTATTTGTAATCATGGCCGTAAAGAAACAGCTTCATCGTATACTCCATCCATCCCGCGAAACAGAAAAATATTTACAGGAATCATTATACCAGACGCCGCGGCGCATGACAATGGTGAATATACCGTTTGGGAGTAAGGGAGAAACTGGGAGAAACGCCGAAAACCCGCATGGGAGGCCAATATTTGAAAAAATTTTAGTAAAAAAAGGCTGGTATTTTTCTCCGTTTTGTTGTATTATACGTTTGAGGGAGTATTGTCTATATGTGAGTGAGGGTGAATGTATGTACTCGGTCGGCGAAAAAATTATCTATGGGGAAAACGGTGTATGCACCGTTTCCAAGGTTGCGCCGCTGGAATCATCCGGCGCGCCGGATAAGCTGTTCTATCATCTGGAGCCCCTGATCGGCACGGGTGTGTATTTTACGCCGGTGGACTCCGGCGCCTATATGCGTCCTGTCATCAGCCGTGAGGAGGCAGAGGCGCTGATCGACGCGATTCCCACGATTGAGCCCGCCATCTGCCGCGACAACCGCTTTAATCATGTGGACGCCTTTTATAAGGAGCTGTTCCGCCAGCACAGCTGTGAGGCGCTTGTGGCCATTGTTAAGGGCCTGTATCTGCGCATGAACGAGAAGAAGACCAAGAGCAGCCGCGCAGAGACTACCATGAAGCGCGCAAAGGACATCCTGCACGGGGAGCTCTCTATCGCCCTGGATATGGACGTGAGAGAGGTCGAGTCCTATATCAGTGAGCGCCTTAAGGTCAATTGAGCCTGCCCACAGCCATGCAGAACCCCTGAACTGTTTTGGTTCGGGGGTACTCTATTTTTAAAACAGATCCAGAGAGCTGTCAAGATAGATCTCCTCCCGGACCTTGAGCTGGTATTCCGGCTTTGTCAGGTAGTAGAGCAGAAATTCCAGAATGACGGCGCTGCCGAGGCTGCGCCCCTCGAGCTTGAACTGGGTAAAGCCTCGCGGCAGGTAGAGCTCCCGGATCTCGTCAATGCCGATGAAGCCGGGATTTTTCATGGCCTCGGAGAAACGGTAGCCGCGCTCGGCTCCCGGGGCTGTGCAGATATGATCCTCACAGTCCTCGCCGAGGCTTTTGCGGCTCACGTTTTCATAGCAGGCCCGCCGCTCCGGGCAGCCGGGGCGACAGCACTCGTTGCACAGAAACTCCAGCTTCCGCTTCTGTTCATCAGGTAGGGCATCGAAGCCTTCAAGGGCCCGGTTGAAGCGGATGTCCGGCACCACAAAGCGAAATTCCGGCCGGGCCAGCTCCGCTTTAAGCTGCCCGAACCGAGTGAGCACCTTGGTTGTGGAGGAGACATAATACAGGCTGGGGTAGCGTTCCCGCAGATAGGCGAGCAGCAGATCGGACGTAAGGATCACGCCGCTTTGGACAGGCCCGTTGCTCTCAAAGAGGGCGCAGAGGGCATTGCATTTTTTGTCCCGGAGATGCTCTTCCCGCAGCAGGGAGTTGCTGAAGGTGAGGCGTGCGGAGAGCCCGTAGGTCCGCGTCAGCTCTGCCGCCTCCTCCGGCCGGTCCGTACCGAAGCCGATGCGCCCGCCGCCCCACAGGCAGTCCGCCGGCGCGCCGTAGAGGGAGCCGATCTCGCACCAGTCATAGAAGTACTCCCGGTGTTCATAATAGAGCGGCAGAAAGACGCGGTACAGCCCGCAGAACTCAAAAAGGCCCGGCAGATGATACGTCGCCTTCATGCCCCGGTTTGCTTTTCCCCGCGGCCGATGGTGAAGAAGCTTGCGGGAATATGGCAGTAGCCACCCGGATTCTTGTCCAGGTATTTCTGATGATATTCCTCCGCCGAAAAGAAGTTTCTGAGCGGCATCAGCTCAACGGCGAGCTTTGCGCCGGCCTTCTTCTCCTGCGCCCGGTAAACGGATTCGATCTCCGGCAGATCGGCCTGATCGGTATAATAGATGCCGGTGCGGTACTGGATGCCGCGGTCGCCGCCCTGGCGGTTCACAGACAGCGGGTCGATGACCAGAAAGTAGTATTCCAGAAGCCGGGTCAGCGTGATTCTCTCCGGGTCATAGTCGATGCGCACCGTCTCAGCGTGTCCGCTGTCGCTGCACACATCCTCATAGCGCGGCGCGGCGTCCGGCCCGTTGGCATACCCGACCTCGGTACTCACAACGCCGTCAAACTGGTCCAGAAACTTCTGCATGCCCCAGAAGCAGCCGCCCGCGAGATAGATCGTTTTCATGTTTTTGTCCTCCCCTGCCGTATCAGTCGGCGTTGTTCGTCCCGCACCAAGCGGCAATGCGCCCGAGCAGTTCCCGATCGACCCTGTCATAGGGCATTTGGATCGCGCCCTTGCTGTATCGAAGCCCCTTCTCGTCCAGCTCTTCCCGGAAGGCCTCCACCGCCTCCGGCCCGGGATAGATGCCGACATGCCGCTTCTGCGCGGCAAAGTGGATCAGGTTGTGTCCGCGCCGCCAGGTTGGCATCTGCCAGCTCAGGCACTCCTCCGCTTCGCCGACGGCTGCGCGGATCGTGCCGCACACGTCCCGGAGAACGGGCTGCAGCGCTTCCTCCTGCGCAAGAATATAGTCCTCAATCGTCATGATGAACCTCGTTTTCCTACAGCCGCCGCCCGCCCTCACGGAAGGCGGCACAGCGCTCGCAGAGATTGAACAGGGAGCCGATGGGCAGCTCCTTCCCGCAGATGCGGCAGCGGCGGATATACTGATCCTTGTTCTCCCGCATGAGCTCCGCGATCCGCTCACAGATGACCTGGCGCTCAGCGCTGCAATCGTCCTCAATGCCGATCCTGCGCAGGAGCTGATGGCGGATGTCATAGGCTTTGTATTGCAGCTCGCAGCTCTGCAGGGTCTCATCCCCGAACCAGGGTGCGGGGGGACGCTTGTTTTTCACGATCGCCTCGGCACAGCGCGACCAATAGATCACCAGTTCCTCCGTGCGTGTATCCACCGGGCAGGTGACAAGGTCAAAGACAAGCTCCCGGTTCTCCGGGGTGATCGGTTTCCGGAAGTGCCGCAGCAGGAGCAGCGCGTCCTGCATGCTCTCGCGTACAAACTCCCGCGCCCGCGGCATTTTCTCCCAGGCAAGAAACAGCAGCTCCAGCGGATAATCGGCGGACAGGACCTCCCGCGGGAAGCCGATGCAGGCCTGCTTGATGGCCCGCACGTTCTTGCCGAGCTTTTCCTCGATCAGCTCCGCATTGCCGAGGGCCAGCACCTCACCGTATTCGTTGAGGCCATAGCGCCCGGCCCTGCCGCCGATCTGCTTGACCTCTGCCGTGGTGAGCTGCCGAAACTCCTTCCCGTCGAACTTCTCCGTCTCGGCAAAAATCACGCGCTTGATGGGCAGTGAAATGCCAAGGCCGATCGCATCCGTTGCGACGACGATGTTGTTTTCTCCGGAGAGGTACTTGCGCACCTCGTTTCGCCTTGCCTCCGGCGGCAGCGCGCCGTAGATGACGCTGGCATGAAAGCCGTGCTTTTCGAGGATCGCTGCCGTGGAAAGAACGCTCTTGCGGGAAAAGCAAATAATCGCATCATCCGGCCGGAAGTCCCCGTACCCCTTGCAGCAGCCCGCATAGCGCAGCGGCGCCAGGCGCTTGTGCCACACGACGTTATAGGGATCGCCGAAGCTTGTGATGAGCTCCTCGATAAACGGCAGGGCCTCCGGCGCCATGCAGATATGCACCATCTCCGCATCCACAAGGCAGATGGCCTTGAGCCAGGCGGAGCCGCGGTTTTTGTCCGCGATGAGCTGCGCCTCGTCAATGACGGCGGTGCTGTAGTGCCTGTTAAAATCGCAGAGCTCAATGGTCGAGGAGACGACCACGGCTCCCTCCACCGGAATCGACTCCTCCCCGGTCAGCATGCTGCAGGGAATGCCGGCGTCGTTGAGCTTGTCGAACATCTCCAGGGCCAGCAGACGCAGAGGTCCCAGATAGGTCCCCGGCGTGTGGGTTTTCAGGTCCTCGATGGCGTCATAGGTTTTGCCGCTGTTGGTCGGGCCGACGTGCAGGACGAACATCCGCTGCAGCCTGCGCGCCTTTTCCAGATAGGATTCCGGTGAGAAGCCCTCATAGAGCGCCATGATCTCACCGATCTGCCGCTCCCGCAGCTCCTTCTCCGCGCGCGCCCTGATCTGCTTCTGGATCTCCGGGTGCTGTACGGCTTCGGCAGTCACCTCCTCCGGCCAGCCCTCCATCGTCCACCGGGAGCCCCCGCGCCCGCGGACGTGGATGATCTCCGGCTTTGGAAAACAATCCTGAATGAGCTTTTTCGTGATGCCGTATTTTCTGATGATCTGCTGCCGGGTGAGCAGCGCCTCTTTTTTCTTCCTGCTTCTTGCCATAATCGCTTTCCTTTGGTTTATTTTGCTTAAGGCAATACCGCATAACGCGGCAAGAGCAGATTTCGAGAAAAATCAGAGTGTGATTTTTCCGGAAGATGCCGCAGTCGTATTGTGCGGTGCTGCCTTAGCATACCACGGCCAGATCGTAATTACAAGATCATGCAGCCGCTTGAATATATCCGTTACAAGTCAAAAGGGGCTGTACGCCGCGCCAATCTGTATGCTGTATAAGAGCAGAAGCTGATCATTGCCATGTAATCCCGCTTCATCCGCATGAACACGGCATCGTGGTCTGTTTTTAAATTTGAGTCGTTTTTGAGCGTTTTTTGTGTTATAGTATTATTATGCAAGGGCGGCAGATCCATCCATATGCTCCCGCCGGGAAAGGACTGAACAACATGAAAAAGCTTCTCAGTATACTATTGACGCTCGCGATGCTTCTGTGCCTGGCTCCCTATGCCGCGGCTGAGACGCCCGAGTTTGCCATCCCCTTCCGCTTTGCCTCGAAGGCAGAGGGTACGCAGCTGCTGCTGGCGAACAAGGAGTACTACGCCAAATTCAGCCCCAACAAGCTTGACTATGTAATGCAGAAGACCGGCGCCGACATGGACGGTCCTGAGCACAAAGGCTATCATAACCCTGAAATCATTGAAGGCATCATCGACATCCTGAGCAAATAATTGAGGCAGGCTTTGTCGATCCCTGCGGGCATGCGCTTCCTGTTTGACTTTCTCTCCCGTTTCAAGTAGAATAGGCGCATCCTTGCAAAGGAGCACCGTCTATGAACAGGAATCGTCCTCTGCTTCCCACAGTCATTTTATCCATCCTCTGCGCCTGTCTTGTCATTACAGGCCGTGTTCTGCCAAGCGACAGCGTTTTGAGCCTCGGCCCCGTTTCGATCCCTTTCACAGATTTCTTTTTCGTGATCTCAGCCGGCATCGGCAGCCTGGGCAGCGGCCTGCTGTCGTTTGTCCTTGTCTTTATTGCGGAATTTATCCGTTTCAGCGGAGATATGTCGCTTTATGCGGTATCTACCTATCTTATTGTTGTGCTTTTTACCGCCAGTTTATCCACGGCGGGTTGGTTCAAGACCGTGAAGAAGACAGTTGCCGGCTGCATCCTGACTACCGTCGTGCTGGCCTTTTGCTGGCTGCTGACCTTTACAGTCGTTCTGCCGGATGGCGCTCTCCCCAATACCCTGTATAAAGGTACCCCATATTGGCAGCTCTTTGTGATGGCGCTTCCTGAGACGGCGTTTGCTTTTACGGCCGTGTATCTGTTCTACCATAAAGCGCCCCTGCATGTTCGCATGCTGATGGCCAATGCCTGGATCTATGACCCCTGTGAATACGGCAAGCTTCGGAAGAACCAGGTGCTCTCACAGCGCATCACAGCGTTCTCCATGCTGGAAACACTGATTTTGTATGTTGCCGCCCTGTTCTGTACGAACCTGCTCTCTGCCGGTGCGGAAAGAACGCCTTTTAATCTGTCCTACGTTCTTTCCAAGTGGCAGGACAATCTTCGGCTTGCTCTCATGATGATGTGTGTGGGCGTTCCGATTGCTTATCTGTTCAATCGCTTTATGATGCGGGCTGTCGTGTTTCCCATCAATCAGATGTCCAATTACATGGATCAGTATTATGCGCAGCAGCGGGAGGCCGGAACCAGGCATGAATTTCCGGATCTCCATATCCACACGGGAGATGAGGTCGAGCGCCTGTATCACAGCCTCGGGAAAATGGTTCATGATATGGATGCCTATGTCGACCATATCATTGAACAGGAGCAGAAAACCGCCCATCTTACAAAAGATTTTATGATGGCGCTGGCCAAGGCCGTTGACGCAAAAGACCATTATACCAGCGGTCACTCCGTTCGCGTGGCACAGTATTCCAGAGAAATTGCCAGGCGAATGGGAAAAACCCCGGAGGAGCAGGAGGCTATCTACACTCTGGGGCTGCTTCATGATATAGGGAAAATCGGCGTCCCCGAGTCCATCATCAACAAAAACGGCAGACTCACCGACGAGGAATTCAAGACCATCAAAGAGCATCCTGTCATGGGCTATGATATTTTGAAGAACGTCAAAGAGCTGCCGACCCTCGCGGTGGGAGCGCGGTGGCATCATGAGCGCTATGACGGCCGCGGTTACCCCGACGGGCTCAGCGGTGAGAGCATCCCGCTCGAGGCCCGGATCATCGGCGTAGCAGATGCATACGACGCCATGACCAGTAATCGCGCCTACTCCAGTGTCAGGCCTCAGGAGCAGGTCAGAGCTGAGATCGAGCGCTGCAAGGGCAGCCAGTTTGATCCGGCCATTGCCGATGTGATGGTCAGCATCATGGATGACGATAAGGAGTACAAACTCCACGAGTAGAACAAGCATCCGACAGCCCGGATTTGTAAATTATGTTATCTATATTATGTAAACTTTTTTGATCATGAAAACTCCCTGGACACGACCGCAGGATCGGTCTGTGCTCAGGGAGTTTTCATGCTGTCATATCCGAGTTCCGCAAATTGTGAACCCTCGCGCCGCGGATCTGGTTTTTTCAGGATGGTGTCGATGATTCTGTCCATGTGCAAGGCTTTCTCCTTTTGCGCGCCCTTACGGTCTCTTGCTTCCCTGCTCCGCAAACAAGCACAGGGATCATTGCGGGGAACAGACGACACCGCAGGTTTTCCGCAGAAGGGCAGTCTTCCGCAGTTCCGACAGGACAACATCTCTGCCCGTCGGATCCTCAAACCAGGATTCCGGCCGGGTGTGGGGACCATAGGCGGGGAACCACACAGCTTCCCAGTCATCCCCGGTCAGGATCTCGTCCAGGATGAGTCTTGCCCGCGGAATGTGGAACCCCCCGGTCAGGATACCGACCCGAAGCTTTCTCCCCTCCCGGTCCGGCAGCTTTCCGTCCGTCTGAAGCTCCCGGAGGAGCAGTGCCGTAAACTCCAGGTTCTGCCTGGTAAAGCGAGCCCTGTTCTCAAGATAGATATCCGACGCCGCCACGCCCTGTTCCCTCAGACGATCGTAGAGAAACTCGGCTTCCGAGCAGCTTTTGTCCTGAACCAGATTCGCACCGCTGACGATATATTTCATGCCCGGATTCTTTTTCCCGATTTCAACGGCCTCATCCGCCTTATAGGCACAATTGCGGCTTCCCAGAATCACCAGAACGTCAACCGGAGTGTCCCTGTCATAGGGTCCGCCGAAGACTATCTGATTGATCTCCGGCAGGTTCTCGTCCCGCTCTCCGGGGTGCACAGCAAAGCGGTCAATGGTTTTCCCCGTTTCGCATATAAGATCGTAGGCCAGGAAATCCAGCCGCTCCTCCTGCGACGTACCCTTCGACAGATCGAAAAAGCAGCGTATTTTTTCCTCATGTAGCCGCATGACCCGGCGGAAATAATGCGGGACGCTTTTTGACGACTGGGACAGGCGGTCCCGCTGAATGTAACGGAGCATCACCAGAGAGCTTGTGATCACCGCAGGATGGAGATCCTGTCCTTCCAGCAGGCGCAGATAGCCATAATTGAAAAGACGATCCTCACCGAAATCAAGGCCCTCCTCAAAGCGGAGATGCGCCTGTTCCAGGACGCTTCGGCGGTAGAATTTGTTGCAGTTGGAATAGATCAGAAGATGCCGGGTCCGGATGTACGCATCCGCGAAATCGGAGACGCTGTCATAGCTTCGATCCGCAACGGTCCAAAACTCGTTGTTCCCTTCCAGATGGATACGCTCGATGCCCAGGATGTAGAGACCCGCCTGCTTTTCCAGCAGCGGCAGGCTCTTCTGCAGGAAGCCCTGCTCCAAGCAGTCGTCGCAGTCCAGAAAGGCGACATACTCTCCGCGGGCCAGGTCCAGCCCGTGATTTCTTGCCCCCGAGACCCCGGCGTGAGCCCGGTAGGCGATCTGAAGGTTTTCCTTAATGCCTTCATATCGTTTCAGGATCTCTGCGGTAGCGTCCGATGAACCGTCATCCACAACGATCAGCTCGCAGTCGTCCGTAAGCTGCGGCAGAATGCTCCCCAGTGTCTGGGTCAGGTATCTTTCACAGTTGTAGGCAGGCAGAATGACGGACAGCAGCGGAGCTGTCCTGCAATACTCTTGCGCAGGGTGCTCTTTTCCTTTCACAGTTTCAAGCGTCTCCGGAACACGGGAGTCTTTTTCCTTCCATTCCATTATTGCGTTGTTCCTTTCTTTTTCCGTTCGCGGCAGGGGCACAAGCCCGCGGCAGAATCGCGCTGCGCCGGAATCACTGCAGTCCGAGGATCGCCCTGCCCACATATTCGGCAAGCTTCCAGTCCTCCTCGGTATTGATATCGACAGCTTCGAAGCGGCTCACGACATGGATATAAGGCTTGCGGCCGATCCTGCAGTGGTATTTTCTGAGCGCTCCCCCTGAGATCCCGTAAAGGCCTGTCGTTTCCTCGATCATCGGAAGCATGTCCTGGCTGCGCGGAAGGATCTCGGGACGATAGTTCACCGGATTTCCGGCAAGCCAGTAAAAGCTGTGATTCTCCGTCGCCGTAAAACAGGAATCATACTCCGCGGAGCTGGTCAGTTTCTCCCAGCAGGCGCGAATTGTTTCCGGTCTCATATACGGCGCCGTTGCGAAAAGCTGAAAGTAATAATCATATTCCGGATGCAGCTCGAAATGGTGCACCAGAAGATCATTCCCGTTCGCCGTATTCAGCGCGAGTTCCGGCAGACGGTCGATCACCTCAAACCCCACCGTTTGGGCATAGGCTGCGATCTCGGAGCTGTTGGTATCAATGTAAACATCATCGAACACCCCGGCCTCCAAGACATGCTCACAGAGATACCGGTACAGCGGCTTTCCGTTGAGCTCCCGTAGATTCTTTCCTTTTACGCGCTCCGAATCCGCTTTGATCGGAATGAAACATGCTGTCCTCATTTTCTGGTCTCCTGTCACTCAGTTTGTTCCGGACTGGTGCATACATCCGATGCCAGCGCCCGGTAGATTTGCGCCGCGGCCTTCGCGGCAAGCTGATCCAAAGCGAAAAAGTCCTCTTTCGAAACGCAGGGCCGGTCCCGATCTTCACCGTACGGCAGAAGCCCGCGCTTTCCCACATCGGGCTGGGGAATCCGTTCTGTGTTCCGTTGCGTTTTGAGCAGAATGAGATTTTCCTCCGCAAGATACCGGATACTGCAGCGCTTTTTTACGGCATGTCGGGGCGTGATGAACGCCCGGTCATAGAACTCCACGCCGTGCCTGTGCAGCGCCGACTGCAGCAGGATCAGATAGAGCTCTCTGCTGTCAGGCAAGGAAGCCTCGACCCCGATGAGGGGCTCGGAAATGAAGACCGTCTCCGTATTGTACCGGACACGCTCCATTCCGAAGGCGAGCAGTTCTTCCACTTCCGTCCGGATACCGGCCCCGGCGGCACACTCCTTTGCCTGCTGCAGGGCATGAACAGACCCGGAGATATTGTTGGCCTCCACGAGGACCGGCCCTTGATCCGTAACGGCGAAGTCCCAGCCGATGTACCGCATTTCCGGAACGAAAAGCGCCGCTTTCCGGCAGCAATCCACACATGCCGGAATACCCGGCAGCTTTCTGCCGTGCCGGAACGGATAGCCGGTATCGTGATGCCGGTCCGCGTCCTGCCAGGATCCTCCGGGATCCTGCCGGAATGCCCGGAGGATGCTCCCATCCTCGGAGAGGAGGACACGATACCTTGTCGTGGCAGCGGATATGTCTGTCACTGCTCCGCCGCCGCCGACCGAGAGCATGAGGGGCAGAAAGATCCTCACGTCCCCGCCGCTGCGCACGGTGTGGATGCGGATCGTGTTGAGGCTGTGCGGGTAGATCGCCTGATACGCAGTGTGCTGGCGGATATAGGGCTCCAGGATATCAGCGCCGTCAGAGCGGATCTGCCCGACCGGGTCTGCCCCGTTGTCCGCATAGATCCGAAAGCCCTCTCCGGCAGAGGTATTTCTTTTTCCCACAATCTTTCCCCAGGTCCGCAAAAACTGTCTGATCTGCTCATCGGTCGAAGAGGCGGGAACCAGAGCCGGTCTTCGCATGAATTCCCGCAGGCCCGGGCGCAGGAACATGTTGATCTTATCACGCAGAAAAGCCTTCATGCTCATGTCGTTGAGGTCCATCGCGAGATCAAGATATTCCTCCATGCAGATGTGTGTCTCCGGCGCCCTTTCCTCCGCCTGGCTCTGCCCACAGGCTGCTGCATCGCCGAAAGCCTGCTCCGATGCCTGTATTTCCGCAGCAAGTCCCGTATTTTTCAGAACAATCCCGGCGTGAAACCGCATCGCCTTTTCTCTGATCCCGGCATCGCCGGTATACACACAGATGGTTTGATCCCGATCGGGGAAAAAGACATTCTCTTCTCTGAGCCTTCTGTTTCTCACCCTGAGCGGAATCATCCGTTGAAAGCGCTCTTTGTTTTTCTCATCATAAAAGCAGGGATCATTCCGAGAATCCAGAAAGATGACGAGATCCCCCTCGCCGCACGCGTCCAGAAAGGCGCTCACGGAAAGCGCGTCTGCCTGAGTTTCCGGCTGTTTCGGAGATTCGGCGGCTGAAACGCAGGCAACGTCCGGCTCCGGCGGTTCAACGCCCTTCACTTTCACTCTGCGGTAGGGGAACGAAAGCTCCTTCTCCCTCGTCCGGAAGTAATCGCTCTGAAAGGTGCAGTCGTCGATGAGCCACACCTGACGCCCGGCTGTTTCCTTTTTCAGCGCAGTCTCATGGACAAAGGGGAGCGAGACCTCCAGGGAATGCTCAGCGAGCGTTTCAAGAAGGTTGACGTCTACACCGAAGGTGTGGACGGGGCGCTGATTCCCTTCTTCCAGCTCTGAAAGCAGCTTCACGGCAAAATAATACCGTTCGATCGCCCGGAAGGTATTCGGGAAATCATAGCCGCAAACGATATTCTTCCGGAAGATGCTTCGAAGATTCCGGACGGAGGAGGAAGAGACCGTAAAGGATGTATCCGGGACCCGGTCGAGAAGGACCGGCATCAGTTCCGCAGGGAACCTCCCGCGGATCGTTCTCGCTTCCGGGAAGAAGCGCGCGTAATCCACGGTATCGTCCGGGTGAGGCTTGAAGATCAGAGCCCGGTCCCGGAGGAAAAAGTCAGCGCAGACCTGATAGATAGCGATCTGATCCTCCAGCGTCGTGGTATACAGATTTGAGAACTGCTGCGTAAAGACCAGCACTGCATTTTCCGGAATGTCGCGGATGGTCTCCAGCCGGAAAAAGCGCATGATGCTGCGGATGGTCTCCGGGCAGAGATGTGCGATCTCCGACGCCGGATCGAAATTCCTCCACTTTGGATTGTCGGAGATAAAGCTCTGGGCGGAGAAGTTGCAGATAATGTCCCGGATGCATTCGTTGCTTCCATCCAGAAGGCCGTAGGTCTGGGCGATATCCGCCATGATGGGAGTAACGTCCCTGATGATCTCATACAGAACCTTCGGTTTTGAAAGGATCCCTCCCCCGTCTTCAAACATGTGGAAGGAAACGCCGTTTGCAATCAGATACAGGGAAAAATAGTAGAAAGCGGAAGCTACATAGATATGTTCGAACTCCGTGATCCCGTAAGGCACACTGTTCCTGTACGCGTTTTCCGTCTCCTCCAGGATGGTATCCGGGTCATTGGAGATCGACCGGTAGGGAAAGAGTAGGACTTCGTCGAAAAACGCCTCCAGTTCCCTGTAGTCCTGATATTTCTTTGCCGAGAAATCCGCCAGCAGCAGGACGCAGCGCTCCCCCGCGTGGACTCTCTCCCGATGGACGATCGCCTCGAGGACCTGGTACATCGTTGCGCAATGGTATAAAATCAAACCGGTCTCCCTCCTCCGAAGCTCCTCTTCTATCGCTCCCCGCCGTCTCTGTCCGGGACCGGAAGCTTTCTCTTTGCGATCTTTCCGTTCGCCTCACGGGGAATGCTGTCCACCTTCATAAAGCAGGTCGGGATCATATAGGCGGGAAGTCTCTCGGAGGCAAGTCTTTTTGCCTCCTCGACGGATCTCTTCGGTTCCTGCGTGTAATACGCGCAGAGAAACGGATGCCCCTGATCGAGGATAGCTCTGACTCCCACCCATTCGACCTGCAGGAGCTCCTGGAAGACCGCTTCGATCTCCGCGGGTTCGATGCGGTTTCCCCGGATTTTTATCATTTCGTCGGCCCTGCCGGTGATGATGATCTTCCCGTCCGCTTGGATCGCCCCGTAATCCCCCGAGCGGATACAGCCGTTCAGACGGATCTGCTCCGTGAACTCGGGAAGACCGAGATAGCCCCGGAAATACGGCGCCCGATAACAGAGATTCCCCGTTTTCCCGACCGGAAGGACATTGCCGCCGTCATCCATGATATAGATTTCCGATTTATGCTCTCCGATCCTGCCGACCGGTGTGACATCATATGCCCGGTCAATACGAAACGTCGAAATATTGAAGCCGGATTCCGACTGGCCGTACCCGCAGAAGATCTCCACCCGGTCACTGAAGATTTTCTTTACCGGTTCTCCTCCGACAACGATTTTCGTCAGGGAAGCGGGGATCCGTTTCAGGTGCTTCAGCATGGAGGGAACGATGAAAAGGTTCGTAAGCTGCAGGGCTTCGATACATGCGGGAAGACGGTCCGGATCCTTGACGATGTCCTTCGGGATCACGCACAGGGTCTGCGCGTTATAGAGCAGCGGCGGGATGACGAGCATGCTGACCACAAAATAGAGCGGCGCGATCAGGGCAAATCTGCCGTCGATCACCGGGCGCTCCCCGCAGAAATGCAGCCTGACGCACATTTCCAGCGTGCCGTATTCCTGCATCACGCCCTTGGGCTTTCCCGTCGTCCCGGAGGTATAGATGAGATAAGCGAGGTCGTGAAGGGACGTTTCCTCATACCCCTCCAGGGCGGCGCCGACCATGATTTCTGAAAACAGCGCCTTGTCGATCTTCAGCACGCAGCCCGCGTCCCGCCGGATGTACTCCATTCTTTCAGGCTCGTAGTCCGCCTCCAGCATGACCGCCGCCGCACCCGCGCGCCAGATGCCGATCAGGGTGACGACCGGGTCGATCCCCCGCGGGAGCGCGATCATCACCGCGTTTTCCTTTCCGATGCCCTTCTGCTTGAGAAAGCCGTATACCCGGCCGGAGCATTCCCACAGCCCGGCATAGCTCATGCTCATCCCGCTCTCTGACGAAATCAGCGCTGCGTCATCCGGATGCGCAGCGCAGTTTTTCTCCAGTTTCTCAATAAATCGCAGTTCTGTACTCATCGTCTCAGCAAATTTCCATACGCGCCTTCACTGTCCTCGACAGCGATAACGTCCACAACTTTTTCGACGATCTTTCTCTCCGCCGGAGCGACAGAGCCGTTGATCGCATATTGAAAGCCACGCTCCTTCAGGTAGCGGAAGGACTTCTGAACCATCAGCGTGTTGATCCCGAGGCCCCGGGCCTCAGGGAGAGTGCCTCCCGGCCCGGCATAATCCGGCGCGAGGGCGCCTGCGCAGCCGAAGGCGAGCATCCTGCCGTCCCGCACCGCCACATAGCAGACTCCGTTCATCATCGCAGACAGAGCCTCATCGGCCCAGGACTGCGCGAAGTTGTCCCTGATAAACTCATAGACCCGTGTGAAGTCGGGCGGCATCACCCGTTTGATCCTGATCCCCTTCTCCGCCAGGGAGGCCTCCAGCGCGGGGTCCTCCCGCAGGGTATAGAGCTTCGCGATCAGATCCGGATTGTAGCCGATCTTTCGGGCGTCCACCTTCAGATAGCTCTCGGCATACCGGCATTGCGGGTTCGAGAGCAGCTGCGAGCCGCGGAAACGATTCAGCGACAGGGTGATCTCCTCCTGCGCGTTCTGATCCCTGTGAAAACGGATCAGACGCCGTTTGTCCTCCAGGAGCTCCGTAATATCAACGTAATGTGTCGGCCGGTAAAACGGCGTGCTGATCTCATACATGTAGCATTCCGCCTGTGCCTTCTGGCGGCGGATAGCCCGACAGCACATCAGCGCCGCAGCCCGGTGATCCGGATGAGCGCTCTGATGCCAGGGCAAAAAGATCTTCGTATACGGGGTGAAATCAATCCTGTCGGCGGCGTCCCCCTGCTTCGGAAGGGTCGTGTCTTCAAGGCCGAACCACTTCCAGGAATGGGGAGCCGCCGCCTCCATCTCGGCTTCGAACTGAAGCCTGCGGATCTTTGCCTCCTCCTCGATGCTCTTGTCCGGGTTACCATGGCTTCCGTCGGTGAGAACAAAGACGTCGGTCCGGTCGGGCACGAGAATCAGGGCGGCTGCCGCTCCGAGGCATTCATCGTCAGGATGCGGCGCGATCACGGCAATCCGGTCATTCTTTTCAAATACCATTTTCTCTCTCATATATGACCCTCCAGGCGATCACTGTTTCTTCAGTCGGTTTTCCCGGGCGTTTATTTTGCGATAGCTTGCGTCAGGCTGCTCCTTCCCGCAGAATCGGTCGGGTGGTGTTTCAGCTTCATTCTGCAGGATAAGCGCAGAAGGCGGGACGGGGTTATCCGGGCATATGGCAAAACTTGAGTTTTTATTATACCATAGAAGTATTTGTCGCTCAATCCCTTCCAGCAATTTTTTGTCAGGAAAGTGTAGCGTTACAATAGATGTGAGACTAAGGGAATAGAAAAAAGCGGTTGAGTTTGTTAGAATGAAGCTACCACACCACCAAACTAACAAAAGGAGCTC
>CACWLG010000004.1 GCA_902761635.1 Oscillospiraceae bacterium | reverse complement strand
GGTGTTGATTTCGCTGAGACCTGCCGCCGTCATGGTGATGGTCATGATGCTCTCGCCGTTCGTGCCCGTGGTATAGCCTACTGTGAACTTTTCGCTGTCAGCGGTCCAGGTGGCGATCTTGTTGGTGCAGGCCGCTTCACTGTAGAACTCCAGCACAACATCATTCTTCTTGTAGGTGATGCCGGGGCTCAGGGTATCCACGAAGGTGTACTGCGAGAGATAAGAGGCGGCAGACGTGATGCTGGGCAGGGTGCTGATGATCTGGTACTCAACCGTGTCGTTGGCGGAGGCAGTGGCGGATTCCGCGTATCCGTCGTTGATGGCGGCGCTGCCATTGTTCTTGCCGGAGGAGGTTTTTGCTTCCCTTACGGTCTTATCCAGCGTGGGCAGGCCGGTCAGGTTCTTCGGATAGACGGTAATGTCATAGATCCACGAGCTGCCGCTGGTGGTGGTGGAGGTCATGGGAATGGAAATGAGGAAGGGTGCTGTGGTGCTGGTGACCATCTCAGGAACACTGGTTTCGACGAAGAGGTACAGGCCCAGGGGCAAATCGCTGGCGGCGCTGTGACCGTTGGCGTCGGTGGCGGGCATTGCCGTGCCGCCATTGTTTACAACATAGGTTTCCAGCGCGTTCTTTACCGTAGTGGCGTTGGCAGACAGCGCGTTCTGGAGGCCGGCGATCAGAGTGTCGGAGCGGTAATAATGGGTAGTTACGCCGCCGTTGGTTTCATCTGCCGCCGCATAGCGGTCATTGGCGCTGACGCCTATGACCGTCAGGAAAGCGGTGTTGGCCGCATTGTTAACGATGCCGTACATCAACTCGGAGCGTTCCACGTTGTTATCCGTCACGGTTACGCTCTTGAGATCGGCCACTTTCAGGTAAGAGTAGATGACCCCTTCAATCGCGTACCCGCTTGAACTGCCGCTCGCGCCGAGGATCGCTTCTACGCCGCTCTGATCGCGGACGCCGGTGGAAACGTAAGAGCTGTCCCACACGCCGTCCGCCTGGGCGGAGGTCAGGTCGTATTTCCAGAGGTTCACGGAGCCGGTCCGAGTGAGATCAATGGTCGAATCCGCAAAAGCGGGAAGCGTGAGGCTGCACAGCAGCATGACTGTGAGAATAAGGGAAAGTAATCTTTTCATTCAATAGTCTCCTTTTCTTTTTTAGATTTGAATGTGAAAATAATGGGTGCTGTCATGAACATCATGGCAAAGGGAAGGATTTTGAGGCCGTCATCGCCGCCGGTTTCCGGCAGACGATACTGGGAAGCGTCCGTGGCGGTGATCTCCAGCCTATAGTGGAAGGCTTTGCTGTCGAAGACCTCGGAGTCCTCGGCATAGATGTTGTCTGACTCGATAGGGAGAGCGCCGACCAGAATGGAACTGCCCAACAGGGACATGCCGGGAGGCGCTTTGGTCTCGGTCAGGCGATAGAGAACGATCCCATCCGCCCGCAGGCCAGTGAAGGTTGCCGTGCCGTCTGCGCCGGTGGTGAGCTGTCCGCCGTCGAGTCCGAGTGTCGTGCAGGCGCCGCGCGCGACCTCATTGCCTGCGCGGTAGAACACCGGCTTCCAGGTTGAGCCATCATCCGTGGAATACTCCAGCAAAAAAGCAGCTCCTTCGACGGGGCTGCCGTTTGCGTTCTGCTTTTTGACGATGAGGGTACCGGGCCTGCGCATGTTCGTGACAGTCTTGGTGATCGGCGCGCCGACGTCGGAGATGGTGAAGGTATGGACGCTTTCATCCAGAATGTAGCCCTTTGGAGCCTTGAACTCCCGGAAGGTGTAGTTTCCCTGCGCGAGTCCCGCAAAGCTCAGCTTGCCCTCGGCATTGGTATAGCCCTCGGCCACCTGTATTCCGGCGCTGTTATAGAGGCGGAAACCCGCGCCCATGAGGGGGATCTCGTCGTACACGTCCTTCTTGATGATCTCCAGCGATCCCCGGATCGGGGTGTTCTCCACCGTAATCTGCACGGTTTGCCCGTCCTCTGTGATGTTTACCGTTCTGAGCGTAGGATCAGGCACATAACCTTCCGGGGTTGTGGTCTCCTGGATCGTGTAGCTGCCGAGAGGGATGTTGGAAAGAGTCAAAGTGCCGTCTGCTGTGGTATCTCCCTCGGCGGTAAGCGCCCCGGCCTCATCCCGCAGTTGAAAATGGACGCCTGCGAGGGGTGCGCCCGTCTCTGCGTCGGTCTTAATGACGGACACAGAACCGCGGGCGGGCGTGTTACCGTTGGCGTCCAGCGTAATAGTGATCGGGGTGCCGTCCAGAACGTAGCCGTTTCGCGTTTCAGTCTCCGTGAGCGTATAGGTACCCAGCGGCAGGCCAGAAAACCTCAGTTCACCGTTTTCATCCGTCCCGCCGCCACCGACCGTTGCGCCGAAGGAATCAGTCAGGATGAAGTGGATTCCCGACAGGGGCAAGCCGGTTTCGGCATCGGTTTTCACCACGACAATGCTCGCGCTGGCTGCGCCGTTCGTGACGCTGATCTCCACGATTTGCCCGTTCTCTGTGATGGTGACGGATCTCGGTGTACCATCAAGGACATAGCCCGTGGGTGCCGAGGTCTCGATCAGATTGTAGGTACCCAGAGGCAGTCCCGAGAATGAAAGCCTGCCTTCACCATCTGTATCTCCTTCTGCAACAGGGGTGTTGTTACTGTCGTAAAGGACAAAGTGGACTCCAGACAAAGCCGCGCCGGTGCTTGCGTCCGTCTTGGTGATAGAGATCCCGCCTTTTGCTGGAGCATTCGTCGCGTTGATGGTAACAGTCTGTCCGGCTGTGGTGATCTCCACCGGGACTGGCGTCGAATCCAGTACATACCCGTTCACGGTTGCAGTCTCGCGCAGGGTGTACGATCCGAGCGGAATCTCCGAAAACAGCAGCGTACCGTCACTCTCGGTGTCACCTTCGGCAATTGCCAGCGTGGACGAATCCAGAAGGGCGAAGTGGACGCCGCCCAGAGCTGCGCCGGTTTCGGCGTCTGTCTTCATGATGGATACGGAACCGAGCGCTTTACTGTTCGTGAGGTTCTTCGTAATGGTCTGCCCGTTGGTATCCAGCATGATGGAGATCGGGGTGTTGTCTGGGACATAGCTGCCGGGGGCGGATGTTTCCACCAGACTGTAAGTTCCAAGCGGAAGCGGCCCAAAGGTCAGCGAACCGTCTGCGCTGGTGTCTCCCTCGTCCACCGGATTGCCGAGTGCATCCGACAGGGTGAAATGGACGCCCGGCAAAGCCGCACCGGTATCTGCGTCCGTTTTCATGACGACGATGCTGCCGGACGCGCGAGTGTTGGTGACAGTCGTCTCCGTTGCCTGATCGGTGGACGAAACCGTGATGGGGTACATGGTCGAATCCAGCACATAGCCTGACAGCGTTTCAGTTTCCTGATAGTAGTAATCTCCAAGCGCCAGACCGGAGAAAGTGATCTGTCCGCTGCCGTCTGTGGTGCCGCTGTCGATCAGGTTCTGGTTGCTGTCGTACAGGATGAAGCTGACGCCCGGAAGCGTCTCTCCGCTGTCCCCGGTTTTGGTGATGCGGATGCTGCCGTTTCGCTCTGTGATGCCGGGTGCGTTGATCGTCAGAAACCCGCGCACAAAGATGCTCTTGGTGGAGTCCAACACATAGGTGACGATTCGCTGCTGGTTTGCCGCAGCCGGAGCCCAGAAGAAGAGGGCGGCCGCAGGCGCTTCGTCCATGCCGTAGGCGCACAGGGTACAGCTCTGATTGGCAAAGGACGCGGGAACCTGCAGCGTAAGCGTCTCGCTCTGTGTTCCGGTATGGCCGGTGACGGTGAGTGTTCCCGCCGGAGCATTGTCCATGAGGCTGTAGTCACCGGAGATGTTCTTGTTCAGGTACACATCGCCGGTGAAATACTGGCCGCTGGGGTCTTCGGTCAGCGTGATCGTGTCCGGGGTAAACTCCAGCGTACCGCCGTCAACCGGGGTCATATCCTGGGTTCTGGCCATGTACAGGAGATAGAGGGAATAGCGGAACAGATCCTCATAGCCGTATTTCCCGCGAATCCAGTCGCCGTTGACATTTAGATTTAAAAACTGCGGTACGCCGTCAGCATAATTCTCCGCAAGGAAAAACCGTATGGCGTTTGCTGTCGCGTACCTCGCTTCTTCATCCGAGAAGCCCATGGTTGTCGCGGGATAACCGTGATCCAGGATCGCCTGCAGGCCGTTGAGGACATAATCGCTGTAATACTCATAGCCCTCGACGGTATAGTAGCCGCCGTTGTAGGGATTGTCCTTGGAGGTCTGGAGGCAGTAGGCAACTTCGCCTGTGTCCGTGATCCAGTGCGCGGGTGTCTGGAGATCCGTCCAGGCACCGGTGCTGGTATAGGTCTCAAAGTACGAGGTCATGGGTGCGGAGCTGATGACCGCGGTATCTGCCGACGCTGTCAGCGGCAGCAGGCCGAAAATGAGAATGGCGCAGAAGAGCATACACAGCCTTCTGCGCCAAATGGTTTTTGTTCTTGTCATAGAGCCTCCTATCATCATATTGTATGTTTTGCAAGCCGCATCTGAGGGGGCGACCTGCTCTTTGGCTTGCCCTTCTTCGTCGGGCATCATCTCCTCTCTGTCATTGGGGAAGCTCATAGCGCAGTCCCTTATTGATTGCCGCAGCAATTCCCAACATAAGACGATCTACGCAGGGAATAGCCACGCTGTTGCCGAGCGCTTTGTAGCGGGCGGAATCCGACGCGCCGGGGAGGTCCGTCCATCCGTCCGGGTAGCCCTGAAGCCGTTCACACTCGACCGGCATCAGTCGGCGGATCAACAGAGCCTCCAGTGATTCTCCTGCCTCCAGTACCAGATCTGTCGCATCCTTATATTGGCGAGCGCTTTCTGTACTTGCTATCTCGTCAGGCTTGAACAGGTCTGTCCTCTGACGGCTGAACACGGCGTGGTGATCGGTTGCGGTCAGAGTAAACGCGATATTCTCGTCGATCCCGAGGCCGTTTCCGCCGTTCTGTGGCTCCCTGTCTATAGAGTTACCGGTGATGCACCATGCTGTTTCCCTCGCCACAAGCGGCGTATTGTTGCCTCCTGTGCCGTAACGGGCAGACATGGTGGGCGAGACTTCATGCGGCCCGGTATAACGGGCATCGATCCCGTGGTTTTCAAATATCAGCGGTTCATGCCCATGACTTTGCGCACGGAGCGTACCACTCTGATCTTCCGCGTAGTCCATGCGCTGCCCGCCCTGATCGTTCAGGCAATACGTCGGCAGCATGACCGCACCGCTTTTTCCTCCGGCTTTCATTGTTGGGGCAAGCCCTTCCTCAAAACCCACGGTATGCGCGGTAGCGGACGATTCCGCCAGAAAGCCTGCCGCTTGCTGAGCAAACCTTTTATTGTAATGGTATAGCTTTTTAAAGCCCGCCTGAATCATCAAGGCCGTTTCTAACATCTTCGGCAGTGCCTTGCCGCGTTCCTCTGCACGCCGCAGGATTCCCAAGCAGGCGATCCTGGTCAAATAATATCTGTATGGGGCTGTAGCCTGCAAAATCTGCGACAAGGAAGATACGACGACGGCGCTGGGGCACTCCGAAGTATTGAGCGTCCCAGGTGACCCAAGCCACACAGGATCGTACTCCCAACACGGCCCCAGCATATTCCCAGCGCCCGGCCGGAGGTCTAACAACATCCATCTGTGGTTCCTCAATCTGGACGAATTCCCGAAGCACCGCCAGGAAGTCCTTTCCCTCTGCGCTGGAGAAGGCTCCGGGGACGTTTTCCCACACACAGTATCGTGGTCGAACAGCGATACCTGCCCGACCACGAGATTTATCCGCATTTCTCATCTCCTTTACAATTCGTATTTGCTCCATGAAGAGGCCGGAGCGCTCGCCGGAGAGTCCAGCCCTTGCGCCCGCCACACTGAGATCCTGGCACGGACTGCCACCGCAGATGATGTCCACAGGCGGTAGCATCGCTCCGTCGAGCTTCGTGATGTCGCCTGCATGGAGCATGTTTGGAAAATGGTGCTTGGTCACTTCGATTGGGAAAGGCTCGATCTCGCTGGCCCATACAGGTTCGATGCCCGCATG
This sequence comes from Oscillospiraceae bacterium, assembly GCA_902761635.1. Lineage (GTDB taxonomy): Bacteria > Bacillota > Clostridia > Oscillospirales > Oscillospiraceae > Limivicinus. Next base: position 60,746 of record CACWLG010000004.1, on the reverse strand, counting down.
GGTTGCTGCCAGCGGGAAGCCTCCTATTCCATCAAAGAGGCTCCCCATCGTCAGGCCATTCATTTGGTCACCGCCTGTACGACGGATTTTGTTGTGTTGATTGCGGCCTGTGCGGTATACACAGCGCTCATGAGATTGGCTCTTGTGCTGGTGTCCATGCCAAAAGCACCGGCGATGCGTGGGATCTCGCCTGCGGAGAGCATGAGGCCCAGACCCAGCAGCGCCTTTTCCCGGAACACCATCAAGCCCGCCACCAGGATCGTTGCCTGCAAAAAGGCTGTCAGGCAGAGGCCCACGACCTGCTTACACCATTGAGTGAATCCGTCGAGGTAGCCGCGGGGGACACTGAACATGTAGAGGCTCCCCACGGCAATCTGGATCAGCAGGATGCCGCCGCGCTTGAGATTGGCAAAGAACACCTTGATCACGGCATAGGCCATGAGGATAATGCAAAAGATGACCATAATGGCGCTGGTGATCGTCCCAAATCCGGAATAGCCGGTGGTAATGAGGTCGGACACTTTCTCCACCTTTGAGAAATTCTCCAGTATCTCATTGGCGACCTCCCCGATGGGCTTGCCGTAGCCTGTAATCTCACGGGTCAGCGAGCCTTGCAGGGAGATCGCCAGCTCATACAGCCGAAGCGGAACAATGTTGAAAAGTCCCGCCGCCATGAAGCCCTTGATCGCGTTGAGAGCAGTTCCCTTGACGTCCGCCTTTCCGCTGGACGCCTGAATCCCGCATTCAAAGCAGGCGACGATCAGTCCGGTCCCGTACAGAGCCCAGGCCAGATTGGAGAAGAAGCTCACAATATTCTGCACCCAGGGCATTTCGAAAAGCTCCACGCCCATCCCGCCCATTTCAGCAAAAAAGTTGCCAAGAAAGCCAATAATCTGTCCGTAGATCCAGTCCATGATCTCGTCCAGCACGGTCTTGGCAACAAAGTCCCATATAAACAAAGGATCACCTCTTTCCGTCCGGCAGCCCGCCTATATGGGGAAGCAGGCGGCCCTCAGCTTATGCGCCGATGATGGTCCAGATGTAGGTGGGAGCGGTCAGGGTGAAGACCAGGCAGACAAACAGGATCGCGGGGGGCGCCCAATCGAAGCGGTTTCCTTGCCTATAGTCAAAGTAAGCGCTGCCTAATTTCACGAAGAAAAAGATCACGAGGATCATGTCCAGCGCGGGGAAGACCACATTGTTAACGACACTCTTGATCTGCTCGGACGCGGCGGTCCAGGTGCTCTGCACGGCGCTGGCCACATCCCCGCTGGCATAGGCTGGGACCGTAAAGATCAGGCACAACGCCAACGTGAAGATCAAACTTACAAGACGTTTTGTTTTCTTATACATTGTTACCTCCGTTTCATATGGTTTTGTGGATTACAGATTCTCAGCACATAGGCACCACTCCCTTCACATCATCACAGGCGCAAAGCTGTGATCCATTTCCCGCCGCTGACACTCCTGACGGAACTGGTCTATAAACCCGTCCAGGACAGCCGGGTGCGAGTTCACGACAAACTCATAGTTTGCGGAATCGCAGGCGATCTCCGTCTGCTTTCCCCAGGCTTTGTTGGAGTGGCTGAAGCGCCCGTCATAATCCTTGTCCTGTAGGGTGGCGGAAAGGACATACTTTACCCGTTCAGCACCAAACTCATCGAGAATGCCGGAGGCGCAGCCGTGTGCCAGATGCATGCCGTCGAAGCTGCGCCGGATCGCGCTTTCAATGGCAATCTTGCATTCCACATTGGCCTTGAAGCTGTCCCGCCACAGCTTTACAAGGCCGTCTTTCCGCGCCTGCTCTCGCGTGCCGGTGTACAGCGGCGTTTCATTCATGGATCAGTTCCTCACTTTCCAGAAGGCAGCGCAAAGCGCCGAAGTCCAGCTCGCAGTCTTCAAGCAGATCCCGGAGGAAGGAGGGCAGCGCGTCCACCGGATCGTCGTCGTCCTCATCCGCGACCGTGATGAGGATTTCGCCTTCTTCAGCGCAGATGCGCAGCGGCGCTTTCCTGAGGATACCCGCCAGATCCAGCAGTTCCTCCGGTACAGCGATCTTGCGGCAGCGCTCCTCATGGAGTCTCGCCGCGTTTTCCAGGCGCATAATCAGCCCCAGGGTCACGGTGTTGAGCATGTCCACGGTGCGGATAATCTGCATGGCGGTCATGGCCTCGTTCATCATGACGACACCGCATTCGTTCCCGTATACGGTGATCCGCTTCGCATCCTTCAGCGTGGTCTTTTCCAGCAGTTCGGGCGGAAGCTCGAGCCCCTTTTTCATAGAGTTGGGTTTCATTTCAGTTTTCATGTTCTTTCCTCCGTAATAATAGATAGATTTGGAATGTTTTCGGTTTTGTAGCGATTGGTCTGCTCTGCCAGCATGATCTGGGTTCCATGGACGCGAGGATCATAGTTGGTCATGATGAGTTCGCCGTATTTCTTGCCCTTCTTTTGGGAAAGAGAATCCTGACGCTCAAAGGAGAAAATGTAGAAGTCCCGATACAGCTCCCGGATGAAGGGACAGTCATTGTAGGAGACCATGACGAAGCCTTTTGCCTTGCGCAGCACATCATGCAGACGGCGGTGATCGTCCTCGGTAAAGCTGCCGACGTAATACTTCTCCGCCTCGTAGTAGGGCGGATCGCAGTAAAAGAAGACGCCCTTCCTGTCCCGGCTGCGGATCAGGGGTTCAAAGTCCATGTTCTCGATGAACACATCCTGAAATCTGCGGGCACACTGCCGGATCTGACTGAAGAAGTTTTTCAGATTGATCGGTTCGGCGGCGACGGTATCTCCTATGCCGTTGAAGCTCCAGCGCTGCCGCTTATAGAAGGCGGCGGCGCGGTAGACGTCGGTCTGGGTGCTGTGTCTCAGAATCAGGCGCTTGATGATCCTGGCGGCAATCGGCGGGAAGAAAAGATCCGCCAGGGCCAGCTCCTCATCCTCAAAGGTCTCATAGTCCTCCTTATGGTCGAGAAACTTGCAGAGAAGAATGAAATCCTCGCGGGAGTGTATGGGCAAAAAGCCCAGTTCCGCCAGCAGTGCCAGCGGGCGGTGCCGGAGCGTCCGCATAAAGTTGGTGAGATTGCTGTCCCGGTCGTTGTAGATCTCCGGGCGGCCTGTTTTCAGCGGACGGTTGAGCAGAACGGTCCCGCTGCCGCCGAACACGTCCACAAAGCAATCGTAGTTGTAGGGTGCCAGCTCGTCGATGATCCAAAGCAGCTTGCCCTTGCCGCCTACCCAGGGAAACGGTGCGTTCAAGAGCTCTCACCAAATCTCGCGAGCGCTATCTCCAGTCCCTCAATGGCGGCGTCGAGACCCCGGCGCATCTTCTTGAGGCTGCGGATGGTGGCATAGACCTCGGCGGCATTCTCGGCGTAGAAGTACCCGTCGCCGCTGGACGCGATGGGCAAGCCCTCCCGACGCAGGGCATTGACCTGCTTGCGGATTTCGTTGCCGCTCAGATTCAGCTTCTGCTCCAGACGCTGAGAAGTAATGGAACGTCTTCGCCCGCGGCAGTTGCCCTCCAGATAGGCATATACATTTTGCTTGTTCATGCTTTTCCTTTCCGGGCAGTTCTCCCGTAGAAACGAAAAAAGGGCCGTATTCCTTGTTACGGGAAAACGGCCCTTGTAATATTCGTATTCAGTTTTACTGCATGGTCATTTGAGAAGGCTCTTGTTGAGCCTGTGAAAGAATCGGCTGATTGTCCTTTCGCTCAATAAGCCCGTAGGTGCTTATGACAGCGGCGTCCTGCTCCAACAGTTCTTTGCCGTAGGCGTAGAGATTGATATGCTTGAGAATCAGGTCCCGATCAGCACTGGAGAGCATATAGTCGAGCTGCCATCTGCCGTAATCCTCTGCGCCTCGGATGTTTTCGGACAGCATGTAATTGTCCAGCTCTCCGGCGATGAGGGAGGCCGTGATGAGATCGTCGCAGTGCGTGACCTCCAGCACTGCCTTGAGCTTGGTTATATCCTCGGCGGGAACTCCTTCGAGGATGTTTGCGAAGCGGTTGATGGTGGAAATGTTGCCGGTCTGTGTGACGGTTTTCATGAGCTGCGGCACTTGGCAGTCGGTACAAACGCAGACGGCCTCGTCCCAGTTCTCCACGTCGATGTGTTTGAGGGTAGCGTCCATCTCTTCGGGGACGGCGGGCGCGGCGAGAAGCCAGTGTTTTGTCGAGTCCTCTCTGTTGAAAACATCCAGCATGACGACGTATTCAGGAGGACATATTTCATAATGCATTTCCCTGTGTGGAATCTCTCCGTCCGGCGCGATATAGCAGCCGTCCGCGAACGCGCCATGTTCCGCCATGCGGAAGTCTTTTCCAATCTTCTCAAAGTTCAGCAGCTCATAGACCTTCTCGGGCAGTTCCAAGGTCCCGTCTATGAAACCGTTGAGGCAGAGATACCGTCCGAGTTCTGCGTCGTTTCCGACGCCCTCCGCAATATGGTAACAGTCTTTCGCCTGCGCAATATCCATGAGCTTTTCAATTCCCAGGTCGAAGCGGTCATAAAAGGCGCTGCTCTGGAGGAAACCACGGAAGCCGATGCGATCCATCTCATCCATGGTACTCAGTACGCCGCACAGCTCGTTGAGTTGGGAGAGCGTGGCGCTTTCAGGGATAAAGCCCTGGATGTAGTCGAAGTCATAGTATTCCTCTGCCTGCACATAGAGATCGGCTTCCTTGGTGAGATTCAACTTTTCCATCGCGTCTATCAGCTCCCAGGGCGTGGCGGGCAGGTCGAGGTACATTTCTTCATGACTGCTCGTCCAGTCCTGCCCACAGAGATAGACCCGCATGACCTTACCCAAGCGTCATCCCTCCCATCTGTTGCTTCTGCCCAAAGCATTCCTCCTCTGTCTGGATGCTCCAACTGCTGTCGCCGTTCCAGAGGTGGACATACAGCTCCGCGCCATCGCCGACCTTAATCTCACGCTGCTCGAAGCCCTCGCCCCAACCATCCGACGCCTGACCGGAGATATACTCCTTCAGGGTGATCATCTCTCCCAACGTGAGTTCTCCGACCACCTGACATTCCGCTACTCCCCAGAGCTTTCGGTCGCGCTCCTCCACGGTAAAGACAGCGGAGCGCACCTTCTGTTCCACACTGTCCTTTTCGTCATACCAGTGCATGAGGCCGCGTTCCTTTTCCTCCGGCATCCGCTCCCGCAACAGCGCCGCTGTGATCTGATACTCATAGCCACGAAGGTCTTCGCCATAGAGATTGATGGGATCGTCCTCCAAATCTCCCCATGCATTCCGCTCAAAGAGCTCGGCGGTCAGGGGCATATACAGTTTCAGCTCTTTCGTCTGAGACGGCAAAACCGAGAAACGATCCTCACCGATCACCAGGCCAAGCGTACTGCCGCAATCCCAATTCACATGGAAAGTGCCGATGTCATCAATATGCATCAGCGTTCCTTCGCTGCCCGGTGTGAGCTTGCTGTACGGATCGTTCATCTCTGTCAGCCGGATGCGGGAGCCGACCGGGTACTGTTCCCGCATAAACTTGATCCATTCTCTGTTTGGTGTGTTCACATCATTCCTCCCATTTCTATTTCTGAGACTGCCGTCTGCTGCTGTGCCTGATTCATTTCCTGCACCTGTTTGTCATAGCAGGTCAAATAGGCGTTGTAGTCTCCCTTGTACGGGAGGCAGCGGAGGCAATAGCGGTATCTTCCGCTTTCTGCTACATAGCCGTAAATACTTCGCCCGCAGCTGCCGTTGGGGAGCTCGCCGCCGTGATTGCAGCAATAGCTGCTCATGGAACGGAGATCCTTCAGAATGCTCCGCCGCATCTCGCCGACCACCTCACCCAGCTCCTCTTTAAATTCCGGCGAATTCCATTCCTCCGGCCCGCGCGGCCACCATGTATGCCAGAACTCCTCGCCCCGACCGAAATCCATCCGCACATGGCCAATGCAGCCGTTAGCAAAATCGGTCTCAGAATCGGCGGCATAGAAAAGCCCCGCCTCTTCAGGGGAAGCGGGACGCAGATCATATTTTGTTTTCACGTCAGTCCTCCGATCTCCAGAATGTGTTTGGGCTTTGGAAGATCATCGCCCCAATCCTTTCGGATCAGGCCGTACTGCGTCTTCCGCACATCGTCCTCTGCCATCATGACCCGTCCGAAGTCTTCCAGATCCATATAGCCCTCGATGCTGTCGATGGCCTGCTGCGGGGTACCCATCCGGCTGAGTGCGTCTCTGCCGTAATCCTCCAGATCGCCGGTAAAACGGGTATAACAGTCGAGATCATGGGCAACCGCGAGCGCACCGGCGAAAGTGCTGATCTGCTCGGCTTCCAGCGCCGCGAGGAACTTGAGGTATTCGCCGTCTGTCTTCTGCATGGCGTTGAGCTTGTGCGCGAGGTTGTTCGCCTCCTGAAGACTGGGGCCTTCCATATACGGCATCTGCTCCAGCTCCTGACGCTCAGGTTTTGCGCAGTGGAGTTCTTCAACATATGTTTCCGAGACTTCCCGGACAGATAACTGGCCGGTGATCTTTTCCACCTGCTTGGCATGGAGAGGAAGAAAAGCGATTGCTGGTTCTTCAGTTTCGACGCTTCGTATTACAGCCTTGAAGACGGGATCGATGACGCCGGTTCTCTGCGCGTAGCCCTTCGGTCCATACGCGCCGCCATGCGCTGCATAGTAACTCGCGCCCAGCATCGCATAATCCACATAGGACGCTATATCCGGTGAAGCCCATACATAGTTGCTCTCCACAAGGTAGACGCCAAGTTCCCTGTCCGTGGTCACATCAGGCCAGAAGGTATAGGCGTCAAGGCTTTGCTCGATCAGTAGCATATCATCCAGACCGTTGATGGATTCCGCATCCAGTGCCGCCGCGAGCGTGTCCAGTTCTTCCTCTGTCATGGTGGATACATCCTCAAAAATCTGCCGCAGGCTGTCATGTGCATCCGAGTCCAGCACATCGACATGTTGCAAATAGTTCTTCATGTTCGGCAGGGAGGGATTGGCGTTAAGCTGTCGGATGATGGTCAACGTTTCCTGCACCTTGGGATCGTCCGGGCCGTACCTCATGACATGCCTCCCATCTGCTGCTGGTGCTCCTGCTCAAAAAACAGACGGTCATCACCTGTATAGCCGACATAGCCGAACGGGTTGAATTCTCCTTCGCCGAAGCGCAGGCGGTCGAGCCCATAGGATTCGTAGTCGATATACTCCTCCAGATTGGGATCTACCTCAAAATGTCCCGAATTCAGGATGATTTCACGGCCTACGTCGTCTGGGTCCTGAGCGCCGGGAATATACTCGAACATGTCCAGCTTTTCCGCCACCTGCCGAATCCGCGAAAGTGTTCCCGCGCTTGTATAGCGCATCACGGCAGCCAGCTTTTCATACTCGGAGGTATCCAGTGCCGCAACTGCGGACACCGTATCGTTTAGGCTGAACACATCCTCAGCCTGAGTCTTCAGGACTTCCGCCAGATCACTCGGCAGCTCTGAGCCGAGCACCACGATGCTATACGAGTCGCCCTCCTGGTAGCCGAGGCGTTCCAAGTGCCTGAGAATCTGCTGGTTCGGCATGGGAAGGGTAAACTCCGGGCAGTTGTCCGGGTCCTTCTCTGTGATGACCTGGACGTCCATCAGCCCCTGACGATAATAGAACGACGGAATCATCCCCTCATCATAGATGTGCTCCAGACTGAATCCCTCATCGTAGAGGACACCATATGGCGTAACCGTTCCGGTGTTCCCGCTTAACAGGTTTCGCGCCACGGCGACCAGGTTGATCTTTTCGAGATCGTCCACCGCCATAGACCCGCCGTTCTGCGCCAGCGTATATGACCGACCGATACGCGACATGTCCGAGAAGTCCGTGACGATCAGGGCATTCTGAAAGCAGTCACAGAGATTGATGAGATCGGTCATATCGGTCAGGTCATATTTCAGGGCGAGTGCGGAGTAGGTGGCAAGCTCGGACGCTGTAAAGCTGTCCAGCCTTTTGGCGAGATAGTCCAGCTCCTCAATGTTGACCTTGCCGCCCGCAAGACGGTTCATCACATCCGGGCCTTCCAGCAGAGTCTCAAAGCCGCAGTCCCGCAGACAGGCGCTGCCAGCACCCAATCTGTCGAGTTGCCGGATCACCTGATCGTATTCTTCGATTTCAATAGGAAGCGTTACAACGACGCTCCCGTCCTCCGGGAATCTGCCGTTGTTCAGTTTAATCTTCAAATCTCATCACCTATCCTATTGAAATAATGGTGAAGCCCATGTCCGCCTGTACTTCGTCCTGACTGATTTGCTCCGGCTCGGCAAAGCGCGCCATAGCGCGGGCGACCTCCTCATCCGTCAGAGAGCAGAAGTCGTCGCCGCCTTCACCGCAGACAAAGAAGGGACCGGCAATGATCGTCTGCCCTATGCAGCGGTTGCCCTCCATACCCCTTAGCTTTGACTCTTCGTTTGCAACGACGATTGTGCCGTCATCGAGGTAAACGGCCTCGATATACCCGTCCACGGCTTTCTGCAAATGCTCCAGATCCGGCAGAATCTCCGCTTCAAATGGCTCGCGGTTTGGCTCCACATAGACCACACGCATCAGGTTATCCGGCTTCTGCGTTTGGCTCTCATCGAAGTCGATCTTCTCAAAGCCGATGTCATCACAGAAAAAGGCGCCCGATTCCACGGCGGGGATATTCAGCCCAACCGTATCGTGCGCCGCAAAGTCTATATTCCGTTCCCGCAGCTCCTCAATTTTGAGATTGTACGCTATGAGATCGGTGAACTGCTGTGAAAACTTCCTCCCGGCCGGCAGTCTGCCGTGGATCTCTCCGACCAGCATGGGAATGCCCTCCGGCTCAATCACCACCACGTCTGAGACGGACATGGATCGTCCGCGGAACAAAGGATGAAAGTCTGAGTTGAACTGTACAAACAGCTCCTCCAGACTCGTGGGGTCAAGATCCGCGTTGAAGACCTCGTCATAAACGGACGGATCGACCTCGGTTCTGTCGAGAAACTTCTGCAACGCGTCGCGCGACAGGAAGGCGGCATGCTCCTGATCACGATCCAGGTTGATCTGATAGATTTTTACTCTCGTCCTGGTTGCCTCCTCTCTGGATTTTCTCCATTCGTTTTCTGATACAGTCGCCCAGCCAGCACACGAAACCGTGGGCAGGGTAGGGACAGCCTTTGCATACCGGCTGCTCGGTACAGACCGGCTTCTCGGGCGGCTCCCGCGCCCGCCCCAAATCCTCATGCCGCATCAGCGCCCTGTAGCTTACGCGCGGCGGCGGGAGTGGTGTGATTTCTTCTTTTCTGTTTCTTTTGGGCATAGCGATCTCCTTCCTGCGAAAAATAAAAAAAGCGCCGTACTGTAGTCCCGTGACAAACGGAACCGCAGAACGGCGCTTTTCTGTACGAAAATATGGAATTTATCGGGAAAAACAAAGTTCGAGTCTTGTAACTGCCTTGAAACAGGGCTTTGGCATCCTTGGAACGATATGCGTTTTTTCGGCCTTCAAAAAGCCCGGAAACGCTTGATGCCACTGGCTTTTCGGCCAGTGGCATCTTTAGTGTATGGAATACATGGTGGACGATACAAGACTCGAACTTGTGACCTCCCGCACGTCAAGCGGATGCGCTACCAGCTGCGCCAATCGTCCGTCCCTGAAAGCTTGTTCATTATATATCGCCTTTCCGGAAATGTCAAGCATTATTTTTCGCTTTTCCTCTGCCGGCGCTTAAAAGAGGGGAGAGGGGGCGAAAGGTTTTTCGCGGGAGCGCGGGTAAATTGCTTGCCCGCGGGAATATATTGTGGTATAATATTTTCCAAACTTTTGCAATCCGGCTCAAGGAGATTCATTTCTATGTCAATTCGTGCATTTCTTGCGATCTGCCTGTGCAAGCTGCTGCGGCTGATCTCACGCCTGCTGCACCGCGGCGGCACCGCCATGCCCGGGCAATGGGCGCTCAAGGTATGTCCCGACCTGCTCTCAATCCTTGCGCGTGATGTAAAGAGCGTCGCTATCACCGGCACCAACGGCAAAACCACCACAGCCCGCATGATCGAGCAGGGCTTTGCCGACGCCGGTTTAAATTACATGGCCAACCGCTCGGGAGCAAACCTCATCTCCGGCATCACGACGGAATTTGTCATGAACTCCACGCTCTTCGGCAGGTGCAAAAAACAATACGCCGTCATCGAATGCGACGAGGCAGCTGCGGTCAAGGTTTTCCCTCAGCTCAAGCCGAGCCTTGTGGTGGTCACCAATCTCTTCCGCGACCAGCTTGACCGCTACGGCGAGGTTACACATACGCTGGAAAACATCCGCAAAGCGCTGGCCGGGATCTCACAGCCGACCGAGGTTCTGCTCAATGCCGACTGTTCGCTGACCGCGTCCCTCGCGGAGGACACGTACCACAGCTATCTCTTTTTCGGCATTGACAAGGGTGCTGTCCCCTCGGGGCGAAAGAGCGAGCTTTCTGACGCAAGCCACTGCATCCGCTGCAAGAGCGAGTACGAGTACGACTACATCACCTACGGACATCTGGGCGGTTTCCGCTGCCCGAAGTGCGGCTATCACCGAACGGAGAAGCCGGAATACACCGTCACCGATGTGACCGAACAGCGCCCAGACGGCAGCACCATCGTCATCGGCGGTCTGCTCATGGAGCCGCACGTGGTCGAGGTCAACCTGCCCGCGCTCTATAACATCTACAATGCCATCGGCGCAATCGCAGCCATGAGGGAAATGGGAATCCCCGACGAGACGGCGATCGCGGCGGTTGGCAAGTTCAAATGCGGCTTTGGACGCATGGAGAATTTTGCCCTTGGCAAGGGCGGGGCCAAGGTCATGCTGGTGAAAAATCCGGCCGGCTGCAACCAAGTGCTGGATTTCCTGCAGAATGTGAGAGAGAAATTCGTTCTTGTTGTCTGCCTTAACGACCGCGGAGCTGACGGCACGGACATCTCCTGGATCTGGGATGCGGATTTTGAAAAGCTCTGTGAGCTCTCCGGACGGCTGGAGAAGGTGATCGTCTCCGGCGACCGTGCTCCCGACATGGCGGTGCGCGTGAAGTATGCCGGGATCGACCCGCGCTTTGTGGAAATGGAGCGCGACTATGAGAAGCTTGTGACAGAGCTGGAGGGGGAGCAGCGGCCCATTTATATGATCCCCACCTACACGGCGCTGCTGGAGCTGCGTGAGGTTTTGGTCAAACACTGCGGCGGCGATGAATTCTGGGTTTAAGGAGGACGCACGATGGAACTGAAAATCTGTCATCTTTATCCGGACGTGCTGAACCTCTACGGCGATGGGGGCAACATCCGCTGCCTGCGGCAGCGCCTTCAGTGGCGCGGCATGGAGGCGGAGGTCGTGAAAATGCCCATCGGCGCGAAGGAGAGCCTTGCAGGCTTTGACCTTGTGTTCATCGGCGGCGGGCAGGACTTTGAGCAGCAGGTGCTGCTGGAGGATCTGCACCGTGGGCGAGACAGAGAGCTCGTGGCGGCAGTCGAGGACGGCATGACGATCCTTGCCATCTGCGGCGGCTACCAGATGCTTGGAAAAAGCTATGAGACTTACGACGGCAAGCGCTGTGACTTTGTGGGGGCGCTGGATCTGCATACCGTGGGCGCCAAAACGCGCATGATCGGAAACTATCTGTACCGGGTGCCTGAAAGCCTCGGGGGCTTCACGGTTGTGGGCTTTGAAAACCACAGCGGCAAGACCCGTCTTGGACCGAAGGTCGAGGCGCTGGGCACGGTCCTCGCGGGCTTCGGCAACAACGGCGAGGACGGCACGGAGGGGGCGCACTACAAAAATGTCTTCGGTACCTACAGCCACGGCCCCCTGCTGCCGAAGAACCCGGCCTTTGCTGATCTGCTGATCAAAACCGCGTTGGAGCGCAAGTACGGCAGCGTGGAGCTGGAAATGCTGGACGACAGCCTGGAGCGCATGGCCCATGACGAGATGTGCGCAAGGCTGGAAAGGAGAGGCAAATGATCCGTTTTTACAACGGGCGTGTGCTCCGCTTCGGAGGGGGCATGCGCGTGACGCAGGACGAGGTCTGGACAGAAGGGGGAGAGATCCGCTATGTCGGAGAGACACCTGAGCCCCTGCCTGCCTTTGAACGGCAGATCGACCTGAAGGGCGATTTGCTGCTGCCCGGCTTTAAGAACGCCCATACTCATACGGCCATGACCTTCCTGCGCTCCTATGCTGACGACATGCCCCTGCAGGACTGGCTTTTTAAACAGGTCTTTCCCCACGAGGCAAAGCTCACGCCGGACATGGTTTATACCTTCACCCGCCTCGGCATCCTCGAATACCTCTCCTCCGGCATCACGGCGAGCTTTGACATGTATGTGAAAAACGACGCCTACGCCGCTGCGAATATCGACAGCGGCTTTCGCACGGTGATCTGCTCGGGTCTGAATAATTACGACGCTGATCCGGAGAATATCGAGCGGGAGTATCTCAAATTCAACGCCCTGCACGAGCTGGTGTCCTATCAGCTCGGCATCCACGCGGAGTACACCACAGGTATGGAGCGCATGCGCTACGCCGTGGAGCTGGCACATAAATACAAAGCGCCCTGCTACACCCACCTGTGCGAGACAAGGGCGGAGGTGCAGGGCTGCATCGAGCGCTGGGGTATGACACCGCCGCAGCTTCTGGACAGCATCGGCTTCTTTGATTACGGCGGGGGCGGCTTCCACTGCGTGTGGATGAGCAAGGAGGACATCGCTCTTTTCGCGCGCAGGAAGCTCTGGGCGGTGACCAACCCCTGCTCAAACCTCAAGCTTGCAAGCGGCATCGCGCCGCTTGACGAGCTGGCTGCGGCGGGCGTGCCTCTTGCCATCGGCACCGACGGGGCGGCCAGCAACAACGCTCTGGACTTTTTCCGGGAGATGTACCTCGCAAGCACGCTGCAGAAGGTCACGCGGGAGGACGCCACAGCCGGCGGAGCCGACCGGGTGCTGGAGATGGCCTGCGTCGGCGGGGCGCGCGCCATCGGGCTCACGAACTGCGACGATATTGCACCCGGCAAGCGCGCGGATCTCACGGTACTGAACCTGCGGCGGCCGAACATGCAGCCGCTGCACAATATCCTGCGCAACATCGTTTATGCGGGCTCCAAGGAAAACGTGCGCCTGACCATGGTCAACGGCCGTGTGCTCTATGAAGACGGGGAATTTTTCATCGGTGAGGAGCCGGAGAAGCTTTATGAGCAGGCCAATGCCGCCTGCAGGCGGTGCTTTTCATGAGAGGAATCGACCTGCATGTACATACCACGGCTTCCGACGGCACCTGCACGCCGCGGGAGACCGTGTGCCGCGCATCCAGACTGGGCCTGTGCGGCATTGCGATCACCGACCACGACACGGTTTCCGGCCATGCCGAGGCATTGTCTGCCGGCATGGACTGCGGCATCGAGGTGGTGCCCGGCATTGAGGTCAGCACCAGATACGGCGTTTCGGTGCATATACTCGGCTATTATATCGAGAACCTGATCCCGCTGCTGGACAACCTCGTCAACGACCGGGACCGGCGCAACGAACAGGTGGCGGTCCTCATGGCGGCCGACGGCCTGCCAGTGGACTATGCCCGGATGAAGGAGCGCTTCGGCAAAGCCATCGGCCGCCCGCACTTTGGCCGCATCCTGGTGGAGCTGGGCCTTGCCGAGAGCGTCAATGACGCATTCAACCGCTATCTGGGCAAGGGACAGCGCTACTTCATCCCGCGCAGGATCATTGAGATCGGCCCTGCCGTGGAGGCTATTGCACTCTCCGGCGGCGTGCCGGTGCTGGCCCATCCCTTTCAGTACAAGAAGGACGACGGGGAGCTTCGGGAGCTGATAAGCTGCTGCATGGATCATGGTCTCAGGGGGATCGAGTGCCGCTACAGCGGATATGATAACGACCAGGTGCGCTACCTGGAGAGCCTTGCGGAGGAGTACGGCCTGCTCAAGACAGGCGGCAGCGACTTTCACGGGGACAACAAGCCGAACATCAGCCTCGGCACCGGCATGAGCGGCGAGCTGGACGTGCCCTGCGCCTGGCTGGAGCCTTTAAGGGAGGAAGCGGAAAAGCTTCATCGCCGGCTCAGCAGCCAGGAGCCGAGCTCTTCGGCAGAGTGAAAGACGCGCCCCGCGCCCGCGGCCCGCAGTTCCTCCTCCGTGCGAAAGCCCCAGCCTACCGGGGCGCAGTCGAGGCGGGCGTTTTCCGCTGTGCGGAGATCCACCTCGGTATCGCCGATATAGACCGCCTCCTCCGGCGAAACATGCATTTCGCGCAGGGCGGCGAGCACGGCGTCAGGATTTGGTTTGCGGCGCACAGCGGCACTTTCCCCCACAGCGGTCTCGAGTAGACCGGGGAAGTGCGCTTCGGCAAGGCGCTTGACGGCGGAATCCTGCTTGTTGGAGATGACCGCCTGCTTCACACTCGCTGCCCGGAGCGCCTCCATCAGGGACAAGATGCCGGGGTAGGGGGCTGTGAGGATGGCGCAGTGGCTGTCGTACCATGGCTGATAGACACCCAGCATCTCCCGCAGCGTCTCCTCCGTGGTCCCGGGGACTGCGGACATGCGCAGCAGGTGCGCCGCACCGTTCCCGAGAAAGTGGGCGACATCCTGCCGGTTTCTCGGGGGCATGCTGAACTGAAGCAGAACATGGTTGACGGCGTTGGTGAGATCGTCCAGCGTGTCGAGCACCGTACCGTCCATATCAAATAAGACCGCTTTATAACGCATGTGCGTTCCTCCCGTTTTTGTATGCGCTGATCATACCATAAAGAGCGGGAAAACACAAATCGGGAGACCACAGATCGGAAGGGGGGAATCGGCCCGTGAAAAAAAGAAGGCTCCGGCGTGTCCTGATCCTTGCCGCCGCGGCCCTGCTCTGCCTCGGGATGGTCCTGTTCTCCCGCAGCCGTGATCGGGAGGTGACGGGCCGCCTCACGCTCTGGTATACCGAAGCGGATTTTTCCCCCACCGTAATGGCGGAGCTGCTTGCCCGCTGCCGGGCGGACACCGGCCTTCGCATCGAGGCCACAGCCTTTCCCGACGAGCAGGCCCTGGGCCTTGCCTTTGAGGAGGGAAAGCCCGATCTTCTCTTCTGCAATCATTTCCGGGCCGCAAGACTCTCGGAGCTTGGAGGCCTCAGCCCCCTCCCGGGGGAGCGGGCCTTTCCCGAGACGCTCTCGGCGGCGGGATCGGAGATCGGCAGCGCCTTTTTCCCCATCGGCGGGCGGCTGCCGCTGCTGCTGGTGAACACCGGACTTACCGACGAAAGCCTTGACAGCCTGGAGGATCTGCTTGACGCGGGGGAGGGGCCCTTCCTCGCATCGGACGACTGGGCGGATCTGCTGTTTACCGCGGCCCTCTCCAAGGGCTGCTGGATGCAGGGCCTGATGGAGGCGGATGCCGGGAACGACGTGTATCGTTCGCTCTTCAACACGATGGCGGCGGCGGCCTTTCGCGGGCACCTCGTGCCGACAAAGGCGGCGGCGGAGTATGTGCGGCAGGGGATGATCCCCTGCGCCGTTGTGCCTTCTACGGAGCTCGCGGGTCTGAGCGGAGACACGCTGCAGCTTCGGCTGCTGCCGCTGCCGGAGGGGGGAGAGCGGCTGCACCCGGCGGAGCTGATGGGCTTTGCAGTCCTGGAGGGCTGCCATCTGCCGGCGGCCGGACAGTTTGTCGACTGGCTCTACAGCGGCATGCAGGACAGCGCCCTTGCCCTCTCGGCGGGACTTGTGCCGGTGCACGCCGGTGCTCCGGCCCGGAGCGCGGCGGAGAAGAGCCTTGCGGACTTTGCCATGAGCGGCACCGTCTGCTTCCTCGCCCCGGATACGGCTTTTTATTCCAACCGCGCCGCCTTTGAGCCGCGCATCGCGGAGACACTTGATTTGCTTGCCTGAGCTGTGATATACTATTAAACGTTCTTCTTTCACAGTGAAGCTGAGCAGGCTGATACGCACAAAGATTTATATGAGAGGTGCCCTATGGAAGGCTACAGAATCCTTGAGATCAAACAGAGCGTCTTTGAGAACAACGACCGCGAGGCAGACAAGCTTCGTCAGGAGCTGAAGCGGGACAAGGTCTTTCTCCTGAATGTGATGAGCTCGCCCGGCTCAGGCAAGACCACGACCCTCGGCAAGACCATCGCGGCGCTGAAGGATGAGTTTCGCATCGGCGTCATGGAGGCCGATATCGACTCCGATGTGGATGCCGCTGCCATCGAAAAGACAGGCGCCAAGGTCATCCAGCTCCATACCGGCGGCATGTGCCACCTGGACGCGGGCATGACCAGACAGGGCCTGAAGGGCCTCGGCGTGGAGGATGTCGATTTCGCCATCCTGGAGAACATCGGAAACCTCGTCTGCCCTGCGGAGTTTGACACCGGCGCCGTGAAAAACGCCATGATCCTCTCCGTACCTGAAGGGCACGACAAGCCCCTTAAATACCCGCTCATGTTCTCCATCTGCGATGTGCTGCTCATCAATAAGATCGACGTGCTGCCCTACTTCGACTTCGACATCGAAAAGTGCAGGGAGTATGTGCGGCGTCTCAATCCGAAAATGAAGATCATCCCCATCTGCGCCCGCAGCGGCGAGGGCATCGACGAATTTGCCGATTGGCTGCGCACGGAGATCAAAGCCTGGAACGGCCAGGCATAAAAGTATATCACGGCGGCGGGCCTCAGGTCTGCCGCCCTTTCATGTGCTCCTGTCAGCCGCATTTTCCACTATAATTGTGCAAATATTTTAATCTTCTGCTGGACATATCCGCTTCTATATGGTATTTTTAATAATGTCAACAACATAGGGAAATGCCGATTGACGTACATTCGCTTTTCTCATATCCATCATTCGCGCTGTCACACCGCAGGTGATCGCGCATTGAAAGGAGATTGTCATTATGCCCGATAAAAAGACAAGTGCGGGGAAAACCGCAAAGGAAAAGCCCGCAAAGAAAATGACGGTGAAAGAGACAGCCCCGGAAATCAAGGCGCAGGAGAGCGCGGCCCCTGTTGTGGAGCAGACAGCGCCTGTCGAAGAGAAGGCTGCCCCTGTCGAAGAGAAGAAAGCACCTGTCGAAGAGAAGAAAGCACCTGTCGAGAAGACAGCGCCTGTCGAAGAGAAGGCTCCCGTCGAGAAGAAGGAGCCCAAGGAGAAGAAAACACCTGCCGCCAAAAAGGCACCCGCTGAGAAGAAAGCGGAAAAGGCTGCCGCGGCTGTGGAGGCAAAACACGCAGAAAAGAAAAAAGCCCCGGAAAAGAAAAAGACTGTGAAGAAGGCAGAGATGGTCACGCAGGCGGACGTGAAAGCCGCTCTGTCCGCTGTTGTCTCTGAAGCCGCCGCGGCTGCCGAAACCGCCGCCAAGGAGGCTGCGGCCGAGAAAGCTGCGGTCAAGGCTGCCTATAAAGAAACCGCGGCTGCGGTCAAGGCTGCCTATGAGGAGACTGCCGCCGCTGTTGAAGCCGCTGTCGATGAAGCCGCCAAGGAGGCCGCCAAGGAGGAGGCTGAGACCAAGGCTGCCTATAAGGAGACCGCGGCTGCGGTCAAGGCTGCTTTGAAGGAAGCCGCCAGGGAGGCTGCCGCGGAAGAGGCTGAGGCCAAGGCCGCCTATAAGGAAGCTGCCACTGCCGTCAAGGCCGCTGTTAAGGAGGCGGAGGCGGAGGGAGCCAAGGCTGCCGCCGCTGCGGAGGCTGAATTGGAAGCTGCCGTTACGGAGGCTTATGAAGCCGCAGAGAAAGAAGCGGCCGGCGAAGAGATCGTCGAAGCTGCTGCCGAAGAGGCCGCAGCAGCCGAGACTGCTTATGAGGCAGCCGCTGCCGATACGCTCGTGGAGACAGCCAAAGTGATCGCTGCGGTTGCAGCCGCTGCCGAAGAACCCGTCAAGGAGGAAGTTATGGAAGAAGAACCTGTTGTTGAGCTGCCGCAGCCGCGCCGCAGCGTGGCCTTTATCGGCTCTGAGTGCTATCCCTTTATCAAAACCGGTGGCCTTGGCGACGTGATGTACGCCCTGCCCCGTGCTCTTACCAAGCAGAACTGCGATGTCAAGGTCATCCTGCCCCGTTACGCCTGCATCCCGCAGAAGTACCAGGAGAAGATGGTCTACCGCGGCGAGTTCCAGATGGATCTCTGCTCCGACGGCCGCAGCTTCTATGTCGGCATCATGGAATACGTGTGCGACGGCGTTGTCTATGACTTCATTGACAACAACGATTTCTTCAGCTGGGGCAATCCCTATACCGATCTCGTACGCGATATCCCCAAGTACTGCTACTTTGCCAAGGCGGCGCTGGCTGCCCTGAACTATATGGACTGGATCCCCGATATCATCCACTGCCATGACTGGCAGGCGGCGCTGGTGCCGGTGTATCTGCGCACTCTCTTTGCCGACTCTCCCGTGGGCCGCGCCAAGAGCGTCATCACCATCCATAACCTGCGCTTCCAGGGCATCTACAACATCCCGACCCTCAGCTACTGGACAGGCCTGCCCGGCTACGTGTTTGACTACGGCCATCTCAAGCAGGGCTATGAGGACGCCAACATGCTCAAGGGCGGCCTTGCCTATGCGGATATGATCACCACCGTCTCCAACACCTATGCCTGGGAGATCCAGACCGGCTTCTACGGCGAGGGGCTGGACGCCCATCTGCGCTTCCACTCCGGGAAGCTGCGCGGCATTGTCAACGGTATCGACGTGGAGCTCTGGAACAGCGCAACCGACAAGCTGCTGGCAGAGACCTATGATGTCAAGAACGCCGTGGAGAAGAAAAAGGCCAACAAGCTGGCTCTGCAGGCGTCCCTCGGCCTGGAGCAGGACGAGCACAAGATGGTCATCGGCCTCATCTCCCGCCTGACCGACCAGAAGGGCCTGGATCTTGTGAACGCCGTCTTCCAGCAGCTCATTGACGGCAATACCCAGGTGGTGGTCCTCGGTACAGGCGAGAGGCGCTATGAGGATGCCTTCCGCTACTACGAGAACGCCAACCGCGGCACTGTATGCTCCTACATCTCCTACAACGAGAACCTGGCCCACCAGATCTATGCCGGCGCGGACGCCCTGCTGGTGCCGAGCCTGTTTGAGCCCTGCGGCCTGACCCAGCTCATCGCCATGCGCTACGGCACGACGCCCATTGTGCGTGAGACCGGCGGCCTCAAGGATACCGTGCAGCCCTATAACCAGTATACCAACGAGGGCAACGGCTTCACCTTTGACCGCTATGAGGCGGGTCTGCTGCTGGATGCGATCAACCGCGCCAAGACCCTGTACTTCACCGAGCGCGACCGTTGGGACGAGATGGTTATACGCAATATGGAGAAGGACGTTTCCTGGGAAAACTCCGCCCGCCAGTACCGCGAGCTCTATCTGCAGCTCAGACCGTAATCGCCTGACAGCATACCGCAGACCGGGAGACAAAAGCCTCCCGGTCTTTTTTCTTTGGAAGCGCTGCATCCATCGCCGCGCGCGTTTTTTCGCCATCATCAGGCGAAAAACCTGCTCGCCGAGGCGCACGCTTCGAATAAACCAGCGCATCCCTTGTTTACACATTCTTTATAATTCGGTGATATGATACTTCCTCAAAGGAATGGTGAGGTATGGAAGAAAAGAAAACGCCCTGGACTTATAAGGTGGTCTATAAACTCGTATGGCTTTTCTCCCCGAAGTATAAGCTGGTGGGGGAGGAGAATCTGCCGAAGGAGCCATGCGTCATCGTCGGCAACCACAGCCATATGTACGGCCCCATCGCAGGGGAAATCTATACCCCCGGGGATCACTATGTCTGGTGCGCCGGACAGATGATGCACAGGGAGGAGGTCGCGGACTACGCCTTTCAGGATTTTTGGTCCGGCAGGCCGAAGCGCACGCACTGGTTCTACAAGCGCCTGAGCCATGTGATCGTGCCGCTGGCGGTGCTGATCTTCAATAACGCCCATACGGTCCCGGTCTACCACGACACCCGGCTCATCACCACCTACCGCGAGTCGATCGAGCTTCTCCGGCAGGGGGCCAGCATGGTCATCTTTCCGGAATGCTATGAAAAGCACAACAATATCGTCCACGGTTTCCAGGACAAATTCATCGACCTTGCGCGCTTCTATTACAAGAAGACCGGCGTGGAGCTGAGCTTTGTGCCCCTCTATGTGGCGCCGAAGCTCAAGACCCTCTTCTTCGGCAAGCCCATCCGCTTCCGCGCCGGCGTGCCCATTGCCGAGGAGCGCGTGCGCATCTGCGGGGAGCTGATGGACGCCATCACCGACATCGCCGTGCATCAGCCGGAGCACACCGTCGTGCCCTACCCGAATGTGCCGGCGCGCGATTATCCCAAGAACATTCCCCTGGAGGACTATACCCATGAATAAACAGCCATATGATTACAGGGGCTTTTCCCTGAGCCGGCTCAACGAACCGCGCTTTGCCCATGTGAAGCTCCTGGGCGGCTGGATCGTCTACTTTGTGCTTTACTTTGTCACTGAGAATCTGATCCCGGCTTCCCGCTGTCATCCGGTACACTGCTGGCTGGACGATGTGATCCCCTTCAATGAGTTCTTTGCGATCTTCTATGTGGGCTGGTATTTTCTGGTGTTCGGCTCTCTGGCCCACACCTTCTTCTACGATGTGCCCCGCTTCAGAAAGCTCCAGACCTTCATCATGATCACGCAGGCTGTAGCCATGCTCTGGTACATTCTCTGGCCCAGCCGTCAGGATCTGCGTCCGACAGTCTTCCCGCGGGATAACCTCCTCACAGATCTCATGAAGTTTATTTACGCCTTCGATACCAATACCGGCGTGTGTCCCTCTCTGCATGCGGCCTACTCACTGGGCATCCTGTCGGTGGGCCTGAAGGACAGAAAGCTCCCGCGCGTCTGGAAGGGGGCCCTCATCTTCGCGGTCATCATGATCTGCCTTTCCGTCTGCTTTGTCAAGCAGCACTCGGCGGTGGACGTCTTTGCGGCACTGCCCGTGTGTCTGCTCGCGGAATACCTGGTCTATGGGAAGAGCTATTGGCGGCCGCGCCTGAGAAGAGAAGCGCGAGGGCAGACGCAGCAATATAGCAGGGGTCGATGACCTGATCGACCCGCCGAAAGCCGCACAAGGCAGCAAAAAGGCGGGACGATGCGGGAATCGACCCCCTGCGCGTCCTGTTCAGGCAAGCAACATCTGCGCAAAACGTGCATAGAATAGGACAGCAAAAATGAAACTGTTTCCAAAACAGAGGTGAAATCCATGATTCCGGAAAAGGATTTTGAAAAGGTCGCCACACGGGTCTCCGCCGTCAGCATCGCCGGGAACACGGCCCTCTCGCTTGTGAAGCTGCTGGTCGGCATTCTGGCCCACTCCGGCGCCATGATCAGCGATGCGGTGCACTCAGCCTCGGACGTGCTCAGCAGCTTCATCGTCATCATCGGCGTGAAGCTCTCCCGCCGCGCAGCCGACCGGGAGCATCCCTACGGTCATGAGCGCTTCGAATGCGTGGCAGCCATCGTGCTGGCCATCCTGCTGTCCATGACGGGCATCCTGATCGGCTGGCAGGCTGTGGATGTGATTCGCACCGGCAATGTGGGGCAGACCACGCCGGGCCTTGCGGCACTCATTACGGCGGCCGTGTCCATCGCGATCAAAGAGCTCATGTTCTGGTACACCCGGCACTACGCCCGGCTCATCAACTCCGCCGCCTTGATGGCGAGCGCCTGGGACCACCGCAGCGACGCGCTCTCCTCCGTCGGCGCCCTGATCGGCATTGCCGGGGCGCGCCTGGGCTATCCGATCATGGAGCCCCTGGCAAGCCTCGTGATCTGCGCCTTCATCCTCAAGGCGGCACTGGACATTTTCCGAGACGCCACCGACAAGATGGTGGACCGGGCCTGTGACAGGGAGACAGAGCGCCGCCTTGCCGACTGCGTGCGCGAGCAGCCTGAGATCCTGGGCATCGACAGCCTGCAGACCCGCGAGTTCGGCAGCCGCATCTATGTGGATCTGGAGATCCGCCTGGACGGCAGCATGAGCCTCTATGACGCACACGCCGTTGCCGAGCAGGTCCACGACCGCATTGAGCGGGAATTTCCCAGCGTCAAGCACATCATGGTACATGTGAACCCGGATGAAAAAGGCTGACCGTTAGTGATAGCGGTCAGCCTTTTTGTGTTCTTCACAGGGGCGGGCGCAGGCGTCGCAGTCGTGAGGGCAGCTTTTGCAGTCATGGCAGCCGCCGGCCCTGCCGGAGCGAATGGCCCGGATCGCAAGCACTACCATCGCCGCGACGGCCAGAAGGATCAGAATGTCCCAGAGATTCATACGCGCACTCCCTTAAAAGAGCGAACCGATCAGCCGCACGATCAGCGCCGCGACCCAGGCAACCAGGCACTGCCACAGCACCACATAGAGAGCCCACTTGCGCCCAAGCTCCCGCTTGATGGAGGCGATGGCCGCCACACATGGAGTGTAGAGGAGGCTGAACACCAGCAGCGAAGCCGCCGTCACGGCGGTCAGCGCCTGCCCCACGCCGTTTGTAAAGAGAAGCTCCATCACCGAAACCACGCTCTCCTTGGCCATGAAGCCGCAGATCAGGGAGGTGACGATGCGCCAGTCGCCGAGGCCGATCGGCCTGAACAGCGGGGCCAGCAGACCCGCGACCGCAGCAAGGATGCTGTCCTGGGAGTTCGCCACCATGTTGAAGCGAAAGTCGAAGCTCTTGAGAAACCATACCACGATGGTAGCGATCAGGATCACGGAGAAGGCTCGCTGCAAAAAGTCCTTGGCCTTTTCCCACAGGAGCTGGAGGACGTTGCGCGCACTCGGCATGCGGTAGTTCGGCAGCTCCATCACGAAGGGCACCGCCTCGCCCTTGAAGAGCGTCTTTTTATACAGCAGCGCCGCGAGGATGCCTGCAGCGATGCCGAGCAGATAAAGGCACGTAATGATCAGCCAGGCATAGCGCGGGAAAAAGACGGCTACAAAGAAGCTGTAGATCGGCAGCTTTGCAGTGCAGGACATGAAAGGCGTCAGCAGGATGGTCATGTGCCGGTCCCGGTCACTCGGCAGGGTGCGGGTGGACATGACCGCCGGCACCGTGCAGCCGAAGCCGATGAGCATGGGCACGATGCTCCGCCCGGAAAGGCCGATCTTGCGCAGAAGCTTGTCCATCACAAAGGCCACGCGGGCGATGTAGCCGCTGTCCTCCAGCAGGGAGAGGAAGAAGAACAGCGTCACGATCAGCGGCAGGAAGCTCACAACGCTCCCGACGCCCTCAAAAATGCCATCCATAACCAGACTCTGGATTGCGGGGTTCACATGTCCGGCTTCCATGGCGCGGGAGGCGAGAGCACCCAGACGCTCGATACCTGCCGCCAGCAGATCCTGCAGGACGGGACCGATGAGGAAGAAGGTCAGGAAGAAGACCAGACCCATGATGCCGATGAAGAAGGGGATGGCAGTGGTTCTGCCAGTCAGCACCCGGTCCAGCTTTTCGCTGCGCAGATGCTCCCGGCTCACCCGGGGCTTGATGATGCAGGATTCGCAGACCTTCCCGATAAACTCAAAGCGCATGTCCGCAATGGCGGCGCTGCGGTCAAGGCCGCGTTCCGCCTCCATCTGCAGGGCGATATGCTCCAGCATCTCCTTCTCGTTCTGGTCGAGCTGCAATTGCGCTTCGATGTGCGCGTCCCCCTCCAGCAGCTTGCTTGCCGCAAAGCGGACGGGCAGACCTGCCCGCTCGGCATGGTCCTCGATGAGATGGCCCACCGCGTGCAGCGCCCTGTGCACCGCGCCGCCGTGATCCTGCGCGCCGCAGAAATCCTGCCGCAGGGGCTTTTCCTGGTATTTGGCGATATGTATGGCGTGGCGCACCAGCTCGTCCACACCCTCGTTTTTGGCTGCCGAGATGGGCACCACCGGCACCCCCAGCATGGACTCCATGCGGTTGATGTCCACGGTGCCGCCGTTGCCGGTCAGCTCATCCATCATGTTCAGGGCCACCACCATCGGCACGTTCATCTCCAGAAGCTGCATCGTGAGATAGAGATTGCGCTCGACATTGGTGGCGTCAACGATATTGATGATGGCCTTTGGCTTCTCGTTGACCACATAGTCGCGGGAGACCAGCTCCTCGCTGGAGTAGGGGGACATGGAGTAGATGCCCGGCAGGTCGGTGATGGAGGTGTCCGCATGAGCGCGGATCACGCCGTCCTTGCGGTCCACCGTCACGCCGGGGAAGTTGCCCACATGCTGGTTGGAACCTGTGAGCTGGTTGAAGAGCGTGGTCTTGCCGCTGTTCTGGTTGCCCACCAGCGCAAAGCTCAGGATCGTCCCGTCCGGCAGGGGATCGCCCGTGCCCTTGGGATGGAACTTGCCCTCCTCGCCGAGACCCGGGTGGACGGCAGGCTTGCGCTTTTCCATCTCCTGCTTCCTGACAGAGGCAGCCTCGAGCCTCTCAATGCCGATCTTCTCAGCGTCGGCAAGGCGCAGCGTCAGCTCATAACCGCGCAGGCGCAGCTCCATCGGATCACCCATGGGAGCAAGCTTAATGAGGGTCACCTCGGTGCCGGGAATCAGGCCCATGTCCAGAAAATGCTGGCGCAGCGCCCCCTCGCCGCCGATGCTCAAAACGCGGGCAGACTGGCCCGCCTTCAGTTCATTCAGCTTCATTGTTCTCTCTCTTCTCTTTCAGAGTAATCATTTGCTGTATCCCATTATACTTTTCTAACCCGTCTTTGTAAAGAAGTTCAGGAAGCGAACGTTGGGAAAAGTCGAAAAAAGACTTGACAAAGCAGCTCCTTTGTATTAATGTATTAATTGCTTAATACACTAATACAAAGGAGGTGCTGCCCCTTGCAGTGGCATTTCAATCAGGAGCTGCCGATCTATTCCCAGCTTGTGGACGGGTTCAGGCGGGCCATCGCCGCCGGGGCTCTCGCGCCCGGCGCGCGCCTGAACTCGGTGCGGGACCTGTCACTGGAGGCGGGGGTGAATCCCAACACCATGCAGCGGGCCATGCAGCAGCTTGAGCGGGAGGGTCTTGTCTATTCCCAGCGCAGCCTCGGCCGCTTCGTGACCGAGGATACGGCGATGATCGATCGGGCGCGGGAGACGCTTGCGGCGGAGCATGTGCGCCGCTATCGGGAGGCTATGCGCAGCCTCGGTTTTACCGGGAAAGAGATGATCGCGCTGCTCGAGAGCGGCGGAGAGGAGGAAGAGAATGGAGACCTGTCTTGAATGCAGAGAGCTCGGCAAACGCTTTGGGACGATCCAGGCGCTTGACGGTGTAAACCTCACGGTGATGCCTGGCCGGGTGGTGGGGCTGCTCGGCCCCAACGGCAGCGGCAAAACCACACTCATCAAGCTCATCAACGGCCTGCTGACCCCGACGGCGGGTGAGGTGAGCATCTGCGGCCTGCAGCCGGGGAAGGAGAGCAAGGCCATCGTAAGCTATCTGCCCGACCGGTCCTGCCTGCCCGAGTGGATGAACGTGCGCCAGCTTATGGAGTACTACGCGGATTTCTTCGCCGACTTCGACCGGGCGCGCGCAGCCGACATGATGGCGCGTCTGAGCCTGCATGAGGAGCTTCGGATCTCCCAGATGTCCAAGGGCACGAAGGAGAAGGTGCAGCTCATCCTGGTCATGAGCCGGCGCGCCCGCCTCTACCTGCTCGATGAGCCTATCGGCGGCGTCGATCCCGCTACACGGGACTATATCCTGGACACCATTATCCGCAACTATGACGAGAACGCCAGCGTCGTCATCTCCACACACCTCATCTCCGATGTGGAAAACGTGCTGGACGATGTGGTCTTCCTGCGCGAGGGCAGGGTCAGCCTGCAGGCCAGCGTCGACGACCTGCGCGAGCAGTACGGCAAGAGCGTGGACGCGCTTTTCAGGGAGGTGTTCAAATGTTAGGCAAACTTTTGAAGCATGAATTTCGTGCCACGGGCCGCATCATGCTGCCGCTCATCGCGGCGGAGCTTCTGGTCTCGGTGCTGGCGGGCCTCTCGATACGGGGCCTTGCGCGCATGCAGAACATGTCCTTTCTCCGGGTACTGTATGTTATGACGCTGGTGGTCTTCGGCCTCGGTCTCTTTGCCATCGCCGTGGTGGCCTTCGTGCTGATGATCCAGCGCTTTTACAAGAGCCTTCTCCGGGATGAGGGCTATCTCTCCATGACGCTGCCGGTCACGGTGGACGCGCATATCTGGGCAAAGCTCCTCACGTCCTTCGCCTGGTTTGCGGCGGTAGGCCTGCTCAGCATGGCGGCGATCCTCCTGGTCCTGCGCATCGGGACAGACATGAGCTGGGCGCCCTTCTACGGAATGGAGTGGGACGAATCCGTGTTCAACTTCGAGAGTATCGGCGGCGGAAGCATTGCGCTGTATGTTCTGGAGAGTATCCTGCTCGCGTTTCTCTACGCTGCTGCGACCTGCCTGCATTGCTACGCAGCCATGGCCGTCGGCTGCAGCGCCTCGGACCACAAGCTGCTCCTTTCCTTCGTGGCTTACTTCCTCATGGGCATGGCGCTGAGCGTTGTGACCAACGCCCTGGCCTTCTCGATCCTGCCGCATACGGACGTCTGGATTGACAGCATGGGGCCTGCGGCGGCCGTCCATACCGTCATGGGCGTCAACATCCTGATCGGAGCGGCCCTGTTCGCACTGTACTATTTCGTGACCCGGTATTTTCTGAAAAACAAGCTCAACCTTGCGTAAGAATTACGCCCCGCCGGACGGCGGGGCGTAATTCTTATATGATCTCCCTGTACATGGCAGGAGCGTCGGTCTTGGAGACATTGTCGGCAACCTGTGTGACCTCGACCTTCAGGGTACGCTGGCCGAAAGCGATCTCGATCACGTCGCCCTCCTTGACCTGATAGCTGGCCTTGGCCTGGCGGCCGTTGACAAAAATGCGGTCCGTGTCGCAGGCATCGTTTGCGACGCTGCGGCGCTTGATGAGTCGGGAGACCTTTAAGAATTTATCCAGCCGCATGACTGCCCTCCTTAAACAAATATGAATATGACCGCCTCTCCAATGGGAAAGGCGGTCATATTATGATGCAGCTTCTTACTTGGACTTGCCGACGGGCTTGGCAACAACATCCTTCAGGGCCTTGCCGGCCTTAAAGGTGGGAATGCGGCTGGCAGGGATCTGGATCTCTTCCTTGGTTCTGGGATTGCGGCCGATGCGGGCATTGCGCTCCTTGGTCTCGAAGGAACCGAAACCGACGAGCTGGATCTTATCGCCCTTGACCAGAGCGGCGGAGATGGTCTCAAACGCGGCGTTGATGGCCTTCTCGCTGTCCTTCTTGGAGAGACCGGACTTCTCTGCGACTGCTGCAACTAATTCTGCCTTATTCATTATAAAATTCCTCCTGATGAAAATATGGCCTGACGCCATGATATGGTGAGTTTTCCCACTTTTTTTGCGGTTTACTCATGGTTCACGGTCTGCATGGAAAGAAGCAGACTGAAAGCAAATAGACTGTACCATACTTCGACGGTTTTCGCAAGCCCTATTTGCGCTTTTTTGCGTTTTTTATGAAGTAATTCAGCGCATATGGAGGATACGTGCAATTTTTTCACCGCCGGGGATGAGCTTCATATCCTCCTTTGTCACCGCGCGCAGGAGAATGGCCGCCGCCATATAGACGATGACCGCCGCCCCGATCGCTGCGCACATGGCAAGCAGTGTACCCATGCGGCCCATCTGCAGCAGAGCGCGCTGACCAAGGCCGAACACAGCCCAGGCCGTGAGACCCATGAGGGCGCTGGATACGAGGGACGCGCTGAAGATGCGCAGCAGACGCGGACGCTGGTCAAGCGCGCGGCACAAAAAGACATAGTCCATTGCCGCCATGGCGCAGTAGCTGCAAAGCGTGCCGACCGGCGCACCGTAGATGTTGATGTCGCGCCTTGCCACCAAAAACCAGTTGATCACGATCTTGATGATGCCGCCGGTGATGAGCGTCACCATGGTGAGCTTCTCCCGGCCCGAGGCCTGAAGGATGGCGTTTTCCATCAGCACAAGGCAGACAAAGAAGGAGGCGATGCCCATGATCTGCAGAAGCCCGGCGCCTGCGAGGTGGCTGCCGGGATACAGAACGGCCATAATGGGCCTTGCCAGTACCGCGAGGCCCACGCCCATGGGGATGGCCAGAAAGGCGGATATGCGCATGGAATCCTCGGACACGCCGGCGGCCACGCTGCGATCACCCTTTGCCAGCGCCCCGGAGATGGCGGGGACAATGGAGATGGTGAGGGGCGTGATGAAGGCGGCCGGCAGGTTGAAGAGGGTCTGCGCCTTGCCGTACACACCGTAGAGCACCTTGGCCTGCTGGTAGCTGCAGCCTGCGGCGCTCTGCAGGCGGTTCATGCAGAGCTTGGAGTCCACGCTGTTGAGCAGGGCCATGATGCAGGCACCGGTGGCGATGGGGATGCCGATGGTGAGAATGTCCCGCGCGATCTTGAGGGCGGAATCCAGCGGTACGCCGTCCTCGGGAAGATCGGCCGGGAGGGCATAGTGCCGCCGCTTGTATACGATCATATAGGCCAGCGACACTGCCGAGCCGACGGACACGCCGAAGATCGCACCTGCCGAGCCCATGGGCAGAGCCATCGGGTGGCCGTGGGGATAGGAGCGCAGCACCATCACCGCGATCACAAGGCCGGAGACCACCTTGAAGAAAACCTCCAGCACCTCATCCACGGTAGTCGGGAGCATGTTGCCGTTGCCCTGACAGTACCCGCGATAGGCCGACACGATGCACACCAGCAAAATCGCCGGAGCCATGGCCCGCACGCTGGGCGCGGCGTCGGGGTTTTCCAGGTACTTGGCCGCGAGCCAGTCGGGGAAGCAGAACATGATGAGCCCGAACACGAGGCCGATGACCGTGAAGGTGACAAGGGCCACGCGGAAGGTCTTTTCCTCCTGCCTGACACGGCCGTTGGCGTCCGCCTCGGCCACGAGCCTGGACAGGGCCACCGGCAGGCCCGCGGTGGCGAGGGTAAAGAAGATGTAGTAGATGCTGTAGGCACCCATGAACATCGAATAGCCCTCGTCCCCGAGGATATTGCCCAGCGGGATCTTGTAGAAGAAGCCGAGGATCTTCATGATGATGACGCCCACCGTGAGGATGGCGGCGCCGTGCATATAATTTTGACCTTTGGCTTTAGACATAAAACCTCCTCAAATTTCCTCCAGCAAACACCGCGCGGCATAAACGCCGCTGGCCGAGGCGTGGGAGAGAGAGTGGGTCACGCCGGAGCAGTCGCCGATGACAAAGAGGCCGGGACTGCAGGTCTCGAGGCGGCTGTCGATTTCCACCTCCATGTTGTAGAACTTTACCTCCACGCAGTAGAGGAGCGTGTCGTCATTGGCGGTGCCGGGGGCGATCTTGTCGAGGGCGTAGATCATCTCGATGATGCCGTCGAGGATACGCTTGGGGATCACAAGGCTCAGATCGCCGGGCGTCGCGGCGAGGGTCGGGGTCACAAAGCTCTCGCGGATGCGCGCCTCGGTGCTGCGCCGACCGCGCACCAGATCGCCGAAGCGCTGCACGATCACGCCGCCGCCGAGCATGTTGGACAGGCGCGCAATGCTCTCGCCGTAGCCGTTGGAATCCTTGAAGGGGACGGAGAAGTGCTTGGAGACCAGCAGGGCGAAGTTGGTGTTTTCCGTGTGCTTGCTCTTGTCCTCATAGCTGTGACCGTTGACGGTGACAATGCCGTTGGTGTTCTCGTTGACCACCACGCCGTGGGGATTCATGCAGAACGTGCGCACCATGTCCTCAAACTTCTGCGTGCGGTAGATAATCTTGCTCTCGTACAGCTCGTCGGTCAGGTGCGAGAAAATCTCCGCCGGCAGCTCCACGCGCACGCCGATGTCCACACGGTTGGAGAGCGTCGGAATGTTCAGAGAGCTGCAGACGGACTCCATCCACTTGCTGCCGCTGCGGCCCACGGAGATCACGCACTTGCGGCAGGTGAAGCTGCCCCTGTCGGTGACCAGCTCGTAGCCGTCTCCGCTCCGGCGGATCTCGGTGACGGCGGTCTCAAAATGGAAATCCACCTTCTCCTTCAGCTCGTCATACAGATTTTTCAGCACTACATAGTTGATGTCCGTGCCGAGATGGCGCACCTGCGCGTCCAGCAGGTGCAGGCCGTTTTCCAGGCACATGCGCTTGATGGCGGTGTTGGCGGTGGAGTAGAGCTTGGTGCCCTGGCCCCCGTGGCTGAGGTTGATGGCGTCCACGTACTGCATCAGTTCTATGGCCTGGGTCTTGCCGATATGCTCATAGAGCGTGCCGCCGAACTGGTTGGTGATGTTGTACTTGCCGTCGGAAAAGGCGCCCGCGCCGCCGAAGCCGCTCATGATGCTGCAGGTCTTGCAGCGGATGCAGGATTTGACCTTCTTTCCGTCGATGGGGCAGTGGCGTTTATCCAGAGGCCTGCCCAGCTCCAGCACGCCGATCTTCAGACCGCGCTTTGCCTGTGCCAGCTCATAGGCGGTGAAAATGCCGCCGGGGCCTGCGCCGACAATGATGACATCATAATTCATAGTTACACTCCCTTTGTCAAAAAAAGAAACCCCACATTCCCCAAAAGGGAAAATGAGGCAAAACGCAACATAGTTCCTCGGCGATAATACCACGAAGGGAAGTGTGATGTCAAGTGTTCTGAGCTCCCCTTTCAAAAAAGGGAGCTCAGAACAGGGCATCTTATTCCGTTGCCTCCGGGGCATAGACCGGGCCGTAGGTGTACAGGGCTGTGACGGTGGAGGCGGCGCCGGGCGTCAGGAAAGTGGCGCGCTTCATGCGCCCCTTGTCATCATATTCAAAGCTGGTACGGCTGAGCATGGTGCCGTCGGCATTGAAGCGTTCCTGCTTGGAGAGCTTGTCGCCGTCATATTCGTTGAGCAGGGTGTAGCTCGTCCCATCCTCATTCTGCAGGGCGATGAGATTGCCGTGATCGTCATAGGCGGCAGAGCTGCGGTATTCGCCGGTGGCGGCGTCAAGCCCGATGCGGTAGTGAACCGTGCCGTCCGGGTAGTAGTCGTATTCATAGACAGTGGAGAGCACGTCCCCCTGACCGAGGTACGCCCCCGCGGCGTCGTAGCGCTTGCCCACCTGGCTTTCGATGACGGTGTAGCTGCCGTCGTCCTCATAGCTGTAGAGATAGACCCGATCCTCCATCCCGGGATAGGCGGAGAAGCGCTCCGTCTTCTCGGCGACGCGCCCGTATTCGTCATAGCGGTAGTCGGTGGTCAGCGGGCCGTTGCATTCAGGGTTCAGGCTGACCTCTTCGGAGAGGAGGCGGTCGAAGAAGTGGAAGGCGATGGAGAGGGAGTCCCGGTAGTTTCTCAGGTCAAGGAAGAGCTCGCGCGCTTCGCTGTACTGTCCCTGCTCGATCAGGGAGAGGC
Source organism: Oscillospiraceae bacterium (assembly GCA_902761635.1). Classification (GTDB taxonomy): domain Bacteria; phylum Bacillota; class Clostridia; order Oscillospirales; family Oscillospiraceae; genus Limivicinus. The sequence goes on along the minus strand of CACWLG010000004.1, from coordinate 29,362 downwards.
CCTTGCGGTACATGGCCTCCTGCGCAAGCTCGGCGCTGTCGAGATAGCCGCCCAGGTCCGTGAAAGCGCCGTAGGCGTCATCCCAGCGCTCGTTTTCCAGAAACTTTTTGGCCCGGGCGTAGGAGGCGATCTCGGCATCGGCCTTCTTGGCCTTGGCCGCGAGCTCGGCGGAATCCCGGAAATGACCGAGCTTGTCAAAGCGCAGCGCCGCCTCGGCGTAATCTCCGGCGGCGTAGAGGCGGCTTGCCTCCTCATAGATCGCGTTGCGGCGGGAAGTGAAGACATAGACCCCGGCGGCGATCGCGGCTATGAGCAGCATGGGGATCAGCACCAGCAGGATACGCTTGAGGACCCTGCCGCGCGACTGCTTTTTCTCCTCGTCGAGCGCGGCCTGCGCCGCCTCGGCATTGAGCCGCAGGGACTTGTTCTCCCGCAGCAGTTCCACGTTCAGATACTGCCTGCAATGCTCCAGCGTCTGCTCGCAGCGGTGGCAGCTTTCCCCTTTATGGTTGATCTCCCCGCAGGCGCACAGCCACAGATCCTGGGTTTCCAGCGGGACAAAGCGGCTCTGGCTGCCGGTCTCCAGGCGGTACTGGCGGATCAGCTCCTTGTCAAAAAGGCGTTGGTTCAGATCCGCCTGCCGGGGCAGGGATCTCCAGACTGCGCCGTCCCCAAGATAGCGGCTGCCGTCGGAAAAGGTGACGGAGAGCACCCGGGCGCCAAAGCTGCGCACCTCCAGCGAGGGCAGGCGGATCGCCTCCCTTGCGCCGAACAGGGCGTCCCGCGCGGCGTGCAGCCCCTCATACAGATGCTCCGCCCGGCAGGCTTCGCTGTCACTTCCGTCATAACCGATCACCAGGACCCTCACGGTGCTGATGGTCTTGGGGGAGATGCTGCGCAGCTTGAGCTGGGCCACGCACTGCCCCGTCTGATTGTCGGTGAGCAGCGCGCCTGCCGCAATCACCAGCGGTGAGCCCGGTGCATAGAGATCCTCAGGCAGAGTAAAGAGTCTGGAATACCGTTCTGCCATTTGCTTACGCCCCCTTTGAAAAAAGATCAGGGTTACATAACATGACTCAGTATAGCATTCCCCACGTTCCAATGCAAGTTGCATTTTCCGGAAATACACGAATATTCACAATTTGTTTGCATGCGCGGCGGCCTGAGAGGGGCATTTTGCATAGAATCGCAGCATAAGCTGAAAGAGAACCGGAGAGCAGGGGGGAGCGTATTGAGAGCAATCAGGAAACTGGCAGGCCTGTTGGCAATGGCGGGGATCTGCCTGCTGGCGGCAGGCAGCGGCTGCGGCAGTCCGGGCACATGGCTGGCTGAAAGGCCGCCGGAGGAGCGGATGAAGAACGTGATTCTCCCCGCAGAGCTCCGGCAATGCTCAACGGCGGCAGCCGCGGCCGAGCGGGGGCAGGCCGTCCTGCAGTCGCTGCGCATGCCGCCGCTGCAGGAGACCGGACAGCCGTCCTCGGAGACGGTGCTGGAGACCACCATCGAGGGCGGCATGCGCATCAAAAACGAGACAGGCTACTGGGTGGATGCGGCCCAGATCCTCGCCGAAGGGCCGGGACTGACCCTCCCGGCGGAGGGGCCGCAGATCCTCATTATCCACACCCATGCAAGCGAGGCATACACCCAGGCGGGCGCGGACCGCTACGCCGCGAGCGACAACGGCCGCACCGAGGACACGCAGTTCAACGTCGTGCGCATCGGCGACGAGCTGACCGAGATCCTGACCGAGGCGGGGCTGAACGTGGTGCACGACCGTGGGATCTACGACTATCCGAGCTACACCGGCTCCTACACCCGCGCCGAGGCTGCCATCGCCCAGTATCTGGACAGCTTTCCCGACATCCGGGTAGTGCTGGACATCCACCGCGACGCCCTAGGCTCCGGCGATGTGGTGTACAAGACCATGGCCGAGGAGGAGGGGAACGTGGCAAGCCAGATCATGCTTCTGGTGGGTACGGATGAGAGCGGGCTGGAGCATCCCTTCTGGCGCGGGAACCTGGCCTTCGCCCTCTATCTGCAAAACGCCGTCAACAGCGCCTTTCCCACCCTGATGCGCCCGGTGCTGCTGGTAAGCCAGCGTTATAACCAGCAGCTCACGCCGGGCTCGCTGATCGTGGAGGTTGGCAGCAGCGGCAACACCCTGCGCGAGGCCCTCGCCGCCATCCGGCTTTTCGGCCGCGCCGTCGCCCCGGCGCTGCAGGATATGGTGGAGTGGTAAGCGAATTGTCTTTACAAGCGGCGGGGCTTATGGTATATTCTGATTGTGTATAAGTTCAACAGAAATTGTCTGTGACATTTTTTACAATAGGAGGAAATTACAATGAAAAAATGGGTATGTCCTGTATGTGGTTACGTCCATGAGGGGGAGACGGCTCCCGAGTTCTGCCCCATCTGCAAGGTCCCCGGCAGCAAGTTCACTCTCCAGGCTGACGATCTGACCTGGGCTGCCGAGCATGTGGTCGGCGTCGGCAAGCAGTTCGGCGGCGATGTCCCCATCGACGTGCAGGAGCAGATCATCGCAGGCCTCCGCTCCAACTTCGAGGGCGAGTGCTCTGAGGTCGGCATGTACCTCGCCATGGCGCGCGTCGCCTATCGTGAGGGTTATCCCGAAATCGGCATGTACTGGGAGAAGGCCGGCCTGGAAGAGGCCGAGCATGCCGCCAAGTTTGCCGAGCTTCTGGGCGAGGTCGTCACCGACAGCACCAAGAAAAACCTGCAGATGCGTGTCGATGCCGAGAACGGCGCCACCACCGGCAAGACCGAGCTTGCCAAGCTCTGCAAGAAGTACAATCTCGACGCCCTGCATGACACCATCCATGAGATGGCGCGCGACGAGGCCCGCCACGGCAAAGCCTTCAAGGGCCTGCTGGAGCGCTACTTCAAGTAATCCCAATCCGTTTTCCAAGTATCTGCTTGAAAGGAGAAAACACCAATGAAATACATATGCAATGTATGCGGCTGGATCTATGATGAGGACGAGCAGGGAACCAAGTGGGAAGACCTGCCAGATGACTTCACCTGCGAGATCTGCGGCGTCGGCAAGGACGAGTTCACTGCCGAGGAGTAAGAAACGGACGCGGCGCTTCGGCGCCGCGTTTTTAAATGTTTAATTTGCATAAATATTTCAAAACATGCTTGATTCCTGTCGAAACAAGAGGTATACTGCTGGAGAAGAAAACGTGAAAGGAGACAAACATATGGATTTCAACAAAATCATCAACTATGCCGTAGAGTGCGTCACAAAGAACTACGCCAACTTCAACGGCCGCGCAAGACGCGCTGAATATTGGAGCTACACCCTCTGCACCGCTGTAATCAGCCTGGTGATCAGTGGTCTCTATCAGGCCACCGGCAGCTCCGTCTTCAACATCCTGTCTGTCATCGTCTCCCTGGGGCTGCTTGTCCCCGGCATTGCGGTGGCATGGCGCCGCCTGCATGATCTCGGCAAGCCCGGCGCATGGTACTTCATCGGCCTGATCCCCATTGTCGGCTGGATCGTCCTGATCTACTGGTTCTGCCAGGAGGGCGTCAAGGGTGACAACGAGTTCGGCCCCGACCCCAAGCAGGAAGCCTGAGCAAACGTAAAACGACCGTTCCGATGGGAACGGCCGTTTTTTATGTACGGATGGCGTGATCAGTCAAGCCCCTTCATGCGGCGCTTATCGGCGTACATGGCCTTGTCGGCGCGGTTGAACACATCGTCGGGTGTGCTGTCGCCGTAGGAGAAGACGGCCAGTCCCTTGGCGATGGCCAGACGCTGCCATGGCTCACCGTCATGGAGGGTCTTTTTGATTTCGGCATTCCTGGGAGCTCTCCTGCTGAATGTGCGAAATGCTCCATAGACCGAGACCGCCGATCAGGACGACACACAGCAGGATGCTGATGAGATTCAGTTGAAGGAACTTTCCGCGTATCGAATGCATGCTTGTTCATCTCCTGTTTGCTCTATTATGCAGGAAAACCGGAAAGAAGTCAATCGACGGAAAAACGGCACGCGGATAAATCGGGCAAAAGCGGTAGACAAGCCGGGGTGCTTGTAGTAAAATAAACTGCATGGAATAGAAAAAATATTTACCGGAAACGATAAGGAGGCAATTGATTTGCTTACGATTGAAAAGCTGCGCGAGTACGGCGCAAAGACGGACGAGGGGCTTGCCCGCTGCATCAATAACGAGGCGTTTTATTTCCGCATGGTCGGCCTTGCGGTGAAGGACGCAGGCTTTGCCAAACTCGAGGACGCGCTGAAGGCCGGAGATCTGGACGCTGCCTTCGCCGCGGCACATGCGCTCAAGGGCGTGCTGGGGAACCTCGCGCTCGAGCCGATGTACCGCCCTGCTTCGGAGCTGACGGAGCTTCTGCGGAACAAAACACCCGCAGGTTGTGATGCCCTGCTGCAGGAAATCCTGGAGCAGCGCGCGAAGCTGGAGGCCATGATCGCAGATTGAGCGTCGCGTAAAGCTCCCGCTCTTAAGAATTATTCAGGAAAAGTGTGCTGTTTTTGTGACGGTTTCTGTGATACAATACAATCGGAAGCGGAAAGAGCGACTCAGGCACAGAAGCAGCAGACACCGGGATGTGCCGCGAACATGAAAAGGAGATGCAGAACATGACCGAAAAGAAGAATATGAAAGCGCTGGATGACGACTCTCTGGAATCCGTGGCCGGCGGCGCGGACGGCGTCACCCTCACGGGCTCGGGCAGCTTTATGTCCAACACCGGCACAAGCCTGAACATCGTTGTCAACTGGTACGCCGGCATAGACATGTACGGCAACCACGGCCTGCTTATCAATGTGAGCGCGACCTCGGGCAACCTCGTGGCGGGCTCCCTCCTCAACGGCGTGGAGGTGACTGTCAACGGCATGTCCTATGCAGCGAGCAACAACCCCATCAATTACATGGGCGGCAGCATGACAAGCAACATACTTGCAAGCTTCACCGTGCCCAATGTCTATGGCAATGTATCCATCACGGCGGTGTGGCACTTCAACGGCACCTACGGCGGCGTTCCTATCGGCAGCATCTATGCCAGCGGCATGGCAAGCGTCTGATGAATGAGTAATAAGAAAGGACAGTAAAGATGGAAAACAACGAGAAGATCAAGAGCTCCCTGCAGAACCTGGACGATGCGGCGGCTGAATCCGTAGCCGGCGGCGCGCATATCGACAAAGTGATCTGCTGCACCTGCGGTCGTGAAATCCACCTGAGCGGCCCGATGATGGGCCAGTACTACAACAACAATATCTGCCCCATCTGCCACGGCAAGCTCAAAAGCTGGTAAGCAGGAAAGTAAAAGGCCGAATGGGTCGATCTCCGGATCGACCCATTCGGCCTTTTGATTTGTATGGTTCAGCTCCTGCTCTTCTTCCGCTCCTTCATGGCCCGGACGCCGACGACCAGCTTTTCGTCGCCGTGCTCCTTGAAGGAGGCCACCTTCAACTGTACAGGCCGTACCTTGCCGCCGATCATGAGACGGTACTGGATGCTGAAGGAACCGTGCTCACGCAGCTCGCGCAGGATGTTCTCTTTCGAGAACTGTTCAAGGAACATATCCAGATCCTCGGGATAAATCACGTTCCTTGCGTCGATCACCGCCTGCCGGAAGAAATCGCTCCCGGTTTTTGCGGCGCTGAGACTGTCAAAATCATCGGTGGAGTCGTTCTCCACATATTGCCCGGTCACGGGGTCCACGGTGTAGAGACTCAGATATCCGTCCGTGAGGGCCATGAGGCGTATCATGGTGTCACGGTCCTTCTGCAGTGCGTCCTGAAGCTCCTTCTGCTTCATCTGGGAGTCAATGATGCTGATGCCTATGATGATGCGGTTGCCGCCCGACATGCGTGTGACCTTCATGTGGACATACAGGGGCTCGCCCGTGTCGATCAGACGGTAGGTGGCGGTGAACACGCCCTGCCTGTCAATCTCCTGAAGAATATTCTCCTTGGAAAACCAGCTCAGGAAGGCGGCTCTGTCCTCCTCGTAGATGCGCGTCATGGTGTCACGCTTGGCCGAGGCGAAAAAGTCCGTCCCGTGCCGCTCAACGGCAAGCTCCTCGACACCGATCCGGGAAGTGTATTCGATGAACTCATCCGTGTCCAGATTCACCACATAAATATTATAGTAGTCGGCGGCCAGGGAACGGGCAATGTCGGCATAAGTGGTGCTCTCATCCGGGGCAGATATGGAGAGGATCGCCACGGCCACCGCTGTGGCACCGGTGACGGGGTTTCGCCCGATGGGATTGATGAAGGTATGGATGCTGTAGCCGTTTGCCAGCTTCCCGTCGTAAAGAGCACGGCTGCCGTCGGCACAGCACTGGCGCACCCGTTCCATGAACGCAGAGCCTGAGCCGTCCGGATACACCGGGTAGCCGCAGGGCCGGTCCTCCAGCTGGAAGGAGAAGTTTTTCTTCATAAAGTCGCGATATGCCTGGTTCGTGCGGACATAGCAGACGTCGTTTTCCCGCACCTCCATGATTCCGGCGGGCAGTGTGTCAAAATAATCCTGCCGCGTCTTCTCCTTGTCGGCGATCATCGAGATGGCAAAGAGGTTTACGCGGCCGATGGAGGCGTAGTATTCCGACTCCTCCGGATTCTCAAAGCCGATCTGGATGCCCTTGCGGTTGCGCTCCACGATCTCCTCGTAGGGGATGGGCTTGCAGTAGTAGAAGCCCTGCAGCTTGCTGCAGCCGATCTCCCGCAAAAACTCCACCTCCTCGGCGCTCTCAACGCCCTCGCAGATGGTGTCAAGGCCGAGGTCGATGGCCATGCGCACGAGATCGGTCAGGATGGTCTTGCTCTCCTTGCCCTCACTGAAGTTCTTCATAAAGCGCATGTCGAACTTGAGAAGATCGAAGTGGATCTCCTGCAGCACGTCGAGGGAGGAATAGCCGCTGCCGAAATCGTCCATCCAGACCTGGAAGCCCAGCGCCTGGAAGCGGCTTACCTGCTCCTTCATGAAGTCGAAGTCGCTGCCGATGATGCTCTCGGTGATCTCAATGGTGAGCCTGTCGTGGGCGATGCCGGCGGCGTCCACCCGGCGGCGGATCTCCTCCACAATATCGCAGGCGTCGAAGTCTGCCCGCGAGAGGTTCAGCGAATGGGGCACAACGCGCAGTCCCTCCGCCTCCAGCGCCTTCATCTTCTCCAGGATCTGGTCGAGCACGTAGAGATCCAGCTTGTAGATGAGCCGGGACTTTTCCAGCACCGGGATGAAGAAGCCGGGGGACAGGACCCCGCGCTTCGGGTCGATCCAGCGCGAGAGCGCCTCCTCATCGCAGACGCGGCCATTGACCGCGCGGATGATGGGCTGATAGTAAACCTTGATCCAGCGCTCGGCCAGGGCCTGGTCCAGATGCTTGGTGACGTAGCGCTCCCCGTCAAGCTGGGCGAGCATCTCATTGTCAAAGGCGTAGAAGCCGGATTCAAAGGAACCCCTGTGCTTGTCGCAGGCGTACTTGGCACGGTCATAGGCAATGTTCACATTCACGGGTTCAATGCTGTCGCGGTAGATGCCGGCCCGGACCGGCAGGCTGTTGCCGCCGTTTGCGGCCTCGCAGTCGCGTAAAACGGCCTGCAGCTTTTCCTCCAGCCCGTCCTCTGCGCACACGGCGGCAAAATGGTCCTCACTGAAGCGGCATACGCACTGCTCCCCAAAGTGGTTTGCCAGGATCTGCCCCACTTCATACAGGAGCTTGTCGCCCTCTTCAAAGCCGTACTGACGGTTATAGTGCTTCATGCCCACCAGGTCAAAGTAGAGCATGACAGAGGCCTTGCCTTCGTTATTCAGGCGCTTGCGCTCTGTGGTGGCGAGCTTGAAGAAGTAGCGCATGTTCGGCAGACCCGTCATCGTGTCGGTGTTGATGCGGCGGTTGAGGTCAGCGATATAATTTTTGATCTGGTCGCGCATGCGGATAAAGGCCTGGGTGAGCTGGCCGATCTCGTCCCTGGCACGGTAATCCAGTGCCACATCGTAATCGGCCTCGGCAAGGCGCCGGGACGCGGCGGTGAGCTTCTGCAGCGGGGAGGTGACGATGCCCATGACCAGCATGACCAGCGCCGCCGATATGACGAGCACGATCAGCGTGATGAGCGCGATGCTGCGGTTGAGCCGCAGCAAGGAGGCGTTGATCTCCCGGACCGGGGCGTTGATGACGAGCTTCGTCCCGTTTCTGAGGGTGGAGAAGGACATCTGCCGCTCCTCGCCGTTTGCGGTGTAGCGGATCAGCGCGTCGCCGCTGTTCTCGTTTTGCAGCAGTTCCTTCGAGAGATTGGAGAGGGTGGGAACATCGCCCGGCTCCAGCTCCGGGTGATAGAGGACGTGCCCTTCGGTATCGAAGAGACTGGCAAAGCCCGTATCATAGACCCGCACCGAGCGCACATGGGAGATCAGGAGCTCCTGCGGGATATCCATGCCGAGGATCCCGATCAGGGTGCCGGTGCTGTAGATCGGCACAAGGTAGGAGCTCGTCTGCAGCTCGCCCAGAAAATGTGCCGAGTACGGCCCTACCCAGGAGGGGCGCCCGCGCTGGATGGGCGTAAAGTACCAGGTGTTGTGCGTGAGATCCGTCGGGTCCAGGGCACGCGCGTCCAGAGGCGGCTGGGCGACAAAGCCCGCCTTCCCAACGCGGGAGTAGAAAAAGCCGTGCACCGTTTCGCTGATTTCGGGATTGATGCAGTAATAATAGGTTATAATCCCGTTGGTATGGCTTGCGGCGCTCTCAAAGGTGTGCAGCACGTTCTCGCAGTGTTTGGAGATATAGGCGTCGAGGCGCGCGGTCTGCTCGGGGGTGCGCTTGTCCGGCCCGGCGTTGCTGCCGGCAGCGCCGCACTCCACCAGGACAAGGCTGTCCAGGGAGTCCGCCGCCAGGTTGGCTGTGAGGTTTACCGCCTGTTCCACATTCGAGAAGTATTCGTTGAGCGTGTTCTTCGTGTTCTCGCCGATCAGGCGCATCGTCTCTACCGAGCGCCGCTCCGCTTCCTCCTGTGTCGAAGGAGTGCTTGCAGAGACGATCGCAAAGATGGCGACGAGGATCGCAGCGACGGTGATCGCCGTGATCTTAAAGCGGATGGAATGCAGTTTCATCGTCTTCAAGCCTCCTTAATGGACATCTCCCGGTATTTGTTCTTGACAGAACCGTTCCAGGAGGTTTGGAAGCCTTCAAGGCGCGGTGAGGTAACATAGGTGTAAAACCTGGAAAACAGCGGGATCCAAGCGGCGTCCTCCTGCGCGATGATCTGCTCGAGCGCCCGGTACTCCGCAATGCGCTCGTTCGAGTCGGGGATGACGCGGGCCTTGCGCACACGCTCCATGATCTCCTCGCGCGGGTAGCAGAGAGAACGGAAACGGGTGTTTTCCGCATTGCCGAAGAAGGTATAGAAGAAATTGTCGGGGTCGTTGAAGTCAGCGGTCCAGGTGGCCGAGTAGCAGGTCAGCGCTCCGCTCTTTCGCAGGCGCATGAACTCGCTGTCGGGTAGCGTCTCGATTTCGGTGTGCACGCCGACCTTTTCCCACAGGGAGGCGCAGGCCCGCAGCAGGGTCATCTCCCGGAGGGTGGAGGCTGCGCTTGCGCTGAGTTTCAGGAAAAAGCCGCCGGGATACCCTGCCTCCTTCATGAGCTCCTTTGCTCCCTCGGGATCATAGGGGATCTCCGGCAGGGCCGGGTTAAAGCCGTAGATACCGTGGGGCAGGATGCCGTTTTCAAGAAAGCCCCGGCCGATATAAGCCGCGTCCAGCAGCAGCGACCGGTTCAGCGCAAGCTGCAGCGCCTTTCTCACACGCACGTCGTCCAGCGGGGGGACGGACTCGTTGAGGGCAATGTAGGTGGTGCTGATGCGGTGCACGGTATGGAGCTTGTCCTGATAGATGTCCCCGTGCAGGAAAAACTCGGAGGCATTGCCGACATCGTCCAGATTCAAAAGATCCAGTCCGCCCTGCTCGAACAGCAGGCGGATCTCCTCCGCGTCCGTCATGAAGCGCAGGTCCAGACCCTCGCAGCGGGGCGGCCCCTGCCAGCAGTCCTCGTTTGCCGCGAGCAGCATGCCCTTTCCCGGCTCCCAGCTTTGGAGGATGAAGGAGCCGGTTCCGATCGTCCATTCCGCCGCGCGTCCGAAGAGCTCTCCGGCCCTGCGCGTGGTCTCTTCATCCAGGATTGAGGCACCCGGCATAGACAGGCAGGCGAGAAAGCCCTCAAACGGCTCGGAGAGCGTGATAACAAAAGTCAAATCGTCAAGGACCTCAAAGCCCGAAAGCGTATCCGTCTCTCCGGCCTCCAGCGCGGTCGCGCCTTCAATAATGTCCACGATGTCCCGGTTGCAGGACTCCGGATGGGTGAGCAGACGCGTGAAGGTGTACTGCACGTCAGACGCGGTCAGGGGAGCGCCGTTGCTGAAACGCACTCCCTCGCGCAGATGGAAGGTATAGGCGCGGTGGTCGGCGGAGAGCTCCCAGCTCTCTGCCAGCTCCGGCAGAATCAGGGCGTTTCCGGCGTCGTCATTCTCCATGTACACCAGGCGGTTGAACACGTTCTGCGCAATGGTGTAGTGGATGGAGGTGCACTGGAAATCCACGGTGTCCGGTTCATCCTCAATGCTGATCAGATAGCGGGAGCGGTCCGGCTCCGCTTCCTCCTGCATCGGGGTCGGCGAAGCCGACACACCGCTTTGGCACCCCGAGAAGAAGGACGGGATCAGCGCGGCCGCCAAAAAAGCACAGAGCAGCTTTTTCAGGCTGTTATATATTTTCATGGTCGCACTCTCCTTTTGGACGAACTGTTTTTATCCCGCGTATCCGCAGCATAAAATATACCAACCCTATTATAATAGATTCCAGACTTTTCTTCAAGAAGCAATCGCAGGAAAAAACAGTTTTGCTGAAAGAAAAATTGACAAATGCGGCAATACTTTGTATTATAAGATTATCAAATGCACAGAAGCTGACAGAATAAGGAAAGGGGACTTTAACATGAAACTGAAAGAACTGCGTGAAAAAAACAAGCTCTCCCAGGCTGCGTTTGCAGACACCGTGGGTGTGAGCGGCAAATCCATCTATCTGATCGAGGCCGGCAAGATGAAGCTCAGCAAGAAACTGTCCGATAAGATTGCCGAGGTCTATGGGGAGTTTATCGAGCCTGCCGAAAGGAAGGCCAGGAAGACGGCCGCGAAAGCGGAGAAGAAGGCGGACAAGGCCGCCACAGCCGCGGCAGAAGCGGTGCTGGATGCGGAGAAAAAGGCCGACAGGAAAAAACGCAAAACAAAGGCTGCGGCGCAGGCTGACAAGCCCTCGGTCGAAATGGCAGCCGAGGCCCTGGCCGACGTGGTGGAGAAGGGAGCCGGAAAGGCGCGCCGCGGCAGAAGGAAGGTCGAAGCCGCCGTGGTGGAAAAGGCCGCCGGGAAGCTGCTGCCGAAAATGGTGATCCAGTCTCCTCAGGGCAGCGAGATCTCCCCGGAGGAGATCTATGCCAGGGTCGGCGAGGTTGATGCGATCTATGTGCGCGTGGACCAGAACAAAGCCTACTGGGTCCGGGGCGAGGAGAACGGCGCCGTCGATCTCTGGTAAGGCAGAGGCGGATACACAGAGCGCACAGGGGTGTTGCGAAAGACGCCCGGTGAAAAACGCGGCCCAAAGCAAAGGCGCGGGGCAAGTTCGTACTGCGGATCATGGTACGGATTTGCCCCGCGCCTTTGTGCGCCGGAGAGAAGCCCGCTCCTGCGCGCCCGTATTTACAAGGAGGGGTTCAGGGCTTTACGTTTTATTGACACACCAGGCGTTGACGGATATTCTGCCCCATGGCGCCCGCTGTCCTTCTGGGCACGGGCATGGCGGATGTAACAATCAAAAACCACATCAAGGCCAGCGCCTTTTACGTCTGGTGCTTTTCGCTTCTTTGCCTGGTGTTTGCCGGCTTCATCGGACTTGTTCGGTTTTCGCCCTGCGGCGAAGCTTGCCGGCGCCATCCGCCGCGGACAAACTGAATGAAAGTGAAAAAAACAGGGCCATCGGGCCCTGTTTCGTGTTTAAAGATAGCTTCTCAGATTGACGCTGAGCTGAGACTCCAGGTGAATGAGGCGCTTGGTGATGTCCTTGGAGAGCTCGTCTGCCGCCTGGTACTGGTTCAGATAGCGGTTGAGGGACTTGACGCCCATGTTGCACCCGTCGGTCATGAGGTCGGCGATGGTGGCGTCGGATTCGTCCATGGCAAGCTTCATGCTGGTTTTCACCCAGCTCATCTTCCGAACCACGGGATTCGGGCTCTTGCCCCGGTCCTGAAACCGGTCCAGCTGTGCCTGGATCTCAGTGCCGAGCTTTGCATGTTCAAAACGGCAGGTGTTCAGCAGGTCCCGCAGCCCGGGGGCGTGGACGTAATCGACCACCTCGTCGATGGACCCGGTGCCCATGCGGATGCCCGCGTCGCACTCCCGCAGCAGCTTTATCGTGTCTTGTTCGATCATGACGTTTTGGCTCCTCTCAATAGCAGTGGGGATAGTTTGCGCGCTTTGCGGCAGACTATACGAAAAGAAATGCTTTGCCTATTGACAACGGGAGATTTGCACGCTATAATCAGTTTAGCAAAATCAATTGAGCACAATTAATTAAATGGGAGCTTTGAAGGAGGCACACACATGAACGTATATGATTTCACCGTTACCGCCCAGGATGGCAGCCAGGTCGCCCTGAAGGACTATGCCGGCAAAGTCCTGCTGATTGTCAACACCGCCACCGCCTGCGGCTTCACGCCCCAGTACGCGCCCATGCAGGAGATCTATGATGAGTTCCACGAAAAGGGCCTTGAAATCCTGGACTTCCCCTGCAATCAGTTCGGCAACCAGGCCCCGGGCGAGGATGAAGAGATCCACAGCTTCTGCCAGGGCCGCTTCGGCATCACCTTCCCGCAGTTTTCCAAGATCGACGTCAACGGCGACGACGCCATTCCCCTCTACAAGTACCTGACCACCGCCACTACTTTTGAGGGCTTCGGCCACAGCCCCATGGCTCTGGCCATGGCCGGCATCGCCAAGAAGATGGACAAGGACTACAAGAATAACGGCAAAATCAAGTGGAACTTCACCAAGTTCCTCATCGACCGCGAGGGCAACATCAAGGCCCGCTTTGAGCCCACTGCCGACATGAAGCTCGTGCGTGAGAAGATCGCGGAACTGATTTGATGCCCGAAGTCAAGGAGAGCTTGCGCACGGACGATGCGCTGCTGCTGGACAATCAGCTCTGCTTTCCCCTCTATGCCTGTGCGCGGGAGGTGGTCAAGCGCTACCGCCCCTTCCTGGATGAGCTGGGCCTGACCTATACCCAGTATATCGCCATGATGGTGCTGTGGGAGACGCCCTGCGTCAGCTCCCGCCAGCTCGGGCGGCGGCTCTTCCTGGACTCCGGCACGCTCACCCCGGTGCTCAAGCGCCTGGAGACGATGGGTTATGTTAACCGCAAACGGGACGAGAAGGATGAGCGCAACCTGATCGTCACCCTGACTGAGACAGGGCAGGCACTCAAAGCCCGCGCCGCCTTTGTTCCGGGACAGATGGCCGCCTGCATCCGCATGGAGCCGCAGGATGCCATGCAGCTCTACACCTTGCTGCACCGTCTTCTGGACAGCATACAGACCGGAGAGGACAGCGACTGCGCTGAATAAAGCGATGATGCACACCGGGCCTGTAAGATCCAAGGATCTGACAGGCTCGGTCTTTATATATTATGGAAATGATATTATGTAAACAAGAATATGTTAAATAAAATACGTAAATTAAAATACGTAAAGTAAAATATGTATTTAAAATTAAGTAAACTATATTACGTAAAGAACAATACGTAAATAATAATATGTAAACTATATTACGTAAAATAAAATATGACAATCGAACTGCCCGGTCCGGCACGAAGCTGAGGCTGGAGGGGAACCGGGGAAAAAAGAAAAATGGACGCGGAAAAAGAATGGTGTTGATTTTACGCCTGCTCAAACGTATAATATATAAAATTGAACACAGCCCGGGTATCGCCTGCTTTTGCGGTGCTCAGGGAGGAGGATCTGTATGAGAAAACTCGTGAGCTTTCTGGTCTACCTGCTTGCCTTTGCGGTGATCATTGCCATGGCCGGTTTTTTTTACGGCTATTGGGTGGTAAGCGGGGATCGAAACCTCAGCTATGTCTATATCGGGGATGTGAATGTCAGTGGGCTTACCCCGGATGAGACGGATAATCTGATGCGCAGCCGCGGCTGGGGCGACAAGGCGGACACGCCGCTGGTCGTCACGGCCTTCCGGGGGGAGCGCTTCCAGGTCGACCCGGTGCGCGCGGGTGTCGCCCTTCCGCTGGACACGCTGGTGGACAAGGCCTACGCCGTAGGCCATGACGGTGACATTATCAGCAACATACAGACCGCCGCTTATGTCTATGAGCACGCAATTGACGTGAGCCGGGAGGGCCGCGCTGTTGACGTGGCCTATATCGACAGGCTTGTCAATACCTGTGTCGAGCGCATCGAGAACGGCATGGGCGAGGAGGGCTACAAGGTGGATCCCCAGGCCGGCGTGATGACCATGATCAAGGGCGGCAGCGCCCTGGACATCAACCGCGAGGATTTTCGCAACGCCATCATCTACGCCCTGGAGGCGGGACAGAGTGAGCTCACCTATAACCGCCTCAATTCCGAGCCCAAGGCTCCCGACTTCGAGGCCATCCATACCGATCTGTGGAAGGAACCCGCCGACGCCTATTATGTGGATGACGGGAGCTTCCGTGTGGTGGACGAGGTGGTCGGCTGCCGCTTTGACCCACAGCAGGCCAGAGAGATCTGGGACCGCGCCGAGCCGGGGGATGAGGTGAAGATCCCGCTGGAGATCATCTGGCCCCAGGTCACCGGGGAGCAGCTTCGCGGCCAGCTCTTCCACGATCTGCTGGGCGCCTGCCTGACCAAGTTCCCCAACTCCGGCGAGAACCGCCGCAGCAACCTCCGGCTCTGCGCCTCCAAGATCAACGAATACGTCGTCTACCCGGGCGAGGTGTTCTCCTATAACGAGGTGGTGGGCGAGCGCACCGAGGAGGCGGGCTTCAAGCCTGCCCCGGCCTACGTCGACGGCGCGGAGAAGGAGGAGATCGGCGGCGGCGCCTGCCAGGTCTCCAGCACCCTCTATGCCGCTACAGCCTTTGCCTTCCTGGAAACCGTGGAGCGTACCAGCCACATGTTCAAGGTCAGCTACATGCAGCGCGGCACCGACGCCACCGTCACCATCCCGGCCGAGGGGAAGACGATCGACTTCAAGTTCATGAACAACAAGAGCTACCCGATCAAGATCCTGGCCTACTTCAACAACGAAGAGAGCACCATCGGCGTGGAGATCTGGGGTACGCTGGAGCCCTATGACTACATGCCCGTTGAGTTTGACAATTCCTACGGCTGGGAGCACGACTATGACCGGGTGATCGCCCCGGCCTATCCGGACCGCCCGGGCTACAAGATCAAGTTCAGCGTGGATACCTATAACTTTGAGGACGACTTCTCCACCGGCATCCGCACGCTGACTCACCGCCTCGTCATCGACGAAAACGGGAATACCGTGGAGGATCAGGTCCTGAATCCCGGCACCCCCGGCAATTACGCGCTCGATACCTATTACCAGCATCCGTAAAAAAATGAGGAGACAACATGTATAAGATCCAGTTTGCAAAGCTGCGGGAGAGCGCGGTGATCCCCTCAAAGCGTGAGGAGGATTCGGACTATGACCTCTATGCCTGCTTTGAGGAGGCGGAATTTGTCATCCCCCCCTTTTCCACGGGTCTGGTCCCCACCGGCATCATCAGCTCCTTCGGACCGGAGCTCGGCGTCAAGTTCGAGGAGCGCGGCAGCAACACCAAGTGGTGCGGCATCGTACAGGCCGGGGTGATCGACAGCGGCTACCGGGGTGAGTGGCTCTGCGCGATCTATAACGGCAACCCGCTGCCGGTGTATATCAGCAAGGCCGTACAGGAGGTCCGGCGTCTGGAGGACCGGGTGCTGGTGCCCTACGGCAAGGCGATCTGCCAGTTTCATGTGCGCGAGATCCCGCGTGTCGTGATCGAGGAAGTCAGCGCCGGGGCGGTGCTCGCATGCGCGTCGGAGCGGGGCACGGGCAAGCTCGGCAGCAGCGGAAAGTAAGCAGTACCAAGGGCCGGGGAGATCCCGGCCCTTGTTTTCCAAATTTGATAAAATCTTTCTCTCTCCGGGGCTTGCAGGGGCAGGATGGCTGTGCTATAATTAACATAACGTGTCCAAATCGACAGTTATGAACATACCAGACAGAGTAACGGAGATTGATAGAGATGAAAGAAATAAGAAAGAGAACTGCGCTCATCCTTGCGCTTATGCTGTGCGTCGTCCTTGCGCTGCCTGGTATGACGGCCTCGGCAGAGAATATCGGCACGTATCCCGTGGGGGAGGAGATGGGCTGGATCCAGTTTTATTCCAGCTCCCTGCCCATTGAAAGCTGCATCCTCTCCTCCGGTTATCTTCCCGCAGGCGTTCAGGTCATTGCGGAGGACTACGGTGTTTATATCACCGGCATTCCCGAGACGACGGGCAATTTTGTCGCTGAATACCTTGTCATGACCACGGAGGCGGTCGACTCGGCCTATCTGAGCTTCACGGTGGCCACGGCCCCCACGCCCGCCCCGGCGGTACAGGGCATCGTCATCACCAAGAGCCCCACCGGCGAGCATGTGGAAGCCGGCGGTACGGCCAAGTTCGTCTCCCGCGCCAACAATTCCGAGCGTATCGTCTGGCGCCTTGTCAGCAACGACACCACCAACACCGTCCAGTGCACCGAAGCCGGCGAGTTCTTCCCCGGCATCCAGGTGTCCGGCCTCGGCACGGACACGCTGGTGCTCTCGAACATCCCGCGGACGCTTGACGGCTGGCGTGTGGAGGCCCAGTTCTGGAACGGGAACCGGCATGCCGAGTCCAACGGCGCCGAGATCACGATCGTTGACGAGAGCGGCAACCCCATCCGCAACCAGCAGGTTGCAGCCACGCCTGTACCCGCCCCGGCCTTTACCTTTGCGCCCTCGGTGGGCAGCAATGACATGCCCGTCAGCACCGAGGCCAAGACCGCCAACATCAGCATCCAGCCCATGAGCCGGGAGCTGCTGCCCGGCGAGGCCTATACCCTCAGCGTGATCGCAACCTCGCCCAACAACGGCGAGCTCAGCTACCAGTGGTACAGCGCCGCCACCAATAATCGCAGCGCCGCCCTGCCCATCAGCGGAGCCTCCGAGGCGAGCTACACCGTCAACCAGAACGACGGCACCGCCTATTACTGGGTGGCCGTCTGGAACACGAAGGACGGCGCGCGCAGCCAGGCAGTGTATTCCGAGCCTGCCGAGATCCGCATCGCCGTGCCTGCCACGCCGACGCCCATCCCCACACCGACGCCGACGCCCACCCCTGCCCCGCGGCAGAGCGGCCCGACGAATATCAGCTTCCAGCTCATCCTCTTCGGCATTATCGGAGTGCTGGCCCTGATCGCCCTGATCGGCGTGGTGATCTATCTGCGCGCCGATGCCAGGCAGCGGGCTGAAGAAGCTGCGCAGGATCGGAAAAATAAGAAAGGCTGACACATAGAATACAGAGCGTTCCCCCTTTTGGAACGCTCTGTTTTTCTGCTGTTTAAAATGAAAGCCATAAATTGGATGCTATCTGACATTCCGGAGGGATAGAATATGAAAGAAGAATTCCGCGACCTGCTGCGTCAGCACGGACTGCATGAGATGCCCAAGGTGCTGCTGGCCGCCGCAGAGTGCGCGCCCCTTTCCAAGACAGGCGGACTTGCCGATGTGGTCGGCGCCCTGCCGAAAGCGTTGAGAGAGCTCGGCGCGGAGGTGCGCGTCATCACGCCGTATCACCGCTGCATCAAGAACAAATATGCCGCCGAGGTCGAGCATATGTTTGATTTCTACATACGGCTCGGCTGGCGAAACTCCTACGTCGGCATCGAAAAGCTGATTGTGGACGGCATCACCGTCTACCTCGTGGACAACGAGGATTACTTCGGCGACAGGATCTATCTCGGCGGCCTCAGGGAAGGGGAGCAGTACTCCTACTTCACAAGGGCCATCCTGGAGACACTGCCGCGCCTGGACTTTGCCCCGGACGTGATCCACTGCAACGACTGGCACACGGCGATGCTGCCGATGCTGGGCCATACCCAGTACCGCGGCGGGATGCAGGATCGGTTAAAATACCTGCTCACGATCCACAACATCTCCTTCCAGGGCAAATTCGGCTTCGACTTCGTGCAGGATATGTTCGGCGTCGATCCCTGCTACTATACGCCGGAGTTTATCGAGCTCAACGGGTGCGCGGACTATCTCAAGGCAGGCTGCGTCTTTGCCGACCGCATCAATACCGTGAGCCCCAGCTACGCCGAAGAGATCAAGACGCCTTACTTTGCCGAGGGGCTGGAGGGGATCCTGAACGCCCGTTCAAACGCCCTCACCGGCATCCTCAACGGCATCGACCAGGACTTCTTTGACCCGGAGACCGATCCTGCTCTGCCCGCCCGCTATACCCTCGCCGACAGAAAGCAGGGCAAGGCTGCGGCAAAGCTCCTGCTGCAGACCTCCATGGGCCTTGCGCAGCGCCCGGATGTGCCGCTTTTCGCCATGGTCACCCGCATGACCGAGCAGAAGGGCTTTGATCTTGTGGCCTGCGTGCTCGACGATATGATGTGCCGGGAGGATATGCAGTTTATGCTCCTCGGCACCGGGGATGAGCGCTTTGAAAAATTCATGGCTGCCGCCGAGAACCGCTATCCCGGCAAGCTGTGCGCCTATATCGGGTATAAGGAGGAGCTGTCGCACCTGGTCTATGCCGCGAGCGACTTCTTCCTCATGCCCTCCCGTTTTGAGCCCTGCGGCCTCAGCCAGATGATCGCCATGCGCTACGGCTCTGTGCCCATCGTGCGCGAGACCGGCGGCCTCAAGGACACCGTCATCCCCTACAACCGTTTCCCCGACGAGGGGGACGGCTTCTCCTTCCAAGACTTCGACGCCTGGGAAATGCGCGACGCCATGCGCCTTGCCATGGCCTGCTATAAGGAGCCGGAGGTCATGGAGGGGCTCATCACAAACGCAATGAAGAAAAAATCCGGCTTTGAACATGCGGCCGAGGAATATGCGAGACATTATATATGGATGCTGTAAACGAAATAACCTACACCGTCTATTTCGGCGGGCGTTATCATGAAGACTGGACGGAGGACTACAGCCTCTCCATCCACTACGAAAACCGGCGTCAGGTCCAGGCGGGCTGGAACGGCAGCAAGTGGGTCCCCGTGAGCGGGGATAAGCAGATCTGCTCCCTGCTGCTGTCCTCCTTCTGCCCCGAGCTGATGCAGGACTATTTCCAGTCGGCGGCCACGGTCTATGCCGCGGTACACAAATGCCTCTCCAAGGGACTGAAGCTGGAGCGGCTTTATGAGTGCTTTCAGGTGTCCGGCATGCCCCTTGCGGCACCGGAGCTTATGCGCCTTTTGATGGATGACTGCGGCATGCGCCTGGAGGAGGCATACCGCATCACGGCCCGCTGCTGCGACGATTTGAACTGTGTCGGGATACAGCCCCAGTATCTCAAGGCCTATCAGCCCCGCACCGCCCATGTGGTCAGCATCCTGCGCCGCACCATCGACAGCACCCCGGCTCTCATCCACGACAGCCGCCTGAGCGAGTACCGAAGCCGTTACGGCGCGGTGCGCATGGGGCGGGATCTGCGCCTGGCCTTCCGCTGCCGCGGCGGTCAGATCACCCGCGCCGAGCTTGTGCTCTGGGGTGATAATTTTGAGCACAGCTGGTCCATGGAGCAGGAAGGCGACCTGTATTATGTAAACATCATCATGGACAATATCCCCATGGCCCTCTGGTACGCCTTCTATGTTGAGACGGAGAGCAGTGCCCACTGGCTGTGTCCGGACGAGACGGGCTATCTGGGGCGCATCCTGCCCCGGAGGGAGGGGGGCTTCCGCCTGACGGTGTACGCCCCGGACTTCGATACCCCGGCGTGGTTCCGCCGCAGCGTCATGTACCAGATCTTCCCGGATCGCTTCGCCTTTTCCGACGACGGCACCGCCGAGCGCGGCATTGCCTATCATGAGGGGCTGGGCCAGACCCCGGAGCTGCACAAGAGCATCGACGAGCCGGTGCGCTATCTGCCCCGCGACTTTGAGCAGTTTTACAGCCCCGATGATTTTTACGGCGGCACCCTCAAGGGCATTGAGGCAAAGCTTCCCTATCTCAAGGAGCTCGGCGTGAGCTGCGTGTACTTAAATCCCATTGTGGAGGCGCGCTCGAACCACCGCTATGACACCTCCGATTATTCCCGGCCCGACCCCATCCTCGGCACGACGGAGGATTTTGAGCACCTGTGCAAGGCGGCGAAGGAGCTGGGCATCCGCCTGATCCTCGACGGCGTGTTTTCCCACACGGGCGCCGACAGCATCTACTTTGACCGCTACGGCAATTACGGCAGCGACGGGGCCTGCAGCGGCCCGGGCTCGCCCTTCTATTCGTGGTATGATTTCCACAGCTTTCCGAACGAATACCGCTGCTGGTGGGGCTTTGAGGATCTGCCCGAGGTCGATGAGCACGATGCGCGCTGGCAGCACTATATCATCACCGGCAAGCACAGCATCATGAAGACCTGGCTGCAGCGGGGCGCCTCCGGCTGGCGGCTGGATGTGGCGGATGAGCTGCCGGACGACGTGCTGAGCCTGATGCGCGAAGCCGTCAAGGAGCAGGACCAGGACGCTGTCATCATCGGCGAGGTGTGGGAGGATGCCATCATCAAGGAGAGCTACGGCTCCCGCCGGAAATACGCCCTCGGCACCGCGCTCGACTCGGCAATGAACTATCCGCTGCGCACTGCGGTGATGGACTTTGCACACTGGACCATCAACGCCTATGAGCTGCGCGATTTTCTGATCGGTCAGCAGATGAACTACCCCTGGCCCTTCTACTATGCGCTGATGAACCTGCTGGGCTCCCACGATGTACCGCGCCTGAAGACCGTGCTGGCAACGGATATCAACCTGCGCGCGATCGGCCGGGAGGATCAGCTCGCCGTGAGCTTCAGCGCCGAGGGACTGGAGCGGGCGGAGAAGCTCGAGAAGATGTGTGCCGCGCTACAGTTTGCCCTGCCCGGTGTGCCCAGCATCTACTACGGGGATGAGCAGGGAATGGAGGGCATTGGCGATCCCTTCAACCGTGGCCCCTTCCGGGAAGGCAGCGAGAGTCTGCACCAGTGCTATATGCATCTTGCCGCCCTGCGCCGAAGCGCCGCCGCCCTCTCCACCGGGCGTGCCGTCTTCATGGCCGACAACAGCGATGTCCTGCTGGTCCTGCGCTACATCACCGACGGGAAGGATATCTTCGGGGAAGAGAGCGAGAACAGCGTGTGGCTGTGCGTCATCAACCGCGGTGAAACCGCCCGGGAGTACAGCGCCGACTGCAGCGAAGCCGGCCTCGGCGTACACACCGGCACGGCCGCGCCTCTGTCCGGGGAGATCATCCGGCTCAGTTGACGCCCCGTTTTGTATAATTACACAAAATTTTCTGATGCGGGCCTGTTCAGGGCGATAAATACTTGAAAACGCGCCGCCTGTTGGTTATAATTTTCCGCGGATCAAACAGGGCCCGCCGGCGCAGAATTGGGAGAGAGAAATATGAAATGCCCGTTTTGCGGTTATACCGAGAGCAAGGTCATTGACTCCCGCCCGGCGGAGGAGAGCACCACCATCCGCCGCCGCCGGGAGTGTCTTGCCTGCCAGAAGCGTTTTACCACCTATGAAATCATCGAGCGCCTGCCTCTGGTCGTCGTCAAGCGCGACGGCAGCCGCCAGTCCTTCGATAAGGTCAAGCTCATCAACGGCATGGTCCGCGCCTGCGAAAAGCGGCCGGTCCCCCTCGCGACACTCGAGGGCATCGCCGACGATATCGAGCAGGAGCTGCAGAGCAATCTGGAGCGCGAGATCAGCACCGTCGAGATCGGCGAGATGGTCATGTCCCGCCTCAAGGCCGTGGACGAGGTGGCCTACGTCCGCTTCGCCTCGGTCTACCGCAGCTTCAAGGACATCAACACCTTCATGGAGGAGCTGACCAAGCTCCTGACCGAGAAGTGATCAGAAAACCGTGCCCCAGCCGGGATGCTCCATTTCCCGGATGCAGTCCAGGTGATAGCGCAGCCGCGCATATACGGCGGGCAGGGCGCGGATCTCGCCGCGCTGCAGCTCCTGCATGAGCTCATAGAACATGTCGCTCGCCGCGTCCAGCTCCGGGTGGCGCAGAAATACCCGGGTATAGCTTCGCGCGGAGAGCCAGAGACGCTTTGCCGCCTCAAACTGCTCTTCGGCATAGTCCGTATCCGCGGCCAGCATGGCCTTCTCCGACAGCTCGAGATGCTCCAGGATCTCTCCGGTCAGGCGGTCTGCCCGCCGGATGTTCCAGACCGAGGCTGCGATCAGGGCAAGCAGCAGCAGCGCCGCGCCGATTTCCCGCTTCATGCGCCTGCCTCCTTTTCCGCAATATAGCTCTGACCCGCCCGGTTTACCGTCATGAGATAGATCTCCTTTGCCTCGCGCTTTTTCCGGCGCCTGAGCTCCTCCCGCAGCCATTCGGCGTCATGGCCGAGGGCTTTGAGATTCTTTTCGATGACCCGGCCCTCACTGATGACGATCAGGGGACAGCCCACGTCCGGGACCCGGACCCCCATCTGGTCCGCCGTGGGCGGCAGTGCGGCTGGAAAGGGAATCACATTCAGACGCCCGTCGGTCTCCAGCACGGCGTATTCCACCTGGCTGAGATCGAACATGCCCTGCTTTCTGAGCTCCTGCAGCAGCTCGTCCACCGTAAAGCGGTTTGCGTGCATCTCCCGCTGGTCGATGACGCCACGCGTGACAAGGGTGCTGGGCCTGCCGAAGAGGAGCGTGCGCAGGCGGATGCTCTTCATGCTCAGCCCCGCGATCAGCACCTCAAAGCAGAAGAGCGTCAGGATCGGCACAAGGCCGTTGGCCATGGGAATCCCCACATCCTGCAGCGGGTGAGAGGCCAGGTCCGCGATGAGCGAGGCCACCACAAATTCCGACAGCTCCATCTCGCCGAGCTGGCGCTTGCCCATCAGGCGCATGGCCAGCAGCAGCGCGAAATAGATAATGCCGGTACGAATGATCACAATCGCCAATTTTCTCACCTCGGGACATAGTTTGCCCGAAAAGAGAGAAACTAAAGGTGTCGAATGAAAACCATTATCTGTGAAAACAGTCAGAATCCGCTCTTTGAGGCAGCGGCAGACATCGTCCGCGAACAGGTAATGCATTCCAAAAGGGAGAGCGTCCTCGCCCTCGCCTGCGGGAAGACAATGAAGCCTCTCTGGGCACGGCTGGCCGGGATTTGCAGAGAAGGAAAGCTCAGCCTGTCGGATGCCCGCCTCCTCTGCGTGACGGAGCTCTGCGGCGTTGAGGAGAACAAGAGCTGCCGCCGCGCGCTGACGGAAGGGCTTTTGAAGGAGACCGACGCAAAGGCGGAGAACTGCTTCTTCCCGGATCCGGATGCACCGGAGGAAACCGAACGCCTGATCGAGCGCCTCGGCGGGATCGACCTTGCGGTACTCGGCCTCGGGGAGAACTGCCATATCGGCTATAACGAGCCGGGCACTCTCTTTGATTCCCGCACCCATGTCCAGAAGCTCACGGACCGCACAAAACGCCAGCTCCTGGAGCGGGGCTTTCAGGAGGAGGAACTACCCGAGAGGGCTGTGACCATGGGCATCGGCACACTGACAGACGCCCGGCACATCCTGCTCCTCGCCTCCGGCGCGGAGAAGGCCGCCGCGGTTTACCAGATGCTCTATGCCAAAACCACAAGCTATATCCCCGCGGCTTATCTTCAGATCCCGCCGGAGGTCACCGTGCTGCTGGACCGGGACGCGGCGTCGAAGCTGTAGGGTGATTTCGTTCCGAGAATGGATCAGAGCGATATTATGTAAACAAACGCATACCGGACATGTGGGGAGATATGCCCGGCAGGCGTTCAATCTCTGAAATTGGAGGTATACATATGGGTAAATATTTCGGAACCGACGGGTTTCGCGGAGAGGCCAACATTGACCTGACCGTGGACCACGCCTTCCGCATCGGCCGTTATCTCGGCTGGTACTACGGACAGAAGCACAAGGCAAAGGTGGTCATCGGCAAGGACACCCGCCGCTCCAGCTACATGTTTGAAAACGCGCTGTGCGCAGGCCTCACGGCCTCCGGCGCAGACGCTTATCTGTTGCACGTCACCTCCACCCCGAGCGTGTCCTTCATCGCCCGGGCGGATGATTTCGACTGCGGCATCATGATCTCCGCAAGCCACAACCCCTTCTGCGACAACGGTATCAAGCTCCTCAACGGCGACGGGGAGAAGATGGAGGAGAGTGTTCTGGACGGCATCGAGGAATATCTCGACTCCGACCGGAACCTGCCCTATGCCACCCGTGACGGCATCGGCTGCACCGTGGACTATGCCGCCGGGCGCAACCGCTATATCGGCTATCTCATCTCCCTTGCGACCCGCTCCTACAAAGGCTACAAGATCGGCCTCGACTGCGCCAACGGCAGCACCTGGCAGATGGCCAAGAGCGTTTTTGACGCCCTGGGCGCCGACACCCATGTGATCGCAAACCACCCCGACGGGCTGAACATCAATGTCGACTGCGGCTCCACGCACCTGGACAATCTTCGGAAATACGTGGTGGAAAACAAGCTCGACCTGGGCTTTGCCTTCGACGGAGACGCGGACCGCTGCCTTGCGGTGGATGAGAAGGGCAACGAGATCAACGGCGACTTCATCATGTATATCTGCGCCAAGTACATGAAGGAGAACGGCAGCTTCGGCAATTCCAAGGTGGTCACCACCGTCATGAGCAACATGGGCCTTTACAAGGCGCTCGACGAGCTCGGCATCGGCTATGAGAAGACCGCCGTGGGCGACAAGTACGTCGCCGAGAACATGCGCCAGAACGGTCATATCCTGGGCGGCGAGCAGTCCGGCCACATCATCTTCGGCCGCCTTGCCAATACCGGCGACGGGCTTCTGACCGCCATCAAGGTCATGGAGGCCGTAACCGAGACCAAGCAGCCCCTGTCCGCGCTGGCCGACGGCATGGTCATGTACCCGCAGGTGCTGAAAAACGTCATCGTCACCGACAAGGACGAGACCCTCAGCTGCGAAGAGGTCCAGGCCGCCGTGAAGAAGGCAGAGCAGGAGCTCGGCGCCAATGGGCGCGTGCTGCTTCGCAAGAGCGGGACAGAGCCCCTGCTTCGCGTCATGAGCGAGGCCACCACGAAGGAACTGTGCGAGGAGAAGGTAGACGACATTATCGCCGCGATGCAGGCGGCGGGAAAGCTGATCCGGGTGAAATGACATGGTAGAAATCAAAGACCTGCTCGATTTGGACAAGACGATCGCAAAGAAGCTCTTCGAGGGCAAGACCTATCCCTGGGAGGTGCTGGACGATATCAAGGAGTTTATCCTGGAGCTCGGCCCCACGCTGGACCCGGAGGAATACGACCAGCCCTATGAGGGCGTGTGGGTGGCAAAGGACGCCAAGGTGTTCCCCACGGCCTGGCTGGGCGCACCCTGCATCATCGACCACGGCGCCGAGATCCGCCACTGCGCTTTCATTCGCGGCAGCGCCATCGTCGGCAAAAACGCCGTCGTCGGCAACTCTGTGGAGCTGAAGAATGCGGTGCTCTTCGACAACGTCCAGACCCCGCATTATAACTACGTGGGCGACAGCGTCCTCGGCTACAAGGCCCACATGGGCGCGGGCTCCATCACCTCCAACGTCAAGAGCGACAAGAGCCATGTCGTTGTCAAAAGCCCTGACGGCGACATCGACACCGGGCGAAAAAAGTTCGGCGCCATGCTGGGAGACTATGTGGAGGTCGGCTGCAACAGCGTGCTCAATCCCGGCACGATCGTCGGCCGCCATACCAATATCTATCCCACTTCCTGTGTTCGCGGCGTGATCCCCGCAGACTCCATCTACAAGGATAAGGTGGATATCGTCCTCAAGCGCTGAACCCGAGGGAAAGGGGCCGAATCAACAGGAGACAGGGTGATTCGGGGGTATTCTGATGAACAAAAAATGGATCGCAGTGGTGAACATTGTCCTGATGCTCTTCATCGTCGGTTTTGTTGTGCTGTACTCCAGCTACGAGAGCAGGGACGTTTATCGCCATCAGGTGGAAAACTTTGAACACACGACCTTCACCATGGAGCGCGTGACGGAGAACTATCTGGAGGGGGAGCAGCGCATCTGTGATGTCTGGGCCCACTTCATCAACGCCCGGCACATGACGCTGGAGCAGGCGACCGCCTTTATCCGGGAGTCCCATGTGCTGACCAACACCTCCGCCCACCTGCTGTATCAGGACACGCTGACGGGCCTTTCGACGAGACCCAATCCCCAGACCCCCGATTCCTTTGCCGTTTCCTATGCCAACTACACACTCTTCAACGATATCCGCTGGATTCACGACGTGGGCGAGGCGATCAATGTCACGCGGGCCTTCACCAACCCCATCAACGGCGAGCAGTCGATGGCCTTCTGCAACAGGATCAGCGTGGAAGAGGACGGAAGGACGCGCAGCGCGCTGCTGCTGCGGGTGGTCCCGGTGGAGGAAATGGAGCAGAAATGGGTCTTCCCCCAGGAGAATTTCGAGAGCGCGGAGTTCTCCATGATCGACGTGGAGGGAAACTACATCATCCGGGGGCGGGCCTTCAAGAATACGAATTTCTTTGAGTTTTACAAATCCTATAACGAGACGGACCCCGCGCGCACAGGCGAGCTCATGCAGAAGGTCCTGCGCAGCTCGGGCTCCTTCCTCATGAAGGACTCCAAGAACCAGAGCGCCATCGTCGCGCACACGCCGATCCTCTCCACGGACGGCTGGATCCTTCTGAGCCTGATGCCTGAGAAGAGCCTCAATGCGGACATTTCCGACTGGCTGCTGATTTCGGTGGTCTCGCTGGGGCTTCTGACGCTCTTTATCCTGGATCTGGTGTACATGCAGTACATCAACAAGCGCCTGCAGCTCATGGCGCGGGAGTCGGAGGCGGCCAACCGTGCCAAGACGGATTTCCTGTCCACCATGTCCCACGATATCCGCACCCCCATGAATGCGATCATCGGACTGACCAGCATTGCGGAAAAGAACCTCGGCGATCCGCAGGCGGTGGGGGAGAACCTCCGGAAAATCAGCCTCGCGAGCAGCCATCTGCTGACGCTCATCAACGACATCCTGGATATCTCCAAGGTGGAGAGCGGCAAGCTCACCCTGAGCCCGCTGACCTTCTCCATCGTGGAGACGGCCGAGAACCTGGTCAACATCTCCCAGCCGATGATCAAGGAGAAGAACATCGACTTCAGCTTCCGCATCAATCACATGGAGAAGGAATATCTCTATGCCGACCAGCTTCGCCTGAACCAGATCTACATCAATATTCTCTCCAACGCCATCAAGTACACCCAGCCCGGCGGGCGCGTGAGCGTGGACCTGCGCGAGGAGGAGAGCAGCGTGCCGGGCTGCGTGAAGCTCTGCTACATCGTGGCGGACAACGGCATCGGCATGACCCCCGCGTTTATGGCAAAGATGTACCAGCCCTTCTCCCGCCAGACGGACAGCCGCGTAAACAGCATTCAGGGCACGGGCCTCGGCCTTGCCATCACCAAGAAGATGGTGGACCTGATGGGCGGCACCATTGACTGCGAGAGCGCCCCGGGCGAGGGCACGACCTTTACAATCAGAATCGACATCCCCGTTGCCGACAGGCAGCGTGAGGATCTGCGCCTGGAAGCACTGGAAGTGCTCATCGTGGATGACGATCCCGTCCTGCTGCAGTCGACGGTCGACACGCTTGAATCCATGGGCGTGCGTGCCGACTGCGCAGGCAGCGGCGCTGAGGCCCTCGACATGGTCGCCCGGCGGCATGAGCAGGGCCGGGATTACGGCATCGTCATCGTGGACTGGCGCATGCCGGAAATGGACGGCGTCGAGACGGTACGCCGTATCCGCAGCGATGTCAATCCCAATATCCCCATCCTTCTGATCTCGGCCTATGACTGGTCGGATATCGAGGACAGCGCGCGCGGCGCCGGGGCCAACGGCTTTATCAGCAAGCCCCTGTTCCGCTCCAAGCTCTATGCCAAGATCAACGAGCTGCTGGGGACGGAGGCAAAGTCCATCGAGCCGGAGGATGATTACACCGATCTTGCGGGCCTGAACATCCTGGTGGCGGAGGATAATGACATCAACTGGGAGATCATTTCCGCCATGCTCGGGATGTACGGCGTCACGACAGAGCGGGCGGAGAACGGCAGGGTCTGTGTGGACAAGATGGCCGCCGCCGACGAGGGGCAGTACATGCTGATCTTCATGGACATTCAGATGCCGGTGATGAACGGCCTGGACGCGACGCGCGCCATCCGCAGGCTGCCTCGCCCCTGGGCCGCCGCCATCCCCATCATCGCCATGACGGCGGACGCCTTCTCGGAAAACGTCGTCGCATGCATGGACGCGGGTATGAACGGCCATATTGCCAAGCCCATTGACATCAAGCTCGTGATCAAAGAGATACGACGGATCAAGGAAGAGACGGCGATGGCCGCCTCCGCCCGCCGCTGATTGCGGAGCATGCAAGAAAGCAAAGAACAGGCGTTCGGAACGAAAGAACCGAACGCCTGTTCTTTTATCCGGCGGCTGCCCGCCTTGTGATTAGGGTATGGTGCCGCTGCCGGAAGGCCTGCTGCATTTCCTCGGACTGGAGGATCTCGCTGCCGCAGCGCGCAAGCTCCCGGCGGATCTCCTCGCGGCGCGCTTCTCTTCTGCTGCTTTTCTTTCCCATCGTGACGCTCTCCTTTTTGATAAATAATTTATAACAGACAGCGCCGAGCGAATCAAGCCCAATTGTACCGTCATCCGGGCAAACGTACTGAAAAAAGTTCCCGTCCGGAAAAGCATTCTGAACAGCGCCAAACCTGCGGAAACGGAATTTTTTGTATAAAAAAATCATTTCAGGAAATTGACAAACAGCTTGATTGATTGTATAATCCAGTATGACCAAGATATTGTCAACTATCATTGGGAACGTATACGATAAGGGCTGGAATGCGCCGCAAACGGTGCGGAGAGCGCCCCTCGGCGTTAAGCCTTCCTTATTATTATACAGCTTTCATCGGGGATAGCGACCCCGTTGAAATAGACGGCAATCAGAAATGCGCGGACTGTAACGGCTGGACCGAACGACTCGGCAGCCGGCGCGTAGCT
>CACWLG010000003.1 GCA_902761635.1 Oscillospiraceae bacterium | reverse complement strand
GAGCTCCTTTTGTTAGTTTGGTGGTGTGGTAGCTTCATTCTAACAAACTCAACCGCTTTTTTCTATTCCCTTAGTCTCACATCTATTGTAACGCTACATCCCGATCAAGATCTTCACTTCATCTTGTACTGACAGCGGGCATGTAATATAATAGAGTTGATCCATCAGTATTTTCTATCAAGGAGTGAAGACCATGACGTTTATGGAATTGGCATGCAATCGTTATTCAGAAAGGCATTTCGATTCTCGGCCGGTGGAAGATGAGAAACTGCAGAAAATCCTGGAGGCAGGACGTATTGCGCCGACAGCATGCAACTATCAGCCGCAGCGTATCTATGTCCTGAAAAGTCCCGATGCATTGGAAAAGGCACGTAGAACAAAAGCCTCGCTCTATTCTTGCCCGCTTGTGCTTTTGGTCTGCTATGACAGTGAAACCGTATGGAAAAACCCCGGTGATCGGTGCTATGAGCTGTATAATGCCGGTGAGCAGGACGCAAGCATTGTCGCTGCAATCATGATGTTCGAAGCGGAGGACCTCGGTATACACAGCTTATGGATACGCGGCTTTGATTCCAGATCTGTAATTGACACATTTGAGCTGCCTGCCAATCACATTCCGGTAATGATGTTGGCATTGGGGTATCCAAGCGAAGACAGCCGCCCTGCTCACTTGCATGCTAAGCGTAAACCGCTGGATGAAACCGTTATCGTCCTCTGAGGAAGCGCTGATGAAAATGGAGTGTGCGGATCGGCGAGCAGATTATTCACCTGATGAAGACGAGAAATCTTGAAGCCGGCTGCCTTCGCAGGAGGCGGCCTCCCGGACGCCCCGCGAAGAAGAGCCTCATAAAATGATAACAGCCTTCGGCGAAAACGTACACAAATCGCAGATGTACTTTGTGTACCTCAAGAAAAAGTGACGAAATCAGGGCACAAATTTTCCAGGAGATGCCGAAGGCGGATTGTGCGGTGTTGCCTTTATGGTTTTTTACGCCGGGCGATCGAAGGCGCCCGCCCCTGCGGTGTTGCTATTACGCGGTATGAATCGTGCAGTTTTTTCAGCCCCTATTCATTGGATACTGGGCGTTGGTGCCGGGATGGGCTCATCGACACCAGTACTGTATCCGTTGAGCATTTTTACTTGCAAATCGTGATCAATCTCGAAAACATACACAACTTGATCGGCCTGTTCTCCGCCTTCCCATGGTCTGGCATAAGTCAGCGTTACTTCAGTTTTTCCTGCTTTCAGCGGGGTGAATGTGAAGGTTTCATTTCCTCCAGCACCAACCACCCCCTCAGGATGTTCCTTTTCCGAATAGATTTTATCAATCTTAAAGAGCTCTTCCGTCTGCGCAGCCTGCCAGCTGTAGCCGGTAGTCGGATTGGATTCCAGCGAGACCGTGACTGTCTGCGGCGCAGGTGTTTCTTTCCCGCATGCAGATACTAACAGGACTGCTGCAAGAGCCGCTATCAATACCCGTTTCATGAGGCCTCCCTCCTTTCGCTCTGCGGATTTTACTCCTTTGCAGATACCTATTCAATGATGAAATTGTGAATCAGGAATTGTTTACAGTTTGTTCTTATTGTGTAACCCATAAGAACGATGTGCAGAAACAGCGTGCTGCTTCTGCTCTCGTTTCACGCAGTCTTTCTGCCCGGACGGTGATCTTGGTCTTCAATTCATGCTTTCAGCTTATCGCACTTTTCTTTCCTATCTGCTCTATTAAAATTACTCTTTACACAGCTTCGTTCACCGTATATACTGTAATCAGGTATAATAATGCATTATTCCACGTTTCTGCTGATATTCAAAAATCGTACAAAGAATTTCAGCCAACCTTTTATACAAGAAGCAGGAGTGATTCAAATGGCCATTTCAAAGGAAGAAAGAAAAGTTCTTCTTAAAGCGCAGCAGGGAGAACTGGATGCGGTGAAAATGTACAACGCACTGGCGAAAACGGTAACGGAGGAAAAAGATGCGGAGATCTTTCGGCAGCTTGCCGCTGAAGAAGGCAGACATGCCGCTGTCTTCAAAGCCATGACCGGCGAGGTGCTTAAGCCAAAAAGCACAAAAGCGATCCTGCTGCCAAGCCTGTACAGAGTCATCGGCAGGAAAAAGCTATACCCGATGATTGCAAAGGGAGAATATGACGCAGAGAAAAAATATATATCAGTAGCGGCTCGTTTTTCCGAAGTGGAAAGCGTCAAGAACGATGAACACCGGCACGGCGACATGATTATGTCTTTGCTGTGACTGTTGGAGGTAATCAGATGCAATACAGAAAAGATCGAAAAGGCAGCGAGCTGAGTATTCTGGGTTATGGCTGTATGCGTTTTACCAGGAAGGGCAGCGGCATCGACATCGACAAGGCCGAAAAAGAGCTTATGACCGCTTATCGCAACGGCGTCAATTACTACGATACCGCCTATATCTATCCCGGCAGTGAGGCCGCTGTGGGAGAAATCTTTGAACGCAACCACATCCGGGAAAAGATCAAGCTTGCGACCAAGCTGCCCCAGTATCTGGTAGGGAATCGTGCGGCACTGGATCGCTATTTCAATGAGGAACTCAGCCGCCTGCGTACAGATTACGTGGATTATTATCTTATGCACCATCTGACCGATGTGGCTATGTGGGAAAAGCTGAAGAAGGTCGGTATTCTGGAGTGGATTGAGGAGAAAAAGCAGAACGGCTCCATTCGCAATATCGGCTTTTCTTATCACGGGAACACGGAGAATTTCCTGAAGATATTGCAGGATTATGACTGGGATTTCTGTCAGATCCAGTATAATTATCTGGATGAGGTCTCCCAGGCGGGCAAAGCCGGTTTGCAGGCTGCTGCCGCAAAAGGCCTCGCGGTGATGATCATGGAACCGCTGCGAGGCGGCAAGCTCGTCAACATGCTGCCTGAGGCGGCAAAGCAGGCCATGAAGGAGAGCGCCCGCAATTGGAGTCCTGCGGAATGGGGCCTTCGCTGGCTGTACAATCAGCCGGAGGTCACAGTCGTTCTCTCCGGCATGAACTCCGTTGAGATGGTAGAGGCAAACTGCCGCACCGCAAGCGAAGCCACGGCGGGTGCCTTCACTGCGGAAGATTTTGAAACGCTGGAGAAGGTCACATGCGCAATCCGTGAGAAGGAGAAGGTCGGCTGCACCGGCTGCCGGTATTGCATGCCATGTCCCAAAGGGGTGGACATCCCCGGAATTTTCCGCAGCTATAACACCATGTTTTCCGAATCCAAGAGCGCCGGACGCAGACAGTTTATCCAAACCGTGGGACTGACAAGGGAGCCGGGGTTTGCCTCACAGTGTATCCGATGCGGAAAATGTGAACAGCACTGCCCGCAGAGTATCCCGATCCGGGACAAGCTTCAGGAAGCTGACCAGGCTCTGCGCCCCCTGCCCTACAAAATTGCCATTCAAGCCGCGCGCGCTTTTATGTATCGCAAGTCCAAATAAGAATCGAGCCGCCAGGTCTGTTTCACGGTACGATCATCAGCGGTACGGTATGGACACTGTGCCGAAGACGTGATCCCGCATTCATCGGCAAGGATTCTCTCGGACAAGAGCACAGACGTTGAACCGGATTTCCGGATCAACGTCTGTGCTCTTGCTTTTCTTTATTAGGGCAATACCGCATAATTCGCAGATGTACTTTGTGTACCTCAAGAAAAAGTGACGAAATCAGGGCACAAATTTTCCAGGAGATGCCGAAGGCGGATTGTGCGGTGTTGCCTTAGGTTTATTTCTGCGCACGGCGTGTTTCCTGCCGCGGAAGGAAGTAGTCCTGATAGATAAAGCTCATGATTGCAGCAGCAGGGATTGAGAGCAGCATCCCCATAACGCCGAAGAGATTGCCCAGAACGATGCCGGCTACCAGGATCAGAAGGCCGGAGACGCCAAGAGAGCCGGAGAAAATCTTCGGTTTGAGGATATAGCCGTCCACAAACTGGAGGACGATGGAGAAGATAAAGAACATCAGCGCGTGAAGCGGATTGACCAGCAGCAGGACAAAGGCACCGATGACCATGCCGATAATAGGGCCAAAATTGGGGATTAGATTCGTCACCGCGACAATCACAGAAATCAGGCCCGCATACTGCATCCCGCAGGCCAGCATAAAAACAGCATTGACAGCGCCGACGATCACAGACTCCAGAAGGCTCTGCCCCAGATAACTCATGAGGATCTTATCGCAACGCTTTATAAAGCTGAGAGCGTTCTCAGCCGTCTCTTTGCGAAGAAATATCTGTACCAGGCGTGAAAGGCCGTTCAGGACCCGCTCTTTGTCGGCAAGCAGGTAGACGCCGACGATCATTGCGATTGCTGTGGAAATGATGCCCTTGCCGGAGTTTGCTGCGGCGCTCAGGATTCTGCCGGCGTTTTCACGCACGAAATCAGAAATGGAGGCCAAGGCGTTCTGTGAAAGCGTCTGCAGCTTTTCGGTTTTGAGTATCGCTTCCAGTCGGCTCCCCTTGAGCCAGTTGATAAGTGTTTCGGCATATTCTTCATAGTTGTCTGCAAAGAGGGAAATGCTCTGCACAAGCTGGGGAATCAGCGTGCCAATCAGAAGCAGCAGGGCCAGAATCGCTGTCACGATTCCCAGCGTCACGGAGATGTACCAGCGCGTATTCCCTTTTCTCATGAGTTTTCCCAGAACCTTGTTGTCAAAAAACGCAGCAAGCGGATTCAATATATACGCAAAAACGACACCCAACATGACAGAATCGAAATTTCCGAGGAAATCTTTCACAGAAGAAAGCACCGTGCCGAGATTCATCAAAAGCGCAAAAAATGCCACGCCGATACAGGCAATTACTGCGCCGTTATACCACGGCTTTTCCGATAACTTCTTGGATTTCATAATCCGTTCTCCTTAACGATCCCGCTTAGAAAAGACCACTGATTCTGCCGTCCTCATCCACGTCGATCTTCTCGGCAGCGGGGACCTTGGGCAGCCCCGGCATGGTCATGATGTCGCCCGTGAGGACTACGATAAAGCCGGCACCGGCCGAGACCTTGACATTTTTCACCGTGACGGTGAAATCCTCCGGCGCGCCAAGCTTCGTGGGATCGTCGGAAAAGCTATACTGGGTCTTGGCGATGCAGACCGGGAGCCCTGCAAAGCCGAGCTTTGTAAGTTCGTCAATCTGCTTCTGGGCAGCAGGCAGAATGCTGATGTCTCTGCCGCCGTATATCCGCGTGACGATTGCCCGGATCTTTTCCTCCATGCTGCAGTCGAGTTCATAGGAGAAGCGGAAATCGCCCTTCTCTTCCTCGCAGAGCCGAACGACCTCACGTGCCAGCGCTTCTCCGCCCTTGCCTCCCTCGGCCCAGACAGTGGAGAGCACTGTGTTGACGCCGAGTTCACGACACTTTTCTATGATGAAATCAATCTCTGCATCTGTATCCGAAGGGAAGCGGTTGACAGCAACCACACAGGGCAGGCCATAGACGTACCGAATGTTGGACACATGACGCAGCAGATTCGGGACACCCTTCTCCAGTGCACCGAGGTCTTCTGTATTGAGCTCCGTCTTGGGCAGGCCTCCATGCATTTTGAGCGCGCGGACTGTGGCGACGATCACCACCGCGTCAGGCTTCAGTCCCGCCATACGGCATTTGATGTCGAGGAATTTCTCTGCCCCAAGATCCGCACCGAAGCCGGCCTCCGTAACGGTATAATCGCCCATCTTCATCGCCATGCGCGTTGCCATGACAGAGTTGCAGCCGTGGGCGATGTTGGCAAAGGGTCCGCCGTGCACAAAAGCGGGCGTTCCCTCCAGTGTCTGCACCAGGTTGGGCTTGAGTGCATCCTTCAGGAGGGCCGCCATGGCGCCGACTGCCTTGAGGTCACCGGCGGTGACAGGTTTGCCCTCATAGCTGTAGCCTACGATGATGCGGCTGAGGCGCTCCTTGAGATCGGTAATGGAGGAAGCCAGGCAGAATACCGCCATGATCTCGCTTGCTACGGTAATGTCGAAGCCGTCTTCGCGCGGCGTGCCGTTGACCTTGCCGCCGAGGCCGTCCACCACAAAGCGGAGCTGTCGGTCATTCATATCTACGCAGCGCTTCCAGGTAATGCGGCGAGGGTCGATATGCAGGCTGTTGCCCTGCTGGATATGGTTGTCGAGCATGGCAGCCAGCAGGTTGTTGGCGGCGCCGATGGCATGAAAGTCACCGGTAAAGTGGAGGTTGATATCCTCCATGGGCACCACCTGAGCATAGCCGCCTCCGGCTGCGCCGCCCTTGATCCCGAAAACAGGGCCGAGGGACGGCTCACGCAAAGCCACGACGACATCCTTGCCAATGCGCCGCAGACCGTCTGCCAGGCCGATGGTTGTGGTGGTCTTACCCTCTCCGGCAGGAGTGGGAGTGATCGCCGTGACAAGCACGAGCCTGCCGTTTTCCCGATCTGTCTCCCGCAGCAGCGCCGGGTCGATCTTTGCCTTATAACGGCCATACTGCTCCAGATACCTTTCATCCACATGAGCTCGGCGCGCAATCTCCCCGATGGGCTGCATGACGCATTCCTGCGCGATCTCAATATCGGTTTTGTAAGTCATGGTCGTACCTCTTTTTTCTTTTTTTATTATGCTTCAGTGAAAGTATTTTGCTGCCGCTTCAAACATGCGGATATCGTAATTGCCGGGAACATTGCGATAGAGACCAGCGCCAATGCGCTCAGAGTGGCCCATCTTGCCGAAGACGCGACCATCCGGGGAGGTAATGCCCTCTATGGCAAAGAGCGAACCGTTGGGATTGAAGTGCACGTCGCCCGTAGCTTTATCCTCAAAGTCTACATACTGTGTGGCGATCTGACCGTTTTCCGCCAGAGAATGGATCAGCGCCTCATCCGCCAGGAAACGCCCCTCGCCATGGGAGATCGGAACGCTGTAAACATCCCCCACGTTGGTCAGCGCAAGCCACGGGGATTTATTGGACGCAATGCGCGTGCGAACGATCCGGGACTGGTGGCGGCCGATGGTATTAACGCTCAGCGTCGGGCAGCTCTCGTCGGGTTCCATGATTCTCCCATAAGGCACCAGCCCCAGCTTGATCAGCGCCTGGAAGCCGTTGCAGATGCCGCACATAAGGCCGTCGCGTTTTTCCAAAAGTGCCGCCACCCCCTCCTTGACGGCGGCGTTGCGGAAAAAGGCGGTGATAAATTTGCCGGACCCGTCCGGTTCGTCACCGCCGGAAAAGCCGCCGGGGATGAACACGATCTGTGCTGTTTTCAGTTTTTCGGCAAAGCTCTCCACACTGCGCGCAATGCCGTCGGCGCTGAGATTGTTGATAACAAAGATCTCCGCATCGCAGCCGGCGTCGCGCACAGCTTTTGCGCTGTCATATTCACAGTTGGTGCCTGGGAAGGCCGGAATCAGGACCATGGGCTTTGCGCACAGATAAGCGGGCGCAGCGCGTTTTTCACAGTGGTAAGTGAAGGTTTCCATCTTCTGTGCTGCGGTTGGGATGTTGCAGCTGTATACCGGCTCGAGGCGGTTTTCATAGCTTGCAAGCAGGTCAGAGAGTGTAAGCTCTTCCCCATCCAGGCACAGCGTCGGCCTTTCGACTGTGCGGCCGATCATCTGCGCGTCGGGAAGGATTTCCTTTGTCTCCAGCAGGAAGGCACCGTAATCATAGCCGAAGAGAGCATCCACGCTCAGCCCGTCTTGAAAAGTGACGCCCACGGCGTTGCCGAGCGCCATCTTGAATACCGCTTCCGCAATGCCGCCATAGCCCGGCGTGCAGCATGACACAGCTTCACCGCTGCGCAGCAGCTTTGTGACCCGGTCAAAAAGCTTTATCAGCGACGAAGCCACGGGCAGGCCGTTCTCATCATATTCCGGTGCAAGACGCATCAGATAATGCCCGGCCGCCTTGAGCTCGGGAGAGACGATATTCTGCTGTTTTTCTGTCGTGACCGCAAAGGAAACCAGCGTCGGCGGCACGTCGAGCTTTTCAAAGGAGCCGCTCATGGAATCCTTGCCGCCGATGGCCCCGATCCCCAGATCCATCTGAGCCCGGAAGGCGCCAAGCAGAGCCGCAAGCGGTTTTCCCCAGCGTTTGGCATCCTTTCCGAGACGTTCAAAATACTCCTGAAAGCTCAGGTAAACATCTTCAAACTTTGCGCCCGTCGCAACCAGCTTGCATACAGATTCGATCACCGCGATAAAGGCCCCGTGATAAGGGCTCTTCTCGGTGATGAAGGGATTGTAGCCCCAAGCCATCAGAGAACAGTCATCCGTGTGCTTCTTCTCTACGGAGATTTTCTGTACCATGGCCTGGATGGGCGTGAGCTGGTTCCTGCCGCCGAAGGGCATGAGTACGGTTCCGGCCCCGATGGTGGAGTCAAAGCGCTCGGAGAGCCCGCGCCTGGAGCAGCAGTTGAGATCCAAGGCAAGAGACCTGTAGTTCTCCGCAAAGCTGCCGGAAACCTGTCTGCGATACGTCTGCGGCGCTGCAACAGAGACAGTGATGTGTTTTTCTGCGCCGTTTGTATCAAGGAAAGCACGGCTCAGATCAACAATGGTCTCACCGTTCCAGCGCATGGTCAGACGAGGCTCCGCTTTCACAACGGCAACAGGACAGGCCTGCAGATTTTCCTGAGCTGCCAGAGCAAGAAAGGCATCCGCATCCCGTGCATCAACCACTACGGCCATGCGCTCCTGCGATTCGCTGATGGCAAGCTCGGTTCCGTCCAGGCCCTCGTACTTGCGGGGTACTCTGTTGAGATCAATATCAAGACCGTCGGCAAGCTCACCTATGGCCACGGATACGCCGCCTGCGCCGAAGTCGTTGCAGCGCTTGATCATGCGGCAAGCGTCTCCGTTGCGGAAAAGCCGCTGGAGCTTGCGCTCCTCGGGGGCGTTTCCTTTCTGCACTTCGGCACCGCAGGTCTCGACTGAGTGCGCATTGTGCGCCTTGGAAGAGCCGGTGGCGCCGCCGATGCCATCACGACCGGTGCTGCCGCCGAGGAGGATCACAACATCCCCCGCTGCCGGCGTTTCGCGCCGCACATTCTCTGCGGGAGCCGCAGCGATGACTGCGCCGATTTCCATACGCTTGGCGGCATAGCCGGGGTGATAGAGCTCGTCCACAATGCCGGTGGCAAGCCCGATCTGATTGCCGTAAGAGGAATATCCCGCCGCAGCCGTGGTGACGATCTTGCGCTGGGGAAGCTTGCCGGGCAGCGTTTCGCTGATTGGAACCGTGGGATCTGCGGCGCCGGTCACGCGCATGGCCCCGTAAACATACGCACGGCCTGAAAGCGGATCGCGGATCGCGCCGCCGATGCAGGTGGCCGCGCCGCCAAAGGGCTCGATCTCTGTGGGATGGTTGTGCGTCTCGTTCTTAAAGAGCAGAAGCCAGGGCTCGTCCTTCCCGTCCGTCTTTACCGTGATCCTGACCGTGCAGGCATTGATCTCCTCCGACTCGTCGAGCTTTTCAAGCTTTCCCTGCTCTCGCAGGGCTTTGACGGCAAGCGTCGCCAAATCCATGAGGCACACCGGCTTTTTGCGCTTCAGGGCGCGGCGGGTCTCCAGATATGCCTCATACGCATTCTGGAGCAGTGAATCTTCAAAGCTTACGCTGTCGATCACGGTGTTGAAGGTGGTGTGGCGGCAATGGTCCGACCAATAGGTATCCAGCACCCGGATCTCCGTGATGGTGGGATCGCGGCCTTCCTTCTGGAAATATGCCTGGCAGAAAGCAATATCATCGGCATCCATGGCAAGGCCATAGTGTACAACAAAGTTCTCCAGTTCTGCGCGGCTGAGCTTTGTAAAACCGTGCAGCGTCTCCACCGTGGTTGGAATCTCATACTGTACGGCCAGGGTATCCGCCGTATCAAGTGAAGCCTCCCGCGCCTCCACGGGGTTGATGACGTATTTTTTGATCTCGTCGATCTCCGTGTCGGTGAGTTTTCCGTACAGGGCATATACTTTGGCCGAGCGCACAAGGGGACGCTCACCCCGAGAGATGATCTGAATACACTGTGCAGCGGAATCGGCCCGCTGGTCGAATTGCCCCGGCAGGTATTCAACAGCGAAGACCCTTGCCTCCCCCAGCTCCGGGTGTGTGTACGTCAGATCAAGCTGCGGTTCGGAGAAGACAGTTCTGACCGCATAGTTGAAGAGCTCTTCACTGATATTGTCTGCGTCGTAGCGGTTCAAGAGCCGTACACGCTCCAGCCCCTGAATGCCAAGTAGTGTTCTGGCGTCGTTCAGAAGGCTCTGTGCGTCATTGTCCAGTCCCGGTTTTTTCTCTACAAATACGCGAAATACCATTTCAAACCTCCTGCGCCGCCTGCAGGGCCCTGGCCCCGATGTCACGGCGACAGTATGCGTTCTCAAACTTTACCTGATCGGCGATCTTGTAGGCTGCGCTGACCGCCTCAGCCAGCGTATCCCCGACAGCCGTGCAGCCCACGACACGCCCGCCGGCAGTGACAAGCTTCCCATCCTGAAGCCTCGCGCCCGCAACATAGACCTGTTCCCGCACACTCTCCGGGATGGTAAGCGGGTAACCCTTCTGATAGCTCTCCGGATAACCCTTGGAGGCGAGGATCACGCAGCAGGCGTTTTTCTCACGAAAGCGCACCTCCGTCTCGGCAAGGCGCTCCTCCGTAACGGCACGCATGACGGTGAAGAGATCGCTCTCCAAAAGCGGCAGCACCACCTGGGTTTCCGGATCACCGAAGCGGCAATTGTACTCGATGACCTTTGGCCCGCCCGATGTGAGCATGAGGCCAAAATAAAGACAGCCCTTGAAGACTCTGCCCTCGGCATTCATGGCGGCGACGGTGGGCAGAAAGATTTCCTCCATGCACCGTGCGGCGATCTCCGGGGTGAAAAAGGGATTCGGCGCGACTGTTCCCATACCGCCGGTGTTGAGACCGGTGTCGTAATCCCCTGCACGTTTGTGATCCATGGAGGAGACCATGGGCTTGACCGTCTTGCCGTCCGTAAAGGCGAGCACGGATACCTCCGGCCCTTCGAGGAATTCCTCGATTACGATGCGCTCTCCACTCTTGCCGAAGCGGCCGTTTTGCATCATATCGGTGACGGCGGCGCGGGCTTCTTCACGCGTCCCGGCGATGATGACGCCTTTGCCGAGGGCGAGGCCGTCAGCCTTGATGACCGTGGGCAGCGGAGCAGTCTCCAGATAGGCAAGTGCCGCGTCAAGGTCCTCAAAGGTCTCATAGCCGGCGGTCGGAATGCCGTATTTCTTCATGAGGTTTTTTGAAAAAACCTTGCTTCCCTCAATGATGGCAGCATTGGCATGCGGGCCGAAGCAGGCAATCCCCTTTTCCTCCAGTGCGTCCACACAGCCAAGTACCAGCGGGTCATCCGGGGTCACGACGGCATAGTCGATCCCCTTCTCCGCCGCAAAGGCTGTGATGCCAGGAATATCAGTCGCGGCAATGGGCACACATTCCGCATCCGCAGCGATGCCGCCGTTTCCGGGCAGCGCATAGATTTCCGTAATGTCCCCGTTCTCTCTGAGCTTTCGGATCACGGCGTGCTCACGCCCGCCGCCTCCGACAACCAGTACTTTCATACGGTTCTCCTTCCCTTAGTGGTGGAAAAGACGCATGCCGGTGAAGGCCATGACAATGCCGTACTTGTTGGCTGTATCAATCACATGATCGTCACGGATGGAGCCGCCAGGTTCTGCAATGTACTGCACGCCGGACTTGCGCGCGCGCTCTACGTTGTCGCCGAAGGGGAAGAAGGCGTCGCTGCCGCAGGTCACACCGCTCTGCGTAGCGATCCAGGCTTTTTTCTCCTCTGCGGTCAGAACCTCGGGCTGTACCTTGAAGACCTTCTGCCACTCGCCGTCACGCAGGATGTCGTCATATTCATCAGAGGTGTAGACGTCGATGGCGTTGTCCCGGTCAGCACGGCGGATGCCGTCGATGAAAGGCAGACCCAGCACCTTGGGATTTTGACGCAGATACCAGTTGTCAGCCTTCTGACCGGCAAGGCGTGTGCAGTGGATACGGCTCTGCTGGCCGGCGCCGACGCCGATGGCCTGCCCGTCCTTTACGTAGCAGACGGAGTTGGACTGGGTATATTTGAGAGTGATGAGCGCAACGATCATGTCGATCTTCGCCTGCTGCGGAAGATCCTTATTCTCAGTCACGATATTCTCAAGCAGACTCTCATCAATGCGGAAGCTATTGTGCCCCTGCTCAAAGGTGACGCCGAACACATCCTTGCACTCCTGCGCAGCGGGAACATAGGCAGGGTCGATCTGTACGACGTTATAGGCGCCCTTTTTCTTGGTTTTAAGAATCTCAAGTGCCTCTTCGGTGTAGCCGGGAGCGATGATGCCGTCGGACACCTCGTCCTTCAGGTAAGCGGCGGTGGCGGCGTCGCAGGTATCACTGAGGGCGGCCCAGTCGCCGTAAGAGCACAGGCGGTCTGCCCCGCGGGCGCGGATATACGCACAGGCGATGGGGCTGAGCGCTGCATCTTCATGCACGAAGTAGATCTTCCTGTCAGTCTCGGAAAGAGGAAGACCCACCGCAGCGCCTGCCGGGGAGACGTGCTTGAAGGATGCGGCAGAAGGCAGACCCGTAGCCTCCTTCAATTCCTTGACAAGCTGCCAGGAGTTAAGGGCATCAAGGAAGTTGATATAGCCGGGGCGGCCGTTGAGAACCGTGACAGGCAGTTCGGAGCCATCCTTCATATAGATCTTTGCGGGCTTCTGGTTGGGGTTGCAGCCGTACTTGAGTTCAAATTCTTTCATGCTCTGCCTCCATCAAATGTGTTTATTGACAATGCGCTGCTCAACGGCCCCTCCCTTGAGCGCGGTATAGCGTACATAGAGAGAGATCTTATTGTCTGCGTTCAGGTTTTTCCACAAGAGATCGGTATAGGCGTCGATATCGTCCAGGGTCTCCACCCGTTCTGGCTCACCCTGAAAGCTGGGAATGGGGTCCCCGTCACAGACATAGGTGTGCAGAAAGTGTCCAAGCCCGGGCAGCGGCGCGTATTCAAAGGTCTGACGCAGGCAGGCAGAGCCCTCGGCATCGGCGGATTTGAGAATGGAGAGTCTGTATTCCCCTGTCTTGAGATCAATCAGGCCGGAAATGCGCGGCGTCCAATTGGGCCCGTCCGGCTCAAAGCAGCGTGTGCGCAGGGCGCTTTCAAAGTCCCCGCCCTTCTTTAGAGTTTCCCAAACGGTATCGGTCTGGTCGCCGTTTGTGACGATAAGCCAGTCCCCGTATTCGCGCACGGGGTGGTAGATGATGAGACTCGGATCCTTCAGCAGGGCCGGATCATGGGCCTGCGTGCGGATGCCGTCAGGCTCGGAGAGGAAGACGCGATTGCGGCTGTTGACGCTCCTGCCCATGATGAAGTAGGCCGCGACAGAGCGCGTGCCGTCCGGCGTCAGGCCGAGGATGATGCCGCGGCCGGGGTAGGTGTTGCCTGCAAGCTTTTCGGCGATCGAGCCGACTTCATAGATATTCATATGCGTTTTCCTTTCTCTCTCATAAGTTTCCGGCAGACAAGCTCCGCCGCCCGGGGCAGGAGCTTCCACTCCGCCTGCTCCATGACACGCCGCTGCAAAAGCTCCGCTGTGTCGCCGGGTCGGATATTGACCGCCTTCTGGAGAATGATCTCTCCCCCGTCCGGGATCTCGTTGACGTAGTGCACGGTGGCGCCGGTGACCTTGACACCGCAGCTCAGCGCTGCCTCGTGTACCTTCAGTCCATAATAGCCCTTGCCGCAGAAAGCGGGGATCAGAGCCGGGTGGATGTTGATGATGCGTTTCGGATAATGTGCCGTGAAGCGCTCGCTCAGAATGCTCATAAAGCCCGCGAGAATGATGAGGTCAATCCCCCTCTCATCCAACGCTTCCATGAGCTTTTTCTCGAAAGATTCCTGCCCGCCGCAGTCCTTGCGCGTGAGGGTCAGGCTCTCGATCCCGGCGTTTTTCGCCCGTTCCAGCGCATAGGCAGAGGCGCTGTTGGAGACGACCAGCACGATCTCGCCGCTTTTGATTTTGCCGGCTCTCTCCGCGTCGATCAGGGCCTGCAGATTGGTGCCGCCGCCGGAGACCAGCACGGCAATTTTTGCTTTTGTCATGGCTTTTTCTCTCCTTTCAGGCTCTGGACTGCTGGGATAAACATGCCGCCGAGACTGTTTCCGAGCACCGCAAGCAGGATGAAGACAAGCGCTTTTGGTGTGAAGAGCCCGGCAAGCGCAAAATAGAACATGTCCGCAACGGAATGCTCAAAGCCAGCGAGAATGAAAACCGGGATGCAGAAGAGAATACCGGCTGCGGTTTTTTTCTCCCGATAGATCCAAACGGCGCTGTACATCAGGATCCCGCAGAAGAAACCGCGCAGCAGGGTTTGTACCGGAAGCTGCACAAGGCGTTTTTCGCAGGCAGCTATGGCAGTCTCCCGAAGCTGCGGCAGAGCCGCAGCGATCAGCAAAGCGGAAAGCACGGCGCCGATGAGATTTCCCAGA
Source organism: Oscillospiraceae bacterium (assembly GCA_902761635.1). Taxonomy (GTDB): domain Bacteria; phylum Bacillota; class Clostridia; order Oscillospirales; family Oscillospiraceae; genus Limivicinus. The sequence continues at coordinate 90,889 of CACWLG010000003.1, read as the reverse complement.
AGGCCCAGGAAGGCCATGGAGAGCTCCGCTCTGCCGTGGGTGTTCCAGAGAAAGCCCACCTTGCCGGTATAGAGATTGAAGCCGAAATAGCAGATGACCAGCAGTGCGATACTGAACAGCGCCGCCCCGATATAACGGTTATCAACAGACAGCAGCACCGTGCCGCCGATGGAAACCATTGCCCCGGCGAGAATGCCATCCGGCACGGCCGCTCTTATATGAGACATATCTTGTCCTCTCCCCCGGCGATTTCACCGATCATATAGGCATTTTCACCGGCGTCCTGCAGGGCGTGAAGCGCCCTGTCCGCCGTATCTGCGGAGACGATCAGGATCATGCCGACGCCCATGTTGAAGGTATTGAACATATCCCGCTCAGGGATCTGTCCCTTCTCCTGCAGGAGCGTGAAGACGGGCGGCACCTTTACGGCACGCTTCTCAATTCTGGCGCAAAAGCCCTCCGGAACTGAGCGCGGAATATTCTCATAGAAGCCGCCGCCCGTGATGTGGCTGATACCGTGCACATCGGCAATCTCGATTGCCGAGAGGACCGACTTCACATAGATCTTTGTCGGGGTCAGCAGCGCCTCGCCGAGTGTCATGCTCAGCTCGGGAACATATACGCCAAGATCGGCGCGCTCCACATCAAAGACCTTGCGCACCAGAGAGAAGCCGTTGGAGTGCAGACCGCTGGACGCGAGCGCGATCACGGCGTCGCCCTTGCCGACCCTGCTGCGATCGATGACCTTCTCTCTGTCAACAAGCCCCACAGAGAACCCCGCCAGATCGTAGTCATCCGGCTGCATGGTACCGGGATGCTCGGCCGTCTCGCCGCCGATCAAAGCGCAGTCTGCGCGCACACAGCCCTCGGCAACACCGGAGACCAGCGTCGCGACCTTCTCGGGATCGTTCTTGCCGATGGCGATATAGTCCAGGAAGAACAGAGGCCTTGCGCCGCAGCATACGATATCGTTGACACACATGGCCACGCAGTCGATGCCCACGGTGTCGTGCTTTCCCATCAGCTGGGCAATGCGCTGCTTGGTGCCGACACCGTCCGTGCCGGAGACCAGAACGGGCTCGCGCATGCCGGCAAAATCAGGAGAAAACAGGCCGCCGAAACCGCCGATATCCGATACGACGCCGGGGATCACGGTGCGCTCCACATGCTTTTTCATGAGCTTTACGCCTTCATATCCGGCTTCGATGTTCACACCGGCGGCGGCGTACGAGGCGGAATGCGACTTGGTCATGACTCTTATTCCTTTCCTGTCCAGCAGTAAGTGCAGATTTTTTCATGGTCGATGCCGATGGCCTCCAGCAGGCCGTCCAGAGACTGATAACCCAGGGAATCGAAGCCCAGCTCTTCACAGATGGCGTGCAGCAGGCACTGTCCTCTTTCAGTGGAAGCGTCGCTGTATTCCTCCAGATGCTTGAGTCCCGCTTCACCTTCGAGCTTCCGGACAACGCGGCGGGCCAGAAGATCCTGGTCGCTGTTGCTGCGGGAAAAGGCCAAATACTTGCAGGCATACATGATGGGCGGGCAGGCCGAGCGCATGTGTACCTCGGCAGCTCCGGATTCAAAGAGAAAATCCACCGTGCCCTGCAGCTGGGTACCGCGGACGATGGAGTCATCCACAAACAGGAGCTTCTTGTCCTCAATCAGTTCGGGCACAGGAATTTGCTTCATCTTCGCCACCTGATCGCGCACATCCTGGTTGGCAGGCATAAAGGATCGCGGCCAGGTCGGCGTATACTTGACGAAGGGCCGTGCGAAGGGCTTGCCGCTGTGGTTGGCATAGCCAATGGCATGCGGGATGCCGGAGTCCGGTACGCCCGCCACATAATCCACATTCGGCATTTTACCGGCAGCCTTCTCGTCACGGGCCATGATTTCCCCGTTGCGATAGCGCATAAGCTCCACGTTCACGCCCTCATAATTGGAGTTCGGATACCCGTAATAGGTCCAGAGAAAGGCGCAGATTTTCATCTTATCCGTGGGAGGTGACAGCGTCTCATAGCCATCAGCCGTTATGCGCACAATCTCCTGCGGGCCAAGCTCGTGTACGCTGTGGTATCCGAGCTTCTGATAGGCAAAGGATTCAAAGGCAACACAGTGACCGTCCCTGTCAGCGCCAATGAGCACAGGGAGCCTGCCAAAGCGGTCGCGGGCGGCAATGATCTCCCCGTCAGAAGTCATGAGCAGGATCGTCATCGACCCGTCGATTTGCCTCTGGGCGTTCAGAATTCCCTCAGGGAGAGACTCGCACTCGTTGATGAGGGCTGCAACCAGCTCCGTCATGTTGATCTTTCCGGAGCTCATCGCCATAAGCTGGTGGCCGTGGTCCGAGAAATAAGTCTCCACCAGTTCCTCAGCATTGTTGATCTGCCCCACCGTGGTGATGACATAAATGCCGAGATGGGAGCGAACCAGCAGCGGCTGCGGATCGGAGTCGCTGATGCAGCCTATGCCGCTGGAGCCCTTGAAATCAGCAAGGTCCTTTTCAAAGCGCGTACGGAAGGGAGTATTTGCGATGGAGTGGATCTGACGGCAGAAGCCCTCTTCCCTGTTCCAGATCGCCATACCGGCGTTGCGTGTGCCGAGATGACTGTGATAGTCGGTTCCGAAGAAAACGTCAAGAACAATGTCGCGCCTGGATATGGCGCCGAAGAAACCGCCCATCAGGCAAAAAACAGACGGGAGAGAGTCATCGGGTCAATGTACTCCCCATCCTTATATACACGCATGTTGCCGGAGGCGATCTCGTCAATGAGCATGACCTTGCCGTCGGCATCGTAGCCGTACTCGAACTTGATGTCATAAAGCACCAGACCGCGCGCCTTCATCTCATCGGCAACGATCTGCGTAATCTGCTGGGTCATGCGCTTGATCTCATCATACTGCTCGCCGCTCATGACACCGAGAACGATCAGACCGTCCTTGGTGACGAGGGGGTCACCCTTTTCATCATTCTTAAAGGTCATCTCCACATAAGCGGGCAGATCGGCGCCCGGCTCGATATAATCGCCGTAGCGGCGGATAAAGGAACCCACGGCCTTGTGACGGCAAATGACCTCCAGGCCCTTGCCGAAAACCTTTGCGGGCAGCACTTCCATGGTAGTATCCTTGAGATCAGCGCTGACATAGTGTGTGCGGATGCCGGCGGCGTTGATCTTCTCAAAGAAATAGATGGACATGCGAAGATTCACATCACCCACACCGTCGATGGTCAGACCGACAGAATTCTCGCCTGGGTCGAACACGCCGTCCTTGCCGGTGCAGTCATCCTTGAACTTGAGCAGGTAATTGCCGTTATCAAGGGCGTAAACGTTCTTGGTCTTTCCGGTGTAAACGAGTTTCTTTTCCATGTTTATATCTCCTTCATATTTGATTTCTCAAAGTCTTTCGCCGATGCCGGCATCCTTGTCCAGCACAGCCTTCATATCGGCAAGCCGCCTGGCGTGCAGTTTTTCCGCAAGCGCCGCGTCCTGCACCGCGAGGATTTCGGCGGCAAGCAGGGCGGCATTGGCACCATTATTGATCCCGACAGTCGCCACCGGGATTCCGGAGGGCATCTGCACCGTGGACAGCAGCGCGTCCATCCCGTCGAGTGCCGGGCCCTTGCAGGGGATGCCGATGACGGGCAGGGTGGTGTTTGCGGCAATGGCCCCGGCCAGGTGTGCCGCCATTCCCGCGGCGGCAAGGATCACGCCAAAGCCGTTTTCTCTTGCATGCAGCGCAAAATCCCGCGCCTGCTCAGGGGTTCGGTGTGCGGAATAGACGTGGGCCTCAAAGGGAATCTCCAGCTCCCGCAGGATCTTGACAGCCTTTTCCATGACGGGCAGATCGCTGTCGCTGCCCATGATGATCGCAGCCTTTCTCATAGAGTCCTCCCTCAGTTCGCCTTCGTCTCACAATAGAGGCAGCGGTATACCTTGTTTCTCCGGTCGGTCAGCTTCACAACATGCTTGAGCTCCTGCTCGGTGGATGTGATGCAGCGGGGATTTTTACAGAAGATCACGTTTGTAAGCGTCTCCGGCATGTCAATGGTCCGCTTTTCAATAAGCCTGCCCTCCCGGATGATATTGACCGTAGCACCGGGATCTACATAGCCGATCACATCAAAGTCCACATGGATGCCGGAGTCGATTTTGATAATATCCTTCTTGCCGAGCTTGCGGCTGACTACGTTTTTGATGATCGCAACCGAGCACTCGAGCTTTTCAAGGCCAAGCAGCTCATACAGGCGCATGCCCTGTCCGGCGGTGATGTGGTCGATCACAATGCCGTTCTGGATGGAGTCAATATTCACAGTCTTCCCGCCTCCTGTAATAGCTTGAGGATCAGCGCCATGCGCATATATTTGCCGTAGAGCACCTGTTTGAAATAGCAGGCACGGGGATCGTCGTCAATGGCGACGCTGATCTCATTGACACGCGGCAGCGGATGCAGGATGCTCAGATCCGCCTTTGCGTTCCAGAGCCGCTCCGGTGTCAGAATGTAGCTGTCCTTGAGGCGCAGATAGTCCTCCTCGTTAAAAAAGCGCTCCCGCTGGACCCGGGTCATGTAGAGGATATCCAGATCGGGCATGACCGATTCGAGATCCGTTGTCTGGACATAAGGGATATGATTTGCCGCCAGCACATCCTTCTTGACGTAGCTGGGGAGCTTCAGCTCTTCCGGTGAGATCAGTACAACGCGGATGTCTTCATAGCGCGAAAGCGCGCATATTAGCGAGTGCACCGTGCGGCCGAATTTCAGGTCCCCGCAGAAGCCCACCGTAAGATGCTCGAAGCGTCCCTTCTCCCGATAGATGGTCAGCAGATCCGCCAGGGTCTGGGTGGGGTGATTGTGTCCGCCGTCACCGGCGTTGATGACGGGAATGGAGGCGTTCATGGCAGCCACGAGGGGCGCCCCTTCCTTCGGATGACGCATGGCGATGATATCCGCATAGCAGGAGATGACGCGGGCTGTGTCCGCCACACTCTCCCCCTTGGCAGCGGAGGAGCTTCTTGCCTCGGAAAAGCCGATCACGTTGCCGCCCAGCTCATACATGGCGGCCTCAAAGCTCAGCCGCGTGCGGGTGGAGGGCTCAAAGAAGAGCGTAGCAAGCTTCTTGCCGCGGCAGCGTTCGCTGTATTTTTCGGGATGGGCGATGATATCGTTTGCGGTATCAATTAGCTCCTGCAGCTCCTCCACCGAAAAATCCAGGATGTCGATCAGGCTCCTCATTCCCTGCCCTCCCCGATCCAGCTCTCGTCAGAGGGGTTATTGCGGAAGGCGATCAGCCGTGCCACGTCCTCCGGGCGGATATAGCCTTCCTCTGCCGCAACGGCGGCAACGGTATCAAAATCGGTCAGGGAGTGGTTTTCCACCGAAGCCGCCTGCAGTCTCTCCAGGCCCTTCTTCATTCCGTAGGTAAAGATGCTGACAATGCCGAGAACCCGGGCTCCCGCCTCACGCAGGACATTGACCACCTCCAGGACGCTCCCGCCGGTGGAGATGAGATCCTCCACCACGACGACCTTCTGTCCCGGCTCCAGCTTTCCCTCAATTTGGTTCTGCCGCCCGTGATCCTTTGCGCCGGAGCGCACATAGCCCATGGGCATGTTCAGGATGTGCGCCGTGATAGCCGCATGGGCAATACCGGCGGTGGAGGTGCCCATCAGGACCTCCGCCTCCGGGTAGTATTCCCGGATAAGCTCCGCAAGGCCCTTTTCCACATCCAGCCGCACCTCCGGGGCGGTGAGGGTCAGACGGTTATCACAGTAAACGGGGCTTTTGATGCCGCTTGCCCAGGTGAAGGGCTCGTCCGGACGGAAAAAGACCGCCCCGATTTTCAGCAGATCCTTTGCAATCGTTTTCTTCATCCCACAAACTCCTTTACACATCTGCGGTAAGCAGCCACAGGATCTGCCGCTTTCGTGACAGGCCTTCCTACCACGATATAATCAGAGCCCAGCTCCTTTGCCTGTGCCGGCGTTGTGACACGCTTCTGGTCGCCGATCTCATTGTCTGCGAAACGGACGCCGGGGGTGACGGTGAGAAAGCTCTCGCCGCATTTTTCATGGACTTTGCCGGCTTCCAGCGGTGAACACACCACGCCGTCGAGCCCCGCCTGCGCGGCGTTATGGGCATAGTGCATGACCACCTCGTCCAGCGCACGGTCGATGAGCAATTCGCTTTTCATGGTCTGCTCGTCCGTGCTGGTGAGCTGGGTGACCGCAATGAGCAGCGGACGGGTACCGTCCGGACGTGTCAGTCCCTCCAGCGCTGCGCGCATCATGGCAGCTGTCCCGCCGGCGTGGAGGTTTACGATATCCACATCCAGATTGGACAGTACCCGCATGGCCTTTTGTACGGTATTCGGGATGTCATGGAGCTTCAGATCCAGAAAGATCCTGTGCCCGCGAGCCTTGATGTCCCGTACGATCTGCGGGCCGGCAGCGTAGAATAGCTCCATGCCGATCTTGACAAAGGGCTTTTCTTCGGTGAATCTTTCAAGGAAGGCAAAGGTCTCCTCCGCACCCGAAAAATCACAGGCAACGATCACGTCTTTTCCCATCAGTGGGCACCTCCTGTAAGTTCTGATAATTTCTTGATTCCATAGCGCTCCATGGTTTCCGGCAGCGCATCAATGATATCCCGGCAGGCAAAGGGGTTCACCAGATTGGCAGCGCCAAGCTGCACCGCCGTCGCGCCGGCCAGCATCATCTCGATCACGTCCTCCGCGCTCTGTATGCCGCCGAGGCCGATGATTGGGATACTGACAGCCTCGTACACCTGCCACACCATGCGCAGGGCCAGCGGAAACACCGCCGGGCCGGAGAGCCCGCCGGTCGTATTGGCAAGCACCGGTCTTTTCGTTTTGAGATCTATGCGCAGGGCCATGACGGTGTTGATCAGGCTCAGCGCGTCAGCCCCTGCGTCTTCACAGGCTCCGGCAATCTCCGCAATATCCGTGACATTGGGCGAGAGCTTTACGATCACGGGTTTTGCGGCAGCTTCCTTCACAGCTCTTGTGACTTCTGCGGCGGCTTTCGGATCGGTTCCAAAGCTCATGCCCCCGCCGTGAACATTCGGGCAGCTGATGTTGACCTCCAGCCAGCCTACCTCGGGTACAGCGTCCAGTCTGCGGCAGACCTCCGCATATTCCGCCACAGAAAACCCGCTGACGTTGGCAATGACAGGCTTATGAAAGACCTTCGCCAGCTTTGGGAGTTCCTCCCGGATCACCGCGTCCACACCAGGATTTTGAAGCCCTACGGCATTGAGCATGCCTGCGTTTGTTTCCGCAATGCGGGGCAGCGGATTTCCTGCGCGCATCTCCAGGGTAGTGCCCTTGAAGGAGAAGGTGCCGAGGCAGTTGATATCGTACAGCTGCGCATATTCGTATCCGTAGCCGAAGGTGCCGGAGGCAGGGATCACAGGGTTATCCAGTTTGATCCCGCAGAGATTGACGCTCAAATCTCCCATATTACCTCCCCGCTTGAGAGCACCGGCCCGTCCTTGCAGATACGCTTGAGGCCGTTATTTGTTTTCACCGTGCAGCCCATGCAGGCCCCGAAGCCGCAGCCCATGCGCTTGTCAAGGCTCAGTTGTCCCGGCTTGTCCGTACACGCGCACACAGCCTTCATCATGGCCTCCGGCCCACAGGCATAAAAGCCGGAATGCTCCCGGTTCATAGCCTCCGTGACAAAGCCCTTCATGCCATAGCTGCCATCGACCGTCGAGACAACGGTTTCCACGCCAAGAGTGCGGAAGGCGTCCTCGTAAAATACATCGGACACGGTGTTGAAGCCCAGCAGCGCGATCGGCTGTTTCTGCCGCTTCATTAATTCCTTTGCCAGCCAATAGAGCGGGGACAGGCCGGTGCCGCCGCCGATGAGCAGCGGCATGTCACCGCCGGCGTTCAGGTCAAAGCCGTTCCCGAGGCCGGTCAGAACATCAAGTTCATCGCCGGTTTTCATAGCTCGCAGCTTCTCTGTCCCCTTGCCGACCATCTCAAAGAGGATGGTGAAGCTGTCGGCATCCCGGTCGCACACCGAGAAAGGCCGGCGCAGATAGAGATCCGGCAGACGCAGCTGAACAAACTGGCCCGGTCTCTTGACCGCCGAAGCATCCCCCCGCAGGACAAGGCGCGAGACCTTATCGTTCAGAGGCCTGTTTTCGGCCACAGTAAAGATTCCCTGCTGCATGGCTCAGGAATCAATGGTGGAAACGGTAATGGTCGTCTCCTCCAGAACATCCAGCAGGACACGCACCGTGTCGAGGGAAGTGAAGATGGTCACGTTGTTCTCGGTAGCGCACATGCGGATCGCAACGCCATCTTCAAAATGCTTGTCGCGCCGTACAGCACGGGTGTTGATAATATAGCTAACATAGCCTGCGCGAATGGAGTCCAGGATCTCCTCGCTGCCCTCGCTGATTTTGCGGCGCATGCGGGTGCGGATACCGTGCTCCTTGAGGAATTTTGCCGTGCCGACGGTGGCCTCAATGTTAAAGCCCATATCGTAGAAGCGGCGCACCAGGGACAGAGCCTCCTCCTTGTCCTCATCCGCCAGCGTGACGAAAACCGTGCCATAGTTCTGCAGCTTCATGCCTGAGGCCTGCAGCGCCTTGTACATGGCGCGGGAGAGCTTGTCGTCATAGCCGATAGCCTCGCCGGTGGATTTCATCTCGGGACTGAGATAGGCGTCCAGGCCTTTGATCTTGTTCCAGGAGAAGACCGGCACCTTCACATAATGGCGCTTCTTTTCCTCGGGATAGAGGTCGAAGATGCCCTGTTCCTTGAGGCTCTTGCCCATGATGACTTCGGTGGCGATATCCGCCAGAGACCAGCCGGTGGCCTTGGAAAGGAACGGAACGGTACGGGAAGAGCGGGGGTTGACCTCAATGATATAGACATTCTCTTCTTTATCGACAATAAACTGGATGTTGAAAAGGCCGACGATCCCGATGCCGAGGCCCAGCTTCTTTGCGTATTGGAGAATGATTCCCTTCACCTTGTTGGAAATGGAGAAGGAGGGATACACGCTGATGGAGTCGCCGGAGTGGACACCGGTGCGCTCAACCAGCTCCATGATGCCGGGGACAAACACATCCCGTCCGTCGCAGATGGCGTCCACCTCCACTTCACGGCCCATGATGTATTTGTCCACAAGCACGGGCTTATCGGCGTCGATTTCAACAGCGGTCTTGAGATAGTGCCGCAGCATCTCTTCGTTGGCAACGATCTCCATGGCCCGCCCGCCAAGGACAAAGCTGGGGCGCACCAGCACCGGGTAGCCAATGCGCTGAGCGGCTTCGATCCCGTCCTCAATCCTGGTTACAGCGGTACCGGTGGGCTGGGGAATGTCCAGCTCCAGCAGAATTTTCTCGAAGCTGTCGCGGTTCTCCGCCCGCTCAATGGCAGCGCAGTCAGTGCCGACGATCCTGACCCCGCGCTCCATCAGAGGCTGGGCCAGATTGATGGCTGTCTGTCCGCCGAGGGAGGCAATGACGCCCTCGGGCTGTTCAAAGTCCAGGATCGCCATCACATGCTCCGGCGTCAGCGGCTCAAAATACAGCTTGTCGCCGGTGGTGTAATCGGTGGAGACAGTCTCGGGGTTATTGTTGATGATGATGGCCTCATAGCCGTTGCGTTTGATGGTCTGGACCGCGTGTACGGTGGAGTAGTCAAATTCCACCCCCTGGCCGATGCGAATGGGCCCGGCGCCGAGTACCACCAGCTTTTTCTTCTCAGTCAGGCGCGAGTCGTTTTCACCCGTATAGGAGGAATAAAGATACGCAATATATTTTCCGGTGTGCAGGGTGTCCACCATGCGGAAGACCGGCGTGATGCCGAGCTTGCACCGGCGCTCATAGAGTTCCGTCTCGCTGAGGTTCCAGAGCCGCGCGATGCATCCGTCCGAGAAGCCCAGCTTTTTTGCTTCGCGCAGCAGGGACGTATCGTTGACCCTGGCCTTGAGCTGCTTTTCCATTTCCACGATCTTCCGGAAGGATTCCAGGAAGAGCTCCGTGATCATGGTGACCTCGTGCAGCTTCTCAATGGAGACGCCGCGGCGGAGAAGCTCAAACACCGCAAAGACCCCGTCGTGCCGGAAGTCCGCGATATAGCTTAAAAGCTCATCATCGCTCCAGGAACTGAACTTCGGCATAAAGAAGTGGTCCACACCGATTTCCAGCGAGCACACGGATTTCAGAAGGCACTCTTCCAGATTGGAGCCGATGCCCATGACCTCGCCCGTGGCCTTCATCTGGGTGCCGAGGATGTTGGGCGCGGAAGTGAATTTGTCAAAGGGAAAACGCGGGAACTTCGCGACGATGTAATCAAGGCTTGGCTCCATGGCTGCGGTGCCGCCGGCGACCGGGATCTCCTCCAGCGCCATGCCGAGGGCGATCTTTGCCGTGACACGGGCGATGGGATAGCCGCTTGCCTTGCTTGCCAGGGCTGAAGAGCGGGACACGCGGGGGTTTACCTCGATGAGGTAGTATTCGCTGCTCGTCGGATTGAGCGCAAACTGCACATTGCAGCCGCCTTCGATCTTGAGTTCCCGAATGATCTTGATGGCGCTGTCGTTGAGCATTTTGAGGTCGTGCTCATTCAGTGACAGGATGGGCGCTACCACAATGGAATCGCCGGTGTGCACGCCGACGGGGTCAACATTCTCCATCCCGCAGATGGTGATGGCGTGATCGTTGGAGTCGCGCATGACCTCAAACTCGATCTCCTTGTAGCCTTTGACGCTCTTTTCGATGAGCACCTGGTGCACCGGAGAGAGGCGGAAGGCATTGACGCCGATCTCATTGAGCTCCTGCTCGTTATTGGCAAATCCGCCGCCTGTGCCGCCGAGGGTGAAGGCCGGACGCAGTACGACCGGATATCCGATGCGGCCGGCCGCCGCTCTGGCCTCTTCCAGACTATAGGTAATTTCAGAGGGGATGACCGGCTCGCCGATGGACTGACACATCTCCTTGAAAAGCTCCCGGTCCTCTGCCCGTTCGATGCTCTCGCTGCTGGTGCCGAGGAGCTTTACGCCGCACTCACGCAGGATGCCCTTGCGCTCAAGCTGCATGGCGAGGTTCAGCCCCGTCTGTCCGCCGATGCCGGGGACGATGGCGTCCGGCCGCTCATAGCGCAGGATCTTGGCCACATAGTCCAGGGTCAGCGGCTCCATGTAGACCTTATCGGCGATGGATGTATCTGTCATGATGGTGGCGGGATTGGAGTTTACCAGCACCACCTCATAGCCCTCCTCCTTGAGGGCGAGGCACGCCTGTGTCCCGGCATAGTCAAACTCCGCCGCCTGACCGATGACAATGGGGCCGGAGCCGATAATCAGCACTTTTTTAATGTCCGTTCTTTTCGCCATGATATTCTCCTTTATAAACCGCATTCCCCTGATATACCGTGAGCAGACACCTGCCGTAAACCGGACGGCCGGTAAAGGGGCTCGCTCTCCCCTTGGACAGGAAGTCCTCAGGATTGATCGTGTATTGTTCTTCAAGATCCCAGATGGAAAAGTCATTCCCAAGCGGGATGCCAAACCGCTTGCGCGGATTGTATGCCAAAAGCTCCATCAGCTTCTCCAAGGAGATAAAGCCCGATTTTACAAAATTCGTATACAGCAGCGGGAATGCCGTCTCAAGACACACGATGCCGAAGGCGCTGCCGGCGAGCCCCCGGCTCTTTTCCTCCGGGCTGTGCGGCGCATGGTCAGTGGCGATCATGTCGATAGTGCCGTCAAGCAGCCCGTCCTGAAGCGCCTTGCGATCCGCGGTTTCCCGAAGGGGCGGATTCATCTTGAAGCGGCCGTCCTCCTCCAGGTCGTTCTCGTCCAGCAGCAGGTAGTGCGGCGCTGTTTCACACGTTACATTGACGCCGCTTTTCTTTGCTTCCCGGATGAGGGAGACGCTCTCGCTTGTGGAGATGTGGCAGATGTGGTAGGCACAGCCGGTCTCCTCCGCCAGCTTCAGATCCCGCTCGATCTGCCGCCACTCGCTCTCACTGCAAATGCCCTTGTGTCTGTGGCGGGCGGCATAGCTTCCTTCATGAATATAACCGCCGCGAAGGAGGCTGTTGTCCTCGCAGTGTGCAACGATCATCTTGCCGAGATCCCTGGCCCGTATCATGGCCTCGCGCATCAGCGCTTCCGACTGCACGCCATGCCCGTCATCCGAAAAGGCGATCACATGCGGGGCCAGGGCTTCGAGATCGGCAAGCTGCTCCCCTGCCTGGTCCTTGGTAATAGCGGCGTAGGGGTAGACCCCAATGCAGGCGCTGCGGTCAATGCTGTCCTGCTGCAGCCGTAGGTGTTCCGGACTGTCACACACCGGCTTGAGATTCGGCATTGTGCACACTGCCGTATACCCGCCGTGTGCCGCCGCAATACTTCCGGTTTTAATAGTTTCTTTATAAGAAAAACCCGGCTCGCGAAAATGCACATGCACATCGCAGAAACCGGGCATCAGTGTATATTTTTCATGATTCAGGCAGGCGCAGTCTGCGCGTGCAGTATCCAGACAAAGAGGGCTGACTTCGCTGCTGCCAATTTTTCTCACTCGGTCGAATACAATCATGCGCAGTGCCTCCCATGAAAAGCAAAAGCCTTACCGTCCACCGGTAAGACAACAATGCAAAGCCTGTGAAACAGCACTCACAAGCCTTGATTTCATGCCTTGCCGATCTCTCTGGACCGCCTTAAAGTATGGCATATTATAAAGGCTGATTGCTTTTTCTGTCAATCGGCGAAATAGACAGAAAACGGGCTTTTCTCTCTGTCAGATTCCGGCAGACAGGCGTAAGAGCAGCGAAAAGGAGGACCTGTCATATGCGCAGAAAGGTCCTTCCGGCAGATTAAGAGCGGCCCGCTGCTGCTTTATTTTTTGCTTCTGCGGGCCGCCTGCTGTATATTTATTCCACTGCCGCGTACTTTGCTTCAAACACCTCAACCGGGATCGGACGGGAGAAGTAGTAACCCTGGAACGAACTGCAGCCCATATCCGAAAGGCATTGAAGCTGCTGTTCAGTCTCCACTCCCTCTGTGAGGACCTCCATCCCAAGATCGCCGGCCAGATTGATCACCGAGCGCAGGATAATGCGACTGCGCTCACTGTCGTTGATTTCGTGCAGAAAGCCCATGTCGATTTTCAGTATGTCCGCCTTGATGTTCTTCAGCAGACTCAGCGAGGAGTAGCCGCTTCCGAAGTCGTCGATCTCAACGAAAAAGCCCCTCTCCCGCAGTCTGGAAACGACCTTAAGGCTCTTTTCCGGTTCAGCAAGCAAGGCTGTTTCCGTGATCTCCAGCCGAAGCAGGCGGCACTCCACGCCGTATTTCTCCACAAGTCTTGTCAGCACATCATATACATCAATACTGTAGAAATCTTTTGCAGACATGTTGACCGAGATTGCAAGCTGTCCTTTCTCTGTCCCCTTCCAAGCACTGAGCTGTCTGACCGCGCATTCCCACATATAGATATCGAGCTTCTGAATCAGGCCCGCACCCTCCAGCGTCTCGATAAAGTCGCCCGGCATCATGATGCTGCCATCGGTTTTTTGCCATCTCACAAGGGCCTCGGCGCCGAATATGCGGCCGTCTCTGTCGACCTGGGGCTGCAGATACATCTTGAATTGCCTGTTCCTCAAGGCTTCTTCAAAGCCGCCGATCACTGCCTGCTCAAGCAGGATCTTTTGCAGGAGGCTGTCATCAAAATATGCGAATGTTCTTGTCAAATCCTCACGGATCGTGCGCAGGGCGGAATTGGCGCGCCCGCACATGACGGAAACCGGAATGTGCGGATCGTCGATCATGTAAACACCGAAGTGGATGCAGAAGGTGAACATCCCGCTGCTGTAGATCTTTGTCAGTCTCCCGGCGATCTCCTGCAGCGCCTTCTCATGATACTTGCCCTGCGGGATGAGTACGGCAAACTGGTCGCCTCCCAGGCGCCCGCACAGGCCCCTCGCCTGCTCAGACAATTCCCGCAGCATAGAGGCTGTTCTGACCAGCGCCTCATTGCCCTTGAAGACGCCGAAGAGCGTATTGATCAGACGAAAGTTCATGATATTGCCCGTGATCATCACCCAGGGCGTCTCGGGCCTGTTCGTTACCATATCCCTGGAGAGTTCATAGAAGGCGTCAGCATTGAGGACGTTTGTGAGGCTGTCATGGTGGGCAAGATAGTGGGCGGCCCTGCTGCCGATGTTCTCAGCCTCCCGGTCATTGGCACCGGCATATCCGGGTCCCTTTACATTCACGAGCTCCACGACCGCATCAAAGGTGCTTCCGTCCTGCAGTTTCAGCTTCACGGGGTTTGACTGGATAAAATAATCCCGATCCTGAAAATGCTCAGCCTTTTCCTGATGAAGGTTTGTACGGCACGCCAGGGCGCTGGAGCAATTAATACACTTCTGCTCCGCGTTCCAGATCCCGTAGCAGCGCTCGTTCATTGAGACCTTTCCGTCCTCGGCAAATTCCAGGATGCGGCATTCAACCGGGTCCACCACGCGGGCAAGATCGTACCTGCCGGACATTTCCTGCAGGAATGTCCGGATCTCCTCCACGCTGTACTCAGCGTTTTTCATCGGCGGCTGCACGATGACAGGCATTTCCCGTCCTCGTCGCTCCATGTCGCGCTTGACCTCATACATTATTCCATCCTCCGCGAAGATGAGCTTGAGAAGAAGCCCGGGCTTTTCACAGACTAAACACATGACCCGCGCATTATTCTCAGAGAATGTTTTTATTATAGCATAATGTCCTTCAAATTACCATCATAATGTCAAAAAATGAAAACGCAGGCTGAAGCGGCTACCCTGCATTCTCACATTCCGTGATCCAATTGTCCAGAAAGCGCATCTGCTCCGCCGTATGAAACCAGTGCTCCCCGTTTTCCATCACCGTCAGCCCGGCCCCGTGACTCATGGCAAATGCGGCAATCGTCCCATAGGTACTCAGTGCATCCTTACGCCCGTACAGGATCTCAGTCGGTACATCCCAATGAACGGGATGCGTCTGTACATAATGGAGATACTCCCAGGACAGTTCGTCACCGGACGGGGTACTGACCACGCGCTTTGCTCTCAGTTCTTCCTCGGTCACACCGACGGAGGCCATCATGTCCAGGATCAGCTTCTGCATTGCTTTCTCCTTTTACCTTTTGTGAAAGAGCCGGCAGTTCCCGGAGGATCTGCCGGCTCCCGCCGTTTCACCCTGCGTTCAGAATATCTGGCCTGGCAGTCTCAGCTTTTCCTTGGGTGGAAAAGCCCTGTCAAAAGCCTCCACATCCGCATCCTTCACATAATATCCCTGCGGTGTCTGATAGACGCCGGTGACACTGCTGAGGTAACCGGGGATCAGCTCCTTGCAGAGAAAAAAGGAATCGTCCGCCCCTTCGGGCAGATCATGATAGCGGATACCGAAGGAACGCGCATACGCAAAGCCGCTCTTCCCATAGAAGCCGATGCTGCCCTCAAACAGAACAGCGCCAAAACCCATGGCAGCAGCCTTCTCCAGCGAATAGTCCAGCAGCTTTTTCCCATAGCCCCTGCGCTTGCATTCCGGCAGAATCCCGATCGGCCCCATGGTCAGAACGGGGATGACCCGTCCGTCATCGGCGTTGATGACTGTGCGCATGAACATGTTCTGCCCGATCAGCCTGCCGTTTTGCTCCATGACAAAGTCCAGCTCTTTTACAAAGGCCGGATCATCCCGGAGCACATGGATCACATAATGCTCACTGCAGCCCGGACGGTATACGTTCCAGAACGCTTCCCGCACAAGGTTTTCTACCGCTGCGCGTTCTTCGGTTTTTTCCAAACGAATGGTATAGTCATTTGTATTCATTGTTTATCCTCCTGAACATTGTTGACATCAATTGCCTGCCGGCGGGAGGTTTGTGTGATTGCGGCAAACCTCCCGGTCAGGCCGCAATCTCCGGTGTGCTGTACTTTTTCAAAAAGCACTCTCCTATAAATAGTTTTATAATCAGTCCCGCGGGACGGATTATCCTTGGCGCCACCTTATAATAGAGAACGATCGTTCGCTTGTCAAGTATCGGATACCGAACGCCGGGGCAGATAAAAAGAATACAGCCAACGCTGAGCACATCCTCGCATGCGATTGAACACAGAAAGCTTTATCTTGAAGAAGCTCGGCGGATAGTATATACTGCATTATGGTGATCGAAATGCTTGAGCTTCAGCATCCTTATATCTCTGTGGACGTCCAAGGCAGGGCAAGCTATGGCGGCGGACAACAGTTTTCGGACAATCCAATGATTCGGCGCTGTGGGTGCGGGATTATTGCGGCAAACGATCTGCTCCTGTATCTCAGTGTCTGGCAGATGCCGGGTTCCGTTGCCTTTTTTGATGACTTGCTTGAAACACAGCCTGTTCCCCTTTCTGCCTATAAGGTCTGTATTTCACGCATGAATCAGCGGTATTTCCCGATGATTCCCTATGCCGGGATCAACGGCGTGATGCTCATGGCCGGTGTCCAGCGTTTTCTGCGGGAACAGCAGATGCCGTATTCTGCACGATGGTGTTTTTCCCCGGGCAGCCTGTGGCAAAGGACAGAAGACATGCTGCGGCAGGATATCCCCGTCATCATGTCTGTCGGGCCAAACTTTCCGCAGATCTGGGGAAAACGGCGTGTTCGCTTTTATATTCAATCCGGCCCAGACGGCTTTACTCCGGCAGCCGGCGCCAGACAACACTTCTTCACCGTCACCGGGATGGATGAAAACTGGCTGCGCATCTCTTCATGGGGACGGCTGTATTATATGAAACGTCAGGATTTTGAGGAGTATATACACAGATACAGCCTCAGCTTTGTCAGCAACGTGCTCCTGGTCGAAAGAAAATGAGGCTGCGATAAACAGCCTCATTCTTATATTCTGTCATTTGAGAATGACCTTGTTATAATTCTTCTTGCCGCGTCGAACAATGATCCCCTTACGCAGCGCGTCGGCATCATAGCCTGCGGCAATATCGCTGACCTTGGCATCATCGACCGTGACACCGCCCTGCTGGACATTGCGGCGTGCTTCAGACTTGGAGGCGCACAATCCGGACTTCACAAGGATGGTCAAAATATCCAGCGCTCCGTCAACGAGATCGGCTTCCGAAAGCTCCGTCGTGGGGATATCGCCGCCATCAGCGCCGCCGGCAAAAAGGGCCTTTGCAGAAGCCTCCGCTTTTTTGGCCTCTTCCTCCCCGTGGACAAGGCTTGTCAGCTCATAGGCCAGGATTTCCTTGGCGCGGTTGAGCTGGCTGCCCTCCCATTTATCCATCTCGTCAATCTGCTCCAGCGGGAGGAAGGTCAGCATGCGAATGCACTTGAGGACATCCGCGTCACCCACATTGCGCCAGTACTGATAAAACTCGTATGGGCTTGTCTTGTTGGGATCGAGCCAGACCGCACCGGCGGCAGTCTTGCCCATCTTCTTGCCTTCGGAGTTGAGCAGCAGGGTGATGGTCATGCAGTGGGCATCCTTGCCGAGCTTTTTGCGGATCAGCTCCGTACCGCCCAGCATATTGCTCCACTGATCGTTGCCGCCGAACTGCATGTTGCAGCCGTAATGCTGGAACATGTAGTAGAAGTCATAGGACTGCATGATCATGTAGTTGAACTCCAGGAAGCTGAGTCCGCGTTCCATGCGCTGCTTGTAGCACTCAGCGCGCAGCATGTTGTTGACTGAGAAGCATGCGCCAACCTCACGCAAAAGCTCGATATAATTGAGCGGTACCAGCCATTCCGAGTTATAGAGCATCAGCGCTTTGTTATCTGAGAAATCAATGAATTTCTCCATCTGGCGCTTGAAGCACTCGGCATTATGGCGAATATCTTCCTTGGTCAGCATCTTGCGCATATCGGTGCGCCCGGAGGGGTCGCCGATCAGTGTCGTTCCGTCGCCGATCAGCGCGATGGGCTTGTTGCCCGCCATCTGCAAACGCTTCATCAGACAAAGCGCCATGAAGTGTCCGACATGGAGGGAGTCAGCCGTACAGTCAAAGCCGATATAGAAGGTGGCTTTGCCGTTGTTGACCATGTCGCGGATTTCATTTTCGTCTGTGACCTGGGCGATCAGTCCGCGGGCCACCAGTTCTTCGTAAATACCCATTTTTTCTCTCCTGTTGTTTTATTCTGAAAAAAGAAAACCCTCTGTCCCGGAAGACAGAGGGCATTTTCATGCGGTACCACCTCTGAACGCTTTTGCTTCACAGCAAAAACCTCAGCGAGTGCAATGCACTCAAACGCTGTACCGGGCGCACCCGTCATAGCCTACTTGTCCAGCTTTCGGTATGCCGCTCAGGACTGTATTCAAGCGTCTGCCTCTCCCTTCTTTCAGCAGCCGAAGGGCTCTCTGCACAGGCTGTGGACGATCTACTTCTGTCCGTCATCGCGTTAACATGTGGCATTATACTTTATATGATTAGCAAAGTCAAGCGAATTGTTTCGTGTTCAGTCCGGCCTTAAAGCGTTCACAGGCTGTAAGCTGTTCCTCCGCGCTCAGCAGTGTTGTTTCGGTGATATTGTCACCGCCGTGGAGTCTGGCAAGCTCATGCCTGCGGCCATCCCTGTCCAATGGCAATACCTCCGTATAAGTACGACCGCCGCGCTCCTGCTTTCGGATCAGATAATGCTGATCCGCCATAGCGGCAATTTGGGGCAGATGTGTGACACACATGACCTGTTTGCCGAGAGCAACGGTATAAAGCTTCTCCCCCACACGCTGGGCCGCTATGCCGGAGACGCCGGTATCAATCTCGTCAAACACCATGGTTGCGACGGGATCCTTCTCGGCGAAGACGTTTTTCATTGCCAGCATGATCCGGCTCAGCTCACCGCCGGAAGCAATGCGGCTGATACGCCCCAGCTCCTCACCGGCGTTGGCGGACATGACAAAACGGATCTCATCACTCCCATTCACGTCAAATCCGGGAGAACCGGAGAGGGCGGAAAACGCAACGGCAAAGCGTACAGACGGCATATTGAGCTGCCGGAGCTCACTGCTGATACGCTCCTCCAGGAGCCTTGCGGCATTGTGCCGAAGCCTGCTGAGATGATCCGCAGCCTTCAGGCACACAGCCTCTGCTTCCTTCAGCTCTTTTCTCAGCTTTTCACTGCGCTCATCGGCATACTGAATGTTATCCAGCTTCTGCCTGCAATCGGCCAGGTAGTCGATCAGCCCGTCTTCATCCCGGCCATATTTTCGCTGAAGCTTGTTGAGCAGCGAAATACGGGACTCCAGGCTGTCATACTCACCCGGCGAGAAGTCGAGGCTTTCACGAAAATCCCGCAGGCTTTCCGCAGCGTCTGAGAGGCTGAAGGCGGCATTGTTCAGCGTCTGGGCGGTATTCTCAAGCTCGGGCGCATAAGCGCTGGCTTTACCGATATAATAGGCTGCATTCTGCGTCAGAGATAATGCGTTTTCCTCTTCGCCGGAGAGCATGGCGATCGCGGTGTCGAGAGATTCGCTGAGCTTTTCAGCATTGTGGAGCAGGTCGCGCCGTGCGCAGATGCTGTCGTACTCCCCTGCTTTCAGCGCGGCTCTTTCCAGTTCCTCGATCTGGTAACGGAGGCTGTCGCTGAGCCGTTCTTTCTCGATCTCATCCATCTCCAGAGAGGATAGTTCCTTTTTGATGGCTGCATACTGCTGATAGCAGCTTTTATAGGCGTTTAATTCCTCCGTGCTGATGCCGAAGCGGTCAAGATATTCCCTGTGCCGCCTTTCATCCATGAGCTGACGGCCGTCATTCTGCCCGTGAATATCGACAAGCAGCGAGGCAAGTTCTTTAAGCTGCGCAGCCGTGACAGGACTGCCGCATATGCGGCAGCTGCTTTTCCCGTCGGCGCTGATGCGGCGCTGGATAATCAGCTCGTCATCGGCTTCGATTTCGTTTTCTTCAAGCCAGCGCTCACATCCCTCCACGTCAAAAGCCGCGGTGACAAGTCCCTTCTCCGCACCATGACGCACGAGCTCACGGCTGACTCTCTCCCCCAGTACGGCGCCGAGAGAATCAATGACGATGGACTTGCCGGCGCCGGTCTCACCGGTCAGGATATTGAGCCCCCGTCCGAAGCTGATATCGGCTCGCTCAATGACGGCAATGTTTTCAATATGGAGTTCGTTGAGCATACGCTGCCCCCTGTCAGATTAAAAG
Organism: Oscillospiraceae bacterium; assembly: GCA_902761635.1. Lineage (GTDB taxonomy): Bacteria > Bacillota > Clostridia > Oscillospirales > Oscillospiraceae > Limivicinus. The sequence continues at coordinate 70,719 of CACWLG010000003.1, read as the reverse complement.
AGCTGGTCTATTTCTTTATAAAGATTCGTCGCGCAGACATTGTCTCTCATAGCGAGAAAAGCCGTATCATCACCGGCGAGCGTCCCGACAAGGCCCTCAATACTCATGCCGTCCAGCGCGGAGCAGGCACCGTTGGCAAGGCCGGGCAGTGTTTTGATGACCAGGATATTCTGAGCGAGATCATAAGAGATCACACTCTCCTTAAAAATCTTCTTCAACCGTTGATCCAGATCCGGCGTGTCCTGCTTGGCAGCAGCGACATACCGATAGTTTCCTTTCGGCCCAAGTTCCTTTACAAGCCGCATGTCCCGAATGTCCCTGGACAGCGTCGCCTGGGTACTTTTAACCCCCCGTTCCGCCAGGGCTTCCATGAGCTGATTTTGAGTCTCAATGTCTCTTTCGCTGATAATTTCCATGATAACGCTCTGTCTGCCGAGTTTCATCATGTATCCTCCTGTTGTTTATTTACCTTAGTTTTTCATATGCAACTGCATAAAAGTTTCTGAGGCCGAGATCTACCATAAGCGTATAACTGCCGGAGCGGCGGACAATGATCTTGTCTCCGCCGCACAGATCCGTTACAGAGCAGCCGTCTACCGAAAGGTATGCGCGCCGATCATGCTGCTTTTCCATTTCAACGGTGATGGTGTTGTCCGGTCCGAGGACGAAGCTGCGAGAGCTCATCATATGTGCACAAATGGGACTGATGATAATGTTTTCTGCATTCGGCTCCACGATCGGCCCGCCGGCAGACATGGAATATCCGGTTGAACCGGTCGGCGTGGAAAGAATGATCCCGTCGCCGGAAAAGGATGTGATCCGGTTGCCGTTGCAGAGCGCCGCAACCTTGATGCAGTCGCCGTAGCCGTGCATGACGATATCGTTCAGCGCCTGATCCCGGCAGATTTCAACACCTTCCCGATAGAGGCTGACATCCAGCTTCATCCGGCGGCTGAGGTCATATTCCCCTCTTGCCGCCTTGAGCACGTATTCATACTCTTCCGGCTCGAGATTTGCCATGAAACCCTTCGTCCCAAGATTAATGCCAAGCAAGGGAACCGCCTGGGGATGTATATCCCTGGCGGCATGGAGGATCGTGCCGTCACCCCCGATGACTACGATCAGGGAGCAGGAGGACGCAATGTCAGCAATCGGTGTAAAAGAGATATCCTCCGGCAGGATCTTATCCCCATCGTCCGCGAAGATCGGACAGTAACAGGTTTCAAATCCATGTTCATTCAAAAGTGAGGCTACGCGCCTGCTGAGCTCGCAATCCTTGTCGCGGAAGGGATTTGGGCAGATGGCAATCATAAAAACCTCCGGGCACTCCGACTCATCCGATTTGAAATGTATGCGGCTTTCTGTATACGCACACTCTCATTTTACATTTACTGCATGATTATACCAAATGATTATACCATATCACAAGTGTTCATGGGAAGAGGCAATCAGCGCTTTTACATCAAAATTTTCAGACTCTCTCAAGCCGTTCTTCAAATGGCAGAGATATTCGATATTTCCCTCCGGCCCTTTTATGGGGGAATAGTCGAGACCCACTGCCGTTAATCCAACTGTCGGGACAAAATCCAGAATCTCCCGGACCACGCGCTCATGCACTTCGCTGTCACGAACAACGCCTTTTTTCCCGACTTCCTCACGTCCGGCCTCAAACTGAGGCTTGATCAGACAGATAAAATCAGCGTCAGGACGCAACAGGGCTTTTACGGCAGGGATCACAAGCCGGATGGAAATAAAGGAAACGTCCATCACAGCCAGATCAATGGGCTCCGGAATCTGTTCTGTGGAGATATACCGCAGATTGGTTCTCTCCAGATTGATAACTCGCTCATCTGTACGCAGCTTCCATGCCAGTTGTCCGTAGCCTACATCTACGGCATAGACCTTCTTTGCGCCATGCTGAAGCAGTACATCCGTAAACCCCCCGGTTGAAGCTCCGCAGTCCAGGCAGATTTTTCCTGCCGGATCGACCGGAAAAACCCGAAGAGCTTTGTCGAGCTTATAGCCGCCTCGGCTCACGAAGGGGATCGCTTCTCCATGAATCTCAATTTTTGATGAAGGATCCACGGCAGTTCCGGGCTTGTCCACCCGCTGCCCGTTCACGAAGACCAGGCCGCTCATAATCGTGGTTTTTGCCCGTTCCCGGCTTTCTGTCAATCCAAGATCAAATACAAGCTGATCCAGCCGAATCTTTTTCATGTTTCCACCACCAGATCACGCCCGCAGAGTTCCGCCGAGGAACGTACGATCTCGTCCGCATCTATTCCATAGTCATGACGAAGCTCCTGTACAGAGCCGTGAGGGATGATCCCGTCTCCCAGGTTCAAAAGCTTCACAGCCTTCAAATGAATCTCTTTCACCGCACAGGCCGCAAGAATCCGCTCTCCGATACAGCCTGCCGCGCAGACCTCTTCCGCCGCCAGAAGACGTTTTGTTTTAAGAAGAGAGGCAAGACACAGCTCGTAGTCATTCGGGAAGACGATGCCAAGCTTGATGATCTCTGCCGAGATCCCCTGAACCGCGAGCTTTTCAGCTGCTGCAAGCGCCTCGTTGATCATCGTGCCATAGCACACGATACTCAGGTCTGTTCCCTCCCGTATTACGCTTTCCGCATGCATGCTGCAATCGGTATATACGCCCTCACCGCCTCGGGGATAACGGACGGCAACAGGTCCTGCGACGCTGTGCAGCGCGTAATCGAGCATGTTGTGGAGCTCTGCGAAGCTCGCCGGACACAGCACCGTCATGCCGGGGACAGCGCCGAGAAAGCTGATATCAAAAAGGCCCTGATGGGTCTCACCATCGCTGCCGACCAGACCGGCACGATCGACGCAAAGCACAACGTGCAGCTTCAGCAGAGCCACATCGTGGATCAGCATATCAAAGCTTCGCTGCAGGAAGCTGGAATATACGGCAAATACCGGGAGGAGTCCCTGCTTTGCCATGGCCGCCGCCATTGTTACGGCATGGCCTTCCGCAATGCCGACATCGAAGAAGCGGTCGGGAAACTTCGCGGCAAAGCACTCCGTCCCCGTGCCGCTGGCCATCGCCGCGGTAATTGCGACAATGCGGCTGTCATGTTCGGCAAGCTGGCAGAGATACTCTCCCATTCTGTCCGAAAAGCCAAGCCCCGCAGGCACCAATTCTCCGGTGAGAGGATCGAAGCCGCCGACCCCGTGATATTTATCAGGGTGCGCCTCCGCATAGGCGCATCCCTTGCCCTTGCGTGTAAGCACATGGAGCAGTACAGGCCGTTTCAATTCCCGGGCAAGCCGAATCGCATTCTCCAGCTGTACGAGGTTGTGCCCGTCAACAGGGCCGAGATAATACAGCCCCATATCACTGAAAACATTGCTCGGCAGGATCCAGGACTTGAGTCTCTCCTTGGTCCTGTGTACGAAGTCATATACCCAGCGGGTACGGGCGGACGCGCTGCGAAACCATTTTTTGAAATTGATATAGCCGGGCTTGATGCGCAGCGACTGCAAAAGTCTCGCTGTACCGCCGACGTTCTCGCTGATGGACATGTTGTTGTCATTGAGAATAATAACGATCGGTTCTCCGCTGGCGGCAGTGTTGCATAAGCCCTCATAGGATAGTCCGCCGGTCAGCGCACCATCGCCGAGAACAGCGGCCACATCATAATCGGCATTTTGCAGCGTGCGGGCCCGTGCCATGCCGATTGCCGCGGAAATGGACGCCGAGGCATGGCCGGCGATAAAAGCGTCGTCCACCGCCTCATTCGGCTTTGGGAAACCGGAGATCCCGCCCCTCTGGCGCAGCGTACGAAAAGCATCGCGCCGTCCGGTAATGATTTTGTGTGTATAGCACTGATGTCCTACATCGAAGACGATTCTGTCCCTGGATGTGTCATATACGCGGTGCAGCGCAAGCGTGAGCTCCACCGTCCCGAGATTGGATGCAAGATGACCGCCGGTGCGGGCAATGCTTTCAATTTCAAAACGGCGCAGCTCTTCGCTGAGTGCTTCCAATTCAACAGCGCTCAGTTTCTTGATATCTGCAGACGAATTGATATTCTCTAGTATACTCAAATCATTCCCCTGAAAACCCCGCCGCAACGGTTTTATTTTTCCCTCACGGAGAGCGCATCCGCGAGCTTGCATAAAAATGCCGTATCTTCAAACGCTTCACAAAGAATTTTTTTTGCAAATTCCGTAAGCTCATGAACGGTCTTCTCGCAGCCGTCCCGACCCATCAGCAGCATATAGGTGTGCTTATCCTGCTGCCTGTCAGAGCCGATCGGTTTACCGAGCATCTCAACCGTACTCATTTCATCGAGCATGTCGTCACGGATTTGAAACGCCATGCCGAGGGCTGCCCCGAAGTGTCCGGCGCAGTCCAGCATCTTTTCCGTACCGCCTGCTGCGGCAACGCCCATCTGACAGGCAGCCACAAGCAGTGCGCCTGTTTTGCGGCTGTTGATCTCCGTGAGCTCCTTCTCTGTCAGATCGCGCCCTTCCCAGATCGTATCGAGGTATTGTCCGCCGCACATTCCATCCAGTCCGACAGCTCCGGCAAGGATCTCGGCGCAGGCAGCCCGCCGTTCAGCCGACAGCTCCGAGCGCAGGATCGTCCCAAACGCCTCCGCCTGCAGCGTGTCCCCTGCCAAAGTCGCGGTGCATTCGCCAAACACGACGTGATTTGTCGGCTTCCCGCGCCGAAGCTCATCGTTATCCATGCAGGGAAGATCATCATGGATCAGACTGTAGGTATGCAGCATTTCAATGGCGCAGGCGATCGGCATTGCCTTTTCGGGATCCCCGCCGGCAATGCGGCAAAACTCCAGCACCAGCATGGGGCGGATCCGCTTTCCGCCTGCCAAAAGGCTGTATCGCATGGATTTGGCAAGGCCGGACTGAGGGAGCGTATCCGGGAGCTTAAAGTACTCAGCCAGTGCGGCATCTATTTTGACTCTGTATTCTTCAGCTGTCATTTCCGTTGTCATCCTCAAATTCGCATTCGACAGGGCTGCGGTCCGGCCCTTTTTTCAGCTTGACTACTTTTTGCTCCGCATCGTCCAGCATCTTGCTGCAGGCATTGATCAAGCCGGTCCCCTCCTCATACAGGGAGAGCGAGTCGTTCAAGGGCAGGTCGCCCTTTTCCAGATGGCGGACGATCTCATCGAGTCTGCTGAGAGCATCCTCAAAACTGATTGCATTCTTTTTTACAGCCATTTTTTATTTCTCTCCACCTCTTCCACAAGGCAGTCGGCGTCGCCGTCATAGAGGCGAAGCCGGAACCTGTCACCCTTCTGCAGCTGCGCCGCCGAGCGGATGCAGCGCCCCTGCTCGTTGCTTGCGATCGTGTAGCCGCGCGTCAATACCCGCAGCGGACTCATGGCCTCCAGGGACGCTGTAAGAGACACAAAGCGCTGCCGACAGCGGCTGTTCTTCTGTTCCTGCGCGGAGGCAAGCCGCTCACGCAGATGATCGAGTTCCATGCGCCTGAGATCAATTGCGGCGGCGGGCGCCGTCATGACACGTCGGGCGGCATATGCCTCAAGCTGCTGCCGCAGGGCATCCATCTTTTTTCGCATGCCGCCCGAGGCGCGAAGCTTGTATCCGACGAGAAGATCCATGATTTCCCGGCAGTCGGGTACTGCGATCTCCGCCGCATTGGAGGGAGTAGAGGCGCGCCTGTCCGCAACATAATCGGAAATCGTCACATCCGGTTCGTGCCCCACTGCGGAGATCACCGGGAGTCGGGATGCATAGATGGCGCGCGCGACCCGTTCGTCGTTAAAGGCCCAGAGATCCTCAATGGATCCGCCGCCGCGGCCTGTGATAATGAGATCCGCAACCTCAAATTCGTTCGCATAGCGAATTGCCCCTGCAATTTCTGCCGGGGCTTCCTGTCCCTGCACGCGCACCGGGAGCAGAATCAGTTTTGTCATCGGCCAGCGCTTTCCGAGAATGCGGATCATATCATGGACGGCCGCGCCGGCCGAGGAGGTGATGATCGCGATTCGCCCCGGGAAGCGAGGGAGCGCTTTCTTATGCGCCGGGTCAAAAAGGCCTTCGGCATCGAGCTTCGCCTTGAGCTGTTCAAACGCGACCTGAAGATCGCCCGTCCCTTCGGGCAAGATCTGTGTGCAGTAAAGCTGATATGCGCCGTCCCTCGGATAGACGGAGACCCGGCCCCAGACCGTAACGCTCATACCGCTCTCCGGGCGAAAGCGCAGCTTCATGGCGCTGCTCTTGAACATGACACACTTGAGGCTGCTTTCGCTGTCTTTCAAGGTGAAGTAATGATGCCCGGAGGGATATATCTTGTAGTTTGACAGCTCGCCCCTGACACAGACATGCGACAAGAACGGCTGACTGTCAAGGAGATCCCGGATATAGAGATTGAGCGCGGTAACGCTCATCGCCTGTTCCATGCTCAATTCTCCGCATCGCCGCGCATAAAGCCGCCGAGAACACCGTTGACAAAGGCGACCGTGTCAGGCTCGTCATAGCCTTTGGCAAGCTCTACCGCCTCATTGATGGCTGCGGCGTTGGGAATATCATCCATATAAAGGATTTCGCACAGTGCGCAGCGCAGAACGGCAAGAGCGGTTTTGGAAATACGCTCCACCCTCCAGCCTTTGGAATAACGCCGGATCTGTTCATCAATCTCATCCCGGTGCGCATGCGTCAGGGTGACGAGGCGGGTGATATAATCCATCTGTTTTTCATCCGGAAACTGCGCGTACAGCTCGTCCTCCGGTGAAAGGCTGGCAAAGTGCTCCGGCTCGAAAAAGCGATCCAGGAGTTCTTGCGGGGATTCTCCCGTAACGGCAGCGGCAAAGCCGAGTTGAATGGCAAGCTCTCTTGCCGTGGTTCTGGTCATGGTATGATCACCTCCGGATTACTTGTCAAAGGAAATACCGGAAACATGTACGTTGACCTCAGCCTGCTCAATTCCTGTGTAAGCCTGCACGAGGGAAATGACCTTTTCCTGTACTTCACGCGCGACCTGAACGATATTGCTGCCGTACATGACATTGACGATCACATCGACGATGATCTTCTCGTCCACGAACTGTACCTTCACACCCTTGCTGACTGTTTTCAGACCGATCAGCTCGGCGATCTCAGAGCCGGCGGCATAGGAGAGGCCGGCTACCCCGTCCACCTCGCACACAGCGGTCTTTACAACGTCGATGATCACTTCCTCCGATATATTGATACTGCCCTTGTCAAGCTGGCAGCTGATATAATTCTCACCCATAATGAACCCTCCAAATTAAAATCATGTTATTGTATCACGTTTCCGTAAAAAAAGGAAGCGTTTTCTTGAATTTTTAATTGAATATGCAAAAATTTCAGGAGCTGTGAAAAAAGCCGGCTGCCTTCGCAGAGGGCGGCCTCCCGGACGCCTCGCGAAGAACAGCCTCATAAAATGATAACAGCCTTCGGCGAAAACGTACAAAAATACGAATTCGCCGAAGGTCTGTATTTTTTAGGCAATACCGCATAATTCGGCAAGAGCAGATCCTGAGAAAATATGGGTTCTGATAAAGGCACTTTTTCGCAGATGTACTTAAGTGAGCGTCCAAATCTTTGATTTGGCTAACGCGAACTTATGCATGTGAGCGAAGCAAATCGTATTGTGTACCTCAAGAAAAAGTGACGAAATCAGGGCACATATTTTCCAGGAGATGCCGAAGGCGGATTGTGCGGTGTTGCCTTATGGTTTTTTCCGCCGGGCCGTCGAGGGAGGCAGCCCCTGCGGTGTTGAGATTACGCGGTATGAACAGTGCGGATTTTTTTCACAGCCCCTGTGTTTTATGCCTTCACCTCAATAATGCTGAGCTGCGCAGGACTGTAATCGGTTTCGGTGCAGATCACCTCTGTGATGCGCGCCACCGCCTCCTCACTGAGTCCCTCCATGGGTGCAGGGACCGCGACCGTGACTTTATCAGCCCCGATGTAGACCACGCAGTCTTCAAAATTCTTTGCCAGCAGCAGGTTTTCGATCTGCGCCTCCTGCATGGAGCAGGCCGCCATATTGCTGATGGCGAACATGGCCCCGTCAATGGTATCCTGCGAGGCCGATTCCGATGACGCCGCAGTCTGTAAAAGCTCCAGCGCTTCGTCCCGTGATACCTGTCTGGTCAGCCGCGCCTCCGCAAAGTATTCTGTCCCTGACGTCATCAGTGTTTTCTCAAAATCCATCTGTGCTGCCTGCATGGCTTCATCTTCGGCATAGACCATCTCTGCATCCGGCTTTCCCCAGCGGCTGTTATAGCTCCAGTTCAATGCGACGGCCGCACACACGAACATCATCACAGCCAGCATCGTCAAATTCCTTTTTCGATTCTTCATGGCAGATTTCTCCTCCCCGCTACTTTTTCAATTTCAAGATCGTGATCTTATCAGAGCCAAATCCAGTATATGAGCCTACAGCGCGGATAATGTCAAGTCTGACGGAGGCATTTGAAGCTCCGGTACAGGCCACCACCACGCCATGATCGGAGATGAGGACCTGCGCTTCTCCGACGCCCTGCGTGCTTGCCAGGACCGCGGCGAGGGCCTCCTGCGCATCGGCTGCAGGTTCCTCCCGTTCCTTTGAGGTCGGGATCAGCATCAGCAGAAGGCCGATCAGCAGGATCAGAAGAGGGTATTTCCATTTCTCTATGGCAGCTCCGAGAGCATTTGTTTCTTTATTCATGCAAAGTCCAGACCTGCCTTTCCGCGGGAATCCCAAGCTCCGTTTGTATCAGTTGACAAAGCTCCTCCGTCGCCGCTGTATTTCCCGATACCTCCACCGAAACGGAATACGGCTCCCAACGCTCTTCTCCTGTTCTGACAACGCTGAGCCTGATATTCTCCACATGTATTCCCAGCTCTTCGGCATGAGACTGAATATATGCCTCACAATTGCGTATGAAAGCCTGCTCTTTCAGGCTTCTTTCACGCTGCCTGCTTTCCTGAATGATCCTTGCCTCAGCGCTGGCGAGCTTTGCCTCCTCCAGGCCGAGGAGATCATAGTCCAGCTCTCGAAGCGGGGTCAGCACCGCAGCGGCGAGAATTGCCGTGATCAGAAGCTTCAATATCTGTCTCGTTCCGTTTGGGGGACAGATATGCAAGGCCGCGCCGCCGATCAGCGACACGGCAATCAAAGAACGCAAAGCCGCCGACATCAGGCTGTCACCGCCTTCATTCCTGCCGCGAAGGAGAGAAAGAGCATGATCGCGCTGCATCCGAGCAAGCCCATCAGCAGTCCGATCGCGTTTCCCAATCCGGAAAAGAGTTTTCTCAGGCGTGCATTCTGGACGGAATCAGCCGCTGCCGCCACCGCCTTGAACATGCAGGATTTCACCGACAGAAGCGCGATTGGTCCCACGCACATGGCGCTGACAGCCATCAGTCCAAAAGCGCCTGTACAGCTGCGCACAACACCCGCGGCCGCAAGGACCGCAGCCGAGGCATCGGAAAGCATGCCTCCCACGACGGGAAGGCTTGCGGAGATGACCGTCCGCGTGGCCTTTACTGCGGCAGCGTCGACGCCGGTACTGATAAGGGAGCTTATGCTCAGACAGGCAGTGAAAGCAATGGTCGATGCCTTCAGCACCGTCTTCGCCGCCCAGTTTGAAAGCTGCTGCATCGCCTCAAGCAAGGGATTGGGGAAGACGGATGCGCCAAGCGTCAATGCGAGATACGCATAGATGAGGGGGATGACCGTTTTTTGTGAAAGACTCATCATCACATCGAGTGCCAGGCTCGCCGCCGCATAGCGCACAGCCGAGGAGCTTACCGCACCGCTGGCTGCGGCGGCCGTGTAGAGTACCGGCAAAGCCGCTTTGGAATAATCAGACAGACGGTAAATCGCCTCGACTGTCTGCGACACAAGGCTGTTCATGCTTCCCGTCAACAGCATCGCGGCTGTGGACACGCCGCAGATCTCGATGGCATCCCGGATCTGACTGATGGTACAGACAGCGGACGCAAAGGCGCACAGGAAGACGAGAGCCAGCAGGGACAACGCAAATCCAAGCCCGGTATGCATTTCCAGCCTGAGCTTTTCAAAAACGCCACGCCAGAGTCTTGTGAGTGCTGCGCCTATATCATAAACGCCGTCGCCGAGTTCTCCGCTGATTTCCGCCTCTTCCTCGCTCAATCCCCTCTCCATGATTTCAGCATCAAAAATATCCATTGCGCTCGGGGTCAGCTCCTGCGCATGGGCTTTGCAGAAAAACAAGGGGATCAGCAGAAGAACGCAAAACAGTTGTCTCATAGCATACCGCCTATTGTTGTCATGAGTGTGAGAATCATGGGCATTGCAACTGCAGCCGCGCACAGGCTTCCGGCTGTCTCAACCGCCGCCGCGAGGGCGGATTGTGAAGCGTCCTTGCAGAGATCCGAACCAAATTTTGAGATGAGAGCTATGCCTAAGCATTTCAGGATCGGTCTCGCCTGTACGATCTGACTGCCGAAAACGTGCTCCAGCTCCTTCATGGATTCCGTCAGTTCCCGCAGCAGCATAACGGCGGAGAGCAGGATCACGACGGCCGCAGCAGCGCTGATTGCAAGAGACAGCTCCGGATTGATACGGCGGATCAGCAAAGCGGAAATCGCGCTGAACAATGCCAGGGCTGTACATTTTATCAAAAGCTCCATACTTCTACAGGCCAAAAAGCGCTTTGATCATATGAAACAGCTCGCTGATTTTCTGCACGACCACCATCAGGACCACGACAAGAGCTGTGATCGTTGTCATCAGCGCCTGTTCGTCTCTGCCGGAACGCTGCAGAAGAATGTTCAACACCGCAACAAGGATTCCGACTGCTGCGATTTTGAAAATCAAATCGACATCCATTGTATCTCCTAAATCAGTATAATCCCCAACAGCATGGCCGCAGAGAGCGCAACACCGAAGATCAGGCGTCTTGACTGCGGCAGGGACTGCTGCATCCTTTCCTGGCGCTGCCGCAGCGTGCGCAGGCAGGTACGGGCCGCGTCCAGTTGTGTTTTCAGATCATAACGCCCCAGAACGCTTCCCAGGGAATCCAGCGCCTGCTGCGCGTCTTTGTCCAGGCCGCCGGCTGACGCCGTCAGAGATTTCTGCCAGAGCACCTGAAAACTCTCCGTACCCAGGCTCTCCATAGATTGATAGAGACGCCCGACAAATCCTGCCGCCGGACCGGTACAGCAGCAGGAAAGCGCGCTTAACAGCTCGGGCATCGGCGGAGCCTGAATCTCAAGCAAGCCGATCATCTGTTCGAGCATATCGCAGTATGACCGCAAGGCGATCGTGAGTCTTCTCTGCTCCTCGATCCGCTGCACAGAAAAGAGGAGCGCTGCAAGCAGGATTGAGGAAAAGCCCAGGGTTTTCGTCATGTCAGTGACTCCCTCTCATAAATCCTCCTTCCGCCGATACAGCGGATCGTCACGAGCGTATGAAAAAAGCCATGCTCCAGAAGGCTCCTGTATATGGGGCGCTTCTTCATGTCTTCCCGGTTTTTCCCATGCACCGTGGCATAGAGCAGCACACCGCAGCCAGCGACCTGCTCGATCACCTGCAGATCCGTTTCCTGGGTGATCTCGTCCATGGCGATGATCTGCGGATTCATCCCCCGCAAAAGCATCATGGCTGCCTGGGGTTTTCGTATGCCGATCACGACATCACTTCCCTGCCCCAAATCAAACTGGGCTTCCCCTGTGAAGCTGGCAGACAGTTCATTCCGCTCATCAATAACAGCTACGCGCAAAGGCAGCTCTGCCGACCGGCGGATCAATTCGCGCAGAAAGCTTGTCTTTCCGACACCGGGCGGCGCACAGATCAGGGTGCTTTCCGGCTGGGGCCAGAGGAGACTGTCAATCAGGCAGCTGCATTCTTTTGAAACCGCATGTGGGATACGAACGGAAAGAGAGCTTATATTCCGCAGTCCGTTCAGCCGATCCCCAATGTAAACGGCTTCCCCGCACACGCCGATCCGCACGCCTTTATAGGCAATGTATCCGGCGCTCAGTGCTGAGGCTGCGGCGTGGAGAGAGGCGCCGGTTGCCTTTTCCATGATGCGCTGCAGATCGTCTCGGGAAACGCGGGCCTCCGAAAGGCTTTGCTCCTTACCGGCAAGCACAACGCCCGGTGTTCTCCCGAGCCGAAGTCTGATTTCTTCAGCCATCGAATATGGCGCAACCGCCCCGGACAGTTTCTCCGGAAGCAAGCCGAGCACGATCTTCCAAGCCTCCATTCTCTCACCCCCATGGACAATCTATGCCTCTGCCTGTCCCGTTATGCAGAAGCAGAGCCCCACAATACCTGTGGAGCTCTGCTGTAAACAACGTATCATTTTTTCCCGGGCCACGGCGACAGCCTGTGCTTTTTGACCAGAAACGCAGCATCGGCAATTTCAGCCATCGGACTGTCACTGAGGGAATCGGAATAAAAAGCCTCGGTGTGAGCGCCCGGAAACTGTTCATAAAACCTGCGAACCTTCTCATGATCATGACAGTTCAGACCGTTGATCTTTCCTGTGTGCTGATCCATCTCGGTTGCGATCAGCGATACGCCGAGTTTATCGCAGATCGGCTGGAGCAGAAAACGGGGAGAAGCAGAGAGGATGAGATCGTCACTGCGCTTCTGTGCGAGATACCAGGCGCCGAGGCGCTTCTCGTTCTTCTTCCAGAAACTGCTGACTGTCCCGTCCAAATCCCGTAAAGCGGGCAAGAACGAAAAGAGCTGCTGCTTGAGCTCTTTCGCGCTCTTGGAGCCTTGCCTGTAGGCGATATAGCTTCGGATGCTCTCCGGGAGCGTCGGAAGCAGGGCCGCGGGATGGTGAAGCAGGCAAAAGCGGTAAAAGCAGGCCGAGCTGTCCGGATAGAAAATCGTTTTGTCAAAATCGTAGGTTCTCATAGTCCCTCTCTCATTTGATTCTGAATGTATTTGCAAGCAGAGCCGCACTGAGGAGGAAGCCCAGGAGCTCTGCCGCAAGGGGCGAAATCACACCGAAGACGCCGAGGATCACAAGCAGGGCACATCCGCCCGCACCGGCGGCGAAGTTTTCAAGCGCTGCGCGGTAAACAAGCCGGGAAACCGTCAGGAGTCTTGTGATCTTGAAGATGTCCCGGTCCATAACCATAACATCGGCAGAGGCGAGCGCACTGTCCGAGCCGAGTGAACCCATCGCAATGCCCGTATCGGCATGGGACATGATCTTCCCGCTGTTCTCACCGTCACCCACAAACGCGATGGTGGAGTGGGTCCCCTTGTTCTTCATCAGATAATTGACAGCCTTCACCTTATCCTCGGGCTTCAGCTCGGCGCGAAGCATATCAAAGTTGAGACGGGAGGCGATCGGCCTTGCCACCGAAATCACATCCCCTGTCAGAAGGACAAGCTTTTTAATTCCGTTTACACGCAGTGTCTCCAGGGCGTCAAAAGCGCGGCGGCGCACCTTGTCCGTCACCATGATATAACCGCAGTACCGCGTATCCACAGATACATGAATGGCTGTTCCCGGGTGGGATGGAATGTTATACTTGATCCCATACTCTTCAAGCAGAGCTGCGTTGCCGATCAGGATGCGGCGTCCGCCCACGATCGCGCTGATGCCTCTGCCGGGGATCTCATAAAGCTTCGTTGCCTTTGCGACGCGTTCATCCAGCTTGCCGGCAGCCTCCCGGACAGCCGCTGCGATCGGATGCCGCGAAAAGCTTTCTCCTGCAGCCGCAATCGTCAAAAGCTGTTTCTCGCTCATCTTCACGGGATAAACGTCCGTTACGGTATAACGGCCCTCTGTGATCGTACCGGTTTTATCGAAAATCATCGTTTCAGCGCGTGCAATTGATTCCAGACAGTCTTTTCCTTTTGAAAATACGCCGAGGGCTTCCATAACAGACAAGGCCCTGCTGTACAGCAGCGAAATGGAAAAGCTGTGCATCAGCATACAGGCAGCAATGAGCACAACCGCAGCGCGTCGTCCGTGTGAAATCCACTCCCCCCGGAAAAGCGGCAGGATAAGCCCCACAATGAGGACAAGACCAAGCAAGGCGGGGATCAGTATATGCTGGCAGCGTACAGCCGCTCTCTCCTGCTCAGGCGGAAAGTCTACAGCGGCTTCGGCGACCTTGACGATTCTCTTTGCTGTTGACTGCTCATAGGGCCGCGAAACTCTAATCCGGATATCGCTTGTCAAATTCCGGCAGCCGGAATAGACCTTGTAGCCGACATTGACAGCCCAAGGAGAGCGCTGCCCTGAAACAGCGGCAGTATCAATGGTTGTGATACCATCCACAATCACGCCGTCCAGGGGGATCCTCTCTCCGGCCGGCACCAGCAGGATATCACCGGGATTAACTGTGGCCGGGTCAACGCGCTCGTTTCCCTCCTCCGTTATAAGGATGGCATATTCCGGGAGGATCTCGGCAGTCTTCGCGCGCTCACCTTCACTTTGTTCTGAGAGCCGCCTCTCCATGCAGGCCGCGGCAAAAGCAAGAATAAGAAGCAGAACGGATTCCGTATACAGCTTTGTTGCAAACAGCAGGACAGCGGCAGCGCAGCACAGAAGCGGGCGGTTCAGATATTCTCCGGAACGGATTTTCTCATACGCTGCGGCTGCATGCTCTGTGATGGCCAGCAGCGCGGGAATCGCATAGGCTGCGGGCACCATCCAGCCTTCAATGGGTAGAAAACGGATAACGACCAGCAGCAGTGCGGAAACGACGTAAAAAATCCAGGGGTGCCGTCCCATCGTCGGTACTTTCCTGATCGAGCGAGCGGACACCTTCTTCTCGGGTGTTTCCCTGACTGCCTTGGCCAATGGCTTCAGTCCGTTTATGACAGGCGTTATTCTATTTATGAAATTCAGCTCGTGCTTTTGCTTCGGCGCGAGATGCTTTCCCATACAGTATCACCTTAAGACATTTTCGGGCATTTTCCTACATCATGTTATAATACATCGTTCAATCCGCTTCTGTCAACAAATAATCGGATTAAACTGCCTCTTTCCAGAAAAATCCTGCATCCAAAACAGCAAAACCCGGAAGCTTCCGTTATAATCCGTGAGCTTCCGGGTCGTACTATGAGAATCCTTATTCGTTTCGCAGTGCCTCGACCGGGTCTTTCTTCGCCGCAAGTCCCGATGGGATCAGGCCTGCAACAAAGGTGAGCATAACACTGACCACGACTAAGCCGACCGCCCCGATCAGAGGAAGGCTGGAATTGATGTTTTGGATTCCTGTCAGATCGTGGATGATGATATTGATCGGAATGTTCAGCAAAAGGGTCAATCCGATACCGATCAAGCCCGCAAACAAGCCTATGATAAAGGTTTCCGCATTAAAAACGCGGGACACATCGCGCTTGGACGCGCCGATGGCACGCAAAATACCGATTTCCTTGGTACGCTCCAGCACGCTGATATAGGTGATAATGCCGATCATGATGGAGGAGACGACCAGAGAGATCGCCACAAATGCGATCAGTACATAGCTGATAACATTGATGATGGTGGAGACAGACTTCATCAGCAGCGCCACAATGTCCGTGTATTCGATCTGATCCTCCTCTGGTACCTTTTCGTTATACGCTGTGATTTCATCGGCAATGGCGTCCTTATCCTCGAAGGAGGACGCGTAAATATTGATCATGCTCGGGCTTTCAAGATCAACATATCCAAGGGTCTTGAGGTTTTTGTGCAGCGTACTGTCAGAATAAGTCGGCGGCATGGCATTATCATACAGCCATACGTAATCGTCATCCTCCAGGGACAGCAGCGAAAAGTCCCTTGCCAGCGATTCATCCGAAAGGTATGCGTACATGTTTCGCATCTGAACAGCATACTGTTCCTTGACGGTTTGGGTAAGCATGTTTCGGATATAGTCCATCAGCGTATCGTCGTCCATTTCCTTGAGGAAAGAGGCGTAGCCCGGGTAAAACTGAAGCACCATATCCTCCACATCCTTGCGTGTCAGGTCCTTCATCTGCTCATCAAGCTGCTCTTCTATATAGGAGTCCTCCGGAACCGTCATAAACTCCACATAGAGCTTGCCAAGCTTTTCGTTGTCCGCACTGTTGATGTAGTCCTTTGCCGCCTCGATCTTGCGGAGCTTGGTCGCCGCCTCATCATTCTCCTCAAGGAAGGGCAGTCCATTGATCACATCAATCTCAGGGTGTGCAAGCTGTTTTGCCACCAGCGGTTTCTTTTCCGCCTCGCCGACCACGTATTCCACCAGATTGTGTGTGAAGCCAACTGTGCCGCTGTTGATCATACCCGAGAGTGCCTCGTCCGTTTGACGGGCTATTCCGACGATCCGGATAGGCAGGCCGTTCATAAAGAGCGTTCGAAGGCCAATGTCCTCATCCGCAACATTTGTGTAGACATTCTCCTCCTCATCGTAACGGTATTCATCCGTCGGGAAGATATATCTCAGGTTCAGCGCGCAGATTTCTTCATAGGACCATCTCTCCATCTCGGTATTGAGATCCTCCTGATTGATGAAGGTCTCCATATCCTCAGAGAGGTTCGCGCTGGATTTCAGTCCAAGGGCATAGAGTGTCAGGTCTGATACATTGTTGTTTTTGTCGATGAACAGTACAACCTCGTCATAGCGCTCCGGCCACTTGCCATAGATAATATCATACTGCTGCTTGAGCATCGGGCTGATCGCTTCGCCGTTGTCACCGGGCAGCATCTCCTGCCAGGCATTCATCATGTTATAAGCCTGTCCGAAGGTAGAAAAATAGCTGCTGTAATCGCCGCCAAAGGTGGCGCTCATGGCCCGCTGGAACAGTTCCGTCACATCGGTTTTAACGATGACCCCGTCACAGTCTTCCGCATAGATGTTCATGTCCAGGTCATAGGAGTATTGGATGGAGCTGATGTGCGAAGATATGTCGGAGGAATCGCGCTCAATGTATTGCTTAAAGGATTTGAGATTGTTCTTCTGTGTCTCCGCCGAAACCATGGAGTTCATCATATCATAGAGAATCGTGCTGGAATAGACCGCGTCTCGCTCGTGCTGGTTTTCCTCCGCCTCTGCCTGAACTCCCATAAGGGATGTCATCATGCTTGTCATATCCACGCTCTCTGCCTGGATCGTGATCGGGTAGCTGGACAGGGTATCCTCCTGAACCTTGTTAATATAATTCTGAATACCGTTTGAGAGCGACATAATAAGCGCAATACCGATAATACCTATGCTGCCGGCAAAAGCGGTCAGGATCGTGCGGGCTTTTTTTGTCAGAAGATTGTTTGTGGACAGCGACAGTGCTGTAAAAAAGCTCATGGAGGTCCTGTCCCCGCGCGCCGTTCGGCCGGATTCTGCCGTATCGCCTGTACCGGATTCATAGGGATCGCTGTCATCCGTTATGACGCCATCCTTGAGCCGTATGATACGGCTTGCATAATCGAGAGCCAGCTCTGGGTTATGGGTGACCATAATGATGAGCTTATCCCGGGAAATCTCTTTCAGCAGGTCCATGATCTGTATCGAGGTTTCTGTATCAAGGGCGCCGGTCGGTTCATCCGCCAGCAGGATATCGGGATTGTTGACAAGGGCGCGCGCGATGGCAACACGCTGCATCTGGCCGCCGGACATCTGACTGGGCTTTTTGTTCAGCTGGTCTCCCAGCCCGACCTTGGCGAGCGCTTCACTCGCCCGCTGCCGTCTCTCGGACGGGCCGACGCCGGACAAGGTAAGCGCCAGTTCAACATTCGCCAGCACGGTCTGGTGCGGAATCAGATTGTAGGACTGAAAAACAAAACCGATGGAGTGGTTGCGGTAGGCGTCCCAGTCAGCGTCTGTAAAGCGTTTGGTTGATTTGCTGTTGATGATGAGATCACCGGACGTATAATGATCAAGGCCGCCGATGATATTCAGAAGCGTAGTCTTGCCGCAGCCGGAATGGCCGAGAATGGCGACAAACTCGTTCTCTCTGAACTCCAGGTCGATTCCTTTGAGCGCGTGTACTACGGTATCGCCAACTTCATAATCCTTCCTGATCTGACTGAGTTTAAGCATAGAGTCTCCCTTTCGCGCGAAGTACATATTGACTTTACATGCTTTATGCTGTAAAATATATAAGCTTGAATTTGCCCACGTAGCTCAGCAGGATAGAGCGGCCGCCTCCTAAGCGGCAGGCCAGAGGTTCGAATCCTCCCGTGGGTGCCAGGGAAGTCGGCAGATGCCGGCTTCTTTTTTTGCAATTGATGATAATATAGCACAGAATCCTGCGATTGGATAGAGGCGGAAATCAATTTATCAGTTTATTCATAATGAACCGCGTTGACAGAAGTTATGATCCATTTCCGTTCAAATCCGGGGAATACTTTCTGTTATCAGGCCCCTATGCATTATTCTTGACAGAAGCAAAGATCTTCTCTTGTTTTTTTCTTATTCATTGTGTATAATCTTACCAGATCTGATTCTTTCAAATTTGACATATTTATACAGGAGGTTGATACTATGGATGTTAGATCCTATCCGCGCGGCGCAATAGTCTTCCGTCAGGGAGATCTTGGCGAATGCATGTATGAGATTCAAAATGGGTCTGTTGGGATCTATTATGACTATAAAGGACCCCATGAAAAAAAGATAGCCCACCTGGCATCCGCCGATGTCTTTGGCGAGATGGGGCTTTTGGATCAGGCTCCCCGCACAGCCACGGCTGTTGTTCTGGAAGATGATACGGTTCTCACAGTTGTGACAGAACAGGACTTCTTCTCATATTTTGAACAGAACCCGGTTAAGGTCCTGCAGATGATGGAACAAATGTGCATTCGGCTTCGCAACACGACCACCGACTATCTGGATGCCTGCCGAACGGTGTACGAGACGGCTGAGGCGGAAAAGACCGGAAAAAAGAAGAGTGCAACGCTGATGGACAAGATCACAAAGCTGTGCGATTTTTACAGCGGTTTTAACTTCTATGGTGAAGTCTGACAGAAAGGGGCGGCACTGATGAAAAAATTGACCTTTGAAAAAAACCAGATCGTTTTCAAGCAGGGGTCCTTTGATACCAGTATGTACTGTGTCAATCGCGGCTTGATTGGGGTTTTCATTAACTATGAGACGGAAAACCAGAAAAAGATCGCCGAGCTTGAAAAGGACGAGCTCTTTGGTGAAATCGGCCTGATCGGCTGCCTGCCGAGAACCGCAACCGCTGTTGCCCTGGAGGATGGAACAGAGCTGGTCGAGATTGACGAAGCAGATTTGAACCTGTATTTCAAGGATAAGCCGGAACAGCTTCTGCTCTTGATGAAGCAGCTCAGTCACCGCCTGCGTGAGACCACCCAAAAATATATGGATGTCTGCAAGACGATCTACGAAAACGATCAGGAGCAGCGGAGAGGCGACCCCAGGAGCGCATGGATCGCGGAGCATATGGATCTGTACTGTGAAGAGTATACCAACAGCGGACTGCGCTGATATTGTGCAGGAGCACAGCCGAAAAGGCTGTGCTCCTGCACTGGTTTATTCGGTTCATCGGGAAAACTTTTCCCGGCTCTCCAATATATCGGACAAGGAAAAGCCCGCAGAGTGTACTATCATATACACTTGGGAATGAGAAGCATGTTCTTTGTCTGATCTGCATTTTCGTTCATCTCGAGAATCATTTCCTCGCTGGAATGATATTTTTTTGCCAGAGACCAGAGGCTCTCTCCCTGTGCTCTGACCAGTGTCAGTGTGGGCAGAGACTCCTGTATATAGCTGCTTCCTTCATCCAGGATCACACCGTCCACCATGCTCACTTCCTTCTTCCCCACCGGTTGAACACAGATTTCAAGTGTAATGGCACAGTTTACGGTTTCTCCCTCTGCCTTTGCGCTTACATTGGCTGCCCGAACACGCCGGATCCGAAACTCACTGCAGTCGAGTTCCTGTGTCAGCGTGATCGTCCTCCGCCCTGAGCTCAGCTCGCCTTCTCCGTTTCTTATCAGAAGATCCAGGTTTACCGAGACGCTGATCTTTCCCGGCTCTGCCGTCATACGGGAGAGAGACGGAAAGACCGCAAGCAGTTCCCGGCATTCTTCCATCAGCCGCACACTCTCCTCCGCTTTGAGTTCCAAGTTTTTTTCTTCCGTGATTTGCCGGTACTCCTGTGTCCGATACAGCAGGTCGGCGGGCATAAGATTGCTGTACGCATCCGTAATGCAGCGGATCGAATGCTTCTCTGCGCAGATGATCTGAAGCACCGCATGCAATTCCATATCCAATGCCTTGTCTCCGTTTATGGTATCCACCAGATCATAATAGGCGCCTGTGATCTCCGGTCTCACCGAACACAGATGCATGCAATCTGCCCCGACATCGACGATCTGGGAAAAAGGTGATGAAAAGCTGCTTTCCCCGGGGCACTCTCCCGCTTCTGTAAAAGCATGGATTTTGACCTCGGCGCTGCCTTTTATGATGACTTTTGTGCCGATCATCTGACAGTCTTTCACAAGCAGCTCCGCCTGCGCTGCCGCAAGGCCGCTCGGGGCTTCGTCCCCCGGGAAGCTGAACTGTTCGTTGATTGCCATACTCTTTTCACAAACGGCGTTCGGAAGCGTCAGCGCGTTTTCTTCCACCCGAACGTGAAGTCCGTATGTGTTTTCCGGGAGCGTGGACTCTATACGCAGCTTTTCACTGCAATAGCAGCTGAGCTCCCCTTCCACCTCGAAGCCTACCGATATTTTGCGCGGGTTAATAAGGCGCACGTCTGTCCCCTGGACAAAGAGAGCAACCTGTGCCAGCGTCTCCGACTCGGGCGGTTCTGTCTCAAACTCCATGGAAAAAGGCTGCCGTACAGTCAGAGAGGAGATTCCGTTCTTGCCGTCCCGGATATACAGGACGCAGGCTGTCAGTTCTCCGGTGACAAGGATTCCCCTTGCGCTGAGATCCTTGCTCTTAAGAAAGGCACGGCTCTGCACCGCCGCGACCTTCTCGATGTCCGCATCCGTATCCGGGACAACACACTCCGCACTCTCCTGTACACGCTTGGCCTGGTGACAGTATTCTCTGTAAATCGGGATTTCCCTGCTTTCAAAGCTGATATCCATGCGACGCTCCATTCTGCCGCTCGAATCTGGATCGCATACTCGATCTCCATAAGCGGCAGATGGAGATCTCCCGAGAGGCGCAGCCGGCGCTCCCGTCTTGTACAGCCTATTCTGTCTCGCTCAGGATTATACCTGCAGTCTGATCAGGATTCTCGCCAGAAACCGGGGCATCCGAAAAATGATCACCTTCATTGCCGTCTCCTTTCCTGTCGACACTGTCGATTCGTCAGCAGCATCGAATATACCAAAACCCAAACCCGATCAGCGCCGCCGCTGCCAGAAACCACCAGAATTGCGACGGTAAAACCAGGGACAGCATTATGACCAGTCCCAGGATAATGGCGACCAGTCCCCAGAGACAACGACGCCCTCTGTGCATAAAAAACGCCCCCCGCGCTGTGAACTCAATACAGCATATGCGGGAGGTCATTTTATTATTCTGTTCAGGCAGCGCTGCGCAAAGGACCCGCGCTTACCGCATGTTTTAGTCATCCTTATATTCCCAGAATTTGTGCTGGGCGCTGATCTCATAAAGGCGCGCATAGGAGCGGTACCGGCTCTGTGAGATCTCGCCTGAGGCGACGGCGGCGGTAACGGCACAGTCCGGTTCCTTCAAATGCATACAGTCCATAAAACGGCATCTGCCAAGATAAGGCTCAAAATCCGGAAAGTCATACTGAAGCCGTTCCTTCAGGATCACATTCGTCATTGTGACATCCAAGGAGGCAAAACCGGGCGTATCCGCAATATAGGTATCTTCTCCCAGCGCATAGAGCTCCACATGGCGTGTCGTATGTTTGCCGCGGCCGAGCTTATCGCTCACCTCGGCGGTCTTGATATGTGCCTCCGGCAGCAGGGCGTTGAGGATGCTGGATTTCCCGACGCCCGAGTTGCCGCTGAAAGCGCAGACCTTTCCCTTCAGCAGCCGCGTCAGCTCCTCCAGCCCGGCGCCGGTTTCCGCGCTGGTGCGCACGACCGGAAAGCCGGCTTTCGTGAAGACGGCATAGAGCTCATCCCCCGGGTCAAGATCGGTCTTGTTGATACAGATCACAAGTTCACAGCCCGCCTCCGCCGAAATGACGGAAAAGCGGTCGATCAGGAATGGATCCGTGACGGGATTTGTGTTTGCCGCAACAAAGACAAGGGTATCAATATTGGCTACCGCAGGACGGATAAACCAGTTTTTCCGCTCATGTACCACATCCACACGGCCTTTTCCGTTTGCGTCGAGGCTGCATTGGACGCGGTCGCCTACCAGCGGCGAACTGCCGTCCAGGCGAAATCGTCCACGGGCTTTACAGTCAATGATCTGTCCCCCTGCGGCTACATAGTAAAAACCGCTGAGGGCTTTCATGATGATTCCTTCAACCATGCTTCGGTGACTCCTGTATCGAATCCTCGATTGTCTTATGCATTACAGCTGTGGTCCCAGAGATATTTTCAGAGAAATCTTTGAGTGCTCCTCAATCTCCGTAAAGGCGTCAGTGCTCTGGCCGATCACGGTTCCGGCATCCACATCGCTGTATACCCGGTCGGAACCTCCGAAGCTCAGTCCGGCGCTCTCCAGGCGGGTGATGGCGGCCTCCTCTGAAAGACCGATCACATTCGGCATACGGACATAGCTGGTCTGGGGTCCGCTGCTGACCACGACATAGACGGTGGAGCCGGAGCTCATCTGTTCGCCTGCCATGGGGCTCGTGCTGATGACATAGTCCTTGGTAACGCTTCCGGAGGTCGCGTTTTCAATATCGACGATAAAGCCCGCTTTCTGCAGGCGGTTCTTTGCCTCTCGATAATCCAGATTGACAACATCCGGGACTGCGCTGAAGACCTTCCCGGTACTGACAGAGAGCTCAACCTTGATCCCGTCCGGCGTGATCATCATGCTCCGTCCCGGATCGGGGTTCTGGGACAGGACGGTCCCGCTCTCGGTTTCGGTATTGATGACATAGACAACATCAAAGCTGTAAAGTGTCGCAAGCTCTGCATTCTCAACAATCCGCTGATAATCGCTGCCGACAAAGTTCGGCAGGCTGATGCGTTCGGCCGGAGAGAACACTTCCTTGAGCCAGAAATCCCACATGAACACGAACATCACAACGCAAAGCGCAAGCGCACCGAAGCTGCCCATAAGAAAGGTAACGCGGCGGGCTCTGCGATGGCGGAGCAGAAAGCGCTCTTTGTCCATCTCACTTACAGAACGGATGGGCACTACAGCAGGGTTTTCCAGCGGTTTTTCCTCCGGCTCGGCCGGTTTGAGCTGCTCCTGCAGAAAAAGCTCAAGATCTGCCAGCAGCTCATTGGCACTCTGGTAGCGCTGCGCGATATCGGCGCACATGGCCTTGAGCGTGATGCGCTCGAGCTCCGGCGGTACGCCTTCAACGAGCTCGTGAGGCGCAGCTGCCGTGGAATTGATATGCTTTACGGCAATTTCAGCGATGGTATCTCCCTCATAAGGCTTTTGGGCTGTGAGCATCTCATACATCATAATACCCAGAGAATAGAGATCGCTCCTTGCATCCGGCAGTTCCCCGCGGGCCTGCTCCGGTGCGATATAATGGATCGACCCGATCGCCTGCCCGTCATGCTCCTGCACCTCGTTTTCCAGCGCGGCTATGCCGAAATCCTCCACCTTGACGGTCCCGTCCCGCAGCATCATAATATTCTGGGGCTTGATGTCCCGGTGGATAATGCCGCGCTCGTGGGCGTGCGCAAGGGCGCGGGCAATCTGGCGGGTAAAGTGAACGACTTCCCGCCATTGCAGCGCCCCGCGCCGGTCCATGTATTGCCTCAGCGTGATACCGTCTACAAGTTCCATAACTATGTATTCGATTTCATCACTGTGGCTGACATCATAAACCGCCACGATATTGGGGTTGGAGAGCATCGCGACAGCATGGGCTTCGGCACAGAAGGTGCGGCGAAAGTCCTCGTCTGCCGCCATTTCATCCCGCATGACCTTGACTGCAACGCTGCGGTTCAGACGCAGGTCCTGCGCCTTGTACACCACAGACATGCCGCCCTCGCCGATCAGCTCCTGAATCTCATAGCGATCGTCAAAGACCATGCCTATATATTTATCCTTGTAGTCCATAGCGTACTCCGTTCCGGGGCTCCTCAGCGCATTACCGCCACAATCGTAACATTATCCCTCGCGCCGCGATTGAGCGCCTTGCTCATCAGCGACCGGCAGAGCTCCTCGGGTTCTGGAAATTCCCGGGCATATTCAAGCATCTCCAGATCGGAAACGATATTGGAGAGGCCGTCCGAGCACATCAGGAGAATGTCGCTGTTTTGCAGGGTAAAGGTAAAGTAATCACACTTCACTTGCGCCTCGGAACCGAGTGCACGCGTGATCACATTTTTCCGCGGGTGGTTGCGCGCCTGTTCAGGGGTTATGGCGCCGGCCTCCACCAGCTCTCCGACCAGAGAATGATCCTTGGTGATCTGGCGGATGCTGTTTGAACGCCGGGAGATCAGATAGGCACGGCTGTCACCCACATTGATAATATGCCCATTCCCGTTATTCTTAATCACGCCTCCGACAATGGTGGTGCCCATTCCGTCAAAGTCTTCATCAAAATGGGAATATTCATAGGCTACGCCGTTTGCTTCTGCGCAGGCATCCTCGAGAATACGCTTGTAATCGGCGTTGCGGGGAAGCCTGGCCATAAGCTTCATATAAATATAGGAGACAAAGGCCTTATTGGAAAGCTGGCTTGCGATGCCGCCCGCTTTGGCGCCGCCCATCCCGTCGCACAGCGCGGCGATCAGGCAGCCTCCGGTCTCACATTTTTCCAGAATAAAGCAATCCTGATTGTTTTTTCTGACGGCACCCTTGTCTGTCAAACCATAGCTTTTCACGTTGACCTCTGTCCTCCCTTCTGCGTTTTCTGCATTTTTCTTCGGAGCTGTCCGCAGGAGGCATCCACATCACTGCCGAGTCTGCGCCGCACTGTGACGTTGACGCCATTCTCCTCAAGAATGTTGATAAAGCTCTTCATATGTTCCGGTGTGGAAGGCTGGAAAGGCCGCTCCTCCACATGATTCAAAGGGATCAAATTCACATGTGCCGCGACTGCACGCGCGTGCTTTGCGAGCAGCCTTGCCTGTTCCGGACTGTCATTGACGCCGTCGATCATGGCATACTCAAACGAAATGCGCCGCCCGGTCTTCTCATAATAGTCTCTGCAGGCACCGATCAAGGCCGCGACCCCGCGCCCATGGTTTGCCGGCATGATGCGTGAGCGCGTTTCATCGTCGGGAGCGTGAAGCGAGACCGAGAGCGTGAGCTGTAAATCCCGCGCTTCCAGCGCAGGAAACTTCTCAATGATTCCGCAGGTAGACAGGGAGATATGGCGCATCCCGATATTCATGCCCTTCGGATGATTGACAAGCTCCAGAAAGCGCATGACATTGTCAAAATTATCCAGAGGCTCTCCGATGCCCATGAGCACGATGTTGGAGATTTTCTTTCCGGAATCCAGCTCAGAAAAAAGCACCTCATCCAGGATCTCGGAGGCCCTGAGATTTCGCACCAGCCCACCGATGGTGGACGCACAGAAAGCACAGCCCTGCCGACACCCCACCTGAGAAGACACGCAGACCGTGTTCCCGTGCTTATAGCTCATTACAACGGTCTCAACTGCGTTCCCGTCGCATAGCTCCCAGAGATATTTTATCGTGCCGTCCATAGCTGAGACCTGCTTGCTCAGCACCTTCGGCTCATACAGGAAGAAGTGCGCATCAAGCTTTGCGCGAAGCTCTTTTGAGAGGTTGGTCATCCCTTCAAAGCTGCGCACGCCGCGGCTCAGCCACTGGAAGATTTGGGCAGCGCGAAAGCGCGGCTCTCCAAGGGCGGCAAGCTCTGCCTCCAGCTCCTCCGGCAGCAGGGAAAGAATGTCTTTTCTCTCGTTTTCTTCCATCATCAGTCCGATATCCTTCTCAGTTTTGCGGCAAAAAAGCCGTCTGTCTCATCCACATTGGGCCAGAATGTATACATGCCGCTCTCGCTCTGGATATTGTTAGCAGAAAATGCCTCGAGGCGGTACTCTGTGTGTGTATCCAGAAACCGAAGCACAGGCTCCTCATTCTCCGCTTTCAGTATTGTACAGGTCGAATACAGCAGTACCCCGCCGGGTTTGACATAGCGGCTCAGGTTTTCCAGGATGGAAAACTGGATCTCGGGCAGCCCCTTCAGGCTTTTCGGATCCTTCGTGCGGATTTCCGGCTTCTTGGCAATCACACCCAGGCCGGAACACGGCACGTCCGCAATCACGACATCAAAGCTCTCTGCAAGGAGCGGATTATAGACTCGTGCATCCATGGCCCGTGTCTGGATGCAGTCGATTCCAAGCCTTTCGGCGCCGCGTTCAAGGACCTGCAGCTTCTTTTCGTGAATATCACAGGAGAGAATGCTGCCGCAGTTTCCCATACGAACGGCGGCAGCAAAGCTCTTTCCGCCCGGGCAGGCACAGGCATCCAGCATATGTATGCCGGGTGTGGGAGCTGCAATCTCAACCGCAAGGCGCGCAGCGCGATCCTGCACATAGAAAAGGCCCTCTTCATAGCCCGGCAGCTCAGATGCGATCCCCTTCTCAAGCTTGATGCAGCCTTCCGGCTCACAAATACGAAAGGCATACCCGGCGTCTTCCAGCTTCCCGGCATACTGCTCAGTCGTCATCTTGAGCGTATTGACCTGGATGCATAGCCCCGGGGCCTCGTTGTTGCAGGCAAGAAAAGCCTCGGCAAACGAATAACCCTTCTCAGCGGCCAAAAGCTCACAAAGCCACTGGGGATGACTGTAGCGTATGGAGAGATACGCGGCCGTTCCCTCACCGGGAATCTCCGGCAGAGCATCATGCTCTTTGGCAATGCGGCGCAATACCGCGTTGGTAAGCCCGGCAGCACGAGACAGCCCTTTCAGGCGGCAGAGCTCCACCGTCTCACTGACGGCAGCACGTGCCGGGATACGCTCCATGAAAAGGAGCTGATACACTCCGAGGCGGAGAATATCCCGCAGCATGGGCTCCAGTTTTGACGGGCAGAAGCAGCCGATATAATAATCGCACAGGCTCTCATTCTGCAGGACGCCGAGACAAAGCCGTGAGGCCAGCGCCGCATCTCGTCGGTCGAGGCCGTATTTGCGTACAGCCGCATCAATAGCCGCTCCGGACCAGGAAGCGTCCCTTCGGCAGCGGACCAGCGTCTCCAGTGCCGCCGCACGCGCATTTTCGTTTCTGCTCATTCTGTCCTGATCCGGTGTCCCCGCAGGAATTCGGCAGCCTTCATACGCTTCTTGCCGGGAGCCTGAAGCTCGGTAATCAGCAGACACCGGCCATCCGCACACGCCATGGCAATTCCCGCTTCATCCGCACGGACGACAGTTCCGGGCTCTTTGCCCGTGCTGAGCTCTGTGTACGCCGCAGCAAAGACGCGGAGAGTCTTCCCGTCAAGCTCCATGGTCGCCACAGGCCAGGGCTGCAGTCCGTATATCTGTTTGACGATTTCACGCGGCGATCGGTTCCAGTCTATGGGGCAAATGGATTTATCCAGCATTTTGCAATAGCTGGCCTGCTCATGATCCTGAGGGATGCGCGGTGCTGTACCGGCTTCGATGTCCCGCAGGGTCCTGACCAAAAGAGCGGCTCCTATTTCCATCAGGCGGTCAAAAAGCTCACCGGCAGTCTCGAACTCCCCGATCGCAGTCTCTTCCCGATATATGATATCCCCGGCATCCATGTCATGGGCCAGGTACATGGTCGTAACGCCGCTTTTCTCATCTCCGTTCAGCACGGCCCACTGGATGGGGGCAGCCCCGCGGTATTTCGGCAGCAGAGAGCCATGAACGTTCACAGCGCCATACTTCGGTACGGCCAGAAGATCATCCGGAAGAATGCGGCCGTAGGCAACGACCACCATAATATCCGGCTGCAGCTCTTTTATGATCTGCAAAGCCGTCCCGTCGCGCATCTTCTCCGGCTGAAAAACCGGCAGATCATGCGCAAGAGCAAGCTCCTTCACCGGTGAAAAGCTCATCTCCATGCCGCGGCCTCTGGGTTTGTCAGGCTGGGTAAAGACACCGGCAATTTCATATTTTTCTTCGATCAGCTTTTTCAGCGAGGCCGCCGCAAAGTCCGGCGTCCCCATAAATACGATACGCATAGCAGCTCCCGCCTTACTCTTCGACTGTTCCGGATTCAAGCTCCTCTTCACTCAGCATGCGTTCACACTTGGAGGTAAAAACGATCCCGTTGAGATGGTCGATCTCATGGCAGAAGCAGCGGGCAGTAAGGCCGGTTCCCTCCACCTCGAAGAAATTCCCGTTTCGATCCTGAGCGCGGACCTTTACATTCAGCGGTCTTCTCACCATTCCGTATTCTCCCGGAACACTCAGGCAGCCTTCCGCGCCATATTGCTCGCCGGAGCTCTCAATGATCTCGGGATTGACAAGCTCGATGAGGCGCTCCTCTTCCCCTTCCGGGACATTGGTCTCCAGCACAATAACAGCGCGGCGCAGTACCCCGACCTGGGGGGCTGCCAGTCCGACACCGTTCTCCGTCGACAGTGTATCGGCCATATCATCCAGAAGCTGATGCAGCCTCGGATTAAATTCTGTTACAGGACGGCATTTTTTGTACAGTCCCGGCTCTTCCTTGGTGAGAATGTTTCTGCGTGCCATATTTTTCTCCCATCTTTAATCGTTTGGATCATTATCTGCGTAAATTGTTACATCGGAAAAGCGCCTGTCCTGGCAAAATTCCATGACAACGCCGGCGATCGTCCCGCGAAGTCCGGCATTGACGCCGCCGTATATCATGACGCGGTAACGGTATCTGTTATTTACTTTCACCACGGCCAGCGGTGCCGGGCCAAGGATTTCGGCATTGAACCCCTGCCCGATCAATCCGTCAAGCCTTGCGCGTATCATCCTGCATGTGAGATACACACGCTCCTCACTCATACCGGAGACGGTAATGGACAGGAGCTCCGAAAAAGGAGGTGTGTGCTGCAGTTTTCTCAATTCGATTTCAGAGCGGTAAAAAGCGGGATAATCCTGTTTTGCCGCCTGCAGGATCACTTCATTCTCCGGTGTAAAGGTCTGGATCACCGCCCGCCCCGGTTTTTGTCCGCGGCCGCTTCTGCCCACCACCTGTGTGATAAGAGAAAAGCTGCGCTCACCGGCGCGATAGCTCCCTGCATAAAGGCTTTGATCCGCCGATATGACGCCAACCAGAGTGACGTTTTCAAAATTGAGCCCCTTTGTCACCATCTGTGTTCCGACCATGATCGGAATGTTCTCGCTGCGGAAGCGCTCAAGCAGCTTTTCATGAGAACCGGCAGGCGCAACCGTATCGGCGTCCATGCGCAGCACCTCCCTGCCGGGAAACAGTTCTTTCAGCTCGCTCTCAACCATCTGCGTACCGACGCCGATATATTTCAGGGTGCCGCCGCAATCCGGGCAGCTCTCATCCGGGCGCTGGGAATACCCGCAGTAATGGCAGAGGAGCCTGCGATTTGTGCTGTGATAGGTGAGAGATACGCTGCAGCGCGGGCATTTATAGACAAAGCCGCACTCGCCGCAGCTGATAAGTCTGTTCGCTCCCCGACGGTTGATAAAGAGGATACTCTGTTCGCCTCGGTCGAGATTGTCCTGCAGCTCCCGGCGTAAAACGCTGCTGATACTGCCGCCGTTTCCCTGGCGCAGTTCCCGTTTCATATCCACGATTTCAACCGCAGGCAGCTCGTGCTCGTTATAGCGGTTATGCATCTCGAAAAAGGCATAACGCCCGTTCTCCGCATTGTACATGCTGACAACGTCAGGCGTTGCCGAGCCTAAGAGAAGGAGGCATTTCGCTTTTGCGCAGCGGTATTTCGCCACATCCTGGGCATTATAGCGCGGGATGTTTTCTGATTTATAGGTCTCTTCCTGCTCCTCATCCATAATGATGAGACCGAGATTCGGAGTTGGCGCAAAAACAGCGCTTCGCGTACCGATCACCACACGGGCTTTCCCGGTTTTGACCCGCTTCCACTCATCATAGCGTTCTCCGACAGAAAGGCTGCTGTGCAGGACCGCCACTTCATTGCCGAAATGCGAGGAAAAAGTCTGGATCATCTGCGGTGTCAAGGCGATCTCCGGCACGAGCAGGATTACCGCACGTCCGCGCTGAAGCTGGCGGTCGATCAGATGAATATAGACACTGGTTTTCCCGCTGCCGGTCACGCCAAAAAGAAGAGCGGCACCCGCCTTGTCAGCCTGGGCAAGTGTGTGGATGCCGTTAAAAGTCTTTTCCTGCTCTGCGGTAAGAGCCGGCATAGGCTCTATCCCGCCAACATGGATCTGTGGGCGGCGAAACGCCTCTCGCTGGTACAGCTCCACCGCGCCCGCCTTCTCCAATGCTTTCAGCGTCGGGCGTTTCGTGCCGGTATGCAGCAGAAGATCATGACTTGGGATACATTCAAACGCACATAGCTGCTCAAGAATCGCAGCCTGTCCGGGCGAGCGCATGCGTTTGGCGTCCCTCAGTGCCTCGGCCTCTTCCGGCTCAATGGCAAGACGTACCATCTCCAGGCTTTTGTCCCTGGCACGCCTGCGCCCATCCTCATCAAACCAGAGCCCTACCGGGAGCATGGCCCGCACGGCGTTATATACCGTGCAGAAAAAACGCTCCCGCATAAAAAGGGCGAGCTTTATCTGATCCGTCGTCAGAATCGGCTCCTTGTCCAGCAGCGCCAGTATTGCTTTGAGCGGCTGCTCATAAGTGCTGTGCTCCGCAGTGGCAAGGATGATGCCCTCTGTCCGGCGGTTCCCTCTGGAAAAGGGCACGTGGACCCGCATGCCGGGGAGAGCTTGATCGGCAAGCTCCGGCGGAATCAGATAGTCGTATGGCTTATCGAGCCAATAGGTCGCGGCAGAGACCGCAACCTTCGCTATCGTCCTGGACAACTGTTCTTCTCCCCTAACGTGCTGTGTGCTTATCAGCGGTCAATGCTGAGTTTTCCGGTATATACTTCCTCGATCGCTGTGGAAACAGCTTTTCGTTCCAGAGGGATCTGTTTCTCTTCCGCCTCTGTCGACAAGATCCTTGCACGGCGTGCGACGAGGTTTACAAGCTGGTAACGGCTGCCGATCTTATCAACGAGTTCGGCCACAGGGGGATAAAGCATCATAATAATTCTCCATTCTGCCGCTGAAAGCCGCGGCGTGCTATTTTAAACAAGTTAGAAGGCTTATGCCTTTTTCAGCAGATCCGACCAATCGGCAAAGCGGCAATGCTCTGCCTCGATAATGGCATTGAGCTGGGCGGCGGCCTTCTCCAAATCGTCATTGACAATCAGATAATCGTAGAAATCCGCTTCCCGATACTCCTGACGCGCCCGATTCAAACGGCCCTGAATGGCCTCCTCCGTATCGGTGGCGCGTCCTCTGAGCCGTCTCTCCAGATCTTCCAGGGAAGGCGGCACGATGAAGATCAGGACAGCCTCCGGCATTTTGCGGCGCACCTGCCGGGCGCCCTGTACCTCAATATCCAGCACGACGTTCTTTCCCTCATCCAGGCGCTGCTGGACATAGGAGCGCGGCGTGCCGTAGCGGTTTGAGACATACTCGGCATGCTCCAGAAGCTCGTCGTTTTTTATCATCTCAAGAAAGCGCTCAAGCTTAACAAAGAAGTACTCTCTTCCATCCTGCTCGCCTGGTCTGGGATCCCGGGTCGTGACTGAGGTGGAAAAACAGACATCGTCCCTGCCCTCAATGGCTTTGAATACCACGGAGCTCTTGCCGGCGCCCGACGGCCCGGAGATAACCAGAAGTTTTCCTTTCTTACTCATCCTTATATCCGCCTTCTTCATTGATATCTGAGCAGCGCGCAGCCAGTGCCTCCGGTGATAAAGCCGAGAGTACGACATTTCCGCTGTCCATGGTAATCACAGATTTGGTGCTTCTGCCAAAAGAAGCGTCGATCAGCAGTCCGCGCTCTCTTGCATCCTGAATCATCCGCTTTATGGGCGCCGATTCGGGACTCACGATCGCGATGATCCGTTCTGCCGAGATCAGATTGCCAAAACCGATTCCGATCAGTTTCATTCGCCTATTCCTTACTCTATATTCTGGATCTGTTCGCGGATTTTTTCGATCTCTGATTTCAGATCCACCACCGTGTGCGCAATATCAGAGCTCTGGCATTTCGAGCCGATCGTATTGGCTTCCCTGTTAAACTCCTGAATAAGAAAATCAATCTTTCGGCCCGTAGGGGAACTGCCGTTGATCATGGTCTCAAGCTGACTCATATGACTGCGCAGGCGCACGGTCTCCTCATCGACAGCAATGTGATCGGCAAAGATTGCTGCCTCGGCCAGGATACGGTTTTCATCTATTCCGGCGCTTCCGAGGACCTCCGCCATTTTGGCTTCCAGCCGCGCTCTGTACGCTGCAGCGGTTTTGGGGCTTTCTTTTTCGACGGTTTCTACCAGTGCCCGGATCGTACCGAGTCTCGAGAGCACATCCTCCCGAAGCTTTTCGCCCTCACGCAGACGCATGGCATCGAAATCCTTCAGTGCGTTTTCCGCAATGTCAAGGATACCGGCGGAGATTGCATCCGCGTCCAGATCCTTTTTCTCCACCGTCAAAACGTCGGGAAAGCGGCTGACGGAAAGGGCGCTTGCGTCATTCGGCAGATGGTACTCCTCTGCGATATGCTGCAAAGCCTCCAGGTAACCGCGCAAAAGCGCTTCATTGACTTTGACATTCATTTCTCCGCCGTCTGTGGAATCCACACTGACAAACACATCAACTTTTCCGCGGCTGATATGCTGCTGTACAGCAGATTTCACAGCATCCTCAACAAAGAGAAAGTTCCTCGGCAGACGCACAGATACGTCCAGATAACGGTTGTTCACGCTTTTGAGCTCAACTGCGATTTGGAGACCCTCTACCGTTCCCTTCGCGCAGCCGTAGCCGGTCATGCTTTTGATCATACTGCCTCCCGATCAATTGATTTTTATGATATCAAAGCTTATGGGGTTTTTATTCTTTTTCAGTCTCTGGGTCAATACCGTGATGAGGAAGCCGAGAAGAAAACCGGCGAAGGTACACAGCACACAGATTCCCTCGGATGCCCCTGCCGCATAAGCGGCAAAGCAGCAAAGCACAGCCAGCAGGATCGGAACAATGTATACCAGCACAATGGCGCTATATACGTGCGAGGATTTGCTCTCAATCAGCACCTTCTGTCCGGGGCGCGCCCCGACCAGGTTTCTTGCAACGGTTTTCAGTTCGTTCTGAAACACACACGCTTCACAGCTTGCGCAGTTGGAGCCGCATGCTGTGGCGCGTGTCACAACCACCTCGGCAGTCTGATCGTTCAGGCATCTGAACACGACAGCATCCTGTGTCATTCGATCACCTCAGTCAGTCTTCCGGCGTTTCCGGGCCTTCGACAATTTTTTCCGCCTCACTCGCCTTCTCAAGCTGGACATATACGGTATAGTCGTTGCCGCCCGTTCTGATGGCGCCCACATCGGTAAAGCCATCGACATAAATCCTCACCTTCGGCGTGTAGGTGCCGACCGATTCATTCATGTCCGACAGATCTGCAACAGCCCGGATATTCTCATCCTTGAGCGCCGCAAGGCTTTCGGGATTGCCGCGCAGAGTGACCACAAGGCTCTCCGTCAGGATCCTGGCGCTGACGCCTTCTGTCACATTGATGCAGGAAATGTTGGTCACCTTAAAGCTCTTGGTCTCGAGACCGACGATTTCGACCGTCACCTTTGCTTCGGTCGCCCCGGTAATATTCCGCAGTTCGTTGTCAATCGGGATCATATAGGTATCGCTGAAGGAGGTGGTAAAATCAGTCAGATCTATGGAGGAGAGCGTGATCTTATTGATCCCGGCCAGAAGCTTGGAGTCACCGGCGAGACTGATGCTTGCCGGTTCGATGGTGACCTTGGTGTTCTCCGCCGTGGCCCCGCCGCCTTCTATCAGATTCACGCCGAGGTTAATCTCTTTCAGTGTCAGGATCGGAAGCGTCGCCGTGACGACATCGGTGGAGAACTTGATACCCGTCGTGGAAGCCGGTGTGTTGTCGGCCGTCATCAGGGTATAGCCTGTCTCCACTTCGTAGGTGCTGTCAACGTTCTCCTTCCCGAAGCTGACCCAGGCATATTCAATATTCCTCAAATACGCCTCAGGTCCGGAGAGGGTGATGACAGAAGGCTCAAAGACTATATTTTCAGCGGTGTAGCCCTCTGCGATCGAACCGTCAAAGCTGCCGCGCACCTGGATCGACTTGGTCGTCTGGGATGATACCATAAAGTTAATCGTTTCGGGCGTCTTTCGGGTAACAGTCAGGTTGCCGGTATCCGTACCGTCAGGGAAAATAACGGAGTACTGCTGGGAGGTATATGCTGCCCGGGAGAGCTTGGATACATCAATCTGTGCGCTGATGGTATCCGAATCAAGACTGCCGACGATGCGCCGCGGTCCTACGACCTCAACCGTGACAGTGCTGGTATCCATGTCGGTAATGACAAGATTCCTGGAATCTCTGAGCAGATCCTCCCCCACGAGCTGTACACGGACGCCGCGGAAGGTCTGCTTGAATTCCTCTGTCTCCACGCTTGCCACGTAGACCCAGATGGTCAGTGAGCAAATCAGTGAGACGATGACCCAAAAGGCCTTGCTGTTATAGAGTTTATTCAGCATCGTCTTCATGTTCATCCTCGCTGTTGTTCGCTGCGGGCTTGAAGAATCCCTTGATTCCTGCCCATATGCCTGTTTTTTCGTTGGTGTTCGTTTCCCGGATCAGAGCCTTTGAAAGCTCGGTCGCAAGCTCGCCGGTGCTCAGATGCCGTTTCAAAGTCCCGTCAAGCGCAACGGAAATATCTCCGCGCTCTTCCGACACGATAACGACGATTGCATCAGACTCTTCGCTGACGCCAAGCCCGGCCCTGTGCCGCGTGCCAAGATCCTTGCTGAGATTCTGGTTCTTTGACAGGGGCAAAACGCAGCCTGCCGCCTCGATCCGCCCGTCGCGGAGGATCACGGCGCCATCATGCAGCGGAGCATTCTTGAAGAAAAGGTTTTTGATCAGCTCTGCGTTTGTATCCGCATTCACGACCGAACCTGTGCCAATGATCGGAGAGAGCGATACATTGCGCTCAAAAACCAGCAGTGCACCGGTGTTGGAGGCCGCCATATCGCCGCATGCCTGTGCCACCTCGCTGATCGTGCGGGTCATATCTCCCTTTTCTCCGCCAATGCTGGTATTGATAGAGCTGCCCATACGCTCCAGCAGTCGCCGCAGCTCCGGCTGAAAGAGGATGACGAGGGCAATCATGCCCAATTCCACAGCCTTGCGCAATATGAAGTTGATCATTCTCAGGCCGAAGAAATCCGAAACCCACAAGGCAACCAGGACCAGGATCAGACCTTTGGCGAGATTGATGAAGTTTGACTTTCGTATAAACCAGATCGTCCGGTAAATCAGATAAGCCACAATGATGATGTCGACAAAGTCGGCAATCCCCATTGTTGCCATATAATTGCCCGCACGCGCAAGGGCGCTGGTAATTCTGTCCATGAAAGCTCCCCTTTATTTGTCTGTAAACCATCTGCAGGTGTCTTATCAATATATTATACCGCAAAGTACGCGAAAACGCAATAACCTTGCTGCTTTCCGAGGAATAAAAAGGGAAGCCGCAATGCGGCTCCCTTTCAGACTGTAGACAATGTTTACTGACATTCTGCCGGGGAACGGATTCCCACGCCAGTGTTGCGACACTGGCTCGGAATGACGAGAGTGGAGGTTTGTCTACACATTGAAAGGGAAGCCGCAATGCGGCTCCCTTTCTGTCAATATTTCAGCTGCCGAGATACGCTTTCTTAACGTCTTCATTTACCAGCAGCTCTCTGCCGGTACCGGACAGGCCTATGCTGCCGGTCTCAAGCACATAGGCAAAGTCTGCGATCTTGAGCGCCATGTTGGCATTTTGTTCGATCAGCAGCACGGTCACTCCCTGGGCGTTGATCTGACGGATGATCTCGAAGATATCCTTCACCACGAGCGGCGCAAGGCCCAGCGAAGGCTCATCCATCATGATAAGCTTTGGCTTGCACATCAGCGCTCTTGCCACAGCAAGCATCTGCTGCTCGCCGCCGGAGAGCGTGCCGCCGGCCTGCCAGGAGCGCTCTTTCAGACGCGGGAAGAGATCGTATACCCAGTCCAGATCTTTTTCAATCTGTGCTTTGTCATTACGCAGGTATGCGCCGATCTTCAAGTTTTCCAGCACCGTGAGATTTGTGAATACCCGCCGCCCCTCTGGCACCATGGCAATGCCCTTTTCGAGGATCTTATAGATGGGCTGTCCCAGCAGCTCCTGACCGTCATAGGTGATGGAGCCGCTGTCTGCCTTGACAAGGCCGGAGATCGTACGCAGCGTGGTGGATTTGCCAGCGCCATTTGCGCCGATCAGGGTCACGATCTTCCCCTCCGGGACCTCCATGCTGATCCCGCGAAGGGCGCGGATGCCGCCGTAGGATACATGCAGATTCTCAATTTTCAGCATCGTCTACCACCCCCAGATAGGCGTCGATCACCTTTTCATTCGCCCGGATCTCCTCAGGCACGCCCTGTGCGATCAGGCGGCCGAAGTCCAGCACATAAATCCGGTCGGAAATGTCCATGACCAGATCCATATGATGCTCGATCAGCACGATCGAGACATCAAAATCCTTGCGGATCTGTCCGATAAACTGGGTCAGCTCCTGGGTTTCCTGCGGGTTCATGCCCGCGGCCGGCTCATCCAGGAGCAGCAGCTTCGGATGCGTTGCAAGTGCCCTCGCGATTTCAAGCCTGCGCTGCTTGCCGTAAGGCAGCGAGGTTGCAAGCTCATCCTTGACTTCTTCCAGCCCCACGATTTTGAGAAGCTCCAGTACCTCGCGGCGGTTTTTCTCTTCCTCGGCACGGTTGAAGCGGAAGGCCGCAGAGAAGAGATTGCTGCTGCGCTTGAGATGCTTGGCAACCAGGATATTGTCAAACACCGTCATGCTCTTCCAGAGGCGGATGTTCTGAAAGGTACGGGCCATGCCGAGCTTAGTAAGCTGATCGGGCGTAGGCTCCTTCACCAGCTTATAAAGATCGGCATGCTCGCCCAGATAGCTTTTCTTCATCTTGCCATGTGGATGGTTTTCCACCACACAGTCCCCGTCAAAGTATACGCGCCCGTTGGTGGGGGCATAAACGCCAGTGATCACGTTGAAGGCAGTGGTCTTGCCCGCACCGTTAGGGCCGATGATGGCGACGATCTCGCC
This sequence comes from Oscillospiraceae bacterium, assembly GCA_902761635.1. Taxonomy (GTDB): domain Bacteria; phylum Bacillota; class Clostridia; order Oscillospirales; family Oscillospiraceae; genus Limivicinus. The sequence continues at coordinate 33,394 of CACWLG010000003.1, read as the reverse complement.
CTCCCGGACTTCCATGCTCAGGTCGTTGACGGCGACAACGCCGCCGAACTGCATCGTCACATGCTCGACCGCCAGAATCTTTTTCTGCTCACTCATGACTCTGCCTCCTTTGCCGGGGTCTTTTTCTTTTTTCGGAACAGGTCAGGCAGTTCCTTTTCCCCCATGATACCCTGGCGGAAGAAAAGAACCACAATCATGATGATGACGGAAAAAACGACCAGGCGGAAGCCGTTTCTGAAGATATTCGGCGCCTCGATTCCAAGGAACTTGCCTGAATCCAGACCGCGCAGCCACCACTCGGAGGCCGCCACGAAGAGGAAGGAGCCGATCACCGATCCGGTGATGGAGCCTATACCGCCCAGCACCACCATAAGAAGGATCTCATAGGTCATGGCCGATTTGAAGTTGTTGGCCTGTGCAATGGAGAGCACCATGGCAAGCGTCGCACCGGAGACGCCGGCGAAGAAGGAGCTCGTCACGAAAGCGATCATCTTGTGTTTGGCAAGATTGATGCCCATGGCCTCCGCCGCGATTTCATCGTCACGAATGGCCTTGAACGCGCGGCCATAGGTGGAGTTTACGATCAGAACGATCAGCGTGATGGATACCGTCGCGATCAGGACCGGTACAAAGGTGGACAGACTCAGCTTTGCCCCGGCAATCTCAAGCTTGAATTTACTGGCACGCGCAAAGTTTTTCAGCAGATTCGAGCCGTTCGTAATCGGGCCGAGCTTGCTCCACTGGAAAAGCGCACGGATGATCTCAGCAAAGCCGAGGGTCGCGATGGCAAGATAATCCGACTTGAGTCGCAGAACCGGCAGGCCGATCAGCCATGCCAGGAGCGCCGCCACGGCGCCCGCGAGGATGAGGGCGATCAGAATACCGAGCGCGGTGCCAAAGCCGCCCATGTGCCTGGACAATTGCTCGGGGATGGAAAAACGTACAGCCGCATCGTAATACTGATATACGGCATCACGGGATTTATCCGGGATCGTAAAGATCGCATAGGTGTAGGCACCGAGGAGCATAAATCCTGCATGGCCAAGGGAAAAAAGTCCGGTATAACCGTTGAGCAGGTTCATGGATACGGCGGCAAGCGCATATACCGCGCCCTTCTGCAGCACGATCAGCAGCATGCCCAGCCTGTCGGTGGGCTTGATGATCTGGTCGAGAACAAAGATCAGGGCGAGGAAGGCCAGCACCGCGAGAAATGCGAGCCAGGCATTCTTTTTGCTTCTTGTTTGCATCATGACTGACCTCCTCTCAGACCTTGTCAGTGCTCTTCTCGCCGAAGAGCCCGGTGGGCTTGAAGACCAGAATGATAATCAGCAGCACAAAAGTGAAAGCATCCGAAAACGTAGCCAGACCGATCTGCTCACTGATCACGCCGTTGACAACAAGAATGGTATCAAGGCCCTTGATCACACTCTCCGCAACGCCGATAATGAAAGCGCCGATCACCGCTCCGGGAATAGAGCCGATGCCGCCGAAGACTGCGGCTACAAAGGCCTTCAGGCCGGGCATTGCGCCCGAGGTGGGTACGACGCCCGGATAGTTTGTGAAGAAAAGAATGGAGCCAACCGCAGCCAGGAAGGTACCGATGATAAAGGTGGCGGATATGACGCGGTTGATCTGAATGCCCATAAGCTGAGAGGTCTCAAAGTCACGGGACACGGCGCGCATGGCCATGCCGATCTTCGTGTGATTGATCAATTGTACAAGCACTATGACCAGAATGATCGTGAGGAAAGGCGTGATGACCGTAACGCGCGAGGTCTCCATACCGAAAATGCTGATTCGGTCGGAGATCCAGGGGATCTGCGGATAGTTCTTGTTCAGACCGCCGGTAATATAGAGGGCCAGGTTCTGCAGCAGATAGCTTACGCCGATGGCGGAGATCATGACAGACATGCGTGGGGCGGTCCTGAGCGGTTTGTACGCTACACGTTCGATCGTAAAGCCCAGCAGCACCGTCAGCAGGATGACCAGCGGGATCGCAAGATACAGCGGCAGGGACGCGGCGAGATAGACCATCATAAGGCCTGCAACCATAAAAACATCGCCATGGGCAAAGTTGATAAGGCGCAGTATGCCGTACACCATGGTATAGCCGATGGCGATCAGTGCATACTGGCCACCCACAGAGATACCGGAGATGATATAGGGAAGAGTCGTTTTTAATACATTCATAAACTGGCTTCCTTCCTACAGGAGGATAATATGAATTTCATATATACACAGCATTGCTGGCGGGAGCTGAAGCTCCCGCCAGCAAATGGATCTTTTTCACTCAGGAGCTCAGCCGACAGTAGCCACGCTGACGAAGTCCCAAACACCGGTCTCGGTGTTGCACTCCTTGACAAATGCGCTGTCACGCAGGGCATCGCCAATGTCATCGAATGCGATCTTGCCGGTCACGCCTTCATAGGAAACAGAGGGCAGGACCTCGAGAACCTTTTCGGGATCGGTGGAACCGGCAGCCTTCAGCGCTTCGAGCGCCATGTAGTAGGCGTCGTAGCCCATGACGGTGACAGCAGCCAGCTCATCGTTGCCGCCGTTATTGGCCTTGGCGGTTGCATCGCTGTTGATCCAGGCCTTGATGCCGGCATCAAAATCTGCATTTGCGCCTTCCTGATAGAAGGTAGTCACGCAGATTTTGACATTGGTACCCTTGGCCGCCTGCAGGATAACATTGGAGTCCCAGGTGTCACCAGCCAGGATGGGCATGCCCAGAGCCTGGGTGTCAGCCTTGGCGATGATCTGCGCCGCAGCTTCGGTGGAGACAGGAGAGAAGAATACGTTGCAGCCCTGATTCTGGGCGTTGGTGATGTAAGTAGAGTAGTCGGAGGTGCCTTCCGGGAACTGCTCGTAAACGCAGTTGTCCTTGCCGAAGGCTTCAATGAAGTAGTTGCAGAGACCGCCGGAATAGTCATCGCCCTGCTTGGCCAGGCAGTAAGCCTTGGTTGCGCCGAGCTCGCTCTTGGCGAAGTTTGCCAGAACCGTGCCCTGGAAGGGATCCAGGAAGCAGATGCGGAAGTATACATCGCAGCCTGCGGTCACCTGGGGATTGGTGCACGTCACGCCGATGGCGGGCACGCCGGCGGCGTCAAAGGTATCGCTGGCAGCGATGGAGACACCGGAGCCATAGGAACCGAGCACCAGGGAAACACCGTTGGAGATCAGCGTCTGGGCCGCGGTGGGAGCCTTGTCGTTGGAAGAGGCGTTGTCAGCATAGACAAGCTCGACATCATACGTGGTGCCGTCGATCTCGACCGTCGGGGTCAGGTGATAGGCATACTGCATGCCAAGGATCTCCTGCTTGCCGCCAGCGCCGTTATCGCCGGACTGGGGCTCAAACACGCCGATCTTGACGACGGGGTTATCAGCATAGGCACTGAAAGAGCAGAGGCTGAAGACCATAATCAGAGCCAGAGCCAGAGAAAGAACCTTTTTCATATTGTTTCCTCCTAATTCGTCCGTATTTCAAGGACATCTGTCCTTGAGTTGGTAAGTTTATTATGTACTTTATGTCGTTAAATTGCAATTGTAGGTTTTTTCAAAATGTATAGATCTTCCTCGTCATTTTTTTTATAATTTAAACAAGGATCAGACTCTTTTCCCAATCCGCTCCCGGCCTGAACCCGTTCAAATCCGCAGAGCAGAGACAATAAAGATCATGGGCGCGGGCGATGAGCCGAAACAGTTCGGCGCTTCGTGAATCCAGCCTTCGGACCGAAGCAGGCTTTATGACAAACGGTAGCTTTCCCTTCTCTCTGCGCAGCAGTTCCCGTCCGTTTCTGCGTGCCGCCAGGACACGCAGATATGGCGGCGCTCCGTCTGCATCCTCCGCACAGATCCCGAGCGCTGCGCACAGAAGCATTCTGCGCATGCGGGCAACGGTATGTCGCTTGGAGCTTGCCGCGACCGTGATCTGCTCAATTCCGCAGCCCTCCTGCAGCGCTTTATACAGCCGTCTCCCGGCGCCGCCGCCCGCGTCCGGCAGCTTGTCAAACTCCTCGGCCTCCATCCGGTAAAGGCGGGACAGAAGCGCCGTTTCAAAGCGTTCTGCATTCTGATGCTTTCCGGTTTTCAGTGCTTTTTCATACACTTTCATGGCCTCGTCCGGGATAAAAGGTGAAGCATCTTCTCCCCTCTTCAGCATGTCCCTTAATTGCATGGCGGAACGGTATGTCCCGCCGGCCATGCTGTCGTGGCCTTCGCCTTTTCGGGGGATCACCAGCGTATGCAGGCCAAGCTTGTTCTTCTTGATAGACTTGAGATACTCTACAGCAAGGATATCATTGGCGTGAGACAGCAGCGACGCCTCCGGGCCCAGGAGCTTCTCCGCCGTTCTCTGCCTTGCGGCGGCAAAGGAGAGACTTGCATCCTCATCCATCCGCCTGTAGATCTGAGCGCAGGCATCAGGCTCCAGCGCGAAATCGGCAAGGCGATCCAGACTGTCCGCATTGCCGCTTTCGCTGCCGAAGGCAATCGTATCACAGCCGACAGCGCTGAGCATGGCGACTGCACCGGACGCAAAGCTCTCCGCCGAGCTGAGCGACCACGGCAGCGGCAGCTCCAGAACCAGGTCCGCGCCGCAGCGGCAGGCCGCCTCTGCCCGGACAAACTTGTCAAACCAGGCGCTCTCCCCTCTCTGCACGTAATCGCCTGACATGACGCAGACCGTTGTCACATCTTCTCCGAGTCTGCGCCGTATCTCCTCGATCATGTGCAGATGCCCTTTGTGAAAAGGATTGTATTCACAAACGATTCCGACCGTCCGCAAGAGATGCACACCCCTTAAAAATATTCTTGCTTTTTCCTGCAAATGTATTAGAATACTGTTGAGCACATTTTAATCAACTGGCACGTCAATTACAATAGAAAGGGAAGAAAACATGAAAATTTTAGTGATCAACGCCGGCAGCTCCTCTCTCAAGTATCAGCTCATTGATATGGAGACCGAACAGGTCATGGCCAAGGGCTTGTGTGAAAGGATCGGCATCGACGGCCATCTCAAGCACAGCCCGCTGGTTGGCGGCAAGCCTGTCTTTAATGAAGATGTCCCCATGCCCACGCATTCCGAAGCCATCGCTGCGGTCATTGAGAAGCTCACCAGCGCTCAGTACGGCGTGGTAGCCTCCATGAAGGAAATCGACGCAGTCGGTCATCGCGTGGTCCACGGCGGCGAGAAGTTCGCAAGCTCCGTCAGGATCAATGACGATGTTATGGCCGCCATTGAAGAATGCATTCCCTTCGCCCCTCTGCACAATCCTGCCAACATTACCGGCATCAAGGCCTGCCGTGACGTGATGGGCGATGTCCCGATGGTCGCCGTGTTTGACACTGCCTTCCATCAGACCATGCCCGGCAAAGCCTACATGTACGCTGTTCCCTATGAGTATTACAAGAATGACGGCATCCGCCGCTACGGCTTCCACGGCACCTCTCATCGCTATGTCTCCGGCCGCTGCGCAGAGCTGATGGGCAAGCCCATTGAGGAGCTCAAGCTGATCTCCTGCCACATGGGCAACGGCTCCTCCATCTGCGCCATCAACGGAGGCAAGTGTGTGGATACCTCCATGGGCTTCACGCCTCTGGTCGGTCTGCCCATGGGCACCCGCTGCGGCGATCTGGACGCCGGCGTCATCCAGTTCCTCATGAACAAATACGGCTTCAGCATTGATGAGATGCTGAATATCCTCAACAAGAAGTCCGGCGTCCTGGGTGTATCCGGCGTATCCTCCGACTTCCGTGATCTGACAGCCGCCTCCGAGCAGGGCAATGACCGCGCACAGCTCGCGCTGGATATGTTCCACTACTGGGTCGCCAAGGTTGCCGGCTCTTATGTCGCCGCCATGAACGGTGTGGACGCCATCATCTTTACCGCCGGCGTTGGTGAAAACTCCAAGGAATCCCGCGCCGCCATCGCCGAATACTTCGGCTATCTCGGCGTGAAGATTGATGACGCCGCCAACTCCAAGCGCGGCGAGGATATCATGATTTCCACCCCGGACTCCAAGGTCAAGGTCTTTGTCATCCCCACGAACGAAGAGCTTGTCATTGCCAGAGACACCAAGGCAATCGTCGGCTGATCACCCGCATAATTGAAGGCCGCACCAGAAAGGTGCGGCCTTTTCGAAACAAGAAGGAGGTCATACGATGCCGAAATTTGAAGAATTTTCGTTTCCGTCCAGCACCGGTCAAAACACCATCCGTGCCCTGAAATGCATTCCCGATGAAGCGCCCAAGGCCATTGTTCAGATCGCCCACGGCATTGCAGAACACATCGACCGCTATCGGCCCTTCATGTCATTTCTGGCGGAGAATGGCTATCTTGCCGTCGGCAACGACCATCTGGGACACGGAAAGTCGATTACCGATCCGAGTCAACAGGGCTTCTTCGCAGAAAAGAACGGCTGGTCCCATGTCGTGGCAGATATGGATCTGCTCCATGATCTGATGAAAAAAGAATATCCGGATATCCCCTATGTCTTTTTCGGTCACAGCATGGGCAGCTTTCTTACCCGCACCTATCTCATCAAGTATCCCCTGAAATATGACGCCGCCATCATCAGCGGCACCGGCCATCAGCAGAAGCTTATGGTTCTCGGCGGGTATGCCGCTGCAAGCATTTTTGCTTACGGAAAAGGCGCACATGAGATTGGCACAAAGCTCAACGATATTGCCTTCGGCTCCTACAACAAAGGCTTTGAGAATCCCCGCGGCATTTATGAATGGCTCAGCCGGGACCCTGCCGTTCAGGATGCGTATGCGGCTGATCCTCTCTGCGGCTTCATCGCTACGAACGGGCTGTTCCGGGACATGATGGGCGGTATCCGCTTTATTACCGATCAGGGCAATATCAACACCATGAACAAGGAAAAGCCAATCTACTTCATGTCCGGTGACGCCGATCCGGTCGGTGAAAACGGAAAGGGCGTCACACGCGCCTATGAGGCCTTCAAGGCTGCGGGCCTGCATGACGTCACCATGCGCCTCTACCCCGGCGGCCGGCACGAGATGCTCAACGAAATCAATAAGGATCAGGTCTATCAGGACATTCTCAGCTGGCTGAAAGAAAAGGTCTGTTGAGCAAACCGGTCAAAAAAGAAGCCCGCCGTGCGGCGGGTTTCTTTTTTGACCATATATCAGAGAATAATTATTCCTCAGTCTCGGGAGCAATGCCGCTTGCAACGCCGTCAGCAGACACCTCGTAAACGAGCGCGTCTTCCTCGGCAGCGGGCTCCTGCTCATATGCCTCTTCCTCGGTCTCCTCAGTCTTGACAGGCGCGGGCTCGGAGAGAGCGCGGATGGAGAGGGAGATCTTGTGCTTCTCTTCGTCGATCGCGGTGATCTTCGCGTCAACCACGTCGCCAACCGTGAGCACGTCCTCAGGCTTGCCGATGCGGCGGTTTGCGATCTGGGAGATGTGAATCAGGCCGTCAACACCGGGCAGAACCTCGGCAAAGGCGCCGAAGGGCATGAGCTTGACGATCTTGACAGAGGCCACATCGCCGACCTGATAGCGGCTGGTGAACTGGGTCCAGGGGTTGCCGTCGGGGTCTTTATAGCCGAGGGAGATCTTGCGCTTTTCCTTGTCAAAGGAAATGACGTAAACCTCGATCTCATCACCGACAGAGACGACCTCAGAGGGCTGATGAATGCGGCCCCAGCTCAGTTCGGAGACATGAACCATACCGTCGATACCGCCGATATCAACGAAAGCGCCGTAGCTGGTCAGAGACTTGACAACGCCCTTATACTTCTTGCCGACCTCGATCTCGTTCCAGATGGTCTCAATGCGCTCACGGCGCTCAGCCTGGCTGACGCGGCGGATAGAGCCGACCACACGCTTGCGGGCCTTGTTGACCTCGGTGATTCTGAGGCGGACGGGCTTCTTGAGCAGCTGGCTCAGCTCAGCCTCGCGGGGCAGATCGGTCTGGGAAGCGGGGACGAACACGCGAACGCCCTTGACATTGACGACAACGCCGCCCTTATTCTCTTCCGTGACAACGCCTTCCAGCACAGTGCCGCTCTCAACGGCATCCTCGATATCGGTCCACATCTTGGCAGCATCAAGACGCTTCTTGGAAAGCATCGCGGTGCCTTCCACATCGTTGACGCGGACAACAACAGCCTCGATCATGTCGCCGACCTTGACTGCATCCTCAACCTTGATACCATCATCGGTAAACTCGGAAGTGGGAATAAAGCCCGAGTACTTTGTACCGAGATCAACGCTGATCTCAGTACCGGTGATGGCGACAACCAGGCCGGTTACCTTATCTCCATTATATATAGTTTTTAGAGTTTCCTCCTCGTCGCTCATTTTGTTTCTTACCTCCTTAATTATCCACGCAGGGGTCGATGCACCGGCAGTGAGGCCCACTGTGTCTGCGGCCTCAAGCCTGTCCAGGTCGAGTTCCTCGATCCGCTCGATAAACTGGACATTGGCGCAGTGCTCTCTGCAAATCTCCGCAAGATGGACACTGTTCGCGCTGTGCTTTCCGCCGATGACGACCATAGCGTCACACTCCGAAGCAATTCTCGCTGCCTCTTCTTGCCGCGTGGACGTAGCAAGACATATTGTATCAGATATTTTTGGATTTGTACATATTTTTTTTATTAAATTACTACATTCGGTAAAATTACTGTTGGTCTGCGTTGTCTGCACTACTGCAGTTATAGGTTTTTCCCAATAGGAGGGGTGCGATTTCAGCCATTTTTCTAATTCTTCGGCATTTTCAAACACTTCATGTTCGCCGCACCAGCCGCATATGGCGACGACCTCCGGATGGGAACGGGTCCCGATCACAATGGTGAAACGCCCTTCTTCCTTTGCCGCCGCTACAATCTTGTGAATAGCCAGCACCTTGGGACAGGTTGCGTCATGGATCTCGCAGCCTGCCGCCTCCAGCTGTCTGTAGATCTGCGGCGGAACTCCATGCGCGCGAACAAGAACATGTTCTCCCCGGCAGAGCTCTGCCGGATCATCCACGACGCGCATCCCACGGGCTTTCAGCTCACGGATCACGTCCTCGTTATGGATCAGCGCCCCAAGGCTCACACAGCTTCCGTATTCCTCAAGCAGCTTTTCCGCCATTTCCACCGAACGGCGCACGCCAAAGCAAAAGCCGGCGGTTTTGGCCATGACCAGCTTTTTCACTGTTTTTCCTCCGGTGCAAGCGTAAACCTGTTGATCATGATCTCACACAGACGCCCGAATGTTTCTTCCGCATTCATCTCGCTGGAATCCACCTCCACCGCATCCGCGGCTTTGCGAAGGGGCGCCGCCGCGCGCGTGGTATCCTGTTCATCCCGAATGTTGATGTCGCGCAAAACCTCTTCAAAGCGAACGTTTTCACCCTTTTCCATCAGCTCTGCCAACCGTCTGCGTGCTCTGGCTTCGGGACTTGCCGTGAGAAATATTTTCAGCTCCGCATCGGGCAGCACCACGGTGCCGATATCGCGCCCGTCCATGATGACATTGTTTTCCCGGGCAAATTTCCGCTGCATCTCCAGCAGGAAGCTCCTGACCTCCTGGTGGGAAGAGACGTCGGAGGCGCACAGGGAGATCTCCGGCAGACGGATTTCGCGGGAAACGTCCTCACCGTTGAGCAGCATGCACTGCTCCCCCGCCTCATTATAACGGATCTGAATATCCAGATCCGAGAGGATCTCCATTATTGCCTTCACATCCCGCCGGTCGATCCCGGCGCGCCTGCAGGCAAGGCCCAGCGTGCGATAGATCGCACCGGTATCCACATACAGGAATCCAAATGCCTTGGCAAGCTTTCTGGCCATGGTGCTCTTGCCGGAACCGCTCGGTCCGTCGACGGCGACAGCATAGTATCCGTTCATACACTTATTCCTCTCCTATTGAATTTCCGGCAACATAGCCGGTTGACCAGGCGATTTGCAGATTAAAACCGCCTGTGTAGGCATCCAGATCCAGGATCTCCCCGGCAAAATACAGACCGCAAATGAGCTTGGACTGCATACTGCGTGGATTGATCTCCTTTGTATTCACCCCGCCTGCCGTGACAATGGCTTCGTCAATGGGACGTGTGCCGGTGATCCCCACAGGAAAAGCTTTCAGTAAATGCAGAAGCCGCAGCCGCTGTTCTCTGGTAATGCTGTTGACGCGGGCATCCTCCGGAATACCCGACAGCCGGATCACTACGGGGATCATCGCGTGACCCAGCAAATCTCCCAGCGCATTTTTAAATTCTTTATTGGCATACTTTTCAAAATCCCGGAGCAGACGCGCGTCCAGTTTTTTCTCGTCCAGTCCGGGCTTGAGGTCAATTTCAAGGCGATACGACGCGCTGCCGACATTTCGCATATGCGCACTGGCAGTGAGCACCAGCGGTCCGGAAACGCCGAAATGGGTAAACAGCATCTCGCCCAATTCCCGGTAAATCCGTTTATCGTTTTCAAACAGCGACAGCGTTACGTTTTTCAGGCTGAAGCCCTGCATCTCCGCGCAATATGCATCCCCGCTCTCCAGCGGTACAAGTGACGGGCGCGGCGGCGTAACGCTGTGCCCCAACTGTTCGGCAAAACGGTAGCCTGCGCCGGTAGAACCGGTGAGCGGATAGGACATGCCGCCTGTACAGACCGCGGCAGTACGGCACGGGATATAGCCCTCCCCTGTCATGACCCCGGCAACTGTCCCGTTTTCAGCAATGATCTGCTTTGCGGCGCTCTTTATGAACCTGACTCCTGCTTTTCGGCAGAGAGAGGCCATGCAGTCTGCGACATCGTTTGCATTGTCAGACTGTGGGAAAACCCGGTTTCCCCGCTCGGTTTTTAGCGGAAGGCCGTTTTCCTGAAAAAAAGCCATGACATCGGCGGGCGAAAAACGGTTGAGGGCACTGTAGAGGAAACGCCCGTCTCCGGGGATATTCGCCATGACCGTTTTAATATCGCAATTGTTGGTCAGATTGCACCGGCCCTTGCCCGTGATGCGCAGCTTTCTTCCCGGCTTCTCGTTCGGCTCCAGCAGTATGACCCTGATTCCCCGCTTTGCAGCCTGACAGGCGCACATCATCCCGGCGGGTCCGCCGCCGATCACCACAAGATCTGTGGCTTCAAACTCCATATGTATCACTTCTCTCCTTCAGCGAGAAGACTTTTGATCTCGTTTTTCGTTAAATGTCGAAAGCATCCGCTCTTCAGGCTGCCCAGCTCCACATCGCCCTCCGCGACCCGCTGAAGCCTTGTCACTTTCAGCCCTGCCTTTTCGCACATTTTCCGGATCTGTCGGTTTCGTCCTTCCCGGATGGTGATCGACAGCAACGCCCCGCCGGGAAAGCACTGCACAATATCAACGCCCAGGGCATGGACAGTACAGCCGTCAATCTCCATCGGCCGTCGGAGCATATGTGCGGCCTTCTCGATATTCTCCCCGGTAACCCAGGTACGATAGACCTTGCTCACCTCATGGGAGGGGTGCATGACGCGGTTGGCAAAATCCCCATCGTTCGTCATAAGCAGCAGCCCCTCGGAGTACATATCCAGCCTCCCGACCGGATAAACGCGGCTGCCAAGCTCTCCCATCAGCTCCGTCACATTTTTACGTCCCTTTTCATCGCTTAGGGTCGTGACATAGCCCCGGGGCTTGTTCAGCATGAGGTAGAGTTTTGTCGTATCTCTTGGCAGCTCTCTGCCGTCCACCGTGATAAGGTCTGTCTCCGGATCAGCCTTTTCGCCAAGGGCTGCACGCTGTCCGTTCACACACACACGGCCGGCGGAAATGGCCTCCTCTGCCGCCCTTCTCGACATGAGGCCGGCGGCGGATATCAGTTTCTGAAGTCTCTCAGTCATATCATTGGAACCTCGGATCAAGAATGTTTCAATATCGTTCAGCCGGTACTGCGCTCTCCGAATAGAGAAGCGGGATCGAACACAGCTCTTTTCCGCCTCGAAGGAGGGTGAGCAGGCCGGCTCTGTCTCCGGCTTTTACCGGCGCAAACACAAATTGCGGAAGCTCCACACGATACTCAACACTCCCGTCCCGCGGCAAAATCACACGGGTTTCGGGCGGCGGTACTGCGTGTACGGCTTCCCTGCTGCCGGAGATGACAAGAACATCAAACATCAGCTCTTCACACAGGTCGTGAAGGGCATAATGCGCATATGCCCAGTCATAGAGGCGTATATGATCGTCCCAGTCATCCGGATCGGACAGCGTCACGCAGACAAGCAGCAGACCGCCCCGTTCGCAGGCGGAAACCAGACAGCGCCCCGCGGCATTGGTATATCCGGTTTTTCCGCCAATACAGCCGGGGCAGCAGTTCAGAAGCCTGTTGTGGTTGAGGAGGGTCATTCCCTTTACCTCGGCGGCTTTCGTCGCCGTCAGCTCGCAGAAGGCCGGGTTCTCCAAGCAGCACAGCATAAGCTTCGCCATATCGCGCGCGCTCGAATAGTGCGCCTTTGCATCCAGGCCGTGCGGGTTTTCAAAATGGGTGCCCGTGAGCCCCAGCGCCAAGGCCTTCTGATTCATAAGTTCGACAAATGCCTGCTCGCTTCCGGCCGTATACTCTGCCAAAGCAAGCGCCGCGTCGTTTCCGGAGGCGAGAAGAAGCCCCAACAGCAGCTCCCTTACCGTGTATGCTTCTCCCGCGCGAAGATACATGGACGAGCCTTCCACCTCGCAGTGTCTTTTCTGCGCGATGACTTTCTCGTCGGGATCCGTGTTTTCGAGACATACCAGTGCTGTCATGAGCTTCGTCGTGCTGGCGATCAGGCAGCGATTATCTGCGTTTTTCTCAAAGAGTGTACTCCCGTCCGCGCACAAGAGAACACAGGCTTCCGCCGAAACGGAGGGTTTCTCCTCGGCGCAGGCGAGAAGAGGCTGCGTAAGCAGCAGAAGAGTCAAAAGCAGCGTAAGAAAGACAGACCGAATAATAAGCACCACCCTGCATACAATCTGGGCAGTGCTTATTATTGTCCTTTCCGGCTCTGATTATTTATCCTTCTGATTGTCGATAAAGGCCTCTACCCGGTCCAGCACCTGAGGGACCAGGTCAATTACACGGTCAACGGTATTGTTGGCAGGCGGGTTGACATTGACCATGCGCACGCAGCCGTCCTTAATAATCAGGAAGCCGATCGGATCAATCTTGACACCGGTGGCATTGCCGCCGCCATACGGGCGCCGTTCTCCCTCTTTCTTGCTATTGAATTCGACACCGCCGCCGCCAAAGCCGACGCTGATCCTGGAAATGGGGACCAGGGTAATCCCGTCCGGCGTATAGATAGGATCGCCCACAACCGTGTCAACTTTGAGAATGTTCTTTACATTCTCCATTGTGTTCTGCATCAGTTCGCCGATCGGATTCTTATCCATTGTTGTCTCCATTATCGTCATTCCTTTCCTCAGGCTGATTGTTTACTTGATCATCGGACGCTTGCTGCGCGCTTGTCTCGGGTATTTCTGCCCCGGCTTCCTCTGGTTCGGATTTCTCCGTACCGGGTTCCTCTTTTTCACAAGCCGGGCTTCCGTTCTTTTTCGCAAGCTCTTCCTCTTTCTTGAGTCTCTTCTTGCGTTTGAGCAGAACGCTCAGTACGCCGATACCGGCCGCGATCGCTGCGCGCACGACCTGAATCAGGCGCAGGGTGATGCTGAGCTCAGTCTCAACCGTCATCCAATTGGCAGTGAAATCAATATCTGTCCAGACATCCACATCGCCGCAGCGGAAGGTTCTGGCACAGATCGGCGCCAGCGCGCTGAGTCCGCCGTTTACATAGCTGAAGGTTTTCGCGGTGTAATAGGGATCGACCCCCGCTGCCGTATAGTGCAGCATAAACTTACGGACGGTGAGCTTGCCGAATTTTCTGAGGCCTTTGAAAGCCTTCTTGATAATTTCAAGGATCTCCTCTTTTGTAAAGTTGAGCGTTTTCTTCGGCTTCTTCTCTTCCTTCGGTTTTGGCTCTTTCTTTTCTTCTTTGGGCTTCGGCTCTTCCTTCGGCTTTTCCTGAACCGGGTGCTTCTTCGGAAGCAGCTGGAACGCGAATCCGTCAACTCTCAGCGCGAGTCGAAATTCCTTGTCAATATATCCGACATCCGCCCCGATGGGCACAAGGAGCACGAAGGCAACGAGCAGTGCGACAAGCCCCACAAGGATCCAGGCTAAAACAGGCGCAAAGATAAACAGCAGCACCAGGCCCGCGATGACGCCAAGCGCTATCCATTTTATCAAGCTTATCCCTCCTCACGGGGTGTCGGCATCCTCACCGGCACTGTTCTGTTCCGTTTCCTGGGGCTTCGTCAGTTTGTCTATGGCGCTTTGCAGTTTTTCAAGTCCCTCGCCTCCGCTCACCTCCGGCAGGACCGGAAGCTCTGACAGGCGGGTGATGCCCATAGTGCGCAGAAAAACATCCGTTGTGCGGAAAACCGCGGGTCGCCCGGGCGCTTCGAGCCGGCCGCATTCCTCAATCAGGCCGCGCTCGGAAAGAATGCTGACGCTGTAGGTGCTGTCCACACCGCGCACCTGTTCGATATAGGCGCGGGTCACAGGCTGAAAATAAGCCACCACTGCCAGCGTCTCCAGTGCAGCCTGGGAGAGCATGGGCGGTTTTCGCTGCTCCAGGCAGGCGCTGATTACCCCGGCATGCTCCGGTGCGGAGCACATCTGGATCTTATCATCGAGCCGCAGAATCCGCATGCCGCGCTTTTCGGATTCATAGAGCTCATGCAGATAATCCACAGTCCGGGATAATTCCTCCTCGTCTACTCCCAAAATCAGAGAGAGACGGGCAAGGGGGACACTCTCCCCCGCAGCAAAGAGCACGGCCTCCACGGCCGCTGTAATTGTATCCATCATGATTCCACGATCTTTTCCATAATTTCGTCCACATTTCCGCCGACAAAGCTGAGAGAATAGCCGTCTTCCTCCCGCTCAATACGAACGCTGCCGATGCTGCACAGCTCCAATACGGATACGAAGGTCGCCACGATCTCCGAACGTGAGCTGCATTCCCGATAAAGCGTACCCAGGCTGACGTCGCCCCGGCGCAGGCGGTTGAGAATCTGCAGGCTTTTATCCCGCACGCTGTAGACGATCCTTCTCGGTACCTTGGCGCTCATGTCCGGGGGCGTCGTTTTGCCGCCCCTTGTATAGACCCGGTACATGGCCTTGAGCAGGTCCACAGGCTCGTGATGATATTCATATTCCTTCCCGATCTTCGGCAGCGGCTCCGGGGGCTTGGCGTAATACAGAAGGCCCTGCTCCGATGCTTTCTTCAGATTGGGAATGATCTGCTGGATGGAGGTGAATACATCCCGCGCCTTGAGCTGTTCCAGCGAACTCATCAGCAGCTCCAGCTCGGAGACCTCCTCCTCGTCGGCGGCAAGCAGCGTGCGTGTTTTGATGTACAAAAGCTGCGCTGCCATCTGGACAAACTCGCTTGCGATCTCAAGGTCCATGCTCTGGGCCGCGTCCAGCCAGGCGAGATACTGATCCAGAATATCTGAAATGCTGATATCGCGGATTTCGATCTTGTTTTTTGAGAGCAGCTGCAGGATCAGGCTCAGCGGGCCCTCAAAATCCTGCATCTCGTCCTTGTCGTGGACAATGCCCTCCAGATAAAAATTGGGGTTTTCCATCATCTATTATAAAACAGCTTCAAAACAATATTGCAGGCCCATTGTGCAATGGGGAACAAACGCAGATACGTCCATTGAATCGCCCTGGAGAGAGGCGTGCCGAGGACGCCGGACCAGACGAGGATGATCAGAATCAGCCCGCCATAGCGTTCATATCGCATCAGGCGGCGATAGCTGTCCTCATCAAGCAGGGAAAACACGACCTTGGAGCCATCCAGCGGCGGGATCGGCAGCATGTTGAAAATGGCATAGCCAATGCTGATGTACGCTGTGAGATCGAGCATGTCCAAAATATATTCGCCGACGCTGTTTCCCTTCAGCGGCAGATAGAACGTCCCGTAAAGAAGAAGAAACACCAGCGTGATCAGCATATTGCTCGCCGGCCCTGCCAGGGCTGTAATGGCCATATCCCGCTTGGGGTTTTTAAAGTTGTTCATGTTTACAGGCACCGGCTTTGCATAGCCAAAATGGACCGTCACCATCATCAGCAGACCGATGGGGTCCAGGTGCTTCAGAGGATTCAACGTCAGCCGTCCGGCACGCTTTGCCGTATTGTCTCCAAGACGATAGGCAACAAGGCCATGGCTCAGCTCGTGAAGTGTGATGCAGATCAGCGACGGGATCACACTTTTCAGTATCCCCAACAGGTAGCTGAAATCGAAGCCATTTTTAATAATCTCCAGATCGCTGATCGTATTCACCCCCAAGATATCGTCATTCTATCAAATCTTGTTACAAAATACAAGCTTCAGCGGGGAAAATCTTTCCCCGCTGAAGAAAAAACTTATATCAGCTTGTTGATTTCCGCCAGGAGTGCTTCCCGGCCCTGGCCCTTTTCCGCTGAAAACGGGAACAGCAGTACCTCTTCCGGAAGGCCGAGGGTCTCACGGATGAGGGAAAGATTCGGCTCAATCTCACTCTTTTTTAGCTTATCAAGCTTATTCGCCACCACTACAAGGCGGCTGCCTGTGCTTTTGAACCATTCTGCCATGGTCACATCATCAGCCGTGGGCTTGTGCCGTGCGTCCACGATCATGACGCCCAGCTGAAACAGGCCTGCGGCGAAGAAATCCTCCATGAGCTTTCCCCAGCGCGCCCGCTCTGCCTGTGAAACCTTGGCATAGCCATAGCCCGGCAGGTCGATGAGATACAGGCGCTCATCAATCAGGAAATAATTGACATGGATTGTCTTCCCCGGTTCAGAGCCGACCCGCGCAAAGTTTTTTCGGTTGAGCAGACGGTTGATAACAGAGGATTTCCCGACATTTGATTTGCCGGCGAAGGCAACCGAAGGGATACTGCTGTTGATAAACTGATTGGGTGCAGCGGCGGATTTGACAAACTCCGCCCTGTTGACATTCAAAGCCTTCATTTTACTGTCTGACAGCCAGCATTTCCTGGCCTGCCACCGGCAGGGCAGCAGCGGCGGCTGTCTCGTTCTTCTTTCTGACCAGTACCAGATCCAGGATATCATCCACATTCTCCGCTGTCACAAAGCTGAGCTTTGCCCGGACTGTCTGATCAATGTTCTCCAGATCCGCCTCATTGTCAAGCGGTATGATAACCGTTTTGACGCCTGCGCGCAGCGCGCCCATGGTCTTTTCCCGCAGGCCGCCGATGGGAAGGATGCGACCGCGCAGTGTGACCTCGCCGGTCATGGCGATGTCACGGCGCACAGGCGTGCCTGTCAGCGCAGAGACAAGCGCCACTGTCATCGTAATGCCCGCGGAGGGGCCGTCCTTCGGGACAGCGCCGTCCGGGAAGTGGATATGTATATCTTTGTTTTTGTAAAACTCCGGGTCTATGCCGAGCAGGGCGCTCCGACTGCGGATATAGGTAACCGCTGCCCGGGCCGACTCCTTCATCACATCGCCGAGGTTGCCTGTCAGCTCAAGTCTCCCTGTGCCGTCGACCACCGCAGCCTCAACATCCAGCACCTCTCCGCCGACCTGGGTCCAGGCAAGGCCGCGCACGAGGCCGATCTCATCGCGCGGGTGCAGCGTGTCCGGCTTAAATCTGGCCGGGCCGAGAAGCTCTGCCACGGTTGCGGCATGCAGGGTAAGACTCTTGAATTTTTCCTCAGCCACGCCGCTTGCTGTCTTGCGGCAGACATTGGCGATCTCGCGTTCCAGATTGCGGACGCCGGATTCCCGGGTGTAGGAGCGTATCATCTCCCGGATGGCATCATCCTGGATCTTGAGCTGGGAGGCCTTGAGGCCGTGCTTCTTCCGCTGTTTGGGGATCAGGTGCTGCTTTGCGATCTGCAGCTTTTCCTCGTCCGTGTAGCTGGAGAGCTCAATGACCTCCATGCGGTCCAGCAGGGCGCGCGGAATCGTAGAGCTGGTATTCGCCGTTGTGATGAAGAACACGCCGGAAAGATCAAACGGCAGCTCCAGGAAATTATCCCGGAAGGACCCGTTCTGCTCTCCGTCCAGAGCCTCCAGCAGGGCGGCAGCAGGGTCGCCGCGGTAGTCGGCGGCCAGCTTGTCGATCTCATCGAGCACCATGAGCGGATTGCAGGAGCCCGCCTGAATGATGCCGCTGATGATGCGCCCCGGCATGGAGCCGATATAGGTGCGGCGGTGTCCGCGGATCTCAGCTTCGTCATGGACGCCGCCCAGGGAAATGCGCACCAGCTTGCGGTTCGTGGCGGCGGCAACGCTCTGGGCAATGCTGGTCTTGCCGGTACCCGGAGGGCCGATCAGGCAGATCAGGCCGCCCTTGATATCCGGGCTCAGCTGCTTGACTGCCAGGTATTCCAGAATGCGCTCCTTTACCTTCTCCAGTCCGAAGTGATCATCGTCCAGCTTTTTGCGGGCCTTGGCGATATTGACCGTCTCCTTTGTGGTCACGCCCCAGGGGATTTCCAGACAGATATCCAGATAGTTGCGCAGCACCGCAGCCTCGGAAGAGCCGAAGGGCTGCTTGGCGAGGCGGCCCAGCTCCTTGTTGAGCTTTTCGCGGATCTCATCGTTCACCGGCAGGGCGGCAATCTTATCCCTGTAGATCTCGATATCGTCATCCTCGCCGAGCTCCGACTGGATGATCTTCATCTCTTCCCTGAGGTAGTAATCCCGCTGCCCGCGGTTCATAGCCTCCTGCGTCTGCTCGGACAGCTCCTTCTCAATGCTGAGAATGCTGAGCTCACGCGACAGAAGACGGTTGAGCATGGCAAGGCGGCGCGTTGGATAGCGCTCCTCCAGCAGAAGCTGCCGGTCTTCAATGCTCAAGCGGACATTCTGGGAGAGATAATTGGAAACATAACCGGGCTCCGGGTTTGCCAGAAGGTTGATGATCTGCTCATTGATCATGTCGCTGTTATATTGGATGTATTCCTCAAACTGCGCAAGGCAGCTTCTTAAAAGCGCCTCTTTCCTCTCCGGGCTGACCCGTTCCGTTTTATCCTCCCAGGGGACAATATAGGCCGTATAGCCCTTTGGGTCACAGTTCATGCTTTCGGCTTTTGCGCGATAAAGGCCCTCCACCATGACGCGGCAGATGCTGCCCCGCGGTTGCCTAAGCTGCTGCCGGACGCGGCATACCGTACCGACGGCGTAGATTTCGTCCTCCTTCGGCATATCCGCCCCAAGATCCTTCTGGGCTGAGAGGAAGATCAACTGATCTGCGCGCACTGCATTGTTCAGCGCGGCAATGGAAGCCGGCCGCTCCACATCAAAGGTGAGGAGCATACCGGGAAACACATGCAGGCCGCGCAGTGCAAGCAGCGGTATTTTGACTAATAGCTCTTCGTTCTGTGCCATGGTTTCTCCCTTCTCAGAGCAAAGCCGTTTATTCTTCGTGAATGATCGTCGGGCTTGTTCCCTCCCGGACACACTCGGCAGTTACGATGACTTTCTTTGCCGTTTTATCCGATGGGACCCGGTACATGGGTTCGGTCATGACGCCTTCAACCACACTGCGGAGACCTCTCGCGCCGATCTTCAGCGCAATGGCCTTGTCGGCGATCGCCTCAAGCGCCTCCGGCTCATACTCGAGCTCCACCCCGTCATAGGACATGAGTGTCTGGTACTGGCGTGTCATGGCGTTTTTCGGTTCGGTAAGGATGCGGACCAGATCATCCCTTGTCAGGCTGTCCAGTGTTGCGATCACAGGCAGACGCCCGATCAGCTCCGGAATGATGCCAAACTGAAGCAGATCGTGCTGCTGCACCTGGGCCATGATCTTGCCTGCATCCCGATCTGCCTTGCTGGTGATCTCCGCACCGAAGCCCATGCTCTTTTTATCGGTGCGTTTTTCGATGATCTTGTCAAGACCGTCAAACGCGCCGCCGCAGATAAAGAGAATGTTGGTGGTATCCACATGGATAAATTCCTGCTGCGGATGCTTGCGTCCCCCATTGGGCGGGACGTTGGCGATCGTTCCCTCCAAAAGCTTCAGCATGGCCTGCTGTACGCCCTCGCCGGAGACGTCGCGGGTGATGGAGGTGTTTTCACTCTTCCGCGCGATCTTGTCGATCTCGTCGATGTAGATGATCCCCTTCTGGGCTCGCTCAACATCGAAGTCGGCGGCCTGCAGGAGCTTGAGGATCACGTTCTCCACGTCTTCGCCCACGTAGCCTGCCTCTGTCAGAGTCGTAGCGTCCGCAATGGCGAAGGGAACATCCAGCATTTTTGCCATGGTCTGGGCAAAGAGCGTCTTGCCGCTGCCAGTGGGACCGATGAGGAGGATATTGCTCTTTTGCAGCTCCACCTCATCTCTGGCTGCATGCAGGATGCGTTTATAGTGATTGTACACCGCAACGGCCAGAACGATCTTCGCCCTCTCCTGTCCGATAACGTATTCGTCAAGGCGCGCCTTGATCTGCATGGGCTTGGGAAGCTTTGCCAGCTCCAGCGGCAGCCCGTTAGACCCCAGGACCGTCTCCTGCGGGTTATCCATGTCCTCTTCAATGATGCTGGCGCACATCCGCACACAGTCGTCACAAATATAACAGTTGTTGCCGGCGATCAGGTGTTCCACCAAAGACTGGGGTTTGCCGCAGAAAGAGCAGCGAATGCTGCGTCTGTCTTCATTTCTTGCCATATAATCTCCTTAACAAAGAAGGAGGAACACAAACCGGTCCCTCCTTCCGCACTTATCAACGCTTATAGATGACCTTGTCGATCAGTCCGTACTCCCTGGCCTCATCTGCCGACATAAAGTAGTCGCGCTCGCAATCGGCCGCAATCTGCTCAACACTCTTGCCGGTGTTTTCCGCAAGAATCGCATTGAGCTTTCTCTTGATCTTGAGAATATGCTGTGCCTGGATCTCAATGTCGGTGGCCTGCCCCTGGCTGCCGCCGGAGGGCTGGTGAATCATGATCTCGGCATTGGGCAGGGCGATGCGCTTGCCCTTTGCGCCGGAGGAGAGCAGGAAGGCGCCCATGGACGCCGCCATGCCGATGCAGATGGTCGACACATCGGGCTTGATATACTGCATGGTATCGTAGATTGCAAGGCCTGCGGATACGCTGCCGCCGGGACTGTTGATGTAAAACTGAATGTCCTTGTCGGGATCCTGGGCTTCCAGATACAGAAGCTGTGCCACGATCAGGCTTGCGGTCGTATCATTCACTTCCTCGGACAGAAGAACGATACGGTCATTGAGCAGGCGGGAGAAGATGTCGTAAGACCGTTCACCCCGGCTGGTCTGCTCTACTACATAGGGTACTAAACTCATTTGAAACGCTCCTTATCAGGCTGAAATGGAATCTAAAAGAGCATATCCGGTAAGCAGGAAAATTATTCCGCTTTGGCAATGGCGCTGGCCACGATCAGGTCGGTTGCCAGCTCCTTGCGGAACTCATGGCGCATGAAGTCTTCGCCGAAGTACTGCTTGAGCTGTTCGGCTGTGGCGCCCACATCCTTGGCAGTCTTTTCAACATAGGCCTCAAAGGCCTCCTCGGTATCGGCAAGCTCCTCGGCGCCCATCACGGCGTCCAGCAGCAGATCGTTTTTGACCTGGAAGAGGGCGGCAGGGCGGATGCTGTTTTCCATCATCTCGTCGTTAATACCCATCATTTTCTTGATCTCGTCAAGCGAGACGTTGTTATCCCGCATGCCGAACTGGCTTGCATAATTGCGGAGGATATCCTCCACCTTTTCGTCGATCATGACTGTGGGAATGTCGGCAGTGATGTTCTCCGCCGCCTGGCGCATGATCTCATTGCGGAAATCGGCCTCAGCGCGCTCGGTGCGGACCTTGCTCAGGTTCTCGCGGATGCTGTTTTTATACTCTTCAAGCGTGTCAAACTCAGACACGTCCTTTGCAAACTCATCGTCGAGCTCGGGCAGCTCAGGCGTGGTAAGGCTGTTGAGCTTCACCTTGAAGACAACATCCTTGCCGGCAAGCTCGGGTGTGTAGTCCTCGGGGAAGGTAATGCCGATGTCCTTCTCTTCGCCGATCTTCATGCCGACAACCTGGTCCTCGAAGCCGGGAACGAAGCTGTTGGAGCCGAGCTCCAGCGCATAGCCTTCGGCCTTGCCGCCATCGAAGCGCTCACCGTTCAGGTAACCGTCGAAGTCGATGTTGGCGGTATCGCCCATCCGTGCCTCGCGGTCATCAATGTCCAGCATACGGGCGTTGCGCTTGCGAACGCTGTTGAGCTCTGCCTCCACGTCGGCATCGCTGACCTCAACAGCAGCCTTCGGCGCCTCAAGACCCTTATACTGGCCCAGGGTCACCTCAGGATAGACAGATATGGAGAAGGTGTAGGCAACGGTCTTCTCATCGCTGATGTTCACATCGGAGATGGAGGGCGCGCCAACGACCCGCAGACCGGCTTCCTTGATGCCAAACTCATAGGCGGCAGGAGCCAGCTCATCCATGGCATCCTGATAGAACACCTCAGGACCGTACATGCCTTCGATCACGGCGCGGGGGGCCTTGCCCTTGCGAAAACCGGGGATACTTATGGAAGATCTGTTTTTGAGATAGGCGTCATTGACGGCCTTGGCAAATTCGGCAGCATCAGACTCTACCACAAAAGCAGCGGTATTGTTTTCTTTGTTTTCAACATTCTTCAAAATCATGGTTGATTTCCTCCTCTATATGTGTCTGCACGCACCGTGCTATGATAGCAGATATTTCCGTTAAAATCAATGGCTAATTCTTAAACATCTTGAAAAAACGGTAATCTGACAGGCGCAAAATTGACGAAATCCGCCGAAACAAGCTTGAACTGCGTTCCCTCATACCAGCCGTTGAAGGCCCCGGCACAGCCTTTGCCGTGGATATGACCGTAGCAGCACAGCGGCACGCGGTGTTCCTTCAGAAGCTGCAGGATTTCATCGCAGCGATACGTCCCGTAAATGGGCGGGTAATGAAGGAAGACCAGCTTTTTTCTGTCCCCGGCCGCCTTGAGCGAGGCTTCGAGCCGCATGATCTCCCGACGCATGATTTTGGCGTCATGCTCGCCGCCTTTTTCTTCCTCATAAAACCAGCCCCGCGTTCCGCACAGGGCATATTCTCCATAGGTGTATGCGTTGTTATGGAGGATCTCAATGCTTTTGATCCCCTCCTGCTCAAAAAAGCGCTTGATTTTTGCCGCCGTATTCCACCAGTAGTCATGGTTCCCCTTGAGGATGATCTTCTTTCCGGGCAGAGCGTCCACAAAATGAAAATCCGGGGCTGTCTCCTCCAGACTCATCCCCCAGCTCAAATCGCCGCAGAGCACTGTGAGATCTTCATCCGTCAAGCGGGAAAAAGCATCCTTCAGCTTTTCGTCATGCTTTCGCCAACAATCGCCAAAAATATCCATCGGCTTTTCTTTGGCAAGGGACAGATGCAAATCTCCGATGGTGTACAGGGCCATATTTCCTCCGTATAAACACAAGCAAAACGCAAATACTGGTCTTGAATCCAAAACAATGGAGGCAGCACAAATGAGTGAAAAGAAAACCCACGGACCGAATCCCGGTGTCGGCTGCGATGTGATCGCCTGCAAATACAACACCGTCGACTGCCGGTGCGTGGCAGAACACATCAGCGTTCAGAACGAAAACGCCAGCTCCAAGGGCGAGACCTATTGCTCGACCTTCTGCCCGCGCGGCAGCTGCTGAGTTTTCCCCTGTCCGTTTCGGGCAGGGTACATATCTGTATTGGGTTCAATTATATATTAATAGGAAAAGGCATTTTCCAGATGCCGGATCGTGGGATGCACTGTCCCTGTTCCCTCCGGTGCGTAGATCTCCATCACATCGAAGCGCGGCTGCAGCTCACACTCGTTTTTCACAAGCCAGTACTCCGCCGCACAGATGACGCGGCGCTGCTTTGCATAGGTGACAAATTCCCGCGCCTCGCCATGATCCGCATTTTTGCGGAGCTTCACTTCAACAAAGACGATGAAGCTGCCTTTGCGGGCAATGATGTCAATCTCTCCCTGGCGGCAGCGAAAATTTCGTTCAAGCACACGATATCCGCGAAGGCGAAGATAACGGGCAGCCCGATCTTCCCCCCAAACACCAAGGTCTTTTTTCTCGTTCATCCGTGCAGATTCTTCAGAAAGCTCATCCGGTGGATCGGGGATGGTCCGTATTCCCGGATCGCCGCATAATGAAGCTTTGTGCCGTATCCTTTGTGCTGCTCGAAATGATATTCCGGATAGCGCTGCGCCATCTCCAGCATATAACGGTCACGGCTGACCTTGGCCAGAACCGAGGCCGCCGCGATATCGGCGCACTTGGCATCCCCTTTCACGACACAGCGGTTTTTCACTGTGATGCCGGTGCTGCGATTGCCGTCAACAAGCGCAAGCTCCGGGGCGGGATTCAGCTTTGCGATGGCGCGATTCATGGCGAGGAAGGTGGCGTTGAGAATATTCAGCTCCTCAATCTCCTCCACGCTTGCAAACGCGATACCGAAGCTGATCGCCTGTTCACAGATCGGGTCAAACAGCGCTTCACGCTTTTTCTCGGTGAGCTTCTTGGAGTCATTCAGTTCCTCCAGTATAAGGCCGCGCGGCAGGATTACCGCCGCCGCGCACACAGGGCCCGCCAGGGGGCCGCGTCCTGCCTCATCCACGCCGCAGAGGAGCCGGAACCCCTCGTCATATATTTCATTTTCCAGCGTCCAAAGCTCTGTCATCCGGCATCTCCAGCGTCAGTCTGCCAAGCTTGCCCTCATGGTATTCCTTGAGCAAGGTATTGGCCATGCGTTCGATATCGTATTCACCCTTTGAAAGGAGAAATCCGCGCTTTTTTGCGGCCTGCTCCAGAAGCTCATATCCGTTGAGTGCCGGGTCCGGTTCGATCCTGTACCGCTCGCGCAGGGCGTCGGGATAGTTGTCCCGGAGGCGGAGCATGAAGTTTGCGCCCAAGGTCTCCTTGTCCAGCACGTCTGCCTTGATGGCATTGGTGATGGCCAGCATCTCCCCCACCTCCTGGCTGTCAAACTTCGGCCAGAGAATGCCGGGGGTATCAAGCAGATCCAGGCCGGCGTCAATGCTGATCCACTGTCTGCCGCGGGTAACGCCGGGCTTATCGCCTGCAATGGCGGCCTTTCTGCCGGCGACCTTATTGATAAAGGTCGACTTTCCGACATTGGGAATGCCAAGGATCATCACCCGCAGCGGCCGCCCCACCTGGCCCTTGGCTTCATAGTCTTTGAGCTTGTCACGCAGGAGACCGCGTACAGCGTTTACAAAACCGCTGACGCCGCGGCCTGTCCGGGCATCCGTCTCCAGGATGGAGATCCCCTGCCCCTGAAACCACTGGTGCCAGCGGGCTGTGGCCTCCGGGTCTGCCAGATCGCTGCGGTTGAGAATGACAAGGCGCGGCTTTCCGGCAGCCAGGCGGTCGATATCCGGGTTGCGGCTGGACGCCGGGATCCGGGCATCCAGGATTTCACACACCGCGTCCACAAGCTTGAGATTCTCTTCGATCATCCGCTGGGCCCGGGTCATGTGCCCCGGGAACCATTGGATGTTCATTTTTTCCATACCGTCCGTCATCTGATCGCTCTGACCACAGACAGCGGGTAGATCACGCAATACGCCCTGCCGATGATCAGCCGTGAATCGAGCATACCGATTTCGGATTTGCGGCTGTCAACAGAGGCATTGCGGTTGTCGCCCATCACGAAAACGCAGCCTTCCGGTACGGTCTTGGGGCCGATAAAGTCGAGCTTGTTATAGGTCAGATCGTTGATATAGTCCTCTGCCAGCGGCTCGCCGTCGATATAGACGATTCCGTTTGCAAAGTCCATGTTGATTTCCTGACCCTCCGTGGCGATCACGCGTTTGACAAGGGCGCGGTCCGGATCATATTCCGCCTTCTTGAACACGACCACATCCCCCGCCTTCGGCTTGTAAAACAGGCCGGAGACAAGCATCTTGTCACCGTTATGCAGCGTCGGAACCATGGAGGAGCCGACAACGTCAATCACGTGGAAAACAAAGGAGCATAAGAGCGCTACCACGACCAGGGCAAAAATCAGAGCCCGGATCCAATCATATAAATCCTTGCAGCCTGCATGGGGATCAGGCGCTTTTCCGGCAGCTTGTTTTTTTGTTTCGTTAGCCATTGCTACTACCACCTTATACATAGTCAAAGCATTATACATCAAAAAGATCTGCACCGCAACTGTTTTCTGTGCCGCCCATATCTTGCAAATCGCAGGCGCGCTGTGTTATCATGGCGGTGGAAAAAGAGGTGGTCTGCTTGAAGCTGAGTATCGTCATCCCCATCTATAATACGCGGGATTATCTCAGGGCCTGTCTCGATTCGGTCATCGTCCCGGAGCTGCAGGATTACGAAATCATCCTTGTCAACGACGGTTCAACGGACGATTCCGGCCTCATTGCGGCAGAATACGCCGGGCGATATCCTGAGCGCATCCGCCTGATCACCACGGAAAACGGCGGCCTGGGCGCCGCGCGCAACACCGGCCTTGAAAATGCCCGCGGCGAGTTTCTGTTCTTTCTTGACAGCGATGACCGTCTTTGTGAAGGCGCCCTGCCGGAGATGATGGCCGAGCTTACACCGCAGCGGGATATGATCCTCTTTGATTTTCTGTCCGTTCGGCCGGACGGCTCGGTGATCGAGCGGCTACCCGGCTGCGCGAAGACCGGTCTTATCAATCTTTCGTCCTATCCGGAGCTGTTGATGGAATATCCTTCAGGCTGCAATAAAGTTTGCCGGCGCACCCTCTTTACGGAAAACGGCATCCGTTTTCCCGGTCGGGTATGGTATGAGGATCTGCGCACGATGCCGAAGCTCTACCTCTGCACGGACAGGATCTGGGCCGCAGGAAAAGCCTGGTATTGTTATCTGACCCGTCCCGGCTCCATCACCAAAAGTGCAAATCTTGTGCGTAATCTGGAGATCATTGATGCGGCAGACGATCTGACCGATTATTACCGGGCAAGAGGACAGTTTGAGACATACCACAGCCAGCTTGAATATGTGGTGTTTTACAATGTTTTTCTGACGGGCTCCATGCGTATCTGTACCGCAGATCCGGCAAGCCCTCTGCTGCCGAAGCTGCGGGAGGCGCTCCTTGCGCGCTTTCCCGAATATGCCGATAATCCCTACGTGCGCACAATGCCGCTGAAGCACCGGGTCCTGACGGCGCTTTTGATGCGCGGGCACTATCGCAGCGCCGCAGGACTGATGAAGCTCAAGGCGGCGCTCACCTGACAGGAGGTCTCTATGCTGAAACTCAGTATTATTATTCCTGTTTACAATGTAGAAAAGTATCTTCCGAAATGCCTTGATTCTCTGCTTGACCCTGCGGTCCGGGATTACGAGATCATCCTGATCAATGACGGCTCGACAGACGGCTCTCTTTCCGTCGCCGAGCAATACCGGGACAAATATCCCGGGCTGATCACGGTCATCACAACGGAGAACCTGGGACAGGGCAACGCGCGGAATGTCGGAATCGAACGCGCCGACGGAGAGTATCTATATTTTATTGACAGTGATGATTATCTTGCGCCTGACGCTCTTCAAAGCATGGCAGCCGCTCTGGATGAAACACTGGATATTCTGATTTTTGACTCTACAACCGTGAATGTGGACGGTAAAGCCATTGAGCGTATACCCGGCTGCGGCAAATCCACCGGCGCCCTTGGCCTCTCCGACTATCCGGAGCTTCTTTTGCAGTATCCCGACATTGGAAACAAGGTCTTCCGCCGCAGCCTTTTCATGCAAAGCGGTGTCCGTTTTCCGATCCGTGTCTGGTATGAAGACATGCGCACCATCCGAAAGCTCTATCAGTTTACGGACCGGATCCGTTATCTTCCCCGCGCATGGCATTTTTACCTGCAGCGGCCCGATTCCGTCACCAACACCAGCCGTGTGCGCCGAAACCTTGAAATCATTCCGGCAGTGGATGACCTTTGGGATTTTTACCGCTCCCACAAGCGATGGGAGGAGCTGCGGGAGGTTCTCGTCTATCTTGCTTTTCATAATGAGTTTCTCACCGGCTCGGTGCGTGTGAACCTCATTGACTGGAGAAGTGACGTGCAGGAAACGCTGCTCTGCGATTTTCTGCAGAGAGCCCCGGATTGGCGGAATAACCGCTATGTGCGCGCCCTCCCCTTCAGGCACAGGCTTCTCACCTGGCTGCTGATGCATCGCCTGCGGCTTTCGGTACATATCCTCATGAAGCTCAACAATCTCATCAAAGACAAGAAAGTATAAGATACGGGTCAGAATCCCCGTATCCTATACTTTCTTTTTGATGTTGAGCAGCAGCTGTCCGAGTCCTTCCAGGCCATGATAATTGAGAAACATGATGATCTTCCGGTTTCGCGTCTCGGCACGATAGCTCTCACACTGTGACAGCCGCGGGATTTTTTCGTGGGCATATTCCCGAAAAGCCCGGATCACCGCCTGCCGATCCGCCGCTGTCTGCTGCGCAAGGCGGCTGATCGTATCGAGCACCACATGATTGATGACAAAGAAGGAAAAATCCTCGCGCCGGTTCATGGCAATCATTTCAGGCTCCAACAGATCCATGATTTTGAGCATATCGAGATTTTTTGCCGCGTTGTTGTTGTGCATGGTGGATTCCTGCCCGCGCCGATAGATGTAAAGAGGCTCATGCAGGTATTCCGTCCTGCCTGAGCGCAGGAGCATCATCGCTGAAAAATAAAAATCCTCATACCACAGCCCCTCGGGGAAACGGAGATCCCCGATCAGCGCCCGCCGAAAAATTTTGTTGCAGGAGGAGCCTGCGGCACTGAGCGGATGCTCCTGAAAATTTGCGGGGAGCAGGCGCTCGGTCCCATCGCTGAAACGCTCCATGAAATCGCACACAACAATGTCCGCGCCCGTCTCATCCGCGCAGGCCAGGAGTTTTTTATACATGTCCGGCCTGACCCAGTCATCGCTGTCCACAAAGCCCACATAGTCTCCTTTTGCAAGCGGAAGCGCGAGATTGCGCGCGCGCCCCTGACCGCCGTTTTCCGTATGCAGACAGTGGATGAGCCCCGGCCTTTCGGCAGCGTAGCGATCGGCGATTTCGCCGGAGCGGTCTTTCGAGCCGTCATCCACCAGAAAAATCTCCATGTCCCCGATCTCCTGCGCAAGAAGCGAGTCGACACACGCGGCAAGATAAGCTTCCACGTTATAGACCGGCACAATGACGCTGAGCTTCATATCCACTCCCCCCTCCAGGTACTGACGCGGCCCATAGGCAGGGCTGCCGACTGGTAATAGATCAAGCCCAGGATCAGGGCAAAATAGAAGGATACATTCGGTCTTCTGAGCACCGCGCCGGAATACTGCGCAATACCGATCAGAAGCACAAGTGTGACAAACAGAATATAGTTGTCAGCCGTAAAGCTGTTCTTAAAGTCGCGCAGAAGGCGGCGCAGCATCATATACACAAAATACAGGACAAACAGGACATAAGCCGCAAAGCCCACATAGCCGAAATAGTAAAAGATGGCCGGCCAGTCGTTTTCAAGATCCACGCCCCCATAGTTCCAGGCAGCCGAGATATCAATCCCGAAGAGCTTTGTCAGCGTGTCGCTGTGGTCCCACATGAGGGAGACAAACGCTCTCTTCAGATTCCGGGTATTGAGCAGGATCGCGGCATCCGTTGTAAAACCGTATTTTGCCATGATTTCGTCAATATCGTACATCTCAAACATGCCCGGCGACAGGATCCAGAGACATTTCCAGTAGTAATCCTCATACATGCGGTGGATTTCAGTGTCGTTCAGGATCTGTTCTTTTGTAAGCGCGTTCGGATCAAAGCCCCATTTGTCTGCATCTTCGACAAATTCACCCTCTGTTTTTTCCATGAAAGCGTTCTGCTCCTGCCGGATCTTGTACTTGGGCGTCAAAGGATAAGCCGCCGCAGACAGAAGCGACACGACGATCAGCACCAGCACGGCAAAACGGTTGAACGCGCAGCCTCGCACAAGATGCTCCAGCGGGAGAAAGACCGCGAATCCCAGAAGGATCAGAAATACAGACAGATAGCAGGTCATGGTGCCGTTTGTGATCAGGCACAGGGCACACACTGCCGGGACGAGAAGATTGACAAGCTTCTTATCGGATTTCACAGCGCAGAATACCGCAAAGGCGGACAGAACCACGAGAATCGTGCTGTTGGCTGTACGGTTGTCGTCAATGACCCATCCGCTCACGCCGAGGCCTTCCCCATAGGTAATGTTGGCTGTGCCTGTTACGATTGACAGCAGCAGTGCAAGCGCTGTAATCCCCGCGGCAAAGAACAGCCCCCAATAGGCCTGGTTTCTGGTCTGCGCATCCCGGATCGAAAATACGAAACACAGCGCGAGAACCGGCAGGTGCGCCGCCTTCGCCGTATAGGAGATTTCATAGCGAAGATCCGCTGCCCCGATCCGATAGACGTTTGCGATGTGAAGAAGGCAGATGACACCGATGGCACACAGGCCGAGCGCCAGGCGGCCTTTATCCTTCTTCTCAGGCAGGACGACCAGAAGCGTGATCGGAAAAGCAAGCATGACCAAAAGCCTGATATATCCGGCAAAGGTCCCGTCGGGACTTTTTGTCCAGAAGGCAAGGATATCGAGAATGGGCTGCAGAATGATCAGGGCCATCAGCCAGTGGTTCCGAAAGAAGCGCGCAAAAGGTTTCATCTGTTTTATCCTGGTATTCATCCTATCACCGTAAACCATTTCTCAGCGACTGCCTCACGGCTGAAGCTTGCCGCATGACGCCGTGCATTCTCTCCCATCCGCTCTCTAAGCTCCGGGTCCTTCATCAGCTCAACAAGTCTTTCCTCGTACTTATCCCGGTCCCCCTCCGGGACCAGATATCCGTTCTCTCTGTCACTCACAAGAAAGCCGGGGCCGACCCGGACGTCATAGGCCACAATGGGCAGGGCGCAGCTCTGCGCCTCCATCAGCACAAAGGGAAAGCCCTCTGAGCGGGAGGACATGGCAAAAATCGAGGCGCGCAGCATTTCTCGTTCCACCTTTTCATTGTTCATCTGCCCCGGCAGCTCAATATAGCTTTGTGCGCCTGCCTGTTTTGCAAAGTCCCGGATTCCGGCCAGCTCGTCGCCGTCGCCGATGATTTTCAGCTTCCAGTCGGGGACGCGGGCATGGAGGCGGACAAACTGCTCTGCCAGAAGCGGAAAGCGCTTTACTTCTGTCACACGGCCGACAGCCAGCACGGTTTTTTCCCGGATTCCAAAATCCTCCTGCTGCGGATAATGCTCCAGAAAATTCGGCATGAAGACAAGCTTCGTGTGGCTGTTGTGCCCCGCCATGAGCTGCCCGACCTCCTCCACAAGCTGCGGCGTCAGCAGGGTCAGGATATCCAGATTCCGGTAACCGTATCGGAAGCCCCTGATATACTTTCGCTCAAAGGCGTGATCGTGATGAAGCTGCCCGATTTTCAAGACATTTTTTGCCCCGTATCTGGATAGCGGCAGATTATCCTCATGCCGCGTGGTGATGATGACTCCCTCTGTGATATTTCGGATCATCTTACGTACAGCCCTGCGCTTACCTGTGAGGATGCGTATGCTTCGCATCGTCTCCTTGTGAAAAGCGCGAAGGTTTTTTGACCGGACGGCAGCCTTCCATTCTTCCCGGTTGGGCACATCCCGCAGCAGGAAGCGCACGCTCACACGAGGGTCGACCGGCAGAGCAGGCGTACCGGGCAGCTTATATACACTGTACAGCCGAACGTCATAGCGCTCGGCAAAGAGATTGGCCATGCCGATGATCGCCTTCTCTACGCCGCCCACGCCAAGATGCAGCGCGATAATATTGACCTGCTTCTTCCCGGAGCCCGCTTCCTCCGCCGGTGCTTCGGCAAGCTGCTTGACCCTTCTGATGATTTCAGCGTTGTATTCTCTCAGATCGTCCCTGTGCTTCTCTGTCTTGCGGGCTGAGCACATTGCCTCTGCAACATCCTCATACCCCACAAGTCCCTCGCTGTACTGCTCCAGGTTTTTTGTGCAGTACAAGGGCAGGCCCAGGGCGCGGGCCTCCATGACGTTGAGCGGCTGCCCCTCATAACGGGAGGTTGAAAGAAAGGCATCCATTTTGTCCATATATACAAAGGGGTTCTTTTTCTGCCCCAGAAATGTAACGAAATCTGTCAGCCCCAGGCTGTCACGCTGATACTCCAGAGACAAACGCTTATCCCCGTCGCCGATGATGAACAGATGCACATCATCCCGCGCCGAAACAACCCTGCTGAACTCATCGAGCATGATGTCATAGGCCTTCTGGTGACACAGCCTGCCGATCGCGACAAAATTCAGCTTTGAAGGATCCACCTCAAAATCGCTGGGTTCTGCCGCTTTCTCATAAATCTCACGGGTGTCGATCGTATTCTGGATAACGGTAAACTTTTTATCATACATCCCGCTGCATTCCATAAAGGGCTCGATCACCCCCTTGGACACGCCTACAAATTCATCGTAATACTTGAATTTGTCCTTGAAGTTATTCCAGAGCACACGATATTTCCACTCGTTTTCCAGCTTGACATTTACATTGTTGTGAATCCACATGACCCTGCGTTTCGCGGGAACGGTCAGGGCGCCGAGAGCGCAGGAAAACTGATAGGAATTAAAATCAATGGCGACATCATAGGGCTCTGTCACATCGGAAAAATCAAGCGTGACCATCCTGCGTGCGAGGTCAAAGGGGATAAAAGAATAAAAGCGCGGGATACGCCTCAGATATTTGATGTTCAATTCCTTCGGAAAATCGGCATCCCAGAAGCACTTCTCATCAGACAGATACAGATCCACCTGATAATCCCGATAGTCAAAGTTCATCAGGAGATTGATTATGGATTTCTGAATCCCGCCAACATCCAGATTGTCCTGAAAAAAGGCAATTTTTTTCATGCTTCCTGTCCTTCCCTGCTGACTGCCGCTTCCGCGCCGCACCTGCATGAGCCAATATGACGGCACGATCGTATTTTATCGCAAATACCGTATTCTGTAAAGGCGGATTTGGTTTGCAGCAAAAAAGGCACCTTCCCACAGGAAGATGCCTTTTTTGCATATCTGTCTTACAGGCGCTCCTTGACCTTGGCCGCCTTGCCCACGCGGTCGCGCAGGTAGTACAGCTTCGCTCTGCGGACCTTGCCCTTGCGGACGGTGGTGACAGAGACGATGGAGGGAGAGTGCACGGGGAAGACCTTCTCGCAGCCGACACCGTAGGAAATGCGGCGGACGGTGATGGTCTCATTGATGCCGCCATGCTTCTTGGCAATGATGGTGCCCTCGAAAGCCTGGGTGCGCTCACGGTTGCCTTCCTTGACACGGACGAGAACACGGACGGTATCGCCCACGTTCATTTCGGGCAGTTC
>CACWLG010000002.1 GCA_902761635.1 Oscillospiraceae bacterium | reverse complement strand
AAGGACCTGGACCGGCAATGCCTCCAGCGTATCGTTCATCGGAGATATTTATGGTGATGGCAATGGCATCAAGTTTGTGTTCACCATTGAGCCGTAGAATTGAGTATAACACTCACACGCTCGGACGAGTCAGCGATTCAGCCCAAGCGAATATAAGACACGTCAGCAGAAAGGTCGTGAACCTATGAACCGAAAACTGAATATCCTTGCGGCCTTTCTAATCCT
This sequence comes from Oscillospiraceae bacterium, assembly GCA_902761635.1. Taxonomy (GTDB): domain Bacteria; phylum Bacillota; class Clostridia; order Oscillospirales; family Oscillospiraceae; genus Limivicinus. Next base: position 126,575 of record CACWLG010000002.1, on the reverse strand, counting down.
TGCGCTCCTGCTGACCGCCTGCGGCGCGGGCGGCGACAGGGTGGAGCGGTTCGCGGAGGCCAACCCCGGCAGCGGCGAGAACATCGCCATACCGGGCTATGAGAAGCTTGACTTCGCGGCGGGCAAGACTGCGCAGACGGTGAATCTCAAAAACCCGGCGGAGAACGCCTGTACCTTTGTCCTCAGCCTGACGCTGGAGGGCGGCGAAACCCTCTGGACGGGCGAGGCGCTCTCCCCCGGCGAGGCGTTCACCCGCATCACGCTCACAAGGGCGCTGGACGCGGGCGAGTACCCCGCGACGCTCCATTACGACTGCTATACCATAGAGGACAACCAACCGCTCAACGGAGCGGAGATACAACTGATACTCGAAGTGAAGTAACCAACAATAAGAGGTGATTATATGAAAACAAAGAGATTTTTGAGCATACTGCTCAGCCTTGTGCTTGTGCTCGGCATGCTTCCCGGCATGAGCCTGACCGCGTTTGCGGACAACACGACCACGATCACGCCCGGTTCTGATGACGCGAAAACAGGTACCGGAACAATGACCATCACGCTGCATATCCATGACTATATCGAGTACAGCGTTGGCACGACAACGATTGAGAATGATACCATCATAGCAAAGTGTACGGACAAAACCCATCACACTGACGGGCAGGATTACGAGGCAAAGCTGACCATCAGTGCACCCACAACGGACGGTGGCGCAGCAGTCGTGAATGTAACGCCTACCGATGCCATTGCTGCTCCGATTGTCAAATATAAAACTGGCTCTGCTGATGAGACGGAAACTCCGCCCACCACAGCAGGTTTCCACAAGGCCAGCATCACGCTTGGGGGAACGACTGCATCCGTGACCTACGGCATGAACTGCATTACTTACAATACGGCGAACAACGGCACCGTCAGCGGGGCAACAGGCGCGACGGTTGGCGCGACGGTCACGCCCACCATTACCCCGGAAACAGGCTTTGAGTTGGACACGCTCACGGTCAAGAACGGCGACAGCGACGTTACTGTTACAAACAACGAGAGCTTCGTCATGCCCGAGGCCAACGTCACCGTCAGCGCGACCTTCAAGAAGATCAATTCGGCAATCACGCTGACCCAGCCCGCCACGGGCGGCACGCTGACGGCGAAGAAAGACAATGCCGACGTTACGACCGCCGACTGTGGCGATACCATCACCCTGGGCAATACCCCGGCGGATGGCTATAACTTCGATTCCTACAGCGTCACAAAGACCGGTGACAGCAGCACGACCGTGACGGTTACTGACGGGGCATTCACCATGCCCGACTATCCCGTCACCGTGACCGGTACCTTTACCCCCATCGACTACACCGTGACAGTCAATTCTGCGTCGCACGGCTCGGTCGAGGCGAAAAAAGGAACTTCTGTTGTAACAACAGCTAACATCGGCGACGAGATTACTCTAACCTACAATCCGTCTGAGGGCTATCAGTTGGACACCGTCACAGTCAAGGACGCCAGCGAAAACACTGTGGCCGTGACGAACGACAAGTTCACCATGCCCGCGTCTAACGTTACCGTCAGTGCGACCTTCAAGGAGATCACCTATACCGTGGCGGTGGACGCGGCGAATGGTGCGAAGGCGACTGTGACAGACAGCCTGCCGACTCCGAACACCTACACGGCGGAGTTGAAAGATATGCCCAGTGACAAGACTTATGACGGCGAGCCGGTCGATCTGACGGCGGCTACGGTTCAAAAGAGTGCCGATTTCCCGGACAACAAGGTGACGGTTGGAGCCGTCAGCTTCAAGGATCAGAACGGCAACACTGTGACCGCCGCAACAGATGTGGGCACCTATACGGCATCCGCCACCGTCGGCGATAAGACCATCAGCAAGTCCTTCAAGATCAACGGTCAGACGAACTCCATTACTTATGTAAAAACCACCAACAATTCGCCTGTACTGGCTACGACCAACCAGTATATTCCTCTGGTGAGCAATCCGAACGACATCATGCTCCTGAAGGAAGGCTGCATCTACTATGCCAAAGGCAATATTGAAATCGGCGCGTTGATTTATATGGGAAATGATGTGAAGCTGATTCTGGGCAAGGATACTACGGTGACGATATATGCCGGAATCTACCACATCGGAAGCTCGCTGGAAATCTATCCCGAACAGGGCGCGGAGGAAACCTCGAACCTGATTGTCAAGGGCACCAAGACGCTTTCAAGCCTCAACAATTATGCGGATTTCAACGGCCAGACGATTTCTGACGCAAACGCCACATTGAGCGGAACGATTGGGGTTTACGGCGGCAAGCTGACCGTGGAAAAGGGCAATTCCAATCTTGTTTCGGATGACATTAACCTGACGCTGGGCGCCGGGGTGAGTGTAAACGGACTGACCGGCGGAACGGAGAACACGGACGGCTCGGTGACCTACAGTAAGGCAGCCTTTGCAAGTCTCACCAGTCTTGCGGTGAAGCCTGTTGCGATCGTCACGACGGCGCCGACGGCCAAGACGCTGACCTATACCGGCTCCGCGCAGGCGTTGGTCGATGCCGGTTCTGCAACAGGCGGCACGATGAAATATGCCGTCACCACGACGAATGCCGAACCGGCCAGCGACGCATATACTTTTGATAATACATCCCTTCCCACAGCCACCGACGCGGGAACCTACTACGTCTGGTACAAGGTCGTGGGCGACGCAGATCACAGCGACTCGACCCCCGCCTGCGTCACGGTGACAATTGCCGCCCTGACGGAGCCGGTCATCACCGGCTATGCCCTGGAGCTGGGCGGTGTCCTGGGCCTGCGTTACTATATGGCGCTGCCGACAGGCACAGACATTGATTACACCGACGCGGCGATGACCTTCACCATGAATAACCGCGAGAATCAAGTGATCCCGTACAGTGATATAAAAACGGATACTCAGGGCAAATACTTTACCTGCAATGTTTACGCCTACCAGATGGCGGACACCATCACCGCGACCTTCACCTATAAGAAGGAAGGAGCGACGAAGACCCTGACCGATACCTATTCCGTCAAGCAGTATCTCGACAGCCTGGCCGAAGGCACGTATACCGGCGGAGCGCAGAAACTGGTGAACGCGACCCGCGCCTACGGTCACTTCATCCAGCCCTACCTCGCGCGCGTACACGGCTGGACTGTCGGCGGCAAATACGCCGCGCTGGATTATTCCGGCACCGTGGACGTGAGCGCGGCAAAGTCCGGTTCGGAAGATAAGAAATTTACGCTGACTACCATGGATTCCGCGTATGTCCAGGCCGCGCAGTACAGACTGCTGCTGAACGCCGATACCTCCCTCATCGTGGAGATCAGGCTGAAGAATACCCCGGCGGGCAGCGTGAGCATGACCGTCAACGGAAATGCCGTCACGCCCACGGTCAGCGGGACGGCCTACCGCGTGGAGATCGGCAATATCGCCGCGAACAATCTGTGGGTACCGCACCGCGTGGTCATGAAGATCGGCAGCACGACCGTCTTTGACTTCACCGCCTCGCCGCTGTCCTATGTCTATACCGTCCTGAGCAAGAGCAACCCGGCCGCGGATGAGCAGAACGCGCTGGCCGCCCTGTATGAATACTGGCAGGCCGCATACGCCTACAACCACGCATGAGCATCCGAATCATGGGAAAGGAGTATTGATATGGAACAGTATGAAGAGCTGAAAATGGAGATCACCGTTTTTGAAACAGAAGATATCATCACCACCAGCGCCGATGGTCTTACAAACTGGGAAAACATTGGAAATAACGGCTGATAAGGAGAGGAAGAACGCAATCATGAAAAAAATCAGTATACTTCTCGTTCTTGTCCTGCTTTTGTGCCTCGCCCCCGCGGCACATGCGGAGGACGGCGTGCAGGTGGAGGTCTTGATCGCCGACGGTATGAGCGTCGTGATGCTGACGCCGGATGAAATGCGGCTGCGCGCAAACGAGGTATTCCGGAGCGCGGCGCCGAACGGAGGCGACGGCAGCGAGAGCCTTGCCCTGCCCGCGTCTCTGACGCTGATCGAGGAAAGCGCCTTTGAGGGCATTGCGGCTCAGCGCGTGGAGATTTCCGAAAACGTCGTTTCGATTGGAAAAAGAGCCTTTGCGGACAGCAAGAGTCTTCGGGAAATCGTTATTCCGGCCACGGTATTGAAGGTGGACGATCTGGCTCTGGAGGGCTGCGAAAACGTGACCGTCTACGGCGCCGCGGGCAGCGAGGCGGAACGCTTTGCCACAGCCGCCGGCTTCGAATTCGCTGACTCGAACGCAGGCGAAGCGCCCGTCGATCAGCCCGCCGGGCAGATGGCGCCGCCTGTCGTCCTGCCCTTTGTGAAAAAATAAGGCGGGGCGTCTGTTGCCTCGCCGGGCTGGATACACAGATCGAAAGCGTCTGTGAATCAGTCCAGCGGCTTTGCAGGGAGTGCCGCTTCGGCGGTATTCCTTGCTTTGCTGTCCGGACGTGAGAAAAGAATTGTTATGAAACCGGAATGTGGTGAAAAGAGTATGCCAAGAGAACAAAAGCGGGCGGCACTGGATGATTTGATCTACCTCGTCTCCTGCGCCGTGAAGGAAAGCGTCCCGGAGAAGGACCGCGTCGAGGCCCTCGATCTACCGGCGCTCTATACCGTTGCCGAGCGCCATATGCTGACGGCGGCGGTGGCGTATGCGCTGGAATCCGCCGGGGTCCACGATCCCGCCTTCACGCAGGCAAAGGCAAAGGCCATGCGCAAGATTGCCCTGATGGACGCCGACATGGAGGCGATCTTCGCGGAGATGGACGCGGCGGGGATCTGGCACATGCCGCTCAAGGGAACGATCCTGCAGGACTACTACCCGCGCTTCGGTATGCGCGAAATGTCCGACCACGACATCCTGTTCGACGCGAAACGGGCCGACGACGTGCGGCGCATCATGGAGGGGCTCGGCTTTCGCATGGAGGAGTTCGGCATCGCGCATCATGACGTCTATTTCAAGGAACCGGTCAGCAATTTTGAGATGCACCTGCTCCTGGTCGCGCCCGGTCTGCATGAGAAGCTGTATGAATACTACCGGGATGTGGAAGCGAGGCTCCTCGGCGAGGGGTATGAAAAGCATTTCAGCCCGGAGGATTTTTATATCTACATGACCGCGCACGCGTATAAGCACTATACGGACAAGGGCACGGGCCTGCGCTCCCTGCTGGATACCTATGTGTTTCTGCAAAAGGAAGAACTCGATATGGCCTATGTGAAAGCGGAAACGGAGAAGCTGGGCATTGCGGAATTTGAAGAAACGAACCGCAGTCTGGCCCAGCATCTGTTCTCCGGTGAGGCCCTGACAGCGGCGGAGGACGAGACGCTGCAAACCATCCTGGATTCGGGTGTATACGGGTCCAGAGAGCTTGCGGTCCAGCGGCGGCTGTCCGATTTCGGCTATGGGAAGCTCCGCTATGCCCTGGAGCGCTTTCTGGAGCCGCTCAATAAAAACAGCTGGAACTACCGGAACCTCTCCTGTGAATTTCCGTTCTTCTACAGGCACAGGTTTTTTCTTCCGCTCCTGCCGTTTTACCGGGTGTTCCTTCGCCTGTTCAGCGGGCGGCTGAAAGCGGAACTGAAAGCGCTGAAAAAGGCAGAGAAAAACGCTGCCCGCGCTTCTGATGATCACGTATGAAAGAGGGATAAGAGCATGAAACTGAGCAAGAAATTCGTCATCCACAACTCGCCCCAGGACAGTCTGCTTGTGCCGACGGGCAAGGCGGCGTTTGCGGGTCTTGTGCGGGGCAACAAAACCCTGGGCGCCATTCTGGAGCTTTTAAAAAAAGACACGACAGAGGCCGAAATCATCAAAGCCCTGTGCGCCCGCTTTGACGCGCCGGAGGCCGTGATTGCCGCCGATGTGGAAAAGGCGCTGACAGAGCTTCGCAAAATCGGCGCGCTGGATGAATAGATCCAGCTTCGGGGAAATCCTCGCTCGTGACGGGCGGCTGATCTATACCAATGTGGGCGACAGTATGCTACCCCTTATCCGCGAGGGAAGGAATCTTCTGGTCATTGAGCCGCCGGAGGGCAGACGAAGAAGTATGACATTGCTTTTTACAGGCGCGACAGCGGTCAATATGTCCTGCACCGGGTACTGGAGGTGCGGGAACACGACTATGTGATCTGCGGGGGCAACCGCTGGAACAGAGAAACTGGCGTCACTGACCGGCACATCCTCGGCGTGCTGAAGGCCGTGATCCGGGACGGCAGGGAGATCAGCATGAGCGATCCGCAAATGAAGCTGTATGCCCACCTGTGGTGCGATTTCTTCCCGGCGAGAGCCGCGCTGCTGAAGGTTCGGCGCATACCCCAGTGGATTCAGCGGAAACGATGAGAGATAAAACGCTCGCCTGGCTCTATACCGTGACAGGCCGGAAAAAGGGAATCATTGCGCTGTTGGCACTCGCGGAGGCTCTGTTTGGGGCTTCCGGGGTGCTTTACGCGCTTTTGCTCCGAAATATCGTGGACGCGGCGGTTATAAGCAATGGCGCGGCCTTTTGGCAAAACGCGGTTTTCGCCGCCCTGCAGATAACGGGACAGCTCGCCCTGCGGGCCGTGATCCGTTGGCTCAACGAGCTTGGCAAATCAGGTCTGGAAAACACCTTCAAGCGGAGGCTTTTCCGTCAGCTTCTGCGCAAGGACTACGCCGCTGTCAGCGCCGTCCACTCCGCCGAATGGCTCAACCGCCTGACCAACGATGCCGTGGTCGTGGCAAACAGCATGGTGGAAATCTTACCCGGCCTCGCGGGGATGAGCGTTAAGTTGGTCTGCGCTCTCGTGATGCTGGTCGTGCTTGACCGGCGCTTCGCCCTGATCGTCATACCCGGCGGGGCGCTGCTCACGCTGCTGACCTGGCTGTTTCGTCGGGTGCTCAAGCGCCTGCACAAATCTGTCCAGGAGCAGGACGGCAGGCTGCGCGTCTTTTTGCAGGAGCGGCTTGGCGCTATGACCATTCTGCGCTCCTTTGCCGTGGAGGAGCAGACCGAACAGGAAGCGGCGCAAAAGATGGAAGCGCATAAGGCCGCGCGGATACGGAAGAACCGCTTTTCCAATCTCTGCAACATCGGCTTCGGCGCAGATCGTTCAGACCGTCAAACAGTACGTACCAGAGAAGGAAAAGCGTCCAGTATTGGGCGCTTTTTCCTTCTCCCGTTATGCAAACAATTTTGTTATGGTAATTCTTGCGGATATCCGCCTTTTGGAGCCTTCTCCTGACTGTTAGAGAGTAGAAAGCACAAAGAGAGAAATAGCGATGAGCAACTGGTGCATACCTTTTCACCATAGGAAAGAGTACATCGCGGTAAACCGCTTTTTGATAACAACAGCCCAGTATAAAGCCGAGGGAACGAAGACCATCGTTGTTCCCTCGGCTTTATTTTTTATGACTCTGTCATGCTCTTTATTGCCTCCAGAATTGCAACGTAATTGGAAGCTTTCTCAGGAGACATCCCCGCAAAGAAATCTGCAGCGCTCTTTGGAATCTGATCAGCATTCAGTGCCGTGGAAAAAATAACAGCATCAAGGCTTATGTTCAATCCCTGGGCTAACAGGGCAATCGTTTCAAATTTGCAATTTGACTGAAAGTTTTCGACCTTCATGATTGTGCGGTAGCTAATCCCGAGCTTTTCACCCAATTCCACCTGAGTAAGGCCAAGTTCTTCACGTTTTGTCTTAACTGCTGTACCAAACTTCTCAAGCGTATCATCCATCGCAGATCACCTCTGCTACATTCTAAGTTCAATACGCAGGTTAATAAATCACCTCTAATGTCACCAAATATCTACTGCGGTTCACTTTCTGGCGCAGCAGGTAAACAATCATCTGGCGCAGCAGATAAACAATCAATAGAAAGAAAGTGAAACGTTGACTTGCCTCTAAGGGAACAAATACTGCTTTTCTTGTCCAGTAAGCAGTGTATCCTGAAAGGTCGCTCTTCGTTCACTATAAGAACATCAAAAGGGAATAATCCGAGGAATCAAGATTGTCTGAATAATGTCTTGGTTCCTCTTTTTCTGTTTCATTGCCGGTCCCCTCCGTTTTTTTGAGATTTTCCCATTCTAAAAATCTCAAAAGACAGGAGGACTGCCATATGGCAGACAAGAGATACTACATACGAGTACCCGAGGCTCGCGTTGAAGTCTCGGAGGAGGTTTATAAAGCATTCTGGTCCATGGAGCGGCACAGCAGGACGTTAGAGGAAAAGGACATACGAAACCACGTTTTCTCTTACGATGCGTTCGACACAGACGATATGCTGGGAGCGGAGCTGTTCCCGGATAAAACGACATCAAACTTTGAGGATCGGGTTATCGCGGAAATGATGGCTGTCAAGCTGCGGCGGTGCATAGCTCTCTTGCCGGAGGAGGATCGAAAGCTGATCCAGGCAATCTATTACGACGGCCTTTCAGAGCGCGAGGTTTCCAAACACGAGGGTGTCCCACAAACAACTGTCAGTTATAGGCTGCGCCAAATTCTGCGAAAGCTACAAATTTTATTCGAACGGTAAATTTTTTTGCTCACATGCTCTCTGAACTCGGATAAGTAGTGAGGGGATTTTTCTTTTCCCCTCACTGCTCCTTGACAAGTTCAAATCCGGCAGCTAAATAACTTCAGCAGAGAAGCGAGCGATGCGGAGGGTACGCCAGGACCACCTGTGCGGGACAGCGATCCCGCATCAAATGAACGGCAACAAGGTGCCCAGCGGTTCAGCCCATCCAAAAGCGGCCCCGGCAGGCCGTCTCGCAAAGACCTCCTCTGCCTATAATGGTACCCCTGCTCAGCCTCAGCTTTACGCAAAGGGAGCAGCTCGGAGAGATCCTCGGAGGGGTGAGAGTCCCGGAGTGCGGCGCCCGCCGCAGTTTAGCTGACCGCCCACGCCTGGGGAAGTAGTGTCGAATACAGGCAACGGAAAATCTCAAAATATAGATTGAGGGATGTCCGGCATCAAAAACCGGGCATCCCTTTTTAGACACGGAGAATCAATATGAACACAAGAATTGACTATTGCGGCGTAATCGTGCTGCTCCGCGGCTTGATGGAGCAGGGTCTCTTTACAAGAAATGAGGCCGAGAAGATTGCCCGCAGGATAGCGGCGGAAACCAAGGCAGACCTGATTATTTCTCTCTGATTTCACGCATTTTTTGATAGCTATTTCCGAAAAACTGTGGTACTGTTTGTTGCTGCGAAGGGAGGTGCGGCCATGGAAAAGATGCTGAATATCAACGGAAACCTTGCCATCCAGCAGGGTGAACGCCGGGTTATCACTATCCCTGCCAACGAGAAAACGGAGCCTGTTATTCTCCGCGTCGCCGCATACTGCCGTGTCAGCACCGCTTCGGATGAACAGCTAAATTCCTATGCCGCACAAAACCGCTATTACACGGATATGATCGCCGCTCATAGCGACTGGAAGCTGGTGGATGTGTACGCCGACGAAGGGATCAGCGGCACCTCGGCGGAGAAGCGCGACGATTTCCAGCGCCTGATGGCGGACTGCCGCCGAGGGCTGATCGACCGCGTCCTAACAAAATCCATCTCCCGTTTCGCCCGCAACACAAAGGACTGCCTGGAGGCCATCCGGGAACTGCGGGCCATTGGCGTCAGCGTGGCCTTCGAGAAAGAGAACATCGATACCGCAGTCATGTCCAGCGAAATGATCACGGCGGTCATGGCGTCCCTCGCACAAAAGGAAAGCGAATCCATCGGCAGCAACATGCGCTGGAGCTATCAGAAGCGCATGGAGAGTGGGGAGTTCAACACCTGCAAGGCACCGTATGGGTTTCGGCTTGAGGGGAACAGACTGGTGATTGAAAAAACCGAGGCAGATATTGTCAGGAAGATATATACATGGTATCTATCCGGCATGAGCCGAAAGGAAATCGCTGAGGTGCTTCGCCAGAATCAAGCACCCACCCGAGCGGATGTGGCGGAGTGGAAAAGCTCCACAGTTTATTACATCTTATCAAATGAGCGCTATGGAGGAAACGCACTGCTGGCAAAATGGCTGACAACAGATACCTTCCCCCACAAGAAAACCAGAAACCACGGAGAAAAGCCCAAGTACTATGTAGAGGGAAGCAATCCCTCCATTATCGAACCGGAAACCTTTGAAAAGGCGCAGGCGCTCTCGAAACGCAGAAGGGTTTCCCGGCAGGAATCACATACGGATCATTTTCTCCACAGGAAAATCGTATGCGGCTGCTGTGGCGCGACATACAGACGTCGGAAGCCGCGAAACATTGAAATATGGACTTGCAACAGCCGGTATGAAAACAGCAATGCCTGCGACATGCCTTCCGTTTCCACGGAGGCCATCGAGGACGCTTTCTGCCGGCTTTATTATAAACTGAAGCATCATGGCGAGCCGATTCTGTCAAAGATGATTTCCACCTATCTGGAGGTCAAGAGCCGCAGGATGCTTTGGAGTCTCGAAGTGATCGAGTTGAACAAAAGAATAGCGGATCTCACCAATCAGAATCAACTTCTTACCATGCTGAAACAGCAGGGGCTCGTTGATTCTGATCTTTTCATATCTCGCAGCAATGCTATCTCAGAGCAGCTCCGTAAGGCAAAGCAGGAAAAGAACCGTATCATGGAGACATCGGGAGATAATACGGTACGGCAGACGCAGGAACTGATAGATGATCTATCCGCTGGCCCTGATTTCATAGCGGCCTTCGACGGTGATCTATTCGATATCCTGGTAGGCAGGGTTATCGTGGAGGATGCCGAGCACATCAGCTTTCAAATGAAAAACGGACTTCGGCTAAATGAAAGAATAGAGAGGATGAAACGGTAATGGAAAATCGAAAGATTCCCTTCGGGTATGAAATATCAGACGGAGCGGTCCAAATCAACACAAAGGAATCCGACTGCGTGCTCTGGATCTTTACGATGTATAACATGGGAGCCTCTCTCGGTGATATTGCCAAAGAACTGAACACAAGACAGATGACCCAATATAACAAAACAGCGACTTGGAACAAAAACATGATCGACCGTATCCTTCAGGATCAACGGTATTCAGGGGACGCGCTGTATCCGGGAATTATCTCTGAGGAACTCTTCAGCACAGTTCAGCGCCAGCGCAATATACGGAGTCATGCAAAACGGCAGACGCCCGCACAGCGTATGATCCGCATCCTTGGCGGCGGTCGCGTTAGCGACACAGTTGAAGCCAGTGTGCTGGCCGCGATAAATCGGCTGATCCGCAATCCGGATGCCCTGCAATCTCCTGTGCCACCTGACCCTGACCAAACAAAACGATTCCGCACGCAAAGAGCGCTCAACGCCACATTGGGCCAGCAACCCATAGACGAGGATCGCGCCGCCGAGCTGATAAAAGCCCTGGCCGAAGCGGAATACGAGTTGATCGACAACAACGAATATGAAACGGAGCGCCTGCGGAGAATCTTCCGCGAGGCCGCGCCAATGGAGCAATTGTCCGCCGATCTGTTGCGGAAAACCGTGGCGGAGATCAGCGTGGAAATAAAAGCGATCAAGCTGACCCTGAAAAACAAACAAATCATAGAAGTGAGTGATGTGTCGTGAGCGCCCGCAGCGTAATCATTATTCCGGAGAAGCCGGAGCTTAAACACGAAGCCTCAATCCGCCAGGAACTGGTGGCTGCCTATTGTCGTGTATCCACAGAGGAAGAAGAACAGCAGAGCAGCTATGAAAACCAGTGCAAATACTATACCGATCTGATCATGCAGAATCCCAAGTGGAGCATGGCGGGTATCTTCGCCGACGAGGGGATCAGTGGTACCTCCGCGAAAAAGCGCGATGAGTTCATGCGCATGATCAAAGCCTGCAAGAAAGGCAAGATCAACCTGATCCTGACGAAATCCATCTCTCGCTTCTCCAGAAACACGGTGGATTGCCTGCACTATATCCGCCTGTTGAAAAGCTGGGGCGTGGCGGTGATTTTTGAGAAAGAGAACATCAACACGATGCAGGAAGACAGCGAATTTCTGATCACCCTTCACGGCGCTTTTGCCCAGCAGGAGGTCGAATCCATCAGCGCCAATGTCCGATGGGGTGTACAGCAATCCATGAAAGAGGGCAAGGTCAGGATTCAATATAAAAAACTGTATGGATACCAGCGCGGCGAAGATGGAAATCCGGAAATCATCCCCGAGCAGGCAGAAGTTGTGGAAGAAATCTACGCCAGATACCTTGCCGGTGCGAGTCTTCGCATGATCCAGAATTGGCTGGAAGACAGAAGGATTCCCAACAAGAAGGGCATAGCGGAATGGCCGCTCGGTTGTATTAGAGGCATCCTCACCAGTGAGAAATACTGCGGCGACGTCCTGATGCAAAAGACCTATACCACCGACTGCATCACGCACAAGGCTGTAAAAAACAATGGAGAGCGCCCCATGTATCTGGTGCAGAATAATCACCCGGCCATCATAGACCGGGAGACCTATGACGCGGTGCAGGCGGAGTTTGCAAGACGTGCCGCTCTCCGCAGCCCGTCCAAAAACGCGCTGACCGGGCAATCCTGCTACACGAGCAAATATGCACTCTCAGACCGTGTATACTGCGGGGAGTGCGGTACCAAATATAAGCGCACGACTTGGTCAAAGAATGGGAAAAAGAGGATTGTCTGGCGCTGCGTCAGCAGGCTGGACTATGGGACGAAATACTGCCACAGCTCTCCGACTGTGGATGAAGATAGATTGCAGGCCGCGATCCTTGCGGCAATCAATTCTGCCATGAGTGAAAAGAATGTGCTGATCAATCAAATTGCCGGAGCAATGGAGATTGAGTTGCTCCCGGCACTCGACAACACCATGAGCCTCGCGGACATCACCAGGCGGCTGCTGGAACTGGAGCAGGAATTCCAGACCCTGCTGGCCAAAGCCGCAGGCGACTTTGGGGATGACTCTTATACCGAACGCTTCCGGACGCTTGCTGAGGAAATGGCGGATCTGAAAGAAAAGCGCAAAAACATCGAAGCGCACAGGGCGGGGAGCGAGGCAGATCATCGGATTAAACAGGCGGTGGAGATTATGGAGAATAGTTCCTCCGAAATCACCGTCTGGAACGATTCCACGATTCGACAGCTTGTGGATTGGGTCAAGATTTTATCTTCGGAAGAAATCCTCGTTTGCCTGCACGGTGGGATCGAGATCAGGCAGAGAATGAAATGAACCCTTTGACAGCACTCCTGATTTTACATATAATGTTCATTGCAACATAGCATTATTAAAGTGGGGTTTCGCCGCTATTTCTGGGACGGCACAGCTAAGTTAACACAGCGGAAGTGCTACGGATACAATGTCACTTCAAATTGCGACCTTGTGATCAATGAGGAAGAAGTTAGTGGTCAGGTGGATGTTTTCGCAGTACGCCGTGGGAAAAAGCCACGGCAAAATTGCGGACGGACTTGCCTGACAAGGTATTCCGTTTCCGACCTACAAGCTCAAATGGAACCGCTAGGGCAAACAGCAAGCTGCTGTCAAATGAGAAGTACAACGGAAGGATGCTTCTACAGAAAACAATGTAAGGAAAAAGTAATACAGGATACGGATCGCGGTATCTTTACCGCGGCACGCATGAGACCATCATTTCCGATGAACTGTTCCCAAGTGTTCAGAAGGAGAAGCTCGACCGCTCCACAAATTTCAAAAAATTGCCATGAACGTGGCACTCTGTTATAGTATAGAATATAATTCAGAGGGAGTGCACCGAAGAATTCAAAGCCTTTTTGTTTAGAAGGGGGTGGACATTTTGGCAGATGCGGTTTTTCATCGGGTAGAACTATAGTGTTCCCTCACACGTTCGGCATCTACTGCGACGGAGACGGGAATTATGTCGTTTACTAGAGCAAGAGCAACGTGACACACTTGCTGCGATATCAGGCGCACAGAGGGGCGTTTGTGTTCAATGAGATTTATAAAACGCCAAAAGTCGAGATGCAGTAACTCCGTAAGGATTTTTGCCAATCGGCAGGCAAAGCGGTACGGCTGTTCTATGGAACACATGTAGACAAAAAACTGGCGAAGAAAGCTCCGCTCTTTGTCATCTGTTTCCCTTACCGCTGCTGTCACTATCTCTCACTTTGGTATTAATACGCTTGTGGCAAGGATATTATCAGCAAATGAAGTAGTTAGGAAGGTTTTCGGTGTGTCTTAAGATGCGACCAGTAATTGGTCATTTTAGTGCTTGGTTAATACGCATGATTCTGTTTTTGGGATAATGTCAAATTCATAGTGGATAAATGATACAGTTTATGATATAATACTGCAAACCATCTGGTGGCTACAGTTTCCGCCTTTTGGATACGGGAGCTACCGCCGCGAAACGGCATAATACAACCACGACCGCAGATGGTTCTGGCAGCCCAATAGAAAAAGTGGGGGGTATAAAAGTTGAATTCAGAAGTATCTGTTTTTTTAAGGAAGTTTTTAGCAAGCCTGTATCAGAACGGTGTACGGGACATTCCTTTTTCCGGTGCGGCGTACAATGCGGGTGTACAGGCGCTCCAGACCTCACTGGTAGCGATGGTTCCGGAAGATACCTATGAGATGGTTTCCGACGCTTTTGTGAAAACGCCGGTGCAGGAGGAATATAACCAGCTACAGGATATGCTCATTGAGCTGAACGGTGACATTATTGGTTTTTCCTCCATGAAGAACCCGTATTGGCGGACGCTGAGCATAAATATGACCCCTTATTACGCCAACAAAATACTGCATGAAGTGACGGATCTTGCAATTACCAACGAACAGTTTTCCCAAATTGCGAATATTTTTTGCGAAGCGGCAGGTGTGGTTGTATGGGAACAGTTTTAGAATTGTTGACCGAAAAGGGTTCCTGTCCGGACTTGGATCGGTTGCGCGGCGAAATAGAGCTCTTTACCCAAACGCTGCTGCGCGATTACACGGAAAGGACTAGGCTGTATTGCAACCAGCATACGCTCTCTCCAAACCATACAAAAAATTTTTATGATGCCGTGTGGGGGACTATTGAGATTAACGAGGGTGAGATTTTTGTTTTGAACAGTCCTATCCTTCAGCGGCTTCGAAAGATCAAGCAGCTCGGTTTGGCGGATTTTTTATATAGCAGCGCGAATCACAGCCGTCTCTCCCATACGCTTGGCGTATTGCAGACAGCTTCTTCTATGTGGTCGCAAATTGAGAGGGAACTGCGTAAAAAGGAAATACCGATGGAGTCCGATGTTGAGCAGATTGTCCGGCTAGCTGCAATATTTCATGATTGCGGTCACATGTTTTGTAGCCATGCATCCGAGCGTTTCTTCCAGGCGGATACCCGCTACAGCAAGTATCCAGAAATCGATACACTCAGAAATCAGTTCAAAAGAAAACTGCAGATTAAACCATCCCTGTCTGAGATCATATCTGTCCTGATTGTAAACTCTCCCAGCGTCCGAGAATTGCTTTCCGTGGTGGACGGCGGGTTGAATCAGCTTCAGTTTAACAATAGTAGACAAAATGTCGTCGTTGAAAAGATATGTTGTCTTATTATCGGCTTTCCGTATTCTGAAAAAACTATTCCGTATTCTCAAATCATCTGTGGGCAGATTGATTCGGACAAACTTGATTATTTGCGGCGAGATTCCCACATGACGGGCGTCCCTGTCGCCGTGGACATGTCCCGTGTGTTCCAAAAGCTGCGTATGGTTCCGTCACGGCAGAGCTACAGTATGCTGTCCGTGGCGAATGAGCACGCTGATAGAGTTTATAAACTGGGAATTGCGCCAGCCGCGATTAACACGATCGATCAACTGATCATTTCCCGCTATATGATGTTTGAAAATATTTATTTCCATCAAAAGGTACTTACTGCGGAGGAGATGCTACGCTATGCGCTGAGAAAGCTCGACAGGAGTACGAAAGGGCTGCTGGACGGCTACGGGACGATCATGCGGCTTGACGATGCTGTAATTGTAAACAGAAATTTCCGAAAATCCGTCGAAGAAATTGCGGGCAAGGATTTCTTGATTACAGACGAGGCGATGTTTGCTGAGGCGTGCAGCATATTGTCCGAACTAAGTCTGCGTAGCCTGTTCAAGCGCTGCATTTCGTTCACCAGTGAGAACCTATCGGATGTCGGGCAGATGGGAACCTCGTTTTATCCCAAGACCTTCATTGACAGGGATCCAAAAATGCAGAGTTCTTTCTTGGATGGGGTCGAGGCAGAGGTCAAAAAAATCAAGAATTTGTTGAAGGACTGCGGCCAGTTCAGTTTCAGCAGTAAAACGGACATCTTGCTCATCATTACGCCGGAAATCTCATCGGCATCTTTGAACAGTAATATTGCGATTGCCGATAAAATCAATCGGGATCGCAACATGATTTTTGAAGCGGATAACTGGCTGAAGAGCCGTACGACGCGAAAACCGCAGAATTATTTGGTTTCTCGTGAAGAAGACCGCTACATCGTATACATTGCAGCGGAGAAAGTGCTGTTCGAAAAGTATGGTCTGCTGATGAATGATACAATCATATACGATGAGGCCGACGAGGCAGAAATTGCAAAAATCAAATGTGCGCTTGACCGCGCCGATTATTTTGGGGACGCTTATGCCCTGATCCCTGATGAAGAGATTAAGCGACATGCATCTAGAATCGACGCCTTGGTGGACAAGTGGAAAACATATGAGCGTTTTGATATCGAGCGTGGCGGAAGACGGAGCATCGACGCACCGAGCCTGATTTCATTTATCAAGCAGTTCTGTCGGTTTCGAAATGAACTTGGAGATTTTGATCTGTTCGTACGCGGCTGCCTGGAGCTACTGGAAAATGTGCGCGTTGTGACGCACTCGGAAATCCTTACCGCTTTAAAGTCAAATCTGAAAAAGGTCATGGACTGCGGTTTCGTCACAGATCAGATACAGCTTTGTAATTTAGGCACGGTACAGGACGGTGGAAGCCAGATATCCTACCAGATCAACGATGTCAATCAAATTTATAAGGATTGTTACCAGGCGGCTCCTTATTCCGTTTGCAGGCTGGAGGAACTGAAACCGGAAGAATTGAAACCGGTGATTGTTTTTATAGAGGATGCGTTTTCATCGGCACGTCAGATCACATCCATGTTTGAATCATATATGGGCGTTCCGGTGGAACAGCGCCAGACTGCTGAAATCCACGTGAAAGAGCTTTCGGAGGACATGAAGGAAGCACTTAAACAGGCGGAATTGTTCTTCACGTTCCTTTTCTATAACCGCGACAATGAGAACAAATTTTGTGAAAGACTGAAGGAACTGGGCATGAAAAATGTACGGCTGATCTCGCACGAGGACATGCCAATGGGGTATTTCAAACAGAGAAGTGCTCCAGACAAGGATGCACGCGACGTTGTACGTAAGTATTTTGAAGCTGCGGGACAAATGCTGATACAGGAAAAAGCCCATGAGGGGGGCGAGCGAAAGAAAAACTGGGACGACGCCCGAATCTATGACAGTGTGTTGGGCTATAATAATGACCAACAGCTCATCGTTTTCCCGTGGAACACGCCCACATACACAATGACGGCGCTTTGGCTGGGTTCAAAGGAAAAAAGATGGTATCCACTGTTCCAGCGGGTCGATAAGCCGTAGGAATATTTGCTTGAAGCATCCGTGATTAATTAAGGGAGCACACATGAAATGTTGAAGGCGGCCAATAACAATTCCCATAAATGAACAATATTGGAAATACCTGTTTAGAGTTTTGAGATAAGATAATGCTATAGAGTATACTCATTTTATAAACCCATTATGTTGGATGCGTTGTCATTTCATAAGGAATATATAAAGCTTGTGCACCGGTTAAAAAATCAAGTGTAGGATTTTTAATCGATTGCTCTACGCCAGAAAAATAAGTTCAATTCCGTTTCCACGGTTTGCGTAAGTGCCGCGAAACCTGCATATCCGTAAGCTCCTTCTTTCTTCTCCAAATTGGACTTACTCCACTGAGCTCCGATTTTGGGAGAGGCATCTTTAGTGTACGGATTAGACAAAGAATCTGCATCGAAAGATGCAGATTCTTTTTGTTTTTCCACTATTTTGGTCTCTTTCTTGCCCGAAAAGTTAAGTTGATTTTTGGGAGAGGCTGAGTTTTACTTATTTTTAGCCTTTAGAGCTTAACGCAAACCGTGATGAATCAATGTGAAACAGCATGAATACTGCGGCAGAATACGTGATTATTCCGGATTCCGTAAGCGTGATTGCGGATGGCGCATTCGCAGGCGGGAAGGTCAAGGCGCTGTTTGGCAATACGGATGTCGTCCGGGAATATGCAAAGAATAACGGGTTGAATGTCATTCAGACCAGGCTGTCCTGAAGAAGCGTCCGGGTGACAACGGGATGGCCATCAACCCGAAGGTCTGCATCACAGATATTGCATTTCGGGATACCATCGGGAAAGAGCTGAAAGAGCGCGGGATCAAGGTTGAATATCTGGATTTCCATGTGACGTGTGACAGCGCCGGCTCGATCCACCGCAGCATGCAGCCGCTGTTCAGGGCTGATGAAAACCGGTGACTTTTCCATATCTTTTCCCCTGGTCGGGAGATTGATATTACTCTTTTTATCACTTCCAAACTGGCGTACGGAGCAGCGCGCCTGCTTCGTTTTATGGCAGTTGGTACGATGATGTTCTTGCCGGCTCTCTCTTTATGCTTATATCTGCCCCTGAACAATTCACCTTGGCATCTTTCGTGTGCGGATTAGCACAATCCGCCTTCGGCATCTCCTGGAAAATTTGCGCCCTGATTTCGTCACTTTTTCTTGAGGTACACAAA
This sequence comes from Oscillospiraceae bacterium, assembly GCA_902761635.1. Taxonomy (GTDB): domain Bacteria; phylum Bacillota; class Clostridia; order Oscillospirales; family Oscillospiraceae; genus Limivicinus. The sequence goes on along the minus strand of CACWLG010000002.1, from coordinate 107,794 downwards.
GTACATCTGCGAAAAAGTGCCTTTATCAAAACCAAATTTTCTCAGGATCTGCTCTTGCCGAATTATGCGGTATTGCCTTTTGTTTTCCCGTAAATTGGCCTTTTTTGCATGAACAGAATAGAGGCTGCTGACCCGATAGGTCTGTTCACGAGTCTCGTTTCTTGTCTCTTCAAACGCTCTACACAAGAGAAAGAACCAGATGTTCCGTTTACCGTACAGGCGGTATTTCTTACAGTTTTTCCGAGCAAGCTCCGCCAGTTCTTCCCTGGTGAGGTTGAAGCCCCCGGAGAGCCGGGGAGCTTCCGGGCTTTATATACAGCGTCGTTGAGCGCGGAGAACATGAAGGCTGCATCGTTGGCATCCGCTTCCGGGATTTGCAGCAGTCTTGAAAGGGGCAATAAGAATGAGTACATATACAAAGCGTATCATGATGAGTATCTTCGGTGTTGTTATCTGTGGATTGAGTGTTGGAATGTTCAAGCACGCGGCTTTCGGCGTTGATCCCTTTCAGGCACTCATGAGCGGTCTTGACGCAGTGATTCCTATTCGTTTTGGAACGCTGTATGTAATCGTCAATCTTCTGCTGCTGGCTTTTTCACTTATCATGGACCGACACAAAATCGGGCTTGCGACTTTCATCAACCTTTTTCTGCTGGGCTACGTAGTAGAGTTCTCCCAGGCACAATGTGCCAAGCTGTTCCCGGCTCCCGGAATCGGCGTTCGGGTGGCACTGTTTTTAGCAGGGCTTGTTATTCTTTCCCTGGCCTCTGCGCTCTACTTCACAGCAGATCTGGGTGTCTCCACTTATGACGCTGTTGCCCTGGTATGGTCTGAGCGACAGACACGGATTCCGTTTCAGGTCTGCCGCATCGTAACCGACAGCATTTGCGTAATCGCAGGTATTGTGCTGTGCCTGATCTCCGGCATGCGCGCAGTACAGATTTTCGGCTCAGTCGGTATAGGCACCATCATCACCGCCTTTTTCATGGGGCCGCTGATTGCTTTCTTCAACAGAACGGTTGCCAGGCCCTTACTTGGCGAAACAGATACAGATCCACAAGACAAAACGGGCCGGAGCCGCACATGAAACATGTGCCGGCTTCGGTCCGTTTTTCACGTGCGGAAGAATGCGGCAGCGAAGACGATTATGTACGCTTCACCGAGATCAGCTCTTCCAATTGCTTCCGTTTTTTCAAGATCCAATCTGCTGAAACACGAACAGCGCCCTTTTGATGGAATATGCTTGAAATATACCACATAATCATGTATACTGTGAACAATTGATCCCAGAATAGCCATTTTTTACAAGGATACAAACAGACATGAAGAGAAAAAATGCTGCCGCGACCCCCGAAGCACAGGAGTCCGGAAAAACGACCCGGCGGGAAAAGGCTTTCTCCAGATTCTTTGCCATCCTGCTGATCCTGACCCTTGTACTGAGCATGGGCTTTTTCACTTATAAGCAGTATGCGATCGAACGGGATTCCGCTTATGCGTCTCTGCGCAGCTCCATGTACTCGCTGCGAAGCCTCATCACCTTTGAGGGCAGTCTGGGAGATGCCTTTGTAAAGCTCAGGGACGGGGAAACCGTCATGTACGCGGAGCTGACGCAGCCGTTTTTCGACTATCTCGGGGTATCCGTGGAGACACTCGAAGCCTGCAAATACAACTGGGAGGCCGACGATCTCTACTACTTCCCCGACGAGGGCGATGTCATCACCACAGAAAAGGCCGAGCCGTTTTCCCTGAACAAGAGCCAGACGCGCATGCTCAAAACGCTCGGAATGCTGTCTGAGGGTGAGTTGGTCTATAATGCGACCCGTCTGAAGGATGGATGGTTGTTCATCAAGTGGACAGAATACCCCAACATTTACAGCGTGGACTTTCTGCGTATTGCGGATGCTGTTCCGAGCGCTCTGTACATTGTTGAGAACACTACGGGTGAGATTCTGATCTCGTCCTCCGAGACTCCGTACAATTTTCTGGATGAAAGCCGGATCATCTATAACGAGGAGCTCAACAGCAAGGCGACGGACGGCATCCAGGCGGGCTTTCTCCGGGGACGCGGTCTGCTCTCCGGCGTCTATTTTATGAAGAGCCGGCTGCTGGATCGCTATTCGGTATTCGTATATGTACCGTTCAGTACCGTTTTCAATGACACGCTGGATAAAACAACCCCGATCCATCTCCTGATCATTATCATCTTTTCCTTTATCTGGTTTCGTTCGCGGAGCCTCCGGAAAAAAGTCCTGGCCATGCTGGAGCCGAAAGCGTGCCTGCGGTTCGGGAAGAAGCACTGTATCCATCTTCCCATGATGCGGCAGATCCAGCCGCTGCTTCTGACGGGCATACTGGCCGCCCTGCTGTTTACCTCCTATCTTCCCCTTCTGACGAACTACATCAACCATAATGTCAGGATGGAGAAAAAGCTCAGCGCCTTTGTCAAAGAGCTGGAGCTCAATGACGAGGAATGGGCGAAGATGGAGTCCTTGTACAAGCAGGTCCTCATGGGCCATATCTATATGATCGACATGTTTGCCGATTATATGGGGACAGACTTCACGCAGGAGGTCCTCATGGACCTTGCGCAGCGCATGAATCTGAGCAGCGTGACGATCTATGACGCCGACGGCATCTCCACCATGTCAACGGACTTATACGTCGGGTATAAGATCAGTGAAAACCCGGAAGACGAGGAATACATTCTCTGGAATCTTCTCCGGCAGGCGGACACCGGCATGATGGGAGAATTACCGGACAAGAGCGGATTCTACGCGGCGTCGCGCCGCATGTTCCATAAACCCGGCCTGATTTACGTCACCTTGCCGGACGACAGCCTGGTTGCCATGAAAGAGCAGGCGGACATCAATACCGCGCTTCTCAGGATCAACACCGAAACCTATGCGAAAATGCATACCTATACCTCGACGCCCGAGACACTTCTCTGGGCCACCGAGACCTCCCAGGCTACGCGGCCCATCGCGAACACCCTGCCTCAAACCGTGCTGATGAACCGCTACTGCGGCTTGCAGACCATCAGCGGTTATTCCTACTACCTGAACACCATGACGGATGACAATCACATCCTCATCAGCGCCGAACAGCCTGAGGTTTTCACGGAGCCCATCAAGAACGACCTTCGTGTAATCATTCCGGAAATCCTTTTCTGCACGTTTCTGATTTTCTGTGCCACGTGCATCTATCCGTACGATGGCACACCGGCAGAAAAGGAGACTGCGAAAGCGCCCTCCCGGTTCTCCCTGATCCGGGCGTTCTCGCGGGATAAGGAGCTCCCGTCCCCCGCAGAGCAGGAGCTTCGCCTGGAGGTAAGAAAGCACAGCTCGGATCTGGTGTGGTCTCTGTGTACGCTGCTGGTCATCTTTTACTTTGGTGATGCGCTCTTCTCTCCGCACCCGATGGCCGATTATCTGTTCTCTCACCAGTGGCAGCGGGAGCCCAGCATTTTCTCGTTTACAACCATTCTTCTGAGCGTCCTGTTCCTGGCCATCAGCATACGGATCCTGAAGTCGATTATGAAGACGCTGTCTTCCAAAATGGACTCACGCGCCGAAACCTTCAGCGATCTGGTTATCAGCATTTTCCAATTCCTTTTGACGGTTGTCGTCGTGATTTATTCGCTCCATGAGCTGGGCGTGAACACGAGTGTGATCCTTACATCCGCCGGTGTTGTTTCCCTGATCATAGGCTATGGATCGCAGAGCATCGTCAGCGATCTTGTCAGCGGCGTCTTTCTGATTATGGAGGATCAGGTACGCATCGGAGAGTACATTGAAATCGACGGATTTCTGGGAAAAGTAGAGCATATTGGCCTGCGCACAACACGGGCCAGCTATGATAACCGTTCAAAGGTCATCAGCAACTCCAACATGGTCGGCTTCTACAATCTCAGCCGCGAAACCACACAGGCCAAATGGACGATCGGTCTGCCGCAGTATGTGGACGCGGAGAAGGCTAAGTCTCTGATTGTGGGCAGCGGCAGCCGCTTCCGGGAAGAGCTCGGCGACAAGCTGCTCCAGGGCCCCGTATGTCTTGGAATAAACAAGATCCGGTGGGGCCAGTATGAGCTGTTGTTTGCCTCGTTCTGCGATGTCAGAGATTGGGAAGTGGTTCGGCTCAAGTCCATATCGCTCAGCTATAAGATCCTCTCGGAAAACGACATCAAGCCGATCGGCGGAGATCAACTTCCCCTGTAACGGCAGGCCTGCTCACACAACCTGAACGACGCACAAGAAAAGGATGAGATAAAATGAAAAAAATGCTGAACACCGGCCTCGGGCTGCTTTGCCTGCTTCTTATGCTCGCGGCTCTGTGCTTTGGCGGGAGTGTCTTTGCGGATGAAGAAGCCGCTCCCGCGGCGCAGACGGCGGTTGCTGACGCACCGCAGGCAGCTGCCGAGGACGAGCGCATGCAGCTTCAGCTGGGCTCCTCCAGCTATGCCATCAGCGTGCCGCACTCCTATCGCAACGGCGAGGTCACCATTGAGGAGGTGCAGGCCAATCAGGTCGCCTATTTCTTCAGCCCCAACTCCAAATTGGATTTCGACATCTACCAGTTCCCCAGACCTCACCCGGAATTGAATTTTGAGGAATACCTGGAAAAAACCGCCGCTGACTTTAACGGCGGCAGTGTGCGCGTGCGGAAAATCAACGGCATTGAAGTCGGAACCTACAAGTCCCGGGAGGTTTATGACGGGATCGAGTACGATGTGATGGCGGCGCTGATGGAGGAGGGCAGCGAGTGTATCGAGATCGTGTTCTGGCTCGACGGTGAAAATGCCGAGCAGGAGGCGACAGCGATTCTCAAAACCCTGTCTGCGGTGGAAAGCTATGAGCTGCGGCTCGGCAGCTCGCCGTTCTTCCTGTCGGTTCCCGTCGGCTACAAGGCCGGGGAACTGACCGAGGAGGATATCGAGGCAAGCGCGGTCGGCTACTATTACAGCGATAGCAGTCCGCTCGATTTCGATGTGTACCAGTGGGACAGAGAAGGCCACACGCTGGAGGAATACGCGATCGGGGAAGCCCGGCTTTACGAGGCCGAGCGTGTGGAATACCGGACGGTCAACGACATTCTCCTGGCGTCCTACGTTTCTTACGAGGAAGATGAGGGCCAGATGTATTCGGTCGCCAACTATCTCTTTGAAAACGGCAGCGATTTGATGGAGATATCGTTCTGGCTCGACGGCGAGGTCGCTGTCAGGCAGGCCGACCGTATCCTCTCCACCCTGCATCGTGTGGAGGGCTGACAGCGCAAGCCGCTCCCCTGCTGTTCACAGCTTCCAAATTGTTTTTTGAAATGCCAGAAAGAATTGTATAATAATCCAAAATCGCAAAAACCGGATTGACAAAGCGCCGCTTCGACCGTATAATGCAGCCAACTTAATCAGCAATAGAGGCGCGAAGCTTATCAGTACTTCTGTCCGAGACCGTGCGGTCGACTGAGGACAGGGAGAAAGGAATCTTCGCCGAAACCATGATTTCACGCACAGAGATCATGAGTTGGGATGCAGTCGAACAGGCTGCAGACTCCTGCATGTAAGATGTAGAGGAGCTATTGACTCAAAGGGTTTTTTGAGGGCAGTGGTTCCGACCACTGCCCTTTACATCTGCCCGAAAGCGACATCCCTCTCTTGTGCTGATCAATACAAGAGAGGGATGTGTTTTTATGATCAATTTTCTCAACTGGCTCGACGGCGTTCTGTGGGGTCTGCCCCTGATCGTCCTGATGGTAGTCACCGGACTGTACTTCACCATTCGCTCCGGCTTCTTCCAGTTCCGCTACTTCGGCCGCATCTGGCAGCACACGGTCGGCACCCTGTTTCACCGCAATTCGAGCGCGGACAGCAGTGACCGCGAAGGCATGCTGACCCCGTTCCAGGCCATTGCCACCGCCGTCGGCGGTACGGTCGGCTTCGGCAACATCGCCGGTGTGGCTACAGCCGTAGCCGCCGGCGGCCCCGGCGCCGTGTTCTGGATGTGGGCCACGGCAGCACTCGGCATGATCCTCAAGCAGGTGGAGGTCACGCTGGGCCTCTACTATCGTCGGCACAAGGTTAACGGCGACACCTATGGCGGCCCCACCTACTACATGGAGCTGGGCCTCGGCGAGAAGCGGCACTGGGGCAGGCTGTGGCTGATCCCCGGCATCATCTTCGCCATCGGCATCTTCTCCACCTTCTTCGTGACCTCCTCCACGCTGACTGCCTCGCAGGTGGTGGCCGGCGCGCTGAACCTGACGGAGGTGCACCTGGGCAGCTTCACCGTTGACGGCATCATCCTGGTCGGCGTCGGCGTGACGGTGCTGGCCTACCTCATCACCAGCGGCGGCACCCGCGGCGTTGCCAATATCTTCTCCCGTCTCGTTCCGATCATGAGCGTGATCTACATCCTCATGGGCATTGTGATGATCCTGGTGAACATCACTCGCGTCCCCGCTGCCATCGGTTCCATTTTCTCCAATGCCTTCACCGGCACGGCTGCCGTCGGCGGCTTCGCCGGGTGCGCGGTGAGCCAGATGGTCCGCATCGGGATGGCCCGCGCCGTGTACTCCAACGAGGCCGGCTGGGGCACCTCTCCCATGATCCACTCCTCCGCCAAGACCGTCCACCCGGTGGAGCAGGGTCTCTGGGGCTCCTTCGAGGTCTTCTTCGACACCTTTATCATCTGCTCCATCACCGCTTTGTCCGTCATCCTCAGCGGTGCCTGGACCGACGGCACCACCGGCGGCACCCTGGCCCTGACCTCCTTTGCCCAGGGCTTCGGCCGCATCGGCGCCTATCTGCTGGCGATCGTCATGATCATCTTCACCGTGACCACCTCCGGCGGCTGGTTCACCTACTACCTCGCGATCCTTGAGCATCTCGGCCAGGACGACACCACCTGGAAGAAGGTCCTCATGAAGATCTTCTACGCCTGCCGCGCACTGCCCGGCCTGCTCTGGACCATTTACCTCGTCAGGACCAACAACCAGGGCTTCATCTGGACCGTGGTGGACATCACCTCCGCCATCCCGACCTTTGTCAACGTGGCTGTCATCCTGATCCTTTCCGGCGACTACTTCCGCCTGCTGCGAGATTACAAGGCCCGTTACCTTGGCATCGGCAAGGTGGACGAGAGCATGGAGCTTTTCTATGAGGACGAGGTGGACGCAGCAGTATTATGAGAAGCATCTTCTATCATGGCCGGGTCTATACCGGCGCGCTGCCGATCTGCAGCGCCTTCGCCGTGGAAAACGGACGCTTTATCCTGGTCGGAGACGATGAGACTCTCCTCGCCTCCGCCCGGGAGGGCGACAGTCTGACCGATCTGCAGGGCTGCTTTGTCTGCGCTGGCTTCAACGACTCCCACATGCATCTTTTGAACTTCGGCCAGGCCCTGGCAGCGGCTCAGCTTGCGCCGCTCACCGGGAGCCTTGCGGGCATGCTCGATTACCTGCGCGGCTTTCTCGCCGCGCACCCGCCCCGGGAAGGGCAATGGCTCACCGGCCGGGGCTGGAACCAGGACTACTTCACCGACGTGTCCCGCATGCCGGACCGCTGGGACCTGGACGCCGTCTCCGCGGACGTACCCATTATGATCACCCGTGCCTGCGGCCACTGCTGTGTGGTCAACAGCCGGGTGCTGGCACTCGCCGGCATCACGGCGGACACCCCCTCCCCCGAGGGCGGCAGCATTGGGATCGCGGACGGGCAGCCGGACGGCCGCCTCTACGATAACGCCATGGAGCTCTTGTACGGCGTGCTGCCCCTGCCGGACAAGGAGGCGCTCAAGCAGATGATCCGCCTGGCCTGTGCCAACCTGAACCGATACGGCATCACAAGCTCCCAGACAGACGACTACTGCGTCTTCCGTGCCATTCCCTTTGAAACCGTCAACGCGGCATATCGGGAGCTGGAGGAGAGCGGTGAGCTGACCGTGCGTGTGTATGAGCAGAGTAACTTCACCGAGCTTGCTGAACTGCGGCGCTTTGTGGAGGCCGGGAACGTGACCGGCGCCGGCACGGAGCTCTTCCGCATCGGCCCCTTGAAGATGCTGGGTGACGGCGCTCTCGGCAGCCGCACCGCTCATCTGAGCACCCCCTACCCCGGCGGCGACAGCTGCGGCTTCAATCTCTTCTCTGACGCGCACATGAACGCTATGGTCTCCTACGCCCACCGAAACGGCATGCAGATCGCCATTCACGCCATCGGGGACGCCTGCCTGGATCAGGTCCTGAATGCGGTGGACCTGGCCCTGCGGGAGATGCCGCGGGTCGACCACCGCCACGGCGTGGTTCACTGTCAGGTCTCCTGGCCCGATCAGCTTCGGCGCATTGCCGCGCTCGGCATGCATGTCTACGCCCAGTCCATCTTCCTCGATTACGACAATCACATTGTCACAAAGCTGTTGCCGCCGGAGCTCGCCGCAAGCAGCTATAACTGGAAGACTCTGCTCAGAGAGGGCGTCTCCGTCTCCAACGGTTCCGATTGCCCGGTGGAGCTGCCGGATGTGATGGAGGGCATCGAGTGCGCTGTGACCCGCTGCTCGCTGGACGGCACCGGCCCCTATCTGCCGGAGGAGGCTTTCACCGTGCAGGAGGCCCTTGACAGCTTCACGATCCGCAGTGCAGAGGCAAGCTTTGAGGAGACCGTCAAGGGCCGCATTGCGGAAGGATATCTGGCAGACTTTGTGATCCTCGGGGCCGATCCCTTCGAGACTGAGCCCACGCAAATCCACAGCATCCCCATCCTCGCCACCTATCTGGGAGGCCGCTGCGTCTACAGCGCAGGCGTATAATCTTACAGGGGCCGATCTTTGGATCGGCCCCTGTAAGGTTTATTATGCTTCTGCTTCGTCCTTTGTCTTTCGCAGGATCGCGAGGGCATACTTCATCTGCTCGGCCTTCGGCCTGCCCGCAAGGCGCAGCTTGCGGGTCTCACGCAGCACCTCGGCAAACTGCGGCCCCGGGGCGAAGCCCGCCTCGATCAGATCCCGGCCCATGAGGTACGGCTCTCTCATCCGCGCCTCATAGAGGGCAAGCATCTCCTGCAGGCGTTTCCGTGTCGGAGCATAGGCGCGCCGCAGCGCTTCCCTGTCCTCCTCCGGCCCCCGGCAGCCCATACGATCCGCCTCGGCCAGCAGGAGCAGATCCTCCGGGCAGACGGAGAGATCAAACATCTTCATATAGCTCTTCACGCCGACGTCGCCGCCCGCCAGAATATTCGGGCGCATGTGCAGATCCGTCATGTTCAGCACATATTCCGTCAGTCCTGTCTCCCTCGTCAGACGCCGCAGGAAGGTCTGCACCAGCGGAAGGCCCAGCTTCTCATGGTTGTAAGCATGCAGAACGCCGTCGTGCTCCTCTGTTGCCGCTGCCTTGCCCAAATCGTGGCAGAGGGCAGCGAGAAGGAACCATATTGGCCTTTTTGCTTTCTCGCGGCGCGCTGCCGCCTCATCCAGCACCTGAAGGCTGTGTCGCCAGACGTCGCCCTCCGGGTGAAAGGCGGGGTTCTGCCGCAGGCCGATCAGCGCCTCCAGCTCTGGAAACCACAGGGAAAGCTGTCCCATCTGCCGCAGCACCTCAAAAAAGACCGAGGGCGTTTCCGCCTTCAAAAGCGCCTTTTCCAGCTCTCCCATGACGCGCTCTCCCGGCAGGGCCGCAAGGTCCATTTTCGCCGAGAGGGCGCGCGTCTGCTCGGCCACGCTGAGGCCGAAGCGCGCGGCAAACTGCGCCGCCCGCAGCACACGAAGCGGGTCCTCGCCGAAGCTGCTCTCGTCCACATGGCGGAGGATACCGCGCTGCATGTCCTCCCGTCCGCCGAAAAAGTCCAGGATCTCCCCCGTCAGCACATCCTCCATCAGGGCATTCATCGTGAAGTCCCGCCGCCGCGCGGCCTTCTCGGGGCCGAGGAAGGGATCGACGAGCACTGCAAAGTCCTTGTGTCCGCGACCTGTCGCCGTCTCGGAGCGCGGCATGGCGATATCCAGGTCATAGTGTCTGAGGCCCATGATGCCGAAGCTTGCCCCCATGCTCAGGCGCTCGCCGAGGCTGTCCAGAATCCGTTCCAGGGTTTCAAGGGGAATCCCGTGCACCTCGATATCAATATCCTTGTTGTCCAGGCCGAGCAGCCGGTCCCGTACGTAGCCGCCCACATAGTAGCTGCGGCCGCCCTCACCCGCCACCGCCTCAGCGATCGTGCGGGCCATGCGGATGTTCTTGTCCTCCATGCCTCTCCCTTCAATCAGAAACACGCAGGACCGACAAGGGCGGCAGGCACATTGCAGCAAAGGGCCATCGGGCTGTAACGCCCGGTGGCCTTTTGCTGCAGGAGCGCGGTTCAGCCGCCTGCTGGTACAGGGTCTCCAGGATCTCCGCCGTCACGGAGCCGCGCTGGTTGTAAATGACCTCACCATGGCGGTTGAGGACGATGGTCTGCGGCATGGCGGTCGTGCCGCCCACACCGTCCCAGATCTTTTCATCCTCATTCTCAACGGCGAAGGGCATCACCCAGTCCTTGCCGTGCTCGTTCAGGTATTCCTTCGGATCGTCGTCCACGACATCCGAGTGCAGAGCCAGCATGGCGATATCGCCCTCATGCGCTTTGTAGAGATCGCTGAAGAACGGCAGTTCCTTCACGCAGCACGCAGGGGCCGCAATAGGTGGCCCAGAGGTTGATGAACACCGGCTTGCCGCGCTGCTCGGCCAGGTGGAACTCGCTGCCGTCGAGGCAGGTGATGGTAAAATCGGATAGCTGCTGTCCAACCTCGTGCCCCTCGGGAGCCGTGCTTGTCCAGTCCGCTGCCGCTGCCGGGGCAGCCGCTTCGGAAGCTGGCACATCCGTTCCGCTGTCCGCATTCTGCTTGATATTCGGGTCGAGGAAGTTATAGTACAGCAGTGCCGCGCAGAGCACAGCCAGCGCTGCGCCCCAGGTGATTTTGCCGAGCTTTTTGCGCTTTGCCTCGGAATCGGGCTTATCATCGGCACAGCCGCCCTCCGGTGCCTTGAGCGTGAAGCTGCCGGCCTTGAGGCTGATGGCCTTCTGGTTGCACACATCCATGCACTTGGCACAGTGGATGCACTCGTGGTCACCCACATGGCGCACGTCCATGCCGCAGCTGCGCACGCAGGCGCCGCAGTGGTTGCAGCGGGTGGCGTCCACCTTTACGCCGACGACGGCAAGCTTGCTGAAAAAACCGTAGATCGCGCCGAGCGGGCACAGGAAGCGGCAGAAGCTGCGATAACAGAACACGCAGGCGAGGCCGATCACCAGCATGATGACGAACTTGCGCGTAAAGAGGATGTTCAGCATGGAGAAATCCCCCGCCCGCGCGGGATTGGACAGCAGGAAGATCGCGCCCTCGAAGGTGCCGGCCGGGCAGATATACTTGCAGAAGCCGGGCACCGCCACGCCGTGGGCAATGCCGTACCAGGCTGTGATGCCGATGGCGAAAACGGCGAGGATGATGTACTTGAGCCAGCTCAGCGCGCGGGTGAAGCGATTCTTTTTCAGCTTCAGCGTGGGCAGCTTGTGCAGCAGCTCCTGAATCAGGCCAAGCGGGCAGAGCCAGCCGCAGATCGTGCGGCCCAGGATCAGCCCGTAGAGCATGAGGACGCCGAAGACATAGAAGCCGATCTGCTTATTGGAGGTGCCGATGGCGTTCTGCAGGGAGCCCAGCGGGCAGGCCCCGACCGCGCCGGGGCAGGAGTAGCAGTTGAAGCCCGGCACGCAGATCCCCTTCGTGGTGGGGGATTTGCTCTTGTAGATCTCGCCCTCGAGAAAGCCCTTCACATGGGCATTATACAGCAGGGCGCAGTAGAGCTGAATGAGCCGTCTCTTGGACGGGCGGTGGGCATCCCACCAGGAGCTTTTCACATTATCCAAGGCCAACACACTCCGTACAAATTCTGATCGCCTTGTTGACGACCGCCGTCATGCTGCCGTTGCGGATGCCGATGATGATGAACACCACCGCCACCGCAAGCAGCACCCACCGCAGCACACGGAGGCTGCGTACGGGCTCTTCGCTCTTCGGTGCGGCCTGGATCCCGGCCGCCTTCTCTTCCCTGATGCGCGCCATGATGGCATCGTATTCCCGCCGGATGCTCTTCTCCTGCAGGACGGCGGAGACCATGAGGCAGGCCAGGGCCAGGATGATCCAGGGGAACACATGCGCGGCCATCGCGCCGATCACCTGCTCCAGGTCATCATTCGGAAAATGCTCCGCGTTTGTCATATAGAGCAGCGCGGGGAGCAGGCACAGGGCAAAGCCGCCCCAACCGCCGTACAGGAGTTTTTTCTGCAGGGCCTGCTCCTTTCGCATGGCCTCGCTCGGCTCCGCCACGCGGCTGCGCACCAGGTCGCGGTTGAGCTCGATATCCTGGACGGGCTTGTTCTCGTTCTCATCCCGGACGTTCAGCACCGCGCAGGCTACTGTCACGCCCACTGCCAGGAGGAAGACCGGCAGGATCGGCTTGAGCGCGGCCGCCACCTTCTCCCGTGTGTATATCCACGCCAGGGGATTTTCCTGTTTCTCGGCGATTCCGTCCCGGTAGATTCCGATCGCCGACATAGCCAGCATCACAACCAGCGCCACGCACAGAAGCGACTGGGTGATCAGGAGGATTCTGTTTCTTGTCACTTGCATCACACTCCCTACGTTATGCGGGCATCCGCACCCCCGCGGGGCTGCGGACGCAGACCTTCTTCCTCCAAGATAGCTTCAGTATAAACGTCCAGATTGGTTTTTTCAAGCGCTATATCCGGGAAGTGCCAAAACCAGAGGGCATGAAGGGCGTGCCCTGCGAAGGCAGGTCCGCCATATAACACGCAGGGCGTCGTTTCGAAAACGGCGCCCTGCAAGCTCCTTGTGAATCAGTTTGAAAAGTGCAGCGTCAAGCTCTGCTCCAGCATGTCCCGGGAACTGCCGCCGACGAAGATTTTGAATTTCCCGTCCTCCGCGTGCTAATGGCAGTTATTGCCGCAGAAGCCCAAGTCCTTTTTGGGGAGCGTATAGCGGACATTCTTCTCTCTCCGGGCTGCAGGCTCACGCGACAGTAATCCTTCAGCGGACGCGCCGGGCTTGCCGCCGTATTGTCTTCGTTTTACTTTCTTCCGAAGCACAGCCGCCGCAGCAGCAGCATCAGCGCCCCGAGATAAGCCGCCGCAATCAGGCACACGATGATCGCCATCCGGTCGGACTTTGCCGCGAGACTCACCAGCACCAGCACCGGCGCGCCGAGGACGATGCCGACGCTGCTCCCGCTGACCAGATTGTTTGCCGCCGGGGTGTGAAAGTCGCTGTCGATCTCCCGCAGCAGGAGGATGCCGGAGGAGATGGTGCCGGTCATCATGCCGTACATGGAGATCAGCCCCTCATAATAATACCCCGGGTAAGCCCATCTGCACACGCGCCTGAGATGCAGCCAGGTGAACACGCCGCCCGCCGCGGCAAGCAGGAGGAAGTATAGCCACAGTCCCCTCAGATCCTCGACATTGATCGAGGAGATGCCGGCTACGATCATGATGTCGAAGAAAAAGCCGGAGAGGCGGTTGAGCAGGTAGTTGTTCTGATACTGCCGCTCGATCAGGCCCCTTTTCCGTCCGGCCTCCAGAAGCCGGCGCAGCAGGACCGCAATGCCGGAGCCGATGATGAAGTTAAACCCCCACAGGAGAGTGTTGACCGTGGCGGCAAGGCCCGCGGAGATCGCCGCAACGCTCGCAGTGAGGCTGCGGGTGACGAGGTAGGTGACAAGATAGGCCACCAGGACCATCGCAAGCTGCACGGAAAGGCGGTCGACAGAGTCCGCCACAGGCAGCTCGTTGCGATCCTGGAAAAAGCTGACGGCAAGGTCATCGTCGTTGTTCTTCTTCGCAGGGCTCACATGTCCGCGCTTTGCCAGGATGTTCAGGAGGACGACGCCCACGACGCAGGCGCACAGATACCCCGCCGCCGCAATCGCGAGGCCGAAGCTGCGCCCGCCGGCAAAGCCCAGGCTTTGATAGCTGCTGCCCACATTGTTGGCCTGTCCGGGCCCCTGGCCGTAGCCCATGGGCAGCAGCAGGCCGGAGGCCTTGAAGAGCCCCGGCATCAGCGTATAGCCGAGCAGAATGCTGATCCCAAGGCCCAACACGCCCTGCACCATATAGGTGCTCACGATGATGATGCCGGATTTGAAGGCCGCCCGATCGGCGCTGTCCGTCTCACGGTCGGTCACGCGCAGGCTCATGGCGATAAAGCCGAGGGCGATGCCGTGATAAACCAGGATCTCCATGATGCTTCCGTCGATGGCGATCAGCCCTGTAAGCTTGAGCAGAAGAAGGAGAAAGCCCGCCATGACCGAGACCGGCATCATGGCGTTGCGGATGGCAGGCACGCGGTTTCGCAGCATATTGCACAGCAGGATTGCCCCGGCAACGAGGCCGAGCTGAATGATGATGTCCCACAGGGCTGTGTTTGCGGCTGAATAGTCCATGCGCATTACTCCTTCGCGTTTTCTGTGCTGCTCGTCCAGGTCAGCAAATATTTGCGCAGGCAGCAGGGCGCTGCCGCGCGGATCTCATAATACTCATTCCCTGCGGAAAAAAGCAGGGTGTCGGTCATGACCATCGCCATGCTGTCAATGTCCCGGAGGGGAAAAGTCCGACCCGCGATCTCAAGGGCGTCTGGGTGCTGGACCAGGATCCCGGTACCCAGCGCCGTCTCCCGGTGCCCATCCTCCACCCGGGTCAGCCGCAGGCCCCCGTCGGAAAACAGCACGCCGTCCGCCCGTTTGAGCATTTCCCGAAGCGCCGCCTGCTGGTATTGCTCCCATACGGCGACCGTTGCCACCGGCTCCGGCGGGTCGAAAAAGCCCTCCTCGGTATACAGAAGATCCAGGCCGCAGGCGCAGCGTACCCGGTTCCCGACGCCCCGGACGCTGCCGAGGGCGCCGCAGCGGGGGCAGATGAAGAAGCCGCGCTCGATTCCCTCGGCACGCTGCTCTCCCCGGAAGCGGACATGTTCCTTTTCCTGGCGGGCGAAAGCATCCTCAAAGAGATCCCGATTGATGAGGGCTGTGACCGCCCGGCCATTCATACGCTGGAGTTCCTCCGGAGCGTAGCAGCCGACGCTCCCGCCGTGCATCGCCCCACGCCGCAGCTTATTTGACCAGCGGGGCATACTGAGATATCCCCCCTCCAGCCGGTAGGTCACAAGCGGTACGCCTGCCATGCGCGCGAGCTTGCCCGTGGCCGGGAAGACCGGGTGCGTGCGTCCGTCCCAGGTGGTATCCCCCTCGGCAAAGATGCAGACGGTGTCCCCCGCCTTCAGGGCGCGCAGCACGCTCTTTACCGTGTCTGTCCCCGAGGCGGCCTTGCGCCGCGGGATCGGAGCCACGGCCCATTGGATCACCTTGGAGATGAGGCCGTGACGAAAGAGATGCTCACTCGCCACGAAGCGGATGGGGGTGTCGGGAAAGCTCGCCGCCAGGAGCAGCGGGTCCCAGTTCGTCACATGGTTCGCGACAATGAGGCAGGGACCCTGTATCTCACAGCGTACCGCCGTCAGGGCAAAGCGCTCCCTGGCATATCCGCTCAGCAGCCGCTGCAAAAGCTGCCAGCGTTTTTTGCGATCTGACATGTGGGCACCTCCCCCGCGCTTCGGCTCCCCTTGGCAAGAGGAGCTACATGTTCTCAATCAGCTTCAGCAGGCTCTGCTGAAAGCCGTACTGCTCCCGCAGGGCCTCGGCCCGCGCGCGCCCGGCACTTTTGCGCCTGCCGGTGTATCGGGCGCGGAGCATCAGGTTCTTGGGCGAATGCTCAAAGTCGATAAACTCGATCACATCCACCGCGTAGCCCGCATCCTCCGGGACGGCGGCGCGGATGGAATCGGTCAGCAGGGCTGAGACGCGCTCTTTGATGATGCCGTGCTCCAGCAGCAGATCCAGCTCGCCCCCCTGGCGGATGCTGAGATTGACCTCATGCTGGCAGCAGGGGACGGAGAAAATGTACTTCACGCCATGCTGCACCGCATAGGCCAGGGCATAATCCGTGGCCGTGTCACAGGCGTGGAGCGTGACGACCATGTCGATCTTCGTGTCGGCAAGCCTGTCGCGCGTCACGTCCGCCACCTCAAAGCGCAGGCCGTCATAGCCGCAGCGCGCGGCGATCTCGCTGCAGCGCTGCACCACATCCGCCTTGAGATCATAGCCGATGATCTCTGTTTTCATGCCGCGCCGGACGGCAAAATAATAATAGAGGATAAAGGTCAGATAGGACTTTCCGCAGCCGAAATCCAGGATGCGGATGGTCTCCGCCCGCTCGTCCCTGAGGCTCTGATCCACAAGCTCCACAAAGCGGTTGATCTGCTTGAACTTGTCATATTTCGATCGGACGATCTGAAAATCCTTCGTAAAGACGCCGAGGTCCACCAGGGCCGGGATGTTCTCCCCCTCACGCAGGATATAGTCCTTCTCCCGGTTGTGGCCCTGCGCGCCGACCGGGCGCGGGACTGTCGCCGCCCCGCCGGTTTTTTTATAGCTGCCGTCGCGCTTTAAGATATACTGGCGGCTCTCCGTATCGGTCAAAAGCAGCACCTGGCGGTAGCGCCCCTCAAGATTCTCCGCCGCCCAGGCGCAGAGAAGCTCCTCGGTAAAGTTCTGATGGAATGCCTTGTTGTCCTGAAAGCGCTCCGCCTGGTAGCGCCGCTCCCCCTTCAAAAGCAGGGGGCGGATCTCCACCTTCTGCGCCTGTCCCTTCTCCGTGGGCTGGGAGAAGACCGCCTTGCCGAGTGTCGGCAGGGCAAGGGCCAGCTCCTGTGTGATCTTCGCCATCTCAGCCACCGAAGAGACGCTTGAGATTCAGCGCCGCAGCCTTGAGCTCGTTTTTGCTGTAGGAGTTGTTTTCATCGGCAAGCACCGCCGCCACGGCCTCCTTTGCCGTGCAGCCGCCCGAGACCATCGCGTCCACCAGCATGGCCTCGGCGGATACGGTATGCTCCACCTTGTTGAAGATATAGTCCTCGTCGATCTCCACGACGACGGCGTACTCCCCCTTGTCGTAGCTGCCCTTGGCGAGAAGCTGCTCCTTCACCTCGGCAGGCGTGCCGCGAAAGCTCATCTCGTGCAGCTTCGTCAGATCGTTGCACAGGCACATCCGGCACTTTGCCCCGCTCTCGATAAAAAAGTCCACCAGCTCCATGATGCGCTTCGGGGATTCATAGAGGGCAAAGGTGCGGGTGTCGCCGCGGCGCAGCTTCTCCAGCAGCTTCCGCCGCTCCGCGTTTTCCCGGGGGAAGAAGCCGTAGAAGAGAAAGCTTGAGAGGTCAAAGCCGGACACGGACAGGGCCGTCACCGCGGCGCAGCAGCCTGGCACCCCGATCACGGGGATGCCCGCCTCCACGGCAGCCTTTATAAGCTCGTTGCCGGGGTCGGAGATGCAGGGGGTGCCCGCATCGGTGATGACCGCAACGCTCTTGCCCGCAAGCATCTCACCGATAAAATACTTTGCCTTGCCGTATTCATTGAACTTGTGGTTCGACACAAGCTTGTTGCGGATCTCAAGCTTGCCCAGCAGCACCATGGAGCGGCGCGTATCCTCGGCCGCGATGATGTCCACATCCTGCAGGATCTGCCGCCCTCTCGGCGACATGTCCCGGGAGTTGCCGATGGGCGTTGCAACGATATAGAGCTTGCCGGTCTGTACAGTTTCGTTCATGTTGTGTACCCTGCTTCGTAATAGTTTCTTTTTTGTATTATACCTTACCCCATGCGCCGTGGCAAGGCAAAAAAACACCGGGGACATGCCCCGGTGTGAAAAGCTTTGCTCAGTCGCGGTTCAGCCCGTCGTCGCAGATCAGGCCGTAGCCGCCCTGCTGGCGCTTATAGACCACGGAGAAGGCCTCGTCCGCGTCCATATTCTTGAACACAAAGAACTCATGGCCCAGCAGATTCATCTGCAGGATGGCCTCCTCGGGAGACATGGGCTTGATGGAGAAGCGCTTCGAGCGCACGATCTTGAAGTCCTCCGGCTCCTCCTCGACAGGGGGCTCATAGACGGGCCGGGCTTCCTTGTCCAGCGCGCCCTCTCTGAGTTTCTTCTCCAGACGGGTCTTGTTGCGGCGTATCTGCCGTTCGATGGCGGCGACGCCGGAGTCGACAGAGGCGTACATATCGTTGGTGACCTCGCTTGCGCGGTAGAACATGCCGTTGTTATGGATGGTGATCTCAGCCTTGTGGCGGCCGCGCTCGATGCTGAAGGTGACGTAGGCCTCGCCCTCATTCTTGAACAGGCGGTCGAGCTTGCCGATCTTCTTCATCGCGTAGGCACGCAGTTCCTCAGAGGAGTCCATCTTCTTCTCGGTAAACGTAAACTTCATTGGTGACAACTCCTTTCCTATATGCCGTCAAAAAACGGAAAGCCGTTTTCTGTTGCAGAGATTATACCACAAATTGAAGCAAAAAAGAAGCAGGATTTCCCAGCTTTCCAACAATCGGTACTTTTGCCGATTTTTGGCCGACAGATTTGTACAGGTTTCCAAATTTTCAACGCGAAACGCCCCCCGGAACCGGGAGGCGTTAAAAGGTATCAGAACACGACTTCGCAGTTTGGAAGCGCGTAGGCCAGGGCGTTGATTTCCATGACGCTCAGGGGATTGCCGGACAGGCGCAGAGAGCGCAGGTTTGTGAGGTTCATGAGCGGCTGGAGGGAGCTGATCTGGTTGAAGGAGAGATCCAGCTCCTGCAGGTTCGGCATCATCGACAGCGGCGTCAGATCAGAGAGATTGTTGTAGCTCAGATTCAGGCTCGTCACCGTGTAGCGGCAGTCGGCGAAAATGAAGGGATAGATGTTCGAGATCATGTTGACGCTCAGATCCACGTACTTGAGTTCATTGAGCTGCTGCACGCCGCTGATGTCCGTGATGTTCTGGCCCACGAGGCGCAGCTCCGTGCTGTCGTTCGGCACAAGGTGCCCGTCAACGTCGATGTTCACGGTCAGCGCCGAGTGCGACACCGAGCAGGCGGGCAGGAAGCTGCGGAGCTGATCCACCCCGTAGCCCGTGAGGGCCGGGTTATCCGTCACCGTAAGGGAGGACAGGGACTGGAGCCCCTGCAGATAGGCCACGTCCTGATCGGCAAGCCCGGTCTGCGAAAGGCCCAGCGCCGTGAGGTTTTTCAGCTTTCTGAGGCCGGAGAAGTCCCGGATGGGATTGCCGTCAAGGTACAGATTGCTCAGCCCCGTCATCATCGTCAGGGCTGAGGTGGAGCTGATGCTGTTGCCGGAGGCATTCAGAAAATACAGGGAGGATATGCCCATCAGCGGGCGCAGGTCGCTCACGCTGTTGTAGGAGATATCCAGCCACTGGAGATAGGGCATGTTCATCAGCGGGCTCAGGTCGCTGACGTTGTTGCCGCTGAGATTGAGCTTTGTGATGTACTGACAGTTTGCGAGGGCTGAAATGTCCCAGATGCCCATGTCGCTCAGATCCAGGTCCGTGACGTCGGCAGAGAAGGTCACGCCGCCGAAGCTGATGTCCTGCATCTCCTGCTGGGCCTTCTCGCTGTGCACCGCGCAGGACGGCAGAGCTCGCGAGAGCTCGGAGAGCTGGGTCTCGGTCAGCTCGATGCCCTTGATGCTGAGGCTTTTGAGATTTGTAAGGCTGTAGAGGGGGCTGAAATCCCGGATGGGATTGTTGTCCAGATACAGTGTGCGCAGATTTGTGAGCCCGGAGAGCGGCGTGAGATCCATGATCTCGTTTCCGCTGAGGTTCAGCGTCACAAGGCCGCCCAGTGCGGAAAGCTGCGACACATCCCGCAGGACATTGTCTGCCATGGAGAGGCTGTCGATGGCGTAAAGCTGTGTGACTTCATACAGCACCGCGTCCCCCAGCTCCATCTTGTCGAGCACGAGACGCGTGGTGTTGACGGGGTAGTCCTTGCCGGCGATGCGCACCGTCTCCGTGGCGCCCTGGTTCTTGCGCAGGCTCTCTACCTCGCTGATGCGCGCAGCCACCGTGGGCTTGTTCATGTCCATCATGCGCAGCACCTCCAGGGTCTTGGTATAGTTGCCCTGAAGCTGATAGCAGTCGGCCATGAGCAGCAGGCACTCCTCCGTCTTCTCGAGGGAGGAGGCTTTGCGCAGGACGGCCAGCGCCCCGTCGTAATCCTTGTTGTAATAGAGCTCCTGCGCCTGGTTCATGTAGTCGTTGTAGCTGCGGTTATCCGACACCCCCATGAGCACGACCGCCATGGCAAAGGCGAACACCGCCGCGAGCACCGTACACACCACGACCGCGCGCCGCCTGTTCGGCCTTCGCCTGACAGCCGTCTGGCCGGAGGAATCAGCGCGCTGATTACGCATCTCTGCCCTCTTCCGTGTCCGTCTGCTCCGGCTGCCAGGGCTCGGGGTTCAGCGTGAGCACCGGGGTATAGGGCTCATCCGAGAAGACAGGCGCCTCGGCAGGCTTCTCCGGTTCCGCAGGTGCTTCCGGGGCAGGGGCCGGAGCCGGGGTCGGCTCCTTTTCCGGCGCGGGGGCCGGAGCAGGCTCCTCACTCTTTCCGGACGCGCGCTCGCGCTTCTTCAGAGCCATCGACACGCAGAAGAGCGCCAGCATGATGCCGAGGAAGCTCATTTCCTTCATCCCGTCGGCAAGGGTGATTGGTACGGACGGATTGCTCAGCGCAGGGATATCCACCATGATGACATGGTAGAAGAAGGGCAGGGCAAACAGCGGCGGCAGCAGCCACTTGGTACGGATCCAGCCGAACACCGTCGCCGTATACACGACCGCCGTCACAAGGCACAGAAGCACGCTCAGCACAATGGGCACCCAGGTGCTGTAGCTGCTCAGGGCACTGTAGACAAAGAAGACCACGCCCAGCAGCACCGGGATGACGGACATGAAAAAGCCCTTTCTCCCCAGCAGGATGACGCAAAGGGCCATCAGTACACAGCAGAACACCGGCAGCACGAGCATCATGATACCCTCCACCCGGTCGTTCCACATGCCCCAGCAGCCGATGATGCGATACACCGAGGCCAGCGCCAGCATGATCAGGGCGCAGTGGGCGAAAAAGCCCTTGTTATCCAGATAGTATTTCACTCTTGCGCTATCTTTCATATGGGAACCGCCTTTCCGTTAACAAGGATGCAGAGCACCCTGCAATGCAGTTTTATACAGTTTATGATTCTATCACAGTTTTTCCCTTTTCGCAAGCCCGGGGACACGCTTGCAAAGCGCGCCCTGCACCGCTATAATGACGATAGGATGGCATGACGCCTCATGGCGTTGAGCATGCACAAGAGGGTCTCCATATCTTATATTGCCGGGAGAAGTGAATGATGTCAGAAAATGTGAGCCGTTTTTTTGAGCGCTATGCGTCCGACAGTGCCCTGCGTTCGCGTATTGAGGAGGAAGTGGCCTGCTACCCCGGGAGCCTTGAGGTCCGCGAGTCGCTTGTCAAGGCGGTGCTGCTGCCCGTCGCCGAAGAGCTGGGCCTGCCCTTTACGGTGGAGGAGCTGCGGGCCTATGAGACGAGAAAGAAGCTCAGCCGCATCAAGCCCGATGTGCCCATCGAAGAGGGCGAAGAGGATGAGGACGCGGATTTTGAGGGCTACTGGCTTTTGGACCGGGGTTGGGAAAACGACGTTTCGGTCTTTCATAAGTGAGCAAACGGGGGCCGATGTACAATCGGTCCCCGCTTTGCGCGCTCACTTCGGAATGCCGAAGCGATAATCCCGGATGTAGCTGTCGTTTGCGGACACATGCCTCACCAGGCGATAGGCAGTCACGAACATGAGCACCACGAAGACCAGGAACACGATGTTCATGGCAGAGCTCTCGGTGCTGGCGGTAAAGTCATAAAAACCGTGCAGAAGGGCCGGGACCAGCAGTGCGCGCGTGCGCATGCGTTTGGATCCCGCTTCATCCCCTGCCGCCGCGCGTCGCTTGGCCATGCCGTACCAGGTGCCCATGAAGACGCCGAAGCAGGCGTGGCCGGGGATCGCCGTCACCGCACGTATAAGCGCGGTTGAAAGGCCCAGCGAGACGACATAGTTGATATTCTCCCACAGCGCAAAGCCCAGCGAGACGAACGCACCGTAGACCACGCCGTCAAACTGGCAGTTGAACTCCGGCTCGTTCCAGGTGCGCCGTTTGAGCAGGACGTACTTGGCCCCCTCCTCCGAAAAGGCAACCACGCCAAAGAAGAGCAGAATGTTGTAAAGGGTGCCGCCTTCGGGAAAGAGCTTGTTGAGCAGGGTGATACCGGCCCACTCCCCCAGAAAAGCGACGGCTGTCGCCACAATGCCGAACAGCACCAAAGACAGCAGAAGACGCGGGCTCTCTTTTTCCAGGCGGTCTGCCTTTTCGACCTTTACGAGCAGAAAGATCGCCGGGATCACTGCCGCGGCAATCAGGATGGGATTGATTGTCATATGAAAGCTCCTTTTCTCTTTTGAGCAATACCGCATCATTCGACAGACGTGCATTCTGAGAGAATCCTTTCAGGATGTGCTGATGACGGATGATACCGTGTTGCCCTTATGCTGTGAACAGAATAGCATTTTATGCGTTTGTTCGCAAGACAGTTTAAAAAGCGTGCTGCCCGCTTGCGTACGCCAGGGCGCTGTGATACTATGATCATACGCAGCCACGAACAAATAAAACAAAGGGGGAAACAAACATGGCAAATACCATCGGCCCATTGATCAAGGAAGCCCGCAGCAAGGCAAAGCTCAGCCAGGAGGCGCTGGCAGGGCAGATCGAAGGTCTGAGCACTACGGATCTCGGAAAGGCAGAGCGCGGGGAAAAGGAGCTTCCCCAGAGCATTCTGCGCCAGATTGCAAAGCTCACGGGGGTGACGCAGAGCTCGCTTCTCAATGCCGCCAGGGAGAGCAGCTACGGCCCGGCCGATAAAAAGCTCGCAGCAAAGAAACCCGCCGCGAAGAAAGGTACAGAGGAGAGGAAGAAGCCGGCCGCCAAAAAGACCGCAGACGAGGCGAAAAAACCGGCCGCCGCGAAAAACGCGGTCGAGCTCAGCGCCGCAGAAAAAAAGCTCCTGGAGCTCTACCGCGCCGCAGACAGCGAGACAAAGAAAAAGGCCGTCGCCGTACTCAAGGGAGAGCAGGCGGACGCCGGCAATCTCCTGGGAAGCCTTCTGGGCGGGGACCAGGCCGGCGGCGGCGACATTCTGGGCAGCATTATCGACACCGCCATCGGGATGCTGGGCAAGAAATAAGCATGTTTTACGCCTGCGGACAGTATGCTTATGTGAGGTCCTCCCGCACCAGCAGCACAAAGCTGCTCTGCCCGCAATTTCGGCAGCGCAGGCTCCTGTCCCGGCCGCGCAGCATCAGCTCCACAGCCTTGCCCCGGCGGATATAGCAGCTCTCGGCGCCGCAGGTCCTGCAGCGGATGATGAATCTTGCCTGCGCCTGCCGCAGCTCCGCCGCCCTCCCCTTTTCCGGCGCAAGGCGCTTGGGGCTGCAGCCCACCAGGCGGCACATGTCCCGCCAGACCCTGTCGTGCCCGTGCTTTTCGCCGGGGTGCAGCAGGTAGACCGCCGCGTGGGCGTACTCATGGCGCACCGTATCCCAGAACTGTTCGTCATCGTCCAGGATCAGGGCCGAGAGGGTGATGCGCAGCTTCCCCGCCCCCCGGGTCGGGGAGCGGAAGGAGCCGAGCTGCCGCACGGCCCGCTTCGAAATCTTCAGCTCGATCCTTGATGTATCCACGCCCGCAAGTCTGTCAAGCCGGTCATACTCCCGGCGCACTTCTTCCAGCGTGTGCATGCTTCAATCCTCCTGGCGGCAGCAGACCAGAGCCAGCACGCCGCTTTCAAAGCGGATCTCCGCATCCCCGCGGAAGGCGTTTGACTGCCCGCGTGTGCTGGGATTGCGGAGGGTGATCCCCTCCGCCTCATACTTTGTCCCACGGATCGTGAGGCCTTCGACCTTCTCCGTCAGCGCGAGCAGCGAAAGGCTCTCACCCTCCCGCCGGGGGATATGGTACGCGCCGGGGCGCAGGACGCGCAGGCTGGTGCATCCGTCCCCGGCCTCGGCCTCCATGCCGAGTGTCACGGCATAGTGCAGTGTCTGGACATTCGACAGCAGGTGGTCCAGCCGCCCGCCGAAGGCACAGCGCAGCGCCACGGCGTCAAAGCCGTTTTCCTTCGCCCAGCGCACGGCCAGCATGGTGTCCGTGTCGTCCTTCTCCACAGGGTAGCGCAGCACCGGAACCCCATCCGGCAGGGCCGCGGTATAGGAATCGAAATCCCCCAGAATCAGATCCGGGACGATCCCCTCCCGCTGGCAGTGGGCATAGCCCCGGTCGCAGGCGAGGACAAACTCCCCCTCCTCCACCGGGCCGATGGGCGCGTAATCCCCGCCGGCAACGATCAGGCAGCGTTTCATGTTCACAGGCCTCCGTTTTTTCTTTCTTATAGGGAAATTACCACAGGCTCCCGGAATTTGCAAGACGCGGACACTTGTTTTTGTATCAATTTAACAGATTAAAGGCGTGAAGTGCAGGGCAAGTCCATCACTTCGCCGATTTCTCGAAAAAGCCTTGCGCAATCAGGAATCAAACGCTATAATACAGTATAATTCAAAAACCCTCTGAAGCCGTCAGGATTGCCGATACAAGACCGACGGCCGAGGAACTCTGGAGAATCCCTGTGCGGTCCGCCGCCGGGGTGCCGAAGGTGCAAGGCCGCAAGGCCGAATCT
The DNA here is from genome assembly GCA_902761635.1 of Oscillospiraceae bacterium. Lineage (GTDB taxonomy): Bacteria > Bacillota > Clostridia > Oscillospirales > Oscillospiraceae > Limivicinus. The sequence goes on along the minus strand of CACWLG010000002.1, from coordinate 83,095 downwards.
CTCAGGCAAAAGGACAGAGCGTTCAGCCCCGCCGCGGGGCATGGAATGACCTCTGTCCGGAGCCGCTGAGTTCTCAGCGCTCCTTTTTTATTTTTGGAGAAAGACAAGGAGGAAACAAACATGACACTGAGCCAATTGATTTCGACAATTGACGACATCGCATGGGGTCCCGTAATGCTGCTGCTGCTCGTCGGAACGGGCTTTTATCTCAGCTTCCGGATGGGCTTTATGCAGTTCAGCCGTATCCCCTACTGGTGGAAAAACACCGCCGGCAAGCTCTTTGACAAGCATCAGGCCGGCAAGGGTGAGGTCACGCCCTTCCAGGCGCTGACCACCGCCCTCGCCGCAACGGTCGGCACCGGCAACATCGCCGGCGTCACCGGCGCCATCTTCATCGGCGGCCCCGGCGCGGTCTTCTGGATGTGGATCGCCGCCCTGGTCGGCATGATGACCAAGTATTCCGAGGTGCTGCTGGCGGTCAAGTACCGTGAGCGCAACGCCAAGGGCGACTGGGTCGGCGGCCCGATGTACTACATCAAGAACGGTCTCGGCAATAGCTGGGCATGGCTCGGCGGCGTGTTCGCCGTGCTGGCCGCCCTCGCCGCCTTCGGCATCGGCAACGCCACCCAGGTGCAGTCCATTGCCGACGCCGTCAACAACGCCATCGACAGCTTCACCCCCAACGCCGCGGGCACCTTCATGTTCCTCGGCTCTGAGGTGCGCGTGAGCACCTTCATCGTCGGCTGCATCGTCGCCGCCTTTGTCGGCCTTGTCATCCTCGGCGGCATCAAGCGCATCGGCCAGGTCACCGAAAAGCTCGTCCCCTTCATGGCGGTCGTGTACATCATCTCCGCGCTCATCGTCATCTTCGCCAATATCCGCCATATCGGCACGGTGTTCGGCATGATCTTCCAGGGCGCGTTCAATGCCGACGCTGCCATCGGCGGCGCCTTCGGCATCACCATCATGACCAGCATCAAGAAGGGCGTCGGCCGCGGCTGCTTCTCCAATGAGGCCGGTCTCGGCTCCGCTCCTATCGCGCATGCCGCCACCTCCGAGACCGATCCTGTCAAGCAGGGCCTGTACGGCATCTTTGAGGTCTTCATGGACACCATCGTGATCTGCACGCTCACCAGTCTCACCGTCCTCTCCGCCTACTGCGCGGGCGGCATCGACATCACCTGGGGCTCCGGCGGCAACGGCTCCAACGTGGCGGCGGCCATGAGCAGCGTACTCGGCGGCAAGCTCGGCGCGATCATCATCGCCGTCTGCCTCAGTCTCTTCGCCCTCTCCACGATCCTGAGCTGGTCCCTCTACGGCACCCGCTGCTGCGAGTACATCTTCGGCCACAAGTCCGTGAAGGTCTACCAGATCCTCTTCATCTGCTTCATCATCATCGGCGCCACCATGAGCCTTGCCGACGCCTGGAACCTGGCGGACGCGCTCAACGGCTTCATGGCCATCCCGAACCTGATCGCTCTGCTGGCCCTCTCCGGCGTGACCGTCAAGCTCACAAAGGAGCATCTCAGCAAGAACGCAAAGTAAACCCTGCAAAACATGCTGACCGGGAGTGTCGCAAGACACCCCCGGTTTTCTATGTCAGCATTTCCCGGAGCTGCTCGATGGCGCGGCGCTCGATGCGGGAGATCTGCACCTGGGAGACATGCAGGATGCGGGCCGCAGCCTGCTGAGTCAGACCGTGGAAGTAGCGCAGGGCAATCACCTGCTTCTCCCGCTCCGGCAGCTTTTCCACCGCGGCGCGCAGGGCGACATGCTCCACAAGGCGCTCCTCTGCCCCGTAATCGCCCAGTACCAGCTCCAGCGTGAAGCCGTCCTCCCCGCTCTCGCGGTGAATGCTGTCGGCGGGGCCGGTGGCCGTCTCGGCAAAGGCGATCTCCTCCGGGCTCAGGCCCGTCTCCGCGGCGAGCTCCGACATCTTCGGCTCCCGGCCGATGCGCTGCTCGAGGACAACGCGGGCCTGACGGATCTTCGCCGCCTGCTCCTTGATGCCGCGGCTGACCTTGACGGCGCCGTCATCACGCAGAAAGCGCCGGATCTCCCCGGAGATCTTCGGCACGGCATAGGTGGAAAACTGCGTGCCGTAGCCGGTGTCAAAGCCCTCGATGGCCTTGAGAAAGCCCACACAGCCGAGCTGATAGAGATCGTCCGGCTCCACGCCCCGGCCGAAGTAGCGGCGGGCAACGCTCCAGATGAGGCCCGCGTTCTCCTCCACAAGGCGCTGAGAGGCCTCCCGCTCTCCCTGCTGGGCGCGGCGGATGAGTTCGATGCGCGTATCGCTCATGCTCGCCGGGCGCGGGGGCTGATGTGCTTGCGCATGGTGACGGTGGTGCCTCTGCCGGGCTCGGAGCGCACCCGCAGTTTGTCCGTGAAGCTGCCCATGATGGTAAAGCCCATGCCGCTGCGCTCCTCCCCGCCGGAGGTATAGAGCGGCGTCATGGCCTTCTCCACGTCCTCGATCCCGCAGCCCCAGTCCCGCACGCTGATCTCCACGCTGCTCTCGTCGAGGATGCGCATGCGCATGGAGATTTTGCCGATGCTGTCCGGGTAGGCGTGAACGATGGCGTTGGTGACCGCCTCGGACACGGCGGTGCGCAGATCCCCAAGCTCCTCCATGGTGGGGTCGAGCTGGGCAGCAAAGGCGGCGGCCGCGGCGCGGGCAAAGCTCTCGTTGCTGCTTCTGCTGGGAAACTCCAGCCGGATGTAGTTATTCTCCTTCATGCGCTCACCTCACCTGCTCATGGCGATAGGGACAAGGCGGTCGATGCCCGCCGCGTCGATGACCCGCTGGGGCTGCCGCGCCGGGTCCTCGATCCAGGCCCGGCCGCCGAGGATCTGCATGCGGCGGCTGACGCGGACGATGAGGGCGATGCCGGAGGAATCCATGAAGCGCAGGCCTGCGAGGTTCAGCGCACAGTCCCGGGGCATGTACTCGTCCAGCAGCTCGTCGATCCTGAGCATGGCGCAGTGCGCCTCGTGGTGGTCCAGCTCCCCGCTTATGTACACGGTGAGCCGCCCGGCGTCAAAGCTCGTGCTGATTTCCAACTCTCTCAGCTCCTTTTGTGCAAAAAATAAACACCGCACGTTGTTGTGCAGTGTTATTGTAATACGGCCCTTCTGCAAAAAACGTCAGATTCGGAGAAAGGCAGGGGCTGTCTCCGGTTTTCCGCGCGGGCCATGTTTTCCCGCTTTTGGTCATATTTCCCTTGAACATCGTATCTGCGCTTGTTATAATGAAATTATACTGATCTGGGAGGTATGATCATGACAAGCGCACTTCGAAAAGGCCTGTCCCTGCTTTTTCTCCTGCTCCTGCTTTTGTGCTTTGTCCCGTCGGTTCATGCGGAGCAGGCGCTTCCAGCGCCGGCCTCTCCCGATGTGATCGTCGGCTTTGAGGCGCTTGACGGCGCGGAGCGGTTTGAAGTGGATCACAAGCTCGCTCTGGTCACCCTGAAGGAGCGCTTCCCTGCTGCGCTCTCCGTCCGGCTGGCCGGCAGCGATGCCCCTCTGCGCATCCCTGTCGACTGGAAATGCGTCGAGGGCTACGACAAGGCGCTTGATACGTTTCACTTTGAGCCTATAACGGAGGGCTATGCGCTTGCCGAGGGGGTGCAGGCGCCTGTGCTCACCGTTATTGTGCGCGGCGAGTTTCAGGCCCCGCCCCTGAACTATCACGCCAACAGATCCGGCGCCGACATTCCGATCATCGGGGTGCCGAACGGGCGCAAGCGGTCCGGCGCCGAACTGTCGTACTTTAATTCCTGGGAGGAGGGACGGCTCCCGCCGATCCGGGATCAGGGGCAGTACGGCACATGCTGGGCGTTTGCCACCCTTGGCGCAATGGAAGCGGATCTGGTCAGCGACGGGGCTGACCGGGAGGTCGATCTGTCCGAGCTGCATCTGGCATATTATTCCTACCACAGCTATTACGATGAAAAGGATTGCAACATCGGCGATTTCATAGAATCTCCCGAACGGACCTTTCTGGATCAGGGCGGTAGTTTAGATCTGGCCATCCATACGCTGGAGAACATCGGCTGCGCGCCCGAAGCCGCGGCTCCCTATGCGTGGGCAGGCGACTATACGCCGGGCATCTACGAGGGGCGCGCTTACAGGGATGTGCATCTCGCCGGATCCTGTTCCTTCAACCCTGCCGACATCGACGCAATCAAGGACGCCATCTACACCCACGGCAGCGTCGCGACCGAGATGTTCATGGATGACAAGTTCTACAGCGCCGAGTACAATTCCTACTATTGCCCTGATGAGTTCGCAGAGAACCACGCCATCATGCTGGTCGGCTGGGACGACGATTTCTCAAAGGATCATTTTATATCCGGCACACCGGAGGGCGACGGCGCGTGGCTCGTGCGCAACAGCTGGGGCGCCGAAATGTATGATAGCTCTGGTTACTTCTGGATGTCTTATTATGATCAGCCCTTTCTTAATAGAGGAGATGTCGTCGCGTTCGACGCGGAGCCCGGGCAGTACGATCACTGCTATGCCTATGACGCTATCCCGTCCCAAAATGCCTGGCAGGAGGAGGGTGAGGCAGTCGCTGTGCAGCATTTCCGTGTGGACGGCGGGGAAGAGATCTGCGCGGTGGGCATTGATATAGCAAGCGCGAACATGGGGATCACAGCGTCGCTCACACTGGGGGACAAGACGGTCTCCGCCTCGACCGTGGCCTCTTTTCCGGGCTACAAGCTCCTTACGTTCTCTGAGCCTCTTCCGGTCCCCCGCGCCAGCGATGTCGAGCTTACGATAAACTTTGCGGGGGAACGCATCCTCTTTCCTATGGAAATAGTCGGCCCCAACCCACTCGGCGAGGCGTTGTTTACCGGCTTTTGCGGCGGCGGCGGTCTTGTGGTAAACGGTAAAAACACCGGGAGGGACGCCTGGGTCAAGCTCTTTACCAACGACAGCGACAGCTCCGGCGAGGGTGTGCGCGTCAGCTCCGACAGCTTTCCCGACAACGCCTTCCGCAGCTATGTTTCCCTCTTTGACAAAGACCGCGACGGCTTTCTCAGTTACGCGGAGCTCGACGCGGTGACGGCCATCGACATCTCTCCCGACTCGGCGACTGCGCCCCGGAGCCCCGAAGCATCGGAAAGCGGGACAGGCTCCGTCCTTGCCGTCGAAGTGACGGAAGCCTTCGAGAGCCCGGGTCCGGTCGCCTCGCTCAAGGGGATCGAACACTTCACCGAGCTGCAGCGTCTGTCCTGCAGGGGCAACCGCCTGACAGAGCTTGACATAAGCCGAAACACGAAGCTGCAATATCTGGACTGCGGCGGAAACTCGCTCGCAAGCCTGGACGTCGGCTCGTGCCCGGAGCTGCAATATCTGGACTGCAGCGGGAATACGCTCGCAAGCCTGGACGTCGCCTCGTGCCCGGAGCTGCAATATCTGGACTGCAGCGGGAACGCGCTCGCAAGCCTGGACATCGGCTCGTGCCGGAGGCTGATGCAGCTGATCGCTTACACGCGGCCTGCGCTTGTGAACGACAGCGTCCGTTTTTCCTCCGACAGCGCGGAACTGGTATATAAAGCCAGCACGCATCTGTCTGGCTTCTCGCTTGAATCCGGTATCCCCATCAGCGAGGATCTCTTCCCCGATCCGTTTTTCAGGGCTTATGTGGCAGATAACTGCGATATGGATCACGACGGCACGCTCTGCGATTACGAGCTTGCCTCGGTCAAATGGATCGACTGCTCCGGGCTCTCCGCAGTTCGCTCCCAGATCGCCTCGCTGGATGGGATCGGGCTGTTCCCCGCTTTGGAAGAGCTGTACTGCGATTTCAGCAGCGTAACGGCTTTGGATCTGCGCGGGAACACGTCGCTCAGGATCGTGTCCTGCCGGGAATGCAGGCTGGAGAAGCTGGACGCGCGCAATCTCGCGGCGCTGGAGAAATTGGACTGCTTTAAGAACACGTCCCTGGCGGAGCTTGATGTCAGAGGCTGCTCTGCCCTCAGCTTTCTGGGCGTCAGCTACAGCGCGCTGGACAGTCTTGACCTGAGCGGCTGCGCCGCGCTGGAGGAGCTCTACTGCCACGATGTAAAGTCCCTCACCGCTTTGGATGTCAGCGGCTGCTCCAGTCTTCATGCTTTGGAATGCTATGACTGTGAGCTGTCTGCGCTCGAGCTCGGGCTTCACCCGGAGCTTCGGGTGCTGTACTGCTCTGGCAATCCGCTCACAGCGCTCGATATCAGCCAATGCAGGCTTCTGCTTCTGGCTGTGGAAAATGGCGACAGGCAGGAGGGCAGCAACTATGTGTACTATCCGGTGAGCTTTACGTATGACGGGGAGACATACAGCATCGACTTGGCATACGGGAAAAGCTGCGCATTGACTCTCGGAGACGATCTCCTGCTCCCCGATTCCCTCACAAGCATCGGGGAAGAGGCCTTCGCCGGCGGCGCCTTCACCCGTGTCATGCTCTCCGCGCAGACAATGTCCATCGGACGGCGCGCCTTCGCCGACTGCGGGCGCCTGATCCTTGTCCGCATCCCCGCCGAGACCGTCGTGATCGACCCGGAGGCCTTCGGCGACGGGGAGCTGCTGACGATCTGCGGCGTCCCCGGAAGCGGGGCCGAGGCGTATGCGCTGGAGCACGGCTGCCTGTTCTTCCCTCTGAAATGACACGCAGCGTCTGCGGCATTCCTCCCTGCAAAAGGGGGCTGTCTCAAAACGAGACAGCCCCCTTTTCCATGTATTCGGGTTTTGGATTGTGCCTGTATCAGCCGAGCTGGTCAAGGCTGATCTTCAGATTTTCGATCAGGGCCTCGAGCTTGGCCTTCTTCTCCCGCTCCACATTGACGACGGCCTCCGGGGCGCGGGTGACAAAGTTTTCGTTCGCGAGCTTCGCGTTCTGACCGGCGAGCTGCTTTTCGGCGTTCTGAAGCTCCTTCCGAATGCGCTCGCGCTCCTTCGCCAGATCCACCAGCTCCGCCATGGGCATGAACATGCGGGCGTTGTCGGTGACGACGGAGACCATGCCCTCGGTATTCTCCGGGGCGTCGGCGCGGACGCTGACATCGCTTGCGTAGGCGAGCTTCTTGATATAGCTGACGCCGGCTTCGAAGGCAGCCTTCTTGTCGGTCACGATGATAAGGTGCGCCTTGCGGGAGGGCGGGACGTTCATCTCGCTGCGTCTCGCGCGCACGGCCTTGATGGCGGTCATGACCATCTCAAAGTTCTGCTCGTCCTCGGGGAAGCTGAGAGCCTCCGTATAGCTCGGATAGCGCTCGAGCATGAGGGCTGTGCCCTCATGCGGCAGGGACTGCCAGATCTCCTCGGTGATGAAGGGGATGAAGGGGTGGATGAGCTTGAGGATCTCGGTCAGCACATACAGCAGCACCTTCTGGGCCGAGAGCTTTGCCTCCTCATCCTCACCGTTCAGACGGGGCTTGGTGAGCTCGATATACCAGTCGCAGTAGCTGTCCCAGATGAAGTCGTAGATCTTGCCCGCGGCCACACCCAGCTCAAAGCTGTCCATGTTCTCGCAGACCTCTTTGGTCAGATCGTTGAGCTTGGAGAGGATCCACTTATCCTCGATCTCCAGCTTCTCCGGCAGCTCGTTGCGCTCGATGGCGAGGTTCATCATCACGAAGCGGGAGGCGTTCCAGAGCTTGTTGCAGAAATTGCGCATGGCCTCGCACTTTTCGACGTAGAAGCGCATGTCGTTGCCGGGGGAATTGCCGGTGATGAGGTTGAAGCGCAGAGCGTCGGCGCCAAACTGATCCACCATCTCCAGCGGGTCGATGCCGTTGCCGAGGGACTTGGACATCTTGCGGCCCTGGCTGTCGCGCACGAGGCCGTGGATGAAGACGGTCTTGAAGGGCTCCTCCTTCATCTGCTCCATGCCGGAGAAGATCATGCGGGAGACCCAGAAGAAGATGATATCGTAGCCCGTGACCATGACAGAGGTCGGATACCAGTAGTCGAGATCCGCAGTCTTCTCAGGCCAGCCCATCGTGGAGAAGGGCCAGAGGGCAGAGGAGAACCAGGTATCCAGCACGTCCTCCTCGCGGCGGATGTGCTTGCTGTGACATTTCTCACATTCACAGGCATCCTCGCGGGAGACGGTGATGTGGCCGCAGTCGTCGCAGTACCAGGCGGGGATCTGGTGGCCCCACCAGAGCTGGCGGGAGATGCACCAGTCGTGCACGTTCTCCATCCAGTTGAGATAGATCTTGGTAAAGCGCTCGGGCACGAATTTGATGCGCCCGTCCTTCACGACTTCGATGGCGGCCTTGGCAAGGGGCTTCATCTTCACGAACCACTGGGGGCTGATCAGGGGCTCCACCACGGTGCCGCAGCGGTAGCAGGTGCCGACGTTGTGGCTGTAGGGCTCCACCTTCACAAGGTAGCCCTGCTCCTCCAGATCGGCGACGATGGCCTTGCGGGCATCATAACGGTCCATGCCGTTATACTTGCCGCCGTTTATGATCTTCGCATCCTCGTCGATGCACTGGATCTGCTCGAGATTGTGGCGCTGGCCGACCTCATAGTCGTTGGGGTCGTGGCAGGGCGTCATCTTCACGGCGCCGGTGCCGAAGCCGAGCTCCACGTAATCGTCGGCGACGATGGGGAGCCTGCGGCCCACGAGAGGCAGGATCGCGTTCCTGCCGACAAGGTGCTTGTACTTCTCATCCTGGGGATTTACGGCAACGCCGGTGTCGCCCAGCATGGTCTCGGGACGGGTGGTGGCAATGATAAACTCCTCATCGGAATCCTCCACCGGGTAGCGGATATACCAGAAGGAGCCGGGGATGTCCTTGTATTCGACCTCGGCGTCGCTCAGTGCGGTGCGGCAGTGGGGGCACCAGTTGATGATGCGGCTGCCCTTGTAGATGAGGCCCTTTTCATAGAGGTCGCAGAAGTTCTCGCGCACGGCCTTGGCACAGACCTCGTCCATGGTGAAGCGGCTGCGGCTCCAGTCGCAGGAGACGCCCATACTCTTCTGCTGCTCGACGATGCGGTCGCCGTACTGCTTCTTCCAGTCCCAGACGCGCTCGAGGAACTTTTCGCGCCCCAGATCGTAGCGGGTCTTCCCCTCTTCCTTGCGCAGCACCTCCTCCACCTTGATCTGGGTGGCGATGCCCGCGTGGTCGACGCCGGGCAGCCAGAGCGCCGCATAGCCCTGCATGCGCTTGTAGCGGGTCAGGATATCCTGGAGGGTGGCGTCCAGGGCGTGGCCCATATGGAGCTGTCGATCTCGCCCCGGAAGCAGCCGTTTTTCTCCCACATGTCATAGATCTTTTTCTCGACCTGCTTGGGATCGTAGGTCTTCGGCAGTTCTCTCATGTTGCTTACTCCTTCTATTCTCATTTGACTTCTTTCATTTCCTTCCCCGTTTTTTCGGTTATATAGGGGCCGAAGGCAGCGGGTTCGCCCTGGGTAAAGCTGCGCTCGGGCAGGATCACGGCATGATTTGTGTCAGTAAAGAGGTAGTAAACGCCCTTGCTGTGATAGAGCTCCCGGAAGGCAGGCCAGGTATAGATCGAGGACGCCTCGCCCGTTCCTGTCCGCACCCCGCTCTCGCCGAAGCAATAATCAGCCGCGAGCATACCTGCGTTTGCCTTGTAGAGCCGTGTGATCATCCAGCGGTTGACAAAGGGCAGGGCAATCAGAAGCGCCACAAAGATGCCGTACGGGAGCATGATCTCCCGATTCCCCCACAGGCGGTTTACCAGAATGTCGATCGTCAGGACGATTGCCACGAGGGCGGCTATGATGACGCCGATCCTGCCGAACCAGTAAACAAACGGGGCATGCACCTTCTGATTGAAATAATAATAGGCCTCGAAATCCTTCCGGCTCAAGTCTGTTTTGACTTCAAAATCCATGCTTCCTCCAACAAAAAAGCGCCCCGAGACCATCGTCTCAGGGCGGAATAAACCGCGGTACCACCTGAATTCCGCATCTCTGCGGCACTCAAACGTCCTTTAACGGGGACGAGACGCCCGGACTACGCAGTCATCAGACCTTCACCCGGAGTGCTCGGGGCCGACCTTCCGCGCCGCCTCACAGGGACTTGCACCGTCCGTCCCCTCTCTGCGATCCGCAAAACGCGTACTCCTGCCCGTCACAGCAATGACTGGATTTTACAACAGGGTGAGATTTTTGTCAATATAAGAAAAACCGGGTTTCCCCGGTTTTATCCTTATTTGAGCATGTCCTTCAGGCCCTGGAGATCGGTGTAGCCGACGCGGGTGGTCTTGACCTGACCGTCCTGCATGGCGATCAGGGTCGGGATACTCATGACACGGAACTTGCGGGCCAGCGTGGGCTCGGCGTCCACATCGACCTTGCAGACCTTGACGGCGTCGCCGCACTCGGCATCGAGCTGGTCCACGATCGGCGCCTGCATCTTGCAGGGGCCGCACCAGGTTGCCCAGAAGTCAATGAGCACAAGGCCCTCAGCCGTGACGGAATCAAAATTGTCCTTGGTAAGATGAATAACAGCCATGTTGATTCTCCTTTTTTATCTTTGGTTTTTATACCTGGCAGGTTTATTGAGTCTAATCTACCATATTTTTATTGAAATGACAAGAGCAATCGTTTATAATATGGTAGTTAGTCAAACCCCGCCGCACTCTGCGGCAGAACGGAGAAGAAGAAATGGAAGAGAACGCCAGAAACTTTATCGACGCATTTATACAGGAGGATATTGCCGAGGGCGGTCAGTTTGCCGGTATGAAGGTGCACACCCGCTTCCCGCCCGAGCCCAACGGCTATCTGCACATCGGCCACTGCAAGGCCCTGACCATCAACTTCAGCACAGCCGAGCATTTCGGCGGCATCTGCAACCTGCGTATGGACGACACCAACCCCGCCAAGGAGGACACCGAGTTTGTCGACGCCATTCAGGAGGATATCCACTGGCTGGGCTTTGACTGGGGCGACCGCTTTTATTATGGCTCGGATTACTTTGAAAAAACCTATGAGTATGCCATCGAACTCATCAAAAAGGGCTTGGCCTACGTGTGCGAGCTGACACCCGAGCAGTTTCGCGAATACCGCGGCGACACCACGCGCCCTGCCGTGAGTCCCTGGCGCGACAGGCCGATCGAGGAAAACCTCGCCCTCTTTGAGCGGATGAAGAACGGGGAGTTTCCCGAGGGCTCCTACACGCTGCGCGCGAAGATCGACCTTGCCAGCGGCAACTTCAATATGCGCGACCCCGTGCTCTACCGCATCCGCTACATCGAGCACCACCGCCAGGGCACCAAGTGGTGCATCTTCCCCATGTACGACTTTGCCCACCCGATCCAGGACGCGCTGGAGGGAATCACCCACTCCCTCTGCTCCCTGGAGTACGAAGCCCACAGGCCCCTGTACGACTGGGTGGTTTCCAATGTCTCCATCCCGTATCACAAGCCCCGCCAGATCGAGTTTGCCCGCCTCGGCATCAACTACACCGTCATGTCCAAGCGCAAGCTCAGGAAGCTGGTGGAGGAGGGCTACGTCTCCGGCTGGGACGATCCGCGCATGCCCACGCTCTGCGGCCTTCGGCGCCGGGGCTACACCTCCGCCTCCATCCGCACCTTCTGTGAAAAGATCGGCGTGTCCAAGGTGGACTCCACCGTGGACTGGGCGCTGCTGGAGAGCTGTCTGCGGGACGATCTGAACGCCAACGCCCGCCGCGTGATGGCGGTGCTGCGTCCGGTGAAGCTCACCGTCACGAATTACCCCGAGGGCCAGAGCGAAATGCTGACCGTGGAGAACAATCCCCTCAAACCCGAGGACGGGAACCGGGAGATCACCTTCTCCCGCCATCTCTGGGTGGAGCGGGACGACTTCATGGAAACCCCGGCCCCCAAGTATAAGCGTCTCTACCCCGGCAACGAGGTCCGGCTCAAGGGCGCCTACCTCGTCACCTGTACCGGCTGCGTGAAGGATGCATCCGGCAGCGTGACCGAGATCCTCTGCGAGTACGATCCCGACAGCCGCGGCGGCGATCCTGCCGACGGGCGCAAGGTGAAGGGCGCCACCATCCACTGGGTGGATGCCGAAACAGCCGCAGATGCCGAGGTGCGCGTCTATGACTACCTCTTCTCCGATCCCGAGCCCGACGGCCCGGAAAAGAATTTCCTCGACAGCCTCAATCCCGAGAGCCTGACTGTCCTCACCGGCTGCAAGGTGGAGGCCTGCCTTGCCTCCGTCCCCATGCCCGAGCACGGCAAAAACTCCGAGAGTTTCCAGTTTATGCGCCAGGGCTACTTCTGCCTGGATAACCGTGACGCCGCTCCCGGCCATCTGGTCTTCAACCGCGCCGTCGCTTTGAAAGACAGCTTCCGTAAATAATGACAGTGCCCCCCGACAGCCCTGAACCGCGCTGTCGGGGGGCTTTTCACGCCCTTCGCTTTTTGTCGTGAAACCGGCAACATTTCGCTTGACAAGTTGCCTTGCAGTTATTATAATATAAAAGCTGTCCGGAAGGGCAGGATATCTGATCGGGGTGTAGCGCAGATGGTAGCGCGCTTGGTTCGGGACCAAGAGGCCCGGGGTTCAAATCCCCGCACTCCGACCAACTTTTAGAAGCAGAAACTTGATTGTTTCTGCTTCTTTCTTTTTTGTTTTCTGTACGAATTCTTCAAAATCATTTTCGCCGCAAAAGTGGCTGGATGACAAAATAGGATGACAAACTTGAAAACGGGCCACGAAAACGCTATTCGTGGCCCTCCTTTGCTACATCTGTTTACTTGCCAAGGTTCACGGCTCTGGCAGCCTTGATGACATCAACAATGTCTCCGTCAGCCTCAAGCTCTTCGATGTCTTCTTCGACGCGCTTGATCTCGTCGGCAAGAGCATAGAGCAGATTAACAAAGTGGGTAGCGTTCTCCATGCTCTCCTCCTCTACCTCGATTTCGGTGTAGAGCCTCTCGATAACACAGTTCTTTGTTGTTTCTCTTGACAAAGACTATGTAATAAAAAACGGGGATTACCTGTCATCCTGAACTTCAATGACGCAATGCGCCATTGCCTGTGAGTCAGTATGCTCACTGGCAGCATGACGATTTCTGATCGTTTTGCTGAAGCATAAAAATAAGAGCACAATAACCGCCCGCCTGCCTCGCGAAGCCCGATATCCTGATCCTGGACGAGGTGCTCTCGGTCGGCGGCGTGCCTTCCGCAAAACGGACGGACAAAAAAGGCGCGAGGTCATCCCCGGCGGCGTAAAACAGACCGGCCTTTGTGCACATCGCAGTACAAAACCCCTTCCGTTTTGGCAACAATGCTGTGCCCGCCTGTGCTATAATAGGCGCAGAAAACGAAAAGGAGTGTTTCCCATGAGCAAAGTCATCCGTACCGACAAGGCCCCCGCCGCCATCGGTCCCTATTCCCAGGCCCGGGAATTTGGCGGCATGATCCTCACCTCCGGTCAGATCCCCCTTGACCCCGCCACCGGCGTCTTTCCCGAGGGGATCGAGGCCCAGACCCGCCAGTCCCTCTGCAACATCCGGGCCATCCTCGAGGCCGCCGGCACCGACATGGGCCACGTGGTCAAGACCACGGTCTTTCTCAGCGACATGAATAACTTTGCCGCCATGAACGGCGTGTATGCCGAGTTCTTCACTGAGGGCAGCTACCCCGCCCGCTCCGCCGTGGAGGTGGCGCGCCTGCCCAAGGACGCCCTGATCGAGATCGAGGCCATCGCCGTCAAATAAAACGCGTACAAAAGACTCAGCCGATTCCCAATAACGGGAGTCGGCTGTGTTCGTATTATTTTCCGTCCCCGAAGCTGGTAAAGCAGCCATGCTCGACCAGCGGCAGTCCGGTCTTCTCCTTCTCACTGCGGATGGCGCGCATCAGAAAAGCCATGTTCCGCGCGAGGTTGCGCATTGTCTGCAGGCCTTCCAGATCTTTCTCCACGTCCGCGGCGGAGAAGCCGTGCACCTGGTTCCAGTAGGTGCTGGAAGCCACCGGCATGCCGGAGATGGTGAAGTATTTGTTCAGCACGTCGAAGGAGGCGGTGTTGCCGCCGCGCCGGCAGCTCACCACCGCAGCGCCCACCTTCATGTGCTTGTCAAAGCCCGTGCTGTAGAAAAGGCGGTCCATAAACGCCAGCGCCGTTCCGTTGGGCGAGCCGTAATAGACGGGGCTGCCAATGATGAGACCGTCTGCCTCGGCGAAGAGCTTTGCCGCCTCGTTGACCTTGTCGTCATCAAAGACGCAGCGGTCGTTTTTGCTGCAGTAGCCGCAGGAGACACAGCCGTGGACCGCATCCCTGCCGATGTGCAGAAGCTCGGTCTCCACGCCCTCCTGCCGCAGGGTGTCGATAATCTCCTGCAGTGCCCTTGCGATGCAGCCGTTTGCGTGCGGGCTGCCGTTCAATACCAGTACCTTCATTGTCTCTCTCCTTTTGATTATTCTGTTTCTGCCCGGGGCCGGTTTTCCAGGCCCCAGTCGCAAAGCTTGTCCAGCACCGCCACCAGGGAATGCCCGCGCGCGGTGAGCGTGTACTCCACCTTCGGCGGGATCTCCGGGTACATCTCCCGGTGGATCAGGCCGTCCCGCTCCAGCTCCTTCAGGTTCTGGCTCAGGGTCTTGTCGGCGACCCGGCCGAGGTAGCGCTGCATCTCATTGAAGCGCACCGGCTCATATTCCATCAGGCAGTAGAGGATGATGGGCTTGTACTTCCCCGCAATCAGCGACAGGGTGTAGCTATAGCCGGTATCGTCAAACCTGGCCTCTGAAATGCTCTTGCTGTTCATAGCTTACCTTTTGGTAAGTACCTAACTTTTATGTTGGTACTTGTCCCTTTTTTGGCATCATGATATCATAGCGTCATCAAAAATGCAAGCGGAGGAGATCAGCAATGAAAGATTTTGGCGTACATCCCTATTTGTTCCCCATGCCCGTGTATATGATCGGCACCTATAATGAGGATGATTCCGTGGACTCCATGGCCATGGCCTGGGGCGGCATCTGCGCGGAGAACATGGTGGCCCTCAATCTGGAGGAGGATCACAAGACCGTCGCAAACCTCAAGGCCCGCGGCGCCTTCACCCTCTCCGTCCCGGGGATCGACACGCTGGCAGCGTCCGATTACATGGGCATAGCCAGTGCCAACAAGTTCCCGGACAAGTTTGCGCACACCGGCCTGCACGCGGTCAAGAGCAGCCGCGTGGACGCGCCGGTTATCGCCGAATATCCCCTGACCCTGGAGTGCCGGGTAATCGAGATGCAGCAGCAGCCCTACGGGCTCCGGGTGCTCGGCGAGATCGTGAACGTGATGGCTGATGAAAGGGTCCTGGACGAAAAGGGGAAGATCGACTGCGGGAAGCTCAACACCTTTGTCTTCGACCAGATGCGAAACGACTATTACGCCGTCGGCGGGGTCTGCGGCAAGGCCTGGCACTCCGGCGCCGGACTTCTGAAGAAATAAGCAAAAAGCAGCATGGCATTTCGCCGTGCTGCTTCTGTTTTATCTGTTGCTTTATCCCACGCGCTGAAAGCTGCTGTCCTCGCTTCTCTCCGAAATGTCGTCATGCCAGCAGAGGCTGCCGTCGGCATCCGTATAGAAGTAGCCGCTTATATCGTGCTGCATGTCGTTGATTTGGCTTTCGCCGCCGCTTGCGTACTCCGTGATGACACGGCGGCCGTGGCTGTAGGCAAGTCTCCCGTCACCGTCCAGCGCGGCGGTCATGCTCCAGGTGGTCTCCTCGGAGGCGCTGTTGGGCCAGCGGGCCTCGACCGTCACCCTGCCGGCGGCAAGGCCGAGGCTGAGCGTGAGCCTGCCGCGTCCGGCGATCTTCTCCGTCCAGGTGCCGAGGAAGGGATCAAGCGTGGTGTCCGGCTCCTTTACGCCGGCCTTCTCCGCTGCGGCATAGTACCAGCCCTGCATGAATTCTGCGATGCTGAAATCCTCATCGTACCAGTCGGCCCGGAAGAGGGTTTCCCGGTCGCCGCTGACGAGGCGGACACAGCCGCCGGGGGCAAAGAAGAAGTCCAGGCGCATGTCCTGCTCCGGGAAGCCGAGTACCACGTACTCCCCGTCGGGCGCTTCCTCCCGCGTGTACTGGAAGCCGGTTTTCAGAAGGCGATCCACATAAGGCGTTCCGTCCACGACGTTTGCGTCCACCGGGCCGAACTCCGTGGTGCTGAGAGTGTGCTTCTCCCCTGCCGCCCAGATCGAACGGGCAAGGAGGATGTCCGCCTCCGTGTTGCCATAGCTCACGTCCTCCAGGCCGTTGAGATCGGCGAAGTCATTGCTCACGCTCCCCGCCCACTGGCAGAGCATGGTCCACTGGTCCTGATCGGCCTTCATCTGCTCCACGGTGGGCCGGTCATAGCGCACATCCGTGGGGTGGTAGTACATAAAGTATCTGCCGTCTGCGTCCCTGGCGAAGACCTGCGCGCCGGACATGTCGACGCAGAGCATCTCATGCAGCCGCTCTTCGCTGACGGTGCCGATGGAGAAGAGCCAGCCCGCGCCCTCGAACCGGCCCGTCTCAAGGGAGGCAGTCTCGGACACGGTGAAGAGGATACCCCGCTCGTCGTTCTCAGGGATCTCGACGGTGACAAGCTCGTTGTACTTAGGCTCGATCTCCAGCGTGAGGCCGCCGTTGCGGTACGCAGCCCGGTTCTGCTCCTGCGGCTCGTCGAGCCGGACTTCATCTGCAGCCTGAGCCGTTACGGCGCTGCCCGCCGTCAGCACGAGCAGGAGCAGCAAGACAGGCAGCAGCCGCAGCAAGGTTCTTTTCATGTTGTTTCCTCCTTTGTTCAAAAAAGATTATGGGATTGCCTGTGGTTTCTTCTCTGTTCTTCTGATACTATCATTATACCATCCGAAGCGCTCTTTGTCAGCCCCGATATTGAAGGAAAAGAGAGCGCTTGCTCCCGGCGGGGCTTCTGAGGATCAGACGATTATTCTGTTGAAAAGTTCTCCCGTACCTGATACACTATGCTCTGCCCGGCAGGGCTTTCGGAGGTGTGAGATGCGCTTTATCAATGCACAGGTGTTTACGCCCGCGGGCTTTGTCTGCGGCGGCTTTGAGGTGGAGGACGGGCGCTTCTCCGCGGTCTTCGCCGGGGAAAGGGCCGCAGGGACCGATCTGAAGGGCGCGGCGGTGATCCCCGGCCTTGTGGATATCCACACCCACGGGGCGGCGGGCGCGGATTTCTCCGACGCAAGCTCCGAGGGCTTGAGCCGTATGGCGGTCCACCTCGCCCGCTGCGGGGTGACGAGCTTTGCGCCCACCTCCATGACCCTGCCCTATGAACGCCTCGCCGCCGCCTTTGAGACAGCAGCCGTGCTGAGCAAAGCACGACCGGCAGACTGCGCCCGGGTCACGGGCATCCATATGGAGGGACCCTTTTTCTCCGAAAAGCGCAAGGGCGCGCAGAACGGCGCATACCTGCGTCTGCCGGATCCGGACGCCTTTCGCAGGCTTTGGGCAGGCTGCGGCGGCCTCGTGCGTATCGTGGATCTGGCGCCGGAGCTTGACGGCGCCCTCGCCTTCACCCGGTGTACAAAAGAATACTGCACCGTGTCCGTCGCCCATACCGACGCCGATTATGAGCAGGCAAGAGCCGTCTTCACAGCGGGGGCCAGACACCTAACCCATCTCTTCAACGCCATGCCGCCCATCCGCCACCGGGAGCCCGGCGTGATCGGCGCGGCCAGCGAGCGGGAGGACGTGACGGCAGAGCTCATCTGCGACGGGCTGCACGTCCATCCCAGCGCCGTGCGCATGGCCTTCCGCCTCTTCCCCGGGCGTATCTGCCTCATCTCCGACTCTCTGCGCTGCTGCGGCATGCCCGACGGGGAATACGAGCTGGGCGGCCAGCAGGTCCGGCTCTCCGGCGGCGTGGCCCGGCTGCCGGACGGCACCATCGCAGGCGCAGCCGCCGATCTTTATACGGATATGCGCAACGCCGTCCGCTTCGGCATCGACCGGGACGAGGCCATCCGTGCCGCGACGATCCGCCCTGCCGCGGTGATCGGCAAAGCGGCGGAGATCGGGTCCATCGAGGTCGGCAAGCTTGCGGATTTCGTGGTCTGCGGGGCGGATCTCAGGGCGGAATCAGTTTACATAAATGGTGAGAGGATTTGTTAAGTAAATCTAAAGAAGTCTTAAACCCGCGCTGAAGCACTGGACAAAGCCCAGGTTTTGTATTATGATGAGCTTGCTTGGAAAGACAAGTAGAAATTAGAAAATAAAAAAAGGAGATATGAACATGACTAACCTCAACGATCAGCAGCTGAACAGCGTTTCCGGCGGCGGCGCCAACGGCAACTTCTGGCAGGAAGGCGCAGCCATCTACTACCGCGTTGTTTCCGGCGATACTCTCTCTGAGATCGCCCTGCGTGCGCAGGTCCCCATGAGCCAGATCCTGGCTCTCAATCCCGCGCTCAAGAATCCCGACCTCATCAGAGTCGGTCAGGTTCTCCGCATCCGCTGAGTCAAGTGAAAAAGCCGGGGCTGTTCTACGGAACGGCCCCGGTTTTTTATACGCGCGGTTGACTTGAAGCGGCAGGATTGGTATAGTAGACACAGCAGATACATCGGAAAGAGAGGAAGACAGGACTATGCCGCACCCATTGATTGACCGGGCTTTTTATGAAGCCATCACCCATTTTGACGAATCGGACAAGGCGCAGGAGACCTATTACCGTATCATGGACACCGTGACGGAGAGCGGCGGGCGGCGGGACACCGTCCGCAACCAGATCCTGCGGACCTACGCCATGCTGTTTTGCGAGGACTACGCGCTTGCGCCCGGGCAGCCCGCCGGGCCGGACGAGGTGGAGGCCACCGCCGACCGCCTGCACACCGGCACCATGGGCTATGACCCCCGGCACTGGTATCGCATGCAGCACCATTTCCCGATCATTGACGAGGATAACTATGACCGCTTTGCCGCCCTGGTGATCGCCGATCTCAGCGCAGGACCGCTGCACGAGGCCGCCGTCAACGGGGAGGACATGCTGCTTGTGGGCGAGGCGAATCCCCTGGACATGACGCCGAGCCAGCGCAGGCGCCAGCAGGTGCGCGTCGTCCGAACGGGAGGGGGACTGGAATGAGGATACTCGCCGTTGACAACCGGCCCCAGGCCCTGGCCCAGGTCTCGGATCTTGCAAGGGAGCTCATGCCGGAGGCGGAGCTTCTGTCCAGCGGCAGCAGTCTGGAGGCTCTCCGCACCGCCAGAAAGTCGGAGATCGACGTGGCCATCCTGCGCGTTGAGACGCCGGAGCTCGGCGGCCTGGATCTTGGAAAATACCTCCTGGAGCTGAACCCTCTCATGAATCTGATCTTTGTGGCAGACAAGCGCCGACACGGCTTTGAGGCCATGACCATACACGCCAGCGGATATCTGCTGGAGCCCGTTGAGCAGGCCGCCCTGAAGCGGGAGCTGGAGGATCTGCGCCACCCGGAGCTTGAGAAGAAGCACAAGCGTGTCTTCGCCCAGACCTTCGGAAACTTTGAGCTCTTTGTGGACGGAAAGCCCGTCAGCTTCAAATACAACCGCACCAAGGAGCTGGTGGCCGTGCTGGTGAATAATCGCGGCGCCCAGACCACCAACGGCGAGATCATCGCGAACCTTTGGGAGGACGACGGCGACCCGGAAAAGAAGGCCTCCTATCTCAGCAATCTCCGCCAGGATCTGCAGAACACCTTTACCCGGCTGCGCCTCAACGGCATCATCCTCAAGCAGCGCGGCAGTCTCGCTATCGCAGCCGACCGCATCGAATGCGATCTGTACGACTGGCTCAAAAACGGCCAGAACTCCAAATACCACTACATGGGCGACTATATGAACCAGTACAGCTGGCCCGAATACGTCCACGCGGAGCTTGATGAGATCAGCTACGCCATGGAGGAATGAATCTGTAAAAAGACCGACAGCCGACTCTTTTGCAAGAGCCGGCTGTCGGTCTTTTCAGTCCACAATCTCAACTGATATTTTTTTGCCCTTTCTCTGGGCGACGGCCCGCATGAGGATACGGATCTGCTTGACGATCCTCCCCTGCCGGCCGATGACCTTGCCCATGTCGCCGTCAGCGACGCGGACCTCATAAACGGTCTCGCCGTCGGCCTTGCGCTCGGTCACAGAGACCTGATCGGGTTCATCCACCAGGCTCTGCACGATGTAGGTCAAAAGCTCTTTCATGCGGTCATGAACTCCTTAAATTAGGCCTCAACTTTCTTGAGCAGGCCGCGCACGGTGTCGGTGGGCTGAGCGCCGTTCGCGATCCAGTACTTTGCGCGCTCCATATCGACCTTGATCTTCTCGCCGTCGGCCATAGGATCGTAAATGCCGATCTCCTCGATGAAGCGGCCGTCGCGCGGGCTGCGGGAATCCGCAACGACAATGCGGTAGTAAGGTGCCTTCTTGGCGCCCATTCTGCGAAGTCTGATTTTAACCATGTATATTCACCTCCATGTTGAATATCAAAATATATTACAAGCGCTTTCGCGCATTGCAAACACGTCAGAAGAAGCTCGCTGCGTTCCGTTTCCGCGGTTTCCGTAAGCGCCGCGAAAACTCCACATCCGCTCCCTCCTTCTTCCTTTCCGATTCAAACCCACTTCGTTGGGCTTTGAATCGGCTCAGAGTCCCGGGAAGCCGCCGAAAAGACCGCCTCCGCCGCCGCCCATGCGCCCCATTTTCTTTTGCAGCTTCTTCATGTTCTTGCCGGTGAGCTGCTTGGTCATCTGCTGCATGGCTTCAAACTGCTTGAGCAGGCGGTTGATGTCCACCACCGTGGTGCCGGAGCCCGCGGCGATGCGCTTTTTGCGGCTGGAGTTAAGGATGGCGGGGTTTTCCCGCTCAGCCCTGGTCATGGACAGGATGATGGCCTCCTGCCGGCTCATGGCCTTGTCGTCGAGCTTGGCCCCTTTGAGGGCCTTGGCGTCCACACCGGGGATCATGCCCAGTACGCTTTCCAGATCTCCCATGCTCTTGAGCTGGTTCATCTGGTCCAGGTAGTCGCTGAGGGTGAAGCGGTTGGCCTTGAGCCTCTCGGCGGCCTCCATGGCCTTCTTCTCGTCAAAGCTCTGCTGCGCCTTTTCGATGAGCGTCAGCATGTCGCCCATGCCGAGGATACGCGAGGCCATGCGGTCGGGATAGAACGGCTCGATCATATCGAGCTTTTCTCCCACGCCGATGAACTTGATTGGCTTGCCGGTGGCGGCCGTGATGGACAGGGCCGCGCCGCCTCTCGCGTCGCCGTCGAGCTTGGTGAGCATGACGCCGGTGACGTCCAGCGCCTCGTCAAAGGCGGTGGCGGCACTCACCGCGTCCTGACCGGTCATGGCGTCGACCACCAGCAGGATCTCCGCCGGTTCGACCGCCGCCTTGATATTCTTTAGCTCGTCCATGAGCTGGGTGTCGATATGCAGGCGGCCCGCTGTATCGAGAAACACCAGGTCGTTGCCGTGCTTCCTGGCGTGCTCCACCGCAGCTCTCGCGATGTCCACGGGATTGGTGGTGCCCATCTGGAAAACGGGGATATCGAGCTGTGCGCCCACGGTCTCGAGCTGCTTGATGGCGGCGGGACGGTAGATGTCGCAGGCGGCCAGCAGCGGGCGCTTGCCCTGCTTGCGCATGTAAGCGGCAAGCTTTGCGCCGTTGGTGGTTTTGCCGGCGCCCTGCAGGCCCACCAGCATCACGACGCTCGGCGTCTTCGAGCTGATGTTGAGCTTGCGGTTCTCGCTGCCCATGAGATCACACAGCTCATCGTTGACGATCTTGATGACCATCTGGGCGGGGTTCAGGGCCTCCAGCACGTCGGAGCCGACGGCCTTTGCGGTGACGGACTTGGTAAAGTCACGCACCACCTTATAACTCACGTCCGCCTCAAGCAGGGCCATGCGCACCTCGCGCATTGCCTCCTTGACGTCGTTCTCCGTGAGTCTGCCCTTGCCGCGCAGCTTCTTGAAGGCTTCATTCAGTTTTTCGGATAAGCTCTCAAATGCCATTGTTTATTCCTCAAGCCCTTCGATCTCACGCAGGATGTCCCGGGCAATATCCTGTGCCCGGCCCCGGGTGAGCGTTCCGATTTCCTCTGCCTGCTTCCGGATCGTCTCCAGCGCCCGCTTTGTGCGCTCGGCGCGGCGGATGAGCCCGGTTTTCTCTTCGATCTCAAGCATGGCGCTCTCGGCACGGCGGATGTTGTCCCACACGCCCTGGCGCGATATGCCAAGCTGCTCGGCGATCTCAGACAGGGACAGGTCTTCGTTGTAATGCAGGTCGAAGCACTCTCGCTGCTTTTCCGTCAGAAGCTCGCCATAGAAGTCCAGCAGCATGCTCTGTGTCCATCTGCTCTCCGCCACGGCAAGCGCCTCCCTGTCAAGTCTTCAAGCTTAACAGAGTATACGCGCTCTTACGTGATCTGTCAAGTCTTTTTTCTTGTCAGCCCCGCAAAATGTATATCCCGGGTCAAATGGGAAAAAATGTTTTCGCGTATATCTTTTGCAGATCGGAGAAAGACATGGACAGCATGAATCTGATACCGTATATCGTGGACGAGAAGCTTTTTGACTACGCCGTCTCCTGTGCCCAGACCCTGCGGCCCGACGGCAGAGGTGACGGGCGCGGCGACGCCCAGGCGCTCAAGCGCTGCTTTCAGGAGATCCGGCGCTGCCACAGCCTGCTCCGGCGGCGCTACGAGGGGGTGGGGCAGATCCCGGCAGCCTGTGAATGGCTGCTGGACAACTTCTATCTCATCCAGCGGGAGTACCCCGGCACCCGCTGCGCGCTGCGCAAAGCCGAGCGACAGCGCTGCAGGCGCGGGAAGCTGCTGATCACGGAGCTCTGCCGGGCGCTTTTGCACGCAGGGCAGGGCAGGCTCAGCGAGGCGCGCTGCAGCCTCTTTCTGCGCGGTTTTCAGACGGTGACGGTCCTGCAGCGGCGGGAGCTCAAGCTCTTCCCCTCAGCGCTCCGGGCGGTGATCCTGGAGGCCCTTGCCGGCGCCTGCCGGAAGCTCGGCGCCTCGAGTGAGCCGGAAGAGCTGACGGAGCTTCTTGCGGCGCTCTTTCAGTCGCTGATGCTGCTTGCTGCGATGGATATGGAAGCCGTGCTGGACGGGGCGGATGTGCCGGGACAGATCCTCGCCCAAGAGGCGGAGGGCAGTTTTCCCCGCATGGACCGGCAGACCCGGGAGGACTATCTCCGCCGTCTGTCCGCTATGGCGGAGGAGGAGGGACTGGACGAGCAGGCCCTTGCCGTCCGCCTCACGGACACGGCAAGGGCAGAGGGAAAGCATGTGGGCTTTCTGCTCTATCCCCCGCGCGGTGAGCTGGGGAGCGCGGCCTATATCGCGGCGCTCACGGGGCTCACGCTCTTCGGCTGCCTCATTGCCTTTACGCTTTTCCCGGATCTTTCGGCGGTTTTGCTGCTGATCGTGCCGCTCTGGTCCCTGGTCAAGGGCTTTGTGGACTTTCTGCTCTTGCGCTTCATACGGCCCCAGCCCCTGCCGCGGCTCGATCTCACGGACGGGGTGCCGCCGGAGGGCAGGACGATCTGCGTGCTGTCGGTGCTGTTAGGGTGTGTGGACCCCGGCCGCCTCGAGGAGCTGCGCCTTGCCAGCATCCATGAGGGCAGGGAGCTCCGCTTCGGCCTGCTGGCCGATCTGCCGGCGGCAGGGACGGAGACTGCGCCCGGGGATGAGGCCCTGATCCTGGAGGCCAGGCGCCGGGTCGAAGCCCTCAATGCGAAATACGGCGGCGGCTTCTATCTCTTCCTGCGCCCCCGCAGCTTTGACGGGGAGGGCTACAGCGGGCATGAGCGCAAGCGCGGCGCGCTGACAGAGCTTGCAAAGCTCCTGTGCGGGCAGAAAAGCGCCCTTGAGGTCACCGGGGATTCTGACGCCCTGCGGGGCACGCGCTACATCATCTCGCTGGATGCGGACACCCGCATTTTCCCCGGCTCTCTCGGAAAGCTCATCGGTGCGGCGCTGCACCCGCTCAACACCCCTCTTCCGGGTCCGGAGGGGCTCCCCGTCTCGGGTCATGCCGTCATCCATCCGCGCATCGAGACAGAGCTGGAGAGCGCGGGTGAGACGGACTTTGCCCTCATCTTCGCCGGGCCCGGCGGCAGCGATCCTTACGGCGGTCTCAGCACCGAGCTCTACATGGACGCCTTTGGCTCCGGCGGCTTTGCGGGAAAAGGGATCCTCGACGCGGGGATGCTCCTGCGCTGCGGAGAGAAGCTGCCGGAAAAGCGCGTTCTGAGTCACGACGCGCTGGAGGGCGCATATCTGCGGGGAGCCTATATGAGCGACGCCGCCTTTTCCGACGCCTTCCCGGCAAAGCCCCTGGCTTACTTTAAGCGCATGCAGCGCTGGGTCCGGGGCGACTGGCAGAACGCCCCCTGGATCTTCAAGCGGGAAGTGCCGGTGATGGACCGCTTTCGGCTGCTTGACAGTCTGCGGCGCAGTCTCCTGGCCCCCTTGACACTGACGGCGATGCTGCTGGGGCTTGCCTCCGCGAGTCCCGGGCTCCGGCTTGCGGGCTGGGCGGCGCTGCTGACTCTCTTGCAGGATCTGCTGCTGACCCTCGCGGAGGCGGGCCTTCGGCGGGAGGACGGCCGCGTGCGCCTGAGACGGCACACAAGGCTCCTCACCGGGCTCGGCGGGGCCATTGTGCGAAACTTCATGCGGCTGTGGCTGCTGCCCTTTGAGGCCTGGGTCTGCCTCACGGCGATGCTCACGGCGCTCTGGCGCATGCTTGTAAGTCACAGGCGGCTTTTGCAGTGGACCACCTTTGCCGAGTTTCGGGGCAGCACTTCCCTCGGGGAGCATGTAAAGGCCATGTGGCCCTGCGTGGTGCTGGGGGTGCTGCTGATGGCCTTTGCGCCCCAGGCCCCGGGCAAGGCCGCGGGCCTCATGTGGCTTCTCACCCCGGCGGCGACGGCGGCGCTGGCTCTGCCCTCGGAAAGGGAAGCGCCTTTGTCTGTGCGCGACAGCGATCTTCTGCACCGCTCGCTTCTCGAGAGTTGGGGCTATTATAAGGAACTGTGCTGTGCTGAGGATCATTTTCTCCCACCCGACAACTTCCAGCAGCAGCCGCCCGTCGGCACGGCGCACCGCACTTCCCCGACGAACATCGGCCTGGCGCTTGCCTCGGCGGCAGCCCTCGGCACGGCGGGCGTGATCCCGCGGGCGGAGGCCGTGGCCTTTCTCGGTCGCATGTTGCCAACCCTCGAGGGCATGGAAAAGCACCGGGGTCACTTCTTCAACTGGTATGACACCCGCTCGCTCCGCCCCCTGCGGCCGCGCTTTGTCTCCACCGTGGACAGCGGCAACCTCTGTGCCGGACTTATCACCGCCTGCGCCGCCCTCCGGCGCTGGGGCGAATACGCCCTGGAGGCGCGGCTTCGCAGTCTCTGGGAGGAGATGGATTTTGCCCCGCTTTATGATGCGCGGCGGGAGCTCTTCTATATCTGCTATGATGCCGAAAAGGAGCGCGGCGCCGGCGGCTGGTACGATCTGATGGCAAGCGAGGCCATGCTCACAAGCTATATGGCTCTCGCCCGCGGTCAGGTACCCCTGCGTCACTGGCGGCAGCTCAGCCGTGCGCAGCTGCAGAAGGACGGATTCCGGGGTCTGGCAAGCTGGACGGGCACGATGTTTGAATACCTGATGCCCATGCTCTTTCTGCCCCTCTACCGCTCGAGTCTTTTGTATGAGAGCGCCCGCTTCTGCCTCTATGTGCAGCGGCGGCGACACCTGCCGGGAAAGCCCTGGGGCATCTCGGAGAGCGCCTTTTACTCGCTGGACGCATCAAACAGCTACCGCTACAAAGCCCACGGCTGTCCGGCCCTGGCCCTCAAGCACGGGCAGGAGGAGGATCTGGTCATTGCCCCGTACGCAAGCTTTCTCGCCCTCATGGTGGAGCCGGGCGCCGCCGCGCGCAATCTGCGTCGGCTGCGGGAGCTGGGCGCCGTGGGGCGCTTGGGCTATATGGAGGCGCTGGACTTCACCCCCGGACGCTGTACCCGGCGGGACGGGGAAAAGGTGCGCTGCTGGATGGCGCACCACGTGGGCATGAGCATCCTGGCTGCCCTCAACACCGTGGATAAGGGCCTTGTGCGCTCGCTTTTCATGAGCGA
Source organism: Oscillospiraceae bacterium (assembly GCA_902761635.1). Taxonomy (GTDB): domain Bacteria; phylum Bacillota; class Clostridia; order Oscillospirales; family Oscillospiraceae; genus Limivicinus. The sequence goes on along the minus strand of CACWLG010000002.1, from coordinate 57,010 downwards.
GCCGGAGATGGCGGCCTTCACGCTCCTGCTGCAGGAGAAGCTGCCGGACTCCGCCGCCGTGATCTGCCGGGAGCTTGCCCCGGTGCCGGAACGGCCGGAGAAAAGTCCGCGCCGCGCCTGGGAGCAGAGCGGCAGCGCAGGCGAAAAGCCCCGAGCCTGCCTGCTTTCCAACGGCGCCTACAGCCTGCGCCTGAAGGACAGCGGAGAGAGCGCCGCATTTCTCGGCGATCTCTGCGTCTACCGGTCGGAGGGGAATGACCCAGGCCTGTCCCTTCAGCTCGGTGAGCGGACACTGCTGCCCGCTGCGGTCCCCTGCCGGTGGGAATTTGGGGAGGAGCACTGCCGCTGGGAGCAGCAGGCCGAGGGTGTCTCCTGGGCGCTCACCCGGCAAAGTGCCGAAGGGGAGCTCGGCGAAGCGCTGCAGGTCTCCGTCCTGAGTGCGGAGACGAAGACGCTGTCCCTCGCCCTGCGCTTTACGCCCATCCTCGCCGCCGAAAGGGACTGGGAGAGCCACCGCGCCTACTGGCAGCTCGGCATGAGCGGCGACACGCGCGACAACTGCCTGCTGCTGCACAGGCTCTCCAAGCACGGGGAGGCCGAGCGCTGGCTCTGCCTTGCCGCCGATGCGCCCGCCGTCTTTGACGCCGATGCGCGCGGCGGGCTGGGGGCGCTTCTGTCCCCACTGGTGTCCGCGCGTGTCACGCTCTCCGTCACCGCAAACCGGAAGACCTTTGTCCGCTTCGCCCTTGCTCTCGGCAGGAGTGCCGACGAGGCCATTGGGGCGGCGACGCGCATTCTCGCAGCCCCGTCCGATGCCGCAGGCAATATGACGCGCGCTGCGGCCCTGCGACTCGGGATGAGCGGAGAGGAGCTGGGGGAGGCGATGGACCTCGTGCTGCCGCTGTGGGAAAACCGCCTCATGAATGCCGCGCCGAAATCCGCCCTCTGGCGCTGGGGGATCTCCGGCGACGTACCGCTGATCTGCTGTGAGGCGGGGGCGGCGGAGAGCGAACGGCTGCTGCGCGCCTTCTGTCTGCTCAAAAGCTGCGGGCTGGAAGCAGAGCTTGTCTATCTCTCCGACGAGCATGGCGAATATCTGCGCCCGCGGATGCGGGAGCTGGAGCGCCGCCTTGCCTCCTTCGGGCTTGAGGCGCTCTTCGGCGTGCGCGGCGGGGTGCTGAGCGCGCCTACGGAGGCGGGCGAAACTATGCAAAATCGCGCCGCCGTCTTTGTCGGCAGGCAGAAGCTCCTGCCCCCTCCCCTGCTGCCGGCGCTCCCTGCCCCACGGCGCGGGCGGGAGATCCCCGCCCACGGCTGGGACGGCGAACGCTTTTCCTACACGGTTGAAAAGAGTCTGCCGCCGCGCATCTGGCAGCATGTGATCACCAACGGCAGCCTCTCGGCCTTTGCCGCCGACTTCGGCCCGGCAGGGCTCTGGCTCAGGAACGCGCGGGAGATGCGCCTGCTGCCGCCCCCGGATGACATTCGGGATACGACTGGGACCGAAGCCCTGTACGCCTGGACCCCCGGCGGGGCGGTGAGCCTCTTTGCCGATGGACAGAGCCCCTGCGCCGTGGCGTATTCCCCGGCAGTCAGCGTCTGGCGGAAGGAGATCGCGGGGCGGCAGGTGGAGACGGCGCTCTTTATCCCGATGGGTCTTGATCTGCGTATCCTGCTGATTCGCGGGGCGGGCGGCCTGACTCTCGGCTGGGAGCTTCATCCCCGCCTCGGCACGGAAGACGCGTCGGGGCTGCAGGTTCAAGAGGGCAGCGGGCTTCTGCGCCTCACGGACGCCGGGAGCTGGCTGACGGGAACGGCGCTCTTTGCCGCGGCCTCCGTGCCGCTGCGCGTTGAAAAGGACTTCTGCCCGGCGGCGCTGCGCCTCACGCTGGAGGCGGAGGACACGACCCTGCTCCTGCTCGGGACGGAGGAGGAGAGCGTAAACCGCGCCCTCTTCCCCGGGCAGGCGGAGGCCATGCTCCGGGAAACCCAACGCCGGTGGCGGCAGCTTCTCGGCCGTTTCCAGCTTGAGTGCGCGGACATGGCCCTTATGCATTTCATGAACACCTGGGCGGTATACCAGTGCTATGCCTGCAGGCTCCTTGCCCGCAGCAGCCTCTATCAGAGCGGCGGGGCCATCGGCTTTCGGGACCAGCTCCAGGACAGCGTCAACCTCCTGCTCATCGACCCCGGTCTCTGCCGGGAACAGATCCTCGACTGCTGCCGCCACCAGTACCGGGAGGGGGATGTGATGCACTGGTGGCACCGCCACCCGAACGGCGACCGGGGCGTGCGCACCCGCTGCTCGGACGATCTGCTGTGGCTCCCCTGGGCTCTGTGCGAATACACGGAGGGAACAGGCGACCTGGACCTCTGTGCGAGAGAGCTTTCCTTCGTTCGATCTCCCGAACTGCGGGAGGAGGAGCGGGACCGCTATGAGACGCCGGAGCGGACGGAGGAGCGGGCCACGGTATTGGAGCATGCCTTTCTTGCCATCGAGCTGGCGCGGACGCGGGGCTTCGGCCCCCACGGTCTGCCATGGATGGGCAGCGGCGACTGGAACGACGGTCTCGACCGCACGGGCGGAGAGAGCGTTTGGCTGGGTTGGTTTTTCTCCTGCTGCACGCTGCGCTTTGCCGAACTGCTGGAAAAGCTGGACGACAAGCGCGCCGCCCACTGCCGGGAGCTCTCCGAGCAGCTCGGGCGGGCGGCGGACGCAGCCTTCAACGGGCGCTGGTATCTGCGCGCCTGGAGAGGCGACGGCAGGCCCCTCGGCGACGGGGAGCGCATCGACTCCCTCTCCCAGAGCTGGGCGGCCTTCTGTCCCTGGGCAAGTCCCGAGAAGGTGGAGCTCGCCCTTGAGAGCGCGCTCGAGCGTTTGGTGGATCGGGAGCACGGTATCATCAGGCTCCTGGCCCCGCCCTATACCGCTTTGGACAGCCCCGGCTATCTCAGCGGCTACGGCGAAGGCTTCCGGGAAAACGGCGGACAGTACACCCATGCCGCGATCTGGCTGGCTCTGGCCTGCCTCAGGCGCGGACAGGAGCGGGAGGGGCGGGAGCTCATGCACATGCTGCTGCCCGAGACGCGGGATCTCAAGCGCTACGAGGCCGAGCCCTTTGTTCTCCCGGCGGACGTCTGCGCCGCGCCCGGCCATGAAGGCACGGCGGGCTGGACCTGGTACACCGGCTCTGCAGGATGGTATTTCCGCGCCGTGTGCGAGGGGCTTCTCGGCCTTCGCTTGCTGGACGGCAAGCTCCACGTCAGCCCTGCGGCAGCCCTGCGCGGGGATACTGCGATCCGCTGGACCGACGCGAAGGGCAAAGAGCACCGCATTGAGGCAAAGGGCGGCACGCTGTACGTTGACGGCGGGCAGTACGACGGAGAAGGGATTTAAGCCGGTTTCGAGTGTGGAGTTAAAGTGCCGCTGCGCGATCTATTTCAATCCGTTCCCCAGGCACAATATAACGCCAAACTTCAAACTCCTCCGAACTCCGCTCTTCCTTTTTTCCTTCCCCGGTGGTATAATCACTGTATATAAAAAACGAAAGCCGGAGGTGCCCCATGGAGTATTCCCGGTCGGAGCTGATGCCGGGCGTTTTTCTGAGTCATCTGTGCTCCGATAAATTCAAAACCGCCTGCATGAGCGTCAATCTTCTCACGCAGCTCAGACGCGAAACCGCGTCCATGAACGCCCTGATCCCTGCCGTGCTGCGCCGCGGCACCACGCGCTATCCGGATATGGAGAAGCTCTCCGCCCGCCTGGACGAGCTCTACGGCGCGGCCATCGAGCCGGTGATCCGCCGCGTGGGCGAGGTACACTGCCTCGGCTTTTTCGCGAGCTTCCCGGAGCCCGCCTTTCTCCCGAAGGGCGAAAAGCTGCTGGGCGAGATGAGCGGTCTGATGGCCCAGATGCTGCTCTCCCCGGTCACGCGCGGGGGGCTGCTGCTGCCGCAGTACGTGGACAGCGAAAAGGAAAAGCTCCTGGATCTTATCCGCAGCCGTGTCAATGACAAGCGCAGCTATGCCGTACAGCGCTGCCTGGAGGAGATGTGCTGCTATGAAGATTTTGCCGTCTCCCGCTTCGGCAGCATTGAAGAGGCCGAGGGCATCCACTACAAAAAGCTCACCCGGCATTATCGGGAGCTTCTGCGCACAAGCCCGGTAGAGCTCTTCTACTGCGGGCAGGCCCCCCTTGCCGAGGTGGAGCAGGCCCTGCGCGAGGCCTTTGCCGGGATGCCGCGGGGCGAGGTGGATTACGACATCGGTACCGAGATCCGCATGAACGCCGTCGAGGCCGAACCCCGGTACTACGAAGAGCGCTTGGACGTGACCCAGGGCAAGCTTGTGCTGGGCTTTCGCCTCGGCGAGTGCATGGAGGACCCGGACCGGGCCGCGATCCATGTTTTCAACGCTCTCTACGGCAGCGGCGCCACCTCCAGGCTCTTCCTGAATGTGCGGGAAAAGCTGTCGCTGTGCTACTATGCAAGCTCCGCCGTCATTCTGCGCAAGGGACTGATGCTCGTCTCCTCCGGCATCAGCTTTGAAAAGCTCGAGGCGGCGAGGGCAGAGATCCTTGCCCAATTGGAGGCCGTGAAAAACGGCGACATTACGGACGAGGAGCTGCTATGGGCAAAGCGGGCGGTGGCCTCCGATCTGCGCGCAGCCATGGACAGCCAGGGCGAGCTGGAGGGCTACTGGCTCAGTCAGGCCCTGGACGGGCTGGAATACAGCCCCATGGAGCTTGCAGAGCTTGCTGAGGATGTGACGAAGGAGGACGTCATGTCTGTCGCCCGCAGCGTGGAGCTGGACCTTGTCTACTTCCTGCGGGGCGAGGACGGGGCAGAGTCTGCGGAGGATGAGGAGGCGGAAGATGAACATTGAACGGCATGATTACCCCGGCATCGGGGAGACGCTTTACAGCGCGGTCCTGGATAACGGGCTTGAGGTGCGCGTGGTGCCGAAGAAGGATTTTTCCACCTTCTATGCCGCCTTCGCCACCAATTACGGCGGGGCCTGCCGCCGCTTCACGGTGGACGGAAAGCAGCTTGACACGCCGGCAGGCGTGGCCCATTATCTGGAGCACAAGATGTTCGACCTGCCAAACGGCGACAATGCCCTGAACATTCTCTCGGCAAACGGGGCCGATCCCAATGCCTTCACTTCCTCCGGCATCACCTGCTACTACTTTCAGTGCACCGAGGGCTTTGAGGAAAATCTGCGCATGCTGCTGCACTTTGTTTCCACCCCCTACTTTACGGAGGAGACCGTGCAGAAGGAGCAGGGCATCATCTCCCAGGAGATCCGCATGGGGGAGGATAACCCCGGCATGGCGATCTATTATAATCTGCTGCAGATGCTCTATGCCCATCACCCCATCCGCGACCGGGTGGCCGGCACGGTGGAGAGCATCGCCCAAATCACCGCTGAGACGCTTTACGACTGCCACAGGGTCTTCTACGCCCCGTCCAACATGATCCTGTGCGTGGAGGGTGACGTGGACCCCGAGACAGTCTGTCGTATTGCGGAAGAGGTCCTGCCGAAGGATAAGGCCCCGGTGCCCAAGGCGGACTTCGGTGAGAAGGAGAGCCTGTACCCGGCGGAGCGTTTTTCCAAAGCAGAGATGGAGGTCTCTGCCCCCCAGTTTCTCATTGGGGCCAAGCTCACTCCCGATCACGGAGGACCGGAGGCGCATCGGGAGCGCCTGATCGCGTCCCTGGCCCTGCGCATGCTCTGCGGCACCTCCTCCCCCTTCTTCACGCGCCTCTATGCGGACGGGACGCTGAACATGGATTTCGACTACGAGGTGGATGCCAGCGCCGGGACGATCACCTTCATTCTCGGCGGGGAGAGCCGGACACCGGAGACGGTGCTCCAGGCGTTCAACGCTGAGGTTTCGCGCATCGCAGCCGAGGGCTTTGACGAGGCCACGTTTCAGCGCTCCAAGCGGGCCTCCCTGGGGGCGCGCCTCAGGGCGCTGGAGGATTTTGACAACGTGTGCGTCTCCCTCGCCATGGATCACTTTGACGGCTACTGCAGCTTTGACAGCTTCGACCTGCTCGAAGCCATCACGGCGGAGGACTGCCGCCGCTTCGTACAGGAGGAGCTTGCGCCCGAACGTCTGGCTCTCTCGGTTATCGCGCCGAAGACAAGAGAGGCGGCGGGATAAACGATGCTTGAAACCATACAGCGTGATTCTGTGATCTCCTTTCCGATGCTGGGGGGGCTGACGCTCAACCCGCCCTCCTATTTTCTGCTCTTCGGGCGGCCTATCTATTTCTACGGGGTGCTGATCGGTCTGGGCTTTCTGCTGGCCATTCTCTTCTGCGCAAGGCGCGCAAAGCGCTTCGGTCTGAAAGAGGACGACATGTATGATGTGGCCATCTGGCTCATCCCCTGCTCCATCCTCGGGGCGCGGCTTTACTATGTGCTCTTTCGCCTGGACTACTATCTGCAGCACCCGGAGGAGCTTTTTGCCATCCACAACGGCGGCCTTGCCATCTACGGCGGCGTTATCGCCGGCGTGATCACGGTGATCCTGGTCTGCCGCAAAAAGAAGATCCCCGTCGGGGCCATGCTGGATAACCTGTGCTACGGGCTGCTGATCGGGCAGATCATCGGGCGCTGGGGCAACTTCATGAACCGCGAGGCCTTCGGCGCCGAGACTACGGTCTTCTGCCGCATGGGGCTGACCGCCCCGGACGGCACCACGATCTACGTACATCCCACTTTTTTATATGAAAGTCTCTGGAATCTTGGTGTGCTGCTGTTTCTGCTGTGGTTTGAGAAGACGGGCAGGCGCCGTTTTGACGGGCACTGCGTCACGCTCTATTTCCTGCTGTACGGCCTTGGGCGCTTCTTTATCGAAGGGCTGCGGACCGACAGTCTCTATCTCGGCAATACCGGCATCCGCGTCTCTCAGGCGCTGAGTCTGGTGCTGGTGTTCGCCTCGGGGGCACTGCTGCTGTATATGCGCAGCCAGCCCTTTTCCCCGGACCATCTGTACGTCAACCGTGTGGCCGCGAAGGAAGCGGGCATGATCATTGAAAAGAAAGAGGAGGAATCATCACATGGCGGATTATAAGGAGCTGTTGGGAAAGCTCGCCGACAAGGTCAAGGACGCGGCGGAGTCCAGCGGCGTGATGGACGTGTATGCCCAGGGCGCAAACCGCGCCAGGGCCTTTGGAAAGCTTACGAAGCTCACGGTGGAGCTGAGCCGGGAGCAGGAGGAGCTCAAGCGCATCTACGCCGAGATCGGGCAGCTCTACTACGAGCAGCACACGGCGGCGCCCGAGGGCGTCTTTGTTCCGCTCTTTGAGCAGGCAGGCCGTATCAGCGACGGCATCCGTGAGCGGCGGGCCAGGATCGAAGCGCTCAAGGAAAGCTCCGGCCTTACCGATCAGAACGACATCGACGTGGAGATCGGCGATTTTGACGACGTGGTCAGCGCAACCGAGGCCGACGGCATGACCGTGGAGATCAAAAAGGACGGTGAATAAGCGGGAGGATTTTATGATCCATCATAACCTCCTGATTGAAAAAATACAGGAGTCCATCAATTCCATTTTGCCCATCACGGTCATCGTTGCCGTGGTGTGCTTCCTGTTCGTGCCCATTCCGTCCGGCCTGATGCTGGCCTTTCTGCTGGGCGCGGTACATATGATCATCGGCATGGGGCTGTTTTCCGTGGGGGCGGACCTGTCCATGTCGAAAATCGGCGGGCATATCGGCTCAGCCATGACTGCGTCGCGAAAGCTCTGGCTGATTTTTCTGACAAGCTTCCTGCTCGGCACCGCCATCACCCTGGCAGAGCCGGATCTGCAGGTACTGGCCTCCAACGTGCCGGGCATCTCGAACCCTGTGCTGCTGCTGACTGTGGGGACGGGCGTGGGGCTCTTTCTCGCGCTTGCCATGCTGCGCATCCTGTTTGCGATCTCCCTGCGCACCATGCTGCTCGTTCTCTACGGTATTGTGTTCCTGCTGGCTTTTTTCCTGAAGCCGGATATGCTGCCCCTGTCCTTTGACGCGGGCGGCGTCACTACCGGGCCGATGACGGTGCCCTTTATCATGGCGCTCGGCGTCGGCGTCTCCTCCATCCGCAGCGACGGGCGGGCCAAGGAGGACAGCTTCGGTCTGGTAGCCCTCTGCTCGGTGGGACCGGTCATTGCCGTCATGCTGCTGAGCCTCATTTTCAAGCCCGAAAACGGCGAAGCAGCGCTCAAGCCTCTCCCCAACTTTCTTACAACGACAGCCGTCGGTGACGGCTATATTGCCGCCTTCCCCACCTATCTCCGGGAAATGGCCCTGGCGCTGCTGCCCATTTTTGCGTTCTTCCTCCTGTTTCAGGTGGTTTCGCTTCGGCTGCGCCGCAAGCCCTTTTCGCAGATCATTGTCGGCATCGTCTATACCTATGCGGGCCTGGTTCTGTTTCTCACGGGCGTGAACGTGGGTTTCTCTCCCCTGGGTGAGACGCTGGGCGGCATGATCGCTATCAGCCGCTGGCGCTGGATGATGATTCCGCTTTCCATGCTCATGGGCTGGTATATCATTCAGGCGGAGCCTGCGGTACATGTGCTGACCAAGCAGGTCGAGGAGCTGACAGCCGGGGCCGTGAGCGAAAAGGCCATGGAATTGAGTCTCTCCCTCGCGGTGGCAATGGGCAACGCGCTGGCTCTCGTGCGCGTGCTCACAGGAATCCCGATCCTGTATTATCTGATTCCGGGTTATGCCGCTGCGCTTGCCCTGAGCTTCTTTGTCCCGCCCACCTTTACAGGCATCGCCTTTGACTCCGGCGGCGTGGCCTCCGGCCCGCTGACGGCGACCTTCATGCTGCTCTTTGCCATGGGCGCCTCCCGGACGCTGGGCGGCAATGTGATGGCCGACGCCTTTGGTCTTGTGTCCATGGTGGCGATGATGCCGCTGATCACCGTGCAGGGTATGGGCGCGGTCTTTGTAATCAAGTCCCGCAGGAAAGCGCCCGTTGTCTTCGGCGGCGGGGATGAGATCATTGAACTCTGGGAGATTGCCTGAGTATGGAACTGTATCAATTGATCGCGGTGGTTGACCGTGAAAAGGAGAAAAAGCTCGAAGGGGTCTTCCGAACAGCCGGAACCGTTGTGGGCTACAGCCAGCCTGCCCATGGGACCGCCGGGCATGATATTCTGGCCCGCTACGGGCTGGCCCAGACCGAGAAACGCATTGTTGCCGCTGTCGCCAACGCATCCCAGCAGCAGATGATCTTTAAGCTTGCGCGAAAGATGCTGTATATGGACATCCCCGGCAACGGTATTCTGGCCGCCATTCCCATCAAGGCTGTAGCCGGACAACAAACGCTGGCTTATCTGACTGACAGCGCAATCACAGGAGGGACGCCGACAATGGATTTTGAATATGAGCTGATTGTAGTCGTGCTCGACGCCGGCTTTGCGGATCTTGCCATGGACGCAGGCAGAGAAGCCGGGGCCGGCGGAGGCACCGTGCTGCACGCCAAGGGCACCGGCAGTGCGCGGGGCGAAAAGTTTTTCAGCGTCCGCTTTGCCGCTGAAAAGGACATGCTCTATATTGTCGCTCACAAGAGTGAAAAAGCCGCCGTCATGAAGGCCATCGCCGCAAAGGCCGGGCCTGCGACCGAGGCGCACGGGATCTGCTTTTCCCTGCCGATTTCAAGCGTCATGGGGCTGCGCGCAAGAGAGTTTGACGAGGTGATAGAATAAGCCATGGACTATACCTGGCATTACGATTCCCCGCTCGGCGGCATCACCCTTGCAAGCGACGGCGAGGCGCTGACCGGGCTGTGGTTTGACGGACAGAAGCACTTCAACGCGGCGCTGCACGGAGCGCAGGAGGAAAAGCCTCTCCCGATTTTGGAAGAGGCTGTGAAATGGCTCGATCTCTATTTCTCCGGAAAAGACCCCGGCTTTACGCCGAAGCTCTCCATCTCGGCAACGCCCTTTCAGGAGGCCGTCTGGGAGATCCTGCTGACGATCCCCTTCGGGCAGGTCGTGACCTACGGCGAAATCGCCGCGCGGCTTGCCGGGAAGCGCGGCCTTGACAGAATGTCCGCGCGTGCGGTCGGCGGCGCGGTGGGGCGAAACCCTATCTCCCTCATCATCCCCTGCCACCGGGTCGTCGGGTCAAACGGCAGCCTCACCGGCTATGCCGGCGGCGTTGACAAAAAGCGCTTCCTGCTCTCGCTTGAGGGTATAAAAAATGCTTCCTGTTCGATGTGAACGGGAAGCAATTTTTTATGGGTTATCGATCAGAACAGCTTGTAGGTCCAGCCCATGTCGTCCTCGACCTTGCCGGTCTGCATGCCGTAGATCGTGTCGTAGAGCTTCTGGGCCACGGGGCCGACCTTCTCGTCCGCCACCTTGTAGTCGGTGCCCTTGTAGTTCAGGCAGCCGATCGGGGAGATGACGGCGGCGGTGCCGGAGGCAAAGATCTCCTGCAGGGTGCCGTTCTTGGAGGCGGCGATGATCTCGTCGATGGAGAGCTTGCGCTCGGAGATCTTGACGCCCCACTTCTTCAGGAGCTGAATGACGGAGTTGCGAGTGATGCCAGGCAGGATCGTGCCGGAATCCAGGGGGGCAGTGATGACCTCGTCATTGATGCGGAAGAAGGCATTGGAGGTGCCGATCTCTTCCACGTACTTGTTCTCGGCCGCGTCCAGCCACAGCACGTCCTTGCAGTTGTACTTCATGGCGTCCAGGGAGGCGCGCATGCCGCCGCCGTAGTTGCCGCCGACCTTGGCATAGCCTGTGCCGCCGCGGGCAGCGCGGATATAGGTATCCTGCACGAAGATGCGGGTGGTGGAGAGACCGCCGTCATTGGCCGCGTAGTAGGAGCCGGTCGGGGTCAGGATGATCATGAAGCGATAGTGCTTGGCGGGCAGAACGGAGAAGGAGACCTCATCGCCGAAGATGAAGGGGCGGATATACAGTGCCGTGCCGGGGGAGCTGGGGATCCAGTCGCGGTCTTCCCAGATGACAGCCTTGACGGCGGCCAGGAACAGATCACCGGGCAGCTCGGGGATGCACATACGCTCGTTGGTTCGGACCATGCGGGCGATGTTCATGTCGGGGCGGAAGAGCTGGACGTGACCGTCGGCGGTCTTGTATGCCTTCATGCCCTCAAACATCATCTGTGCATAGTGCAGTACGCAGGAAGCGGGCTCGATCTCGATAGGGGCGTGGGGAACGATGCGTCCGTCATGCCAGCCCTGGCCCTCGTCCCAATCCATGACGAACATGTGGTCGGTGAAGTACTTGGCAAAGCCGAGCTTGCTCTCATCCTCAGGCCGGGGCTTGGGATGGGTGGTGCGGGTTACGGGGAAATTGTAGTCCATGATGGTTCTCCTTTGAATATAGTTTTGTAGGCAGAACCCCTTCCACCGCTGAAGCGGTCAGCAAAGCTTGGAATGTCGCGCGCTTCCCGCGTGTCAGCATCCTCCCCCAAACGCCGCAGGCAGCCGGGGGAGGCAAGGGGATCAGCGGTCTCCCTCCCCAAGCGCAGCAGGCGGCCGGGGGAGACAAGGGGATTAAACGTGATACATTTCCGGTCTTCTGTCCCGGAAGACGTTGATGCTGTTTCTGATCTGCTCCTTGACTGAAAAGTCGCAGTCGGCAAGGATGATCTCTTCCTGAGCACCGGCCTCGGCCTTCACCTCGCCCCAGGGATCGTAGATGGCGGAATGGCCGCCGTACACCGTCTCCCCCGCCGTGCCGCAGCCGTTGCAGCAGGCCAGGAAGATCTGGTTCTCGATGGCGCGGGCGCGGTTGAGCGTCTGCCAATGCAGCATGCGCACAGCGGGCCACTCAGCCGGGACGAAGAGCAGGTCGGCCCCCTGCAGGACGAGGGTGCGGGTCAGCTCCGGGAAACGCAGATCGTAGCAGATGATGAGCGCGCACCTGATGCCGTCCAGTGTGAAGGAGCAGAGATGATCGCCGGGAGTGAAATAATCATGCTCGCCCATGGGGGTGAAGAGGTGGGTCTTGTTGTAAGCCGCCACGCAGGCGCCCTCGCGGTCGAAGACACAGGCGGTGTTGAAAACCTTCTCCCCGCGCACTGTCGCGGCGCTGCCCGCTACGATGTTTACATGCGCTTCCCTGGCAAGCGTGCCGAAAAGGCGCTGCACATTCTCCCCGTTCGGGTCCGCAAGCTCTGCAAGATTCTCTTTCGGGAAAAAGCCGACGTTCCAGGTCTCGGGCAGCATGACCACATCCGCGCCTTCGGCGGCGGCTTTGCGGACAAGCGCCTCCGCATGGGCAAAGTTGTACGTGGGGTCTCCCAGGCGCACATCCATCTGGCAGCAGGCGATGATCACGGGCGGTAATCCTTTCCGGCCTGAATGGCCTTGAGGTTGACCTCCAGGAGGTTTGCCTTGCGGGCGGGGATCACGTGCCTGAGGGCTTCTTCCACGGTCTCTTCCCTGATGCACTTCGTCTCGCGGATCACGCTGCCGAGCAGGATCATGTTGGCAAGATTCCCGAGCTCCAGATCCTTGGCCATCTGGGTGGCGGGGATATAGTACACATCCACATCGTCGCGCTCGACCTTGCGGGAGATAAGGGTGGAGTCCACAAAGATCTTGCCGCCGGGGACAACCGCACTCTCATACTTGTCGAGGGAGGGGGTGTTCATGACAATGAGCACGTTGGGGTGCTGTACAATGGGCGAGCCCACAGGGTCATCGGAAAGGATGACGTTGCAGTTTGCGGTGCCGCCGCGCATTTCGGGGCCGTAGGAGGGCAGCCAGCTGAGCTGGCGCTTTTCCACGAGGCCGGCATAGGCCAGGATCTTGCCGATAAACAGCAGGCCCTGTCCGCCGAAGCCGGCGATCACGATTTCATGATGTGCCATACTTACGCCTCCTTATCCCGGAACACACCCAGCGGATACTGGGGGATCATGGCCTCGTCGATCCACTGCAGGGCCTTCTGCGGCGTCATGCCCCAGTTGGTGGGGCAGGCGGAGAGGACTTCGATAAACGAGAAGCCCTTGCCGTCGATCTGGTTCTGGAAGGCCTTTTTGATGGCGCGCTTGGCGCTGCGGACATTCTTCACGTTGTTGACGGTGACGCGCTCGAGGTAGGCGGGAGCATCCAGCGTAGAGAGCAGCTCGCAAACGCGGATGGGGTAGCCCTGAGTCTTGGGGTCGCGGCCGTAGGGAGAGGTCTGGGTGACCTGGCCGAGCAGGGAGGTCGGGGCCATCTGGCCGCCGGTCATGCCGTAAATAGCGTTGTTGATAAAGATGACAGTGATGTTTTCGCCGCGAGCTGCGGTGGAGACCGTCTCGCACATGCCGATGGAGGCAAGGTCGCCGTCGCCCTGGTAGGCGAAAACGATGTTGTCGGGCAGGGCGCGCTTGACGCCGGTGGCGACAGCGGGGGCGCGGCCGTGGGCAGCCTCGATCATGTCGCAGTTAAAGTAGTTGTAGGCAAGCACGGAGCAGCCGACGGGCGCGATGCCGACGGTCCTGCCCTCGATGCCGAGCTCGTCAATGGCCTCGGCGACAAGCCGGTGCACGATGCCATGGGTGCAGCCCGGGCAGTAGTGCAGGGGGGTGTCGGTCAGGGCATGGGGCTTTTCAAACACGATCATGCTTCAGTTCCTCCTTCTGCGATCTTCTTGATATGCGCAAGCACCTCGTCCGGCGTGGGGATCATGCCGCCGACGCGGTTGCAGAGGGCGACGGGCTTACGGCAGCGGATCGCCAGCTCCACGTCGTCCTTCATCTGGCCCATGTTCATCTCCACGCAGAGGAAGGCATTGACCTTATCGGCAGCGGCCGCAAGGGCCTTCTTCGGGAAGGGCCAGAGCGTGATGGGACGGAGCATGCCGACCTTGATGCCCTGTTTTCTTGCCTCGACGATGGCATTGCGGGAGACGCGGGCGGTAATGCCGCAGGACACGATGCAGATCTCGGCGTCATCCATCATGTACTCCTCCCACAGGGGCTCGTCCTCTTCGATCTTCGCGTAGCGCGCGAAACGCTCAAAGTTGAACTTTTCCAGCTCATCCGGGGAGAGATACAGCGAGTTGACAACGTTGTGGGGGCGCTTCATCTCCGTGCCGGTCGCGGCCCAGGGATTGTCGTCGCCAAAAGCGTTGCAGGGCTCGGGCAGGGTAACGGGCTCCATCATCTGTCCCATGGTGCCGTCAGCCAACAGCATGGCGGGCATGCGGTACTTCCACGCCAGATGCAGGGCACGGCCTGTGAGGTCGGCCATTTCCTGGACGGAGGCCGGAGCAAAGACCAGCACATGGAAGTCGCCGTGGCCGGGGCCGCGGGTGACAAGATTGTAGTCGGACTGGGAGGGCTGGATGCCGCCGAGGCCGGGACCGCCGCGCTGGACATTGATGATGAGAGCGGGCAGATCCGCGCCGGCGAGGTAAGAGATGCCCTCGGTCTTCAGGGAGATGCCGGGGCTGGAGGAGGAGGTCATGGCCGGGTGGCCGGTGGCGGCGACACCGTATACCATGTTGATGGCCGCGATCTCGCTCTCGGCCTGGAGGAAGGTGCCGCCGATCTTGGGCATCTTCTTGGCCATGTAGGCTGCGACCTCGGTCTGCGGGGTAATGGGATAGCCGAAGTAGTGGCGGCAGCCGGCCAGAATGGCGGCCTCCGCGAGGGCTTCGTTTCCTTTCATAAGGACGGTTTCACTCATACGCCTGCTCCTTTCCTTAACGCTCCACGGTGATGACGCAGTCGGGGCACATCATGGCGCAGCTTGCGCAGCCGATGCACTCCTCGGGCTTCGTCAGCTCCACGGGGGAATATCCTTTGGGGTTGAGTTTGGTTTTAGAAAGGGCCAGGATCTGCTTCGGACATGCCGCGACACACAGGCCGCAGCCCTTGCAGATTTCCTCTCTAAAGGTTAGTTTTGCCAAGGCTTGTTCCTTCTTTCTCCATGTAGTATAGTTGCATGATCTGTATAGGAAAGAAATTGCTCACTTTGTTTTGAAGCTCCGCACTGAGCTTTTCGGACGCGCAGCTCATCTTGACCGGCAATCCCACGCGCTTTGCCACTTCCTCGGCAAAGCCCTCCCCTGCGATCACGTCCTCCGCTTTTGTCAGCGGGCCGAGGTTCGTGTTGTTCACGATCGCGGTAAAGGGCAGACTGCAGGCGGCCTCGATCTCATAGAAGACCTCCAGCGCATCGTCCACGGTGCGTGTCAGGGGTCGGGCCTTGTTGAGGACGAAGAGCATTTCATAGTCTCCCTCATCCCGGATGGCAGGCACATAGCGCCCCAGGGCGAGGGCGCCCCGGTCGTCGCCGCCCACGTCGATGACGCCGCAGGCGCTCTTGTCGTCCACGAGAGCGTATGCCTCTCCCGGCAGAGCGGGCAGGTCGACGTTGGAGTTTGCGTAGTCCGAGGAAATGAGGCGCACGCCCGCCTCCTTGAGCTGCTGCTCCCCGTCCTTGGTGCGGAAGTAGGGGTTTACGATGTCAAGATCCGCGACCGTTACCCGCAGCCCCTGCCGCTTGAGCCAGAGGGCATAGTTCAGGGCGATATTGGTTTTTCCGCTGCCGTAATGTCCGGCAAAGAGAGTTAAGCGTTTATGATTCATAAGAATATCCTTCATCTTTGGCTCCCTCTCTGAGGGAGCTGTCGCGGCAGCGACTGTGGGGGTCATACGACCCCTTCCACCGCTTCGCGGTCAGCAGAGCTTGGAATGTCGCACGCTTCCCACGCGTCAGAATCCTCTCCCTGACACCGCAAGAAGCTGGGGGAGGCATGAGGGATCACAGCTTGTTTCTCATGATTTTTCCGCTGATCGTCTTGGGAAGCTCGGTCTTGAATTCGACGATGCGCGGGTACTTGTAGGGTGCGGTGTGCTGCTTGACGTAGTTCTGGATCTCCTTCTTGAGATCATCCGTTCCCTCCTTGCCGGGGACGAGGACGATGCTGGCCTTGACGACCTGACCGCGGATCTCGTCCGGCGCCGCGGAGACGCCGCACTCGAGCACGTAGGGCAGCTCCATGATGACGTTTTCGATCTCGAAGGGTCCGATGCGGTAGCCGGAGGACTTGATAACGTCATCCACGCGGCCAACGTACCAATAGAAGCCGTCCTCATCGCGCCAGGCCTCGTCGCCGGTGTGGTAATAGCCGTCGTACCAGACCTCGCGCGTGCGCTCTTCGTCGTTGTAGTAACCGAGGAAGAGGCCGCACTTGCGCTTGCCGTTCTCATCGGCCTTGATGACGATCTCGCCGCTGATGCCGTCCTCGACGGGCTTGCCGTCGCGGTCGAGGATGTCCACCCCATAGGCGGGGACGGGCTTGCCCATGGAGCCGGGCTTGATGGTCTCGCCCACAAGGTTTGCGATGCCGAGGGTCATTTCGGTCTGGCCGAAGCCCTCCGCCACGCGCAGGCCCGTAAGCTTTTCAAACTGATAGAAGACCTCGGGGTTGAGCGCCTCGCCTGCTGTGGTGGCATGGCGGATGGAGGAGAGATCGTACTTGGAAATGTCACTCTTGATGAGCATGCGGTACATGGTGGGCGGCGCGCAGAAGGTGGTGATATGGTATTTGGCGAACATGGGCAGGATCTTGTCCGCGTCAAAGCGGTCAAAGTCATAGGTGAACACCGCCCCCTCGCAGAGCCACTGGCCGTAGAGCTTGCCCCAGAGCGCCTTGCCCCAGCCGGTCTCGGAGATGGTGAAGTGCAGGCCGTCCCGCTCGACAAGGTGCCAGTAGCGGGCAGTGACGTAGTGGCCGAGGGCGTATTTGTAGCTGTGAAGGGCCATCTTCGGGTAGCCCGTGGTGCCGGAGGTGAAGAACATGAGCATGGGATCGTCCCCGCAGGGAGAATCCTCGCTCCGGCGATAGCGGCGGGAGAAGAGGCCGTACTCGGAATCGAAATCGTGCCAGCCCTCGCGCCGGCCGCCGACCAGGATCTTCGTAAGGCTCATGCCGGCTGCCTGCTCGCCGAGCTCGGCCTGGTGGGCCACATCACCGTCGGCTGTGCAGAGGATGGCGGACACGCGGGCAGCCTTGAAGCGGTACTCAAAGTCGTGGGAGAGGAGCTGGTTTGTAGCCGGGATGGCGATGGCGCCGAGCTTGTGCAGGCCGAGGATCGCAAACCAGAACTGATAGTGGCGCTTGAGCACCAGCATGACCCGGTCGCCCCGCTTGATGCCGAGGGAGGTAAAGTAGTTGGCCGCCTGGGAGGAGGCGTCCTTGATGTCCTTGAAGGTGAAGCGCCGCTCGGTCATGTCGTTTGCGACATGAAGCATGGCGAGCTTCTCGGGCGTCTTGCGGGCGATCTCATCTACAATATCGAAGGCAAAGTTGAAGCTGTCCTCGTTCTTGAAGCGCAGATCCCGCAGGCAGCCGGCGGCGTCCTCTTCGGCCTCGATGAACTTCTGGCACAGCAGCGGCTCCTTCTCGGGCTTGAGGGCGGGCTTTGCCGCTTCCTCCTCCTCGCCGAGGACGAGGCCCGGCTTCTGCACGGTCTCGTCCGCCGCCATGATCATGGCGAGGAAGGTGCAGTCGTGCCCGTCGATCGCGATCATGCCGTGGGGCGTGGAGCTGTCGTAATAGATGCTGTCGCCCTCGTGCAGGATCTCCTCATGGTCGCCGATGCGAACACGCAGGGTGCCCTTGATGATGAGGTCGAACTCCTGCCCGGCGTGGGTGGTGGTGTGGATGGGCTCGTTCTGAAGCTCTGCCGAATACTGGTAGGTGACCCAGTAGGGCGTAGCCATCTTCTTGCGGAAGAGGGCCGCCATGTTCTGGATGACGATACCGTCCTCCACGGCGGTGACAAGGCCCTGATCCTTGCGGTTGACGGCATAGGAGGTCAGCCTTGCACTGCGGCCCTCGAGAAGCTGGATCGGCTCGACCCCCATGGCCATGGCGGCCTTGTGCAGGAAGGTGAAGGGCAGATCCACCTGGCCGGATTCGTAGGCGATGTACTGCTCCTCGGTGATGCCGGTGCGCGCCGCCATCTCCTGGGTGGAAAAGCCGACGATATCGCGCAGCTCCCGGATACGGAGGGCGATCTGCAAAAGCTGATTGTCTGCGGTTTGTACGTTCATAAGTCTTTCTCCCGTTTCTGAAAAGAAATCGTTGATTGCGGTAACAATGCAAATGGAATGAAAAAAACCCGCCCCAAGAACACTTGAGGCGAGCTGTCATGAACCCGCGGTACCACTCAAATTGCAGCGAGACGCTGCCGCTTCAGGCCCTAACAGGCCCTATCCCTTAACGCGGGCGGAACGGGAGACGCCTACTTGCCGTCTTTCGGGTCTCCGGCTCGGAAGTGATGGGCATTTGAAGCTGGCGTTTCCGACTCGCACCATCCGTCGGCTCTCTGTGTACGCTTCCCTTCAGCCGTCTTCGTCACAGCCTTTGTGAATGTTGCCTCAATTATTACCGCAAATTTGTGCATTTGTCAAGGAGAAACTTTCGCCATTTAAAGAGATTCGCCTTTTTGACGAAAACCGCCCGCAGCATCATTCAAGATTCAGTGCTTTTGCCGCTTCTTCGCGCATTTTGTATTTGAGTATCTTCCCCGCGGCGTTCATGGGGAAGGCGTCGGTGAAGGTGATATAGCGCGGGACCTTGTGGCGGGCCATGTGGTCGGTGATATACTGCCGCATTTCCGCCTCGGTCATGCTCTCCCCTTCCTTGAGGATGATGCAGGCATAGGCCTCCTCGCCGTACTTCTTGTCAGGCACGCCGATGACCTGCACGTCCTGCACCTTGGGATGGGTGTAGATAAACTCCTCGATCTCCTTGGGGTAGATGTTTTCGCCGCCGCGGATGATCATATCCTTGAGGCGTCCGGTGATGCGGTAGTTGCCGTTTTCATCCCGCACGGCCAGGTCTCCGGAGTGGAGCCAGCCCTCGCTGTCCACGGTCTCGGCGGTGGCGCGGGGCATTTTGTAATAGCCCTTCATGGTATTATACCCGCGGGAGCAGAATTCACCCGTCTGGTTGTCGCCGAGCTCAAGCCCGGTCTCGGGGTCTACGATCTTGCACTCCACGTGTGGGAAGGCGTAGCCCACGGTGTCGGTGCGCACATCCAGGGAGTCGGTCCAGGCGGACATGGTGCTGCCGGGGGCGGACTCGGTCTGGCCGTATACGGAGACGATGCCGCGCATGTTCATCTCGTCCGGCCGGGCGGCGCGGCGCATCAGCTCCGGCGGGCAGCCGGCCCCGGCCATGATGCCCGTGCGCATGTGGGAGAAGTCCGTCCTGCGGTAGTCCGGGTGGTTGAACATGGCGATGAACATGGTGGGCACGCCGTTAAAGCAGGTGATCTTCTCCTGCTGGATGCAGGCAAGGGAGCTCTTTGCGGAGAAATAGGGCATGGGGCAGAGCGTGGCCCCGTGGGTCATGGAGGAGGTCATGGACAGGACCATGCCGAAGCAGTGGAACATGGGCACCTGGATCATCATGCGGTCCGCGGTGGAAAGGCCCATGCGGTCGCCGATGCACTTGCCGTTGTTGACCACGTTGTAGTGCGTGAGCATGACACCCTTGGGAAAGCCCGTCGTGCCGGAGGTGTACTGCATGTTGCACACATCGTCCGGCTTGACCTGGGCGGCCATGGCGTTGACCGTCTCCTGCGGGACAAGCTCCGCGCGGGACATGGCCTCCTCAAAAGTGAGGCTGCCTTCCTGCTTAAAATCCACAGTGATGACGTTTCTCAAAAACGGGAGCTTGCGGCAGTGCAGGGGCTTATCCTTGTCGTGGCCCTTGAGCTCGGGGCAGAGCTCGTTGATGATGGCGCGGTAGTTGGAATCGAGGCACGACTCGATCATGATGAGGGTGTGGGTGTCCGACTGGCGCAGAAGGTATTCGGCCTCATGGCTCTTGTAGGCGGTGTTCACCGTGACGAGTACCGCCCCGAGCTTGACGGTGGCCCAGAAGGTGATGTACCAGGCGGGGATGTTGGTGGCCCAGACGGCGACCTTGCTGCCGGGCTTTACGCCGAGGTAGACCAGGGCCCGGGCGAAGCGGTCCACATCCTCGCGGAACTCCTCATAGGTGCGGGTGTAGTCGAGGGTCGTGTACTTGAAGGCGTACTGGTCCGGGAACTCCTCCACCATGCGGTCGAGGACCTGGGAGAAGTTGAGATCCAGCAGCTCGTCCTTTTTCCAGACATATTCGCCGGTCCCGTCGTGGTTCGGGTAGAGGCGCTTTTTCTTGCCGCGGGTGTTCTCAAAGCGGCTCATGTAGTTGACGAAATGGGGGAAGAGAATGTCGGGGTCGTCCATGTCCTCGATCCACTCCGGCTTCCAGACGAGGGAGATATAACCGTCGTAGTCGATGGAGCCGAGGGCGCGGATCATCTCATCCACCGGCAGGCTCCCCTCGCCGATGACGGTGTATCCGCCGGACTCGTCCGAGTCGCGGATATGCACATGGCGCACATAGGCGCCGAGATTTTTGATGGTGGTGTCGGCATCCTCCCCGCAGTCGTGGCAGGGATGGTGGATATCCCAGAGGGCCGCGAGGCGGTCACTGGCAAAATCATCCAGCAGAGCGCGCAGCCTCCCCGTGTCGGCATAGATGCCGGTGGTTTTGATGAGCAGCGTCACGTCCGCTTTGTCCGCCTTCGGCAGGAGCTTTTTCAGGCGCTCCCGCACCAGGTCCTCCCGCTCCTCCAGAGCGATGAGGGAGACATAGGGTGTGCGGATGGCGTTTGCGATCTCGAAGTGCTTGTAGATCCCCTCCGGGTCCGTTTCGGGCACGGAGAGATCGAGGGAGCTGTCAAGGCAGGGCACAGCCATGCCGTTTTCCCGGAGCTGCCGGGCCGTCGCGGCGGCGTGATAGCGGTCGAAGGCGCAGCCGCGGTCGATGAGATCATGACGCTTATAGAGGTCATAGAGCTCAATGCCGTTCATGCCGCTCTCTCTGGCGGATTCGAGCAGCTGCTCCCAGTCCAGAGACTGCCAGCCGCGGGTCGAAAAGGAAAGCCTCATGCCTCACCCTCCTCATACACGATCTTGTTGAGCGCATTCATATAAGCCAGAATGCTCGAATAGACGATGTCGGTGGAGATGCCGCGCCCGGAGTAGAGCTTTCCGTTGGACACAAGGCGCACCACCGTCTCGCCCATGGCCTCGCGGCCTTCGGTGACGGCGCGGATCTGGAAATCGTCCAGCTCATAGTGGCGGTTCACGATCTTCTCAAGGGCCAGGAAGGCAGCGTCGATGGGCCCGTCGCCGAGGGTGACGCCCTCAAGGATCTCCCCCTCGTGGTTGAGCTTCAGGTGGGCCATGGCGGAGATATTGCTGCCGCTGTTGATGACGTAGCTTTCGATGGTATAGCTCTGCGGCACCTGCAGGGCCACGGAGGCGATGATGGCGTCGAGCTCGCGCGCGCCGACCTGCTCCTTATGGTGCAGCAGCTCCTGCACGGCCTCCCACACGGCCTGAATATCCTCGCTGTTGAGGTCGTAGCCCAGCTCCCGCGCGGCATTGGCGACACTCACCGCGTCATCCCCGATGGCAAGGGCAAACTCCTTTGCCGTGTCCTGCACCCCGTCGTCAAAGGGCGAAGTCTTGTTGCGCTTGGTCTCCACCATCCAGACGATCTGACGCACGATGCGCTTGAGCTCCACCGTGTGCAGGGGACATGTGACGCCGAAGAGCTCCTCCCTTGCCGAGAGGATGCCCGCCACATTCTGCAGCGAGGCGGTGTCCCCGGCGCAGGCGGTCTTCACCTCGCGCACACCGGCGCGCACCGCCGCCACACAGCAGGCGTCCGCCATGGCCATGGTGTTGGCACAGGCCACGCCCAGGGTCACGCCCTGCAGGGCCGGGATCGTGTCCAGAAGGTTTTTGAGGAAGGCCGCAAGCTCCTCCGGCAGCAGCGCTCCGGTGGCGTCGCAGACGGTGACGGTCTTCGCCCCGGCGTCGATCGCGGACTCGATGGCGCGCTTGAGAAAGGCCTCGTCGCTGCGGGTGGCGTCCTCGGCGAGAAATTCCACGTCCTCCGTCTTTTCGGCGCAGGCGCGCACGATGCTCCCGATGGTCTCGAGCATGGCTTCCGGCTTTTTGCGGGAAAGATACTCCATCTGCACGGTGCTCACCGGGGCCATGACCTGCAGGCGCGGGTGCCGGGCTCCCTTGAGGGCCTCCCAGGTATCCGCCACGCTCTGCTCGTCCAGCTCCACCTGCACGGCAAGGATGCTGTCCTTCACAGCGGAGGCGATGGACTTGATGCGCAGGGCGTCGGCCCGGGCAGAGCGGATGCCTTCGATCTCAATGACAGAGACCGCAAGCTTGTCCAGAAGCTTTGCGACCTCGATTTTTCCCTTGAAGCTCAGGCTGTTGTCCCCCTGCCTGGCAAGCTGTTTCATGGTAATGTCGCTGACGCGGATTTTGTCCATTGTATGCACTCTCCTTGATTCTGTCCCGGCGTTCGGGCCGATCGGAGGAACGGTCCTGCGGCGCAGAGCTTTTTCGGTAAAAAAGAAAGCCCGCTGAAGTCACTGCGACCTCAGGGGCGAATTTGTATTCGCGGTACCACCCTGTTTTTTCCGCCGGGCCCGGCGGACTCTCTCGGGTTCCAATAAACCCATGGCCTGTAACGGGGCCTCCCGTGATCCGCTACTATTTCTTTCACAGATCCCGCTCAGGAACGAGACGCTTTCCGTTTCCCGCGCCGACTCGCACCAGCCGCCGGCTCTCTGTGGCGATCCTTCGGAAGCGATTTTCCCTCATCGCTGTTTTCCGTTTTCACACTGCGGATTTTAACACAGGCCTCTCCCAGCGTCAACTGTATAAATTACCATTTTTTCATGCGGGATCTGAAATAATTCTTGACAATTTGACTTTCACTCGCTAAACTCTTCGCAAATCCAACGAGACCGGGTGAGCCCTATGCACATTGTCGACGCACATGTACACATCTTTCAGCCCCGCATTGCCCTGGCTGCCGTGATGGCGACCAACAGCTTCTATGAAGGCTCCTGCAACGCGGAGATTCCCAAACCTGTCGCTCTCGGCCATCTGCCGGGCACCGCGGAGGACCTGCTGCCGCGCATGGCGCGTGACGGCGTTGCGCGTGCCGTGGTTTTCTCCACTGCCACCGCGTCTCACCAGGTGGAGATCATCAACCGCTTTATCCGCGATACCTGCCGGGATAACCCGCAGCTCATCGGCGTGGGCACCATGCACCCGGATTACCCTGACTTCGAGGGCGAGATTCGGCGCATGAAGGAGGCGGGGCTCAAGGGCATCAAGCTGCACCCGGATATCCAGCGCTTTCACCTGGATGATGAGCGGCTCATGCCCCTCTACGAGATCATGAGCGCGGAAAACCTCTTCCTCATCGCCCACACAGGCGACTACCGTTACGACTACTCCTCGCCGAGCCGCATGGCCCATGTGGCAAAGTGTTTCCCGAAGCTGCGCTGCGTGGCCCCCCACTGCGGCGGCTGGAGTGAATGGCGTGAAGCCCGGGCATGCCTGAAGCTGCCGAACGTGTATATCGACACGAGCAGCACCCTGCCCTTCAACGCCTATGACGCGGCGCGCAAGGCCATTGAGAGCTTTGATCCGACGCATATCTTCTTCGGCACCGACTACCCCATGTGGGAGCCGGGCGAGGAACTGGAGCGCTTTTTCTCTCTCAAGCTCGGAGACCGCCTGAATGAGATGATTTTGGGCGAAAACTTTGAGGCGTTTTTGAAGCTGTGAGCCCCCGACAGCGTGCGCGGCCCCGGAATCAGAAGTCGATTCCGGGGCCGCGCATGTTTCAAGACTTGTAGATGACCAGGGTCTGGCCGGCATAGATGAGATCGGGATTGCGGATATCGTTCCAGGCGATCAGATCCAGAACCGACACATCAAACATCGCCGCGATCTTGATCAGGGTGTCGCCTCGCTTGACCGTGTAGCCGATTTTCTGCTTTCGCACTTCCTGCGCGCCGCCGCTGACCTTGTCGAGACCGGCATCGTCAAGTCGCTTCATCTCCTTGTCGCTCATGTGTGTCCCTCCTTCTTTTCTGCGGCCGGGCAGGCAAAGTCGCCGCACGGCCATAACGATGCTAAAATTATAAGCGCCGCAGGCCGTTTTTACAAGCGCGGGAAAAGAGTTTTAGGAAATCTTAAGGTTTGCCCGCCCGTTAGCCTCCGCTATCTTTTTTTGCAAAAGCTCTTGACAAGTTAGCCGCGAGCAACTATTATAGGCTCTGAAAGTTAGCGGTGCTTAACTTTTGAGAGAAGAGAAGGAGTGACAGGAACATGATGCCATTGAATCTGGCTGCACCGGGCGAGGAGAACCTGATCCGCAGGATCGGCGGCAGTCCCGAGGTGAAAAAGCATCTGGAGGATCTCGGCTTCGTAGTGGGCGGGACCGTCACGCTGGTCACGGTGCTGAACGGAAACGTGATCGTGAACGTCAAGAACGCCAGGATCGCGCTGGACGCGGATATGGCCCGGCGGATCATGGTATGATTTTATTGTGAACGGAGGAAGAGACAAGCATGAAAACACTGCGGGACGCAAAGATCGGCGAGACCGTCAAGGTCGTCAAGCTCCACGGTGAGGGCGCGGTCAAGCGCCGCATCATGGACATGGGCATCACCAAGGGCGTGTCTGTATACGTGCGCAAGGTGGCGCCGCTGGGTGATCCGGTGGAGGTCACGGTACGCAATTACGAGCTGAGCCTGCGCAAGGCCGATGCCGAGATGGTCGAGGTCGAATAAGGCAGACCCGATCCAGGCGCAGATTGCCGGGGCGGCGGCCCCTGTTTTTTTAAGCACTGAGGTTAGTGTATTCTAACCATGAAAGGAAAGGATTTTGGCTATGGAACTTCGTATTGCCCTGGCCGGCAACCCCAACAGCGGCAAAACAACGCTGTTTAACGCGCTGACCGGCTCGACTCAGTTCGTCGGCAACTGGCCCGGCGTCACAGTGGAGAAGAAGGAAGGCAGGCTCAAAAAGCATGACGGCGTCATCGTCACGGACCTGCCCGGCATTTACTCGCTCTCCCCCTACACGCTGGAGGAAGTGGTTGCAAGAAACTATCTCATTGACGAGCGCCCCGACGCCATTCTCAACATTGTGGACGGCACCAACCTGGAGCGCAACCTCTACCTCACCACCCAGCTCACGGAGCTCGGCATCCCTGTGGTGGTGGCCATCAACATGATGGACATCGTCCGCCGCAAGGGAGACCAGATCAACATCCGGGAGCTGTCGCGCCAGCTCGGCTGCGAGGTGGTGGAGATCTCCGCCCTCAAGGGTGACGGCATCCAGAACGCGGCCGAGGCCGCCGTCAGAGCCGCCAAGGGCACGAAGACCGTCCCGCAGCACAAGTTCAGCGGCGTTGTGGAGCATGCCCTGGCCCATATCGAGGAGGTCACGGTACATAACCTGCCCGAGGAGCAGCAGCGCTGGTACGCCATCAAGCTCTTCGAGCGCGACGAGAAGGTGATGCAGAAGCTGAATCTGCCCGCCGCCACACTGGAACATATCGAGCAGGACATCAAAGCCGCCGA
Source organism: Oscillospiraceae bacterium (assembly GCA_902761635.1). Taxonomy (GTDB): domain Bacteria; phylum Bacillota; class Clostridia; order Oscillospirales; family Oscillospiraceae; genus Limivicinus. The sequence goes on along the minus strand of CACWLG010000002.1, from coordinate 31,543 downwards.
AAAGGAGCTGGACGACGACGCCGAGAGCATCATCACCAACGAGCGCTACCTCTGCATAGGCTCCACCATCAAGGCCTGCTATAAAAAGAAAAACACCGGAGAGCTCACGGTCTCCGACAAGATCGACAGGATCGTCACCAACCGCTGGCTGGCGCTTCCCATCTTCGCTCTTGTCATGTACCTGGTCTACGCCGTCTCCATGGGCACCTCCATCGCCGACGGCGGCCTTGGCATCGGCACCTTCCTCACCGACTGGGCAAACGACGTGCTGGGCGGCGAGGTGCTGGTGGGCGGCTCCCGCTCGCTGCTGGAGAGCTGGGGCGCGGCCCCGTGGCTCGTGGGCCTCATCTCCGACGGCATCCTTGCCGGCGTCGGCTCGGTGCTCGGGTTTGTTCCCCAGATGCTGGTCCTCTTCCTGATGCTCTGCATTCTTGAGGACTGCGGCTACATGGCCCGCATTGCCTTCATCATGGACCGCATCTTCCGCCGCTTCGGTCTGAGCGGCAAGAGCTTCATCCCCATGCTGGTCGGCACCGGCTGCGGCATCCCGGGCGTCATGGCCTCGCGCACCATTGAAAACGAACGTGACCGCCGCATGACGATCATGACCACCACCTTCATCCCCTGCGGCGCGAAAATGCCCATCGTCGGTCTGATTGCCGGCGCGCTCTTCGGCGGCAGCACCCTGGTCGCCACCTCCGCCTACTTCATCGGCATAGCCGCCATCGTCATCTCCGGCATCATGCTCAAGAAGACGAAGATGTTCGCGGGCGATCCCGCCCCCTTCGTCATGGAACTGCCGCCCTATCACGTCCCCGCCTGGGGCAACGTCCTGCGCGGTACCTGGGAGCGCGGCTGGTCCTTCATCAAGCGCGCCGGCTCCGTCATCGTCATCGCCTCCGTCATCATCTGGTTCCTCTCCGGCTTCGGTACGGTCAACGGCCGCTTCGGCATGGTCAAGGAGCTGTATAAGGATAAAACCGTCGTTACCGAGGAGTATGTTTCCCAGGTAGCAAAGCGCATGAACATTCCCGAGGACGAGGTCGAGCCCATGGACGACTCCATCCTGGCCCGCGCCGCGCAGCCTGTCTCCTTTATCTTTAAGCCCCTGGGCTTCGGCGACTGGAAGCCCACCGTCGCCACCGTCACCGGCCTTGTGGCCAAGGAAGAGGTGGTCGGCACCTTCGGCGTCCTGTATAACTACGACGACAAGGACGGCGAGGAGGAGCTGGAGGAAAACGGCGAGCAGATCTGGGACCAGGTGGCCAAGGACTTCAACGCCTTCTCCGGCGGTCACGGCAGGCTTGCGGCCTATGCCTTCATGATCTTCAACCTCCTCTGCGCCCCCTGCTTTGCGGCCATCGGCGCCATCAAGCGCGAGATGAACAGCCGCAAATGGACCTGGTTTGCGATCTGCTATCAGTGCTGCTTCGCCTATGTGACCGCTCTGATCGTCTGGCAGCTCGGCTGCGCCTTTGCCGGCGGTGCAAACTTGATCGGCCTTGCCGCGGCGATCTGCCTGCTGGCAGCGATCTGCTGGCAGCTCTTCAAGCCCTACAAGGAGTCGCAGAAGCTCAGCGTAAAGTAATCCCCTTTTTCTTCCTCTTTGGCGGTGTCGGCCCGTCCGGCACCGCCGCCATCTCTGGAAAGGATGTGATCCCATGCTCGCGTGGCTCGCGGCAAATTTTGTCAATCTCGTGCTGATCCTCGCGGTCGCGGCGTTGCTCGGCCTCATTGTGCGCGGCATGGTCCGCGACAGGAAGGCCGGCAAATCCTCCTGCGGCGGAAGCTGCGCCGACTGCGGCGTCTGCCATGGCTGCGGGACGTGCAGACAATAGAAACCCCAAATCATTGCAAACCAAAACCGTGCCATAAATTCGCGGATGTACGAATTTACGGCACGGTTTTCAATATGGGCAGTATCAATGCTCAGCAATCAGCTTTAGCAGTTTTTTATCGAACGTCGCAATTTGAATTCCCTTTACGCGGTTATATCCATATAACACACAGTCCACAAAATCAAGATTGTGCGCAGCAAAAGTGTCCAGGGCAACTCTCACCACATCCATCTCCCGGCAGTCGGCAAGATTCAGAAAACCCTTGACTGTATCGGCAATTGCAGTACGTTTCAGGGAATAAACACTTTTAAGCACATAAACGACCTCTGCGATCACTTCAATCGTTACAAACGCATTTTCACTGTTCAGATACTGCTCAGCTTGATCTGCCATCTCCTGATTGTCATTCAGAAGATACCTCAGTATCATGTTGGCATCAAGAATTACCATACTTTTCTATCATGGCCTGTTCCCAGGCGCTCTTTTCCTTCTGTGCCAGATTCGGATCGGCATATTCGGCAAGGATACCGCGCATGCCTTTTTTCTGTGTTTCCTTTATCGGCTCCACAAATTCGTCCATAATTGTGATGATGACGCGCTGGTTGGGCTTTGCCGGAATCTTTTCCAACGGTTTAATGGCCACGCCATCATAATATCCATGTACAGCCAGCATAGACAATCACCCTTTCCCGTCACGCTGCGTTATTTCAATTCGAATACTTGCTCTTTAGTTTATCATACCACAGTGCCTTGTATTCCTCAAGAAATAATCTTTAAATTTTTGCAGATGAACAACGGGATATCTGCTTTTGTACAGGCGGCGTATTATTGAGCGGTTACCTCCGTCTATGGGTATGCAACGCCGACGTATTAAAAAAGGTTTGCCCTTGTTATAATAATACTGGAATACTGGGCAAGCCGATTTAGTTTTCTTCATTCCGGATTTACGGAGCACATTATACTAACATAAACCATTTATGTTTATCTGTTATTCAGTACTTGCGTCTATGGATACTGTAAAAATAACTGGATTTTTGTCCTCAAAATGTGCTGAAAGTTCAAGAAGCAGTTTGCCGGTTTCAACCCGGGCATTTTCTCCCTCATAATAAGAATAATTGCGGATTTCATCTGGAACCAATATCGGCACGGGGTGCCAACTATCACCTCCGTCGTGCGTTATATAGACACAATCTTCATAACCATGATAATTTGTCAATATAACACCATCGGTTTTGCTCCAGAAGAGCAAACTTTTTGGATAGTTATGTACATCATCGTGGAGTTCTCGTATAAGTTTCCAATTCTTTCCATCCATTGTGCGGTATAGGAAGCTGAACATTTGGCCTGCGGCTGGATAACCTCTTTTCAGAAGATAACCATATTCTTGATCAAGCATTGAGGTATAAATCTCGGATGCACCATCGGTGATATCCGTAGGAAGTGTCTCTACTTCACATTGAATATGGGATTCTAAAGATTCAGCGTCTGTTGCAGCTGTTGTATCCGGTGAAGAAGCAGGCGTAAGTGACGGAGCAGGATTGATCTGCATACATGAGGCAGTGGTCAACGATAAAGATAATAATAAAACCATACTAAGTATTCTCTTCATTTTTCCACCGTCCTATTATTGATGTTCTTTCGTAAAGCGGAATGTGAGGGTATCTGTTATTCTCCCGCGGCTTTGCGCTTTGCCGCTTCCTCTTCCTCGAGCTGGCGGTAGGCCACCTTGCCGACAAGGGTTTTCGGCAGGCTCTCGCGAAACTCCAGCTCCTTGGGCATGGCGTATTTGGCGATGTACTTCGCGGCGTAGTCCATAATGGCCTTGCGCGTCTCCTCGCTGGCGGGGACGCCGGGCTTCAGGGTGACGAAAACCTTGGGCCGGTGCATGCGGTAGGGGTCGGGCACGCCGATGACGCAGCTCATCTGCACAAGCTCGTTTGCGTCAAAGATATTCTCAAGCTGGGCGGGATAGATGTTGTAGCCGGAGGAGATGATCATGCGCTTGGAGCGGCCGCGGAAGTAGATAAAGCCCTCGTCATCCATGTACCCGAGATCGCCCGTGTAAACCCAGGTCAGACCATCGGCATGGCGGCGCAGGGTCCGGGCGGTTTCCTCGGGGTGCTTGATGTACTCCTTCATGACCGTGGGACCGGCCAGCAGGATCTCGCCCTCCTCGCCGTATGGAAGCTCCTCCTCCGTGTCGGGCCTTACGATCTTGATGTAGGTGTCCGGGAAGGGGATGCCGATGCTGCCCTCCTTGGCCTTGTTGATGGGCGTGAGGCAGCAGGCGGTAACGGTCTCGGTGGTGCCGTAGCCCTCACGGACCTGGATGACGGCCTTGTGGTCATAGAGAAATTTATCGAACTTCTTCTTGAGCTCCACGGACAGGGAATCGCCGCCGGAGAAGACCCCCTTGAGACAGCTCAGATCCGCCTTCTCCATATTCGGCAGGCGCAGCAGGGCTTCATAGAGCGTGGGCACGCCCGCGATGAAGTTGCAGCGGTACCTGGTGATGAGCTTGGAATAGCTCTCCGCGGTAAAGCGCGGCACCAGGATACACCGTCCGCCCTGGGCCAGCATTGAGTGGATGCAGACGCCGAGGCCGAAGCCGTGGAAGAGCGGCATGGCGGACAGCATCTTGTCCCCCGGGCGGAACATGGGATTTGTGGCAATAATCTGAGCGGAGAGAGCGTTGAAGTTCAGGTTTGTCAGGAGGATGCCCTTGGTGGTGCCGGTGGTTCCGCCGGAATAGAGGATGGCGGCAGGGTCGTTTGCGCCGCGCTTTACCTTGTAGTTCCAGAAGCAGGCCTTTCCAAGGTGCATGAACTCATCCCACATGATGACGGGCGCGTCCTCCGGGATCTTTTTGATCTTGCGCCCCTCCGTCAGCATATAGCCCACGCGCAGGGGTTTTGATAAGGCGTCCCGGATGCGGGCGATGACCACGTTCACCACGCAGGTATTTTCACGGATAGCTTCAAACTTATGGTAGAACTGGTCGAGGGTCACGACCGTGACGCTCTCGGACTCGTTGATGTAAAACTCCAGCTCCTTCTCGCTCGAGAGGGGGTGGACCATATTGGCCACGGCGCCGATCATGTTCAGGCCGTAGAACATATAGATCGCCTGGGGGCAGTTCGGCATGGCAACGGTGACGCGGTCGTTCTCGCGCACGCCGATGGTGCGCAGGCTCCGTGCGCATTTTTCGATGTTTGCCACCATCTCCTTATAGGTGGTGGACTTGCCCATGAAGTCGAAGGCAATGCTGTTGGGATAGCGTCTGGCGTTATTCTCCAGCATCTCCACCATGGAGCCCTGGAAGTAATCCAGACTGGCGGGCACGCCGCCCATGCTCGAAAGCCACGGGCGCTTTGCGGTGATTTCCATATCGCTGCTCCTTGTATGCGTCAGTATTCCACAGGTGTGGAGAAGGGCTGCTCCAGGATCTCGGGGTTCTCCAGGATCTTGTGCAGCAGGCGCACCGTCCCGGCGTAATAAAAGCCGTCGCCGATGCGCTCATCGAGCGTAAGGCCCAGCGTGATCACCGGACGGACCGTGTGCGTGCCGTCCTCATGCCATTCGGGGGCCAGGTGCTTTTTGCCGATCACGCCGAAGAAGGAGTTGGTGCCCCAGTTGTTCAGGTGGTGGTAACCGCTGTCAAGGCCGATGGAGCCGAGGTTTGTCAGGAAGATGGAGGAATAGTTGGGATCAGCCTTGATGAGATCATACGGTACCTTCCCGTTGCGGTCGAGGGCAAAGAGAATGTCCACGATGATACGAAGCAGCCAGCGCGGCAGCCTCAAAAGCTTTGTCATCATGTCGGTGGAATTATCCAGCACATCTTCGCGGCGGCACTGGTGGATCTCCTCCAGGATGGACTTGTGGAGGGTGTCGATGGTGTCGTTCTCATCGTACTTTTTATAGGCAAGCCCTTCTTCGGATTTGTCCTCGAATTTCTTCTTGACCACAAAGGACACGGAGATATGATCGCGCATATACAGGCGGTTGCCGGAGATGAAGCGGTTCATGCGCGGGCGCAGCACAAAGCACTTGACCATGGCGGCAAGAAAAATGTGAAAATAGGTGTATTTGTCCTCTGTCAGTCCCGCGTTCTTCTTTTCGAGAAAGGCGTCGAGCGGGCGGCAGTCGATATCGACATTGATGTGTGCCTCATTGTCGGCACGGTTGGGCATGAGGTAGGCCATGAACTGGCCGAGGGCCGGGGCTTCGTCCCGCAGCCAGTAGCCATCAAAGCGGTCGCCGCTTTTTTTCTTCCGCTGTTCCATTGTTTTTCTCCCTTTGCAAAATGTTCATGCCCGGTCAGTATATCCCCATGCGCGGGCAAATGCAACAAAATATTTATGGTTACACTCAGCTGTTTCATGAAACGCCTTCCGGGGAGTTCAGAGGGGACTCTCTCCAGGGCATTTTTATGAAATGAACGAGCATGGTTCCACCCTCCTGGCCGTACTTGACAGCACCCGGGATTTGCATTAGACTCTCACCAGGCAGTGACGGTTTTAAAGGAGGGCGGGGCTTTATGGCACTCTCACCGCAGAGACAATCCACGGCGCGGGATATGACGCAGGGACCGATCCTGCAGCAGCTTGTGTCCTTCGCGCTGCCGCTGATGCTGGGCAACGTCTTCCAGATGCTGTATAACACGGTGGACTCCGTGATCGTGGGCAACTTTGTCAGCAAGCAGGCCCTGGCTGCCATCGGCTCTACCACCGTGATCGTGAACATGCTGGTGTTCTTCTTCAACGGCTTCTCCATCGGCGCCGCGGTACTCATCAGCCGTTATTTCGGCGCGCGCGACAGAGAGAAGCTGCATGCCGCCATTGAAACCACCATGGCCGCCACCTTTGTGCTGAGCCTTGCCTTCTCTGTTCTGGGGGTCGTGCTGGTAAAGCCGCTGCTGGGCATCATGCGCACACCCGAGGACGTGCTGCAGGATGCGTCGCTCTATCTGCGCATCTACTTCGGCGGCATTGCAGGGCTTCTCATTTATAATATGGGAAGCGGCATCCTGCGCGCCGTGGGCGATTCCACGAGGCCGCTGTACTTTCTGATCCTCACGAGCGTGCTGAATATCCTGCTGGACCTCTTCTTCGTCATCGTGCTCAAGGCCGGGATCGCCGGGGCTGCCATTGCCACGGTCCTGTCGCAGTTTCTCTCGGCGGTGCTGATCCTGACACTTCTCACGCGTACGCGCGATGTGTACCGTATGAGCTGGCGCGAGCTCAGCATCGACGGGGCCATCCTCGGCAAGATCTTCGCCGTTGGTATGCCTGCCGCCATCCAGTCGGTCGTCACGTCCTTCTCCAACATCTTTGTGCAGGGCTATATCAATGTCTTCGGCTCGGACGTGATGGCAGGCTGGAGCGGCTACAACAAGCTGGACCAGTTCATCATGCTGCCCATGCAGAGCATGTCCATGGCGTCCACCACCTTTGTCAGCCAGAACATCGGCGCGGGAGATGACCGGCGCAGCGACCGCGGCACGGTGACAGCCATTGAGATGACCTGCAGCGTGACCGGCGTGATCGCGCTTCTGCTCTATGCCTTTGCTCCGGGGGCTGTGCGCCTGTTCTCCCCAGACCCCGCCGTGATCCGCTACGGCGTGCTTTTCGTGCGCACCAACGTCTTTTTCATGATTTTCAACTGCGTCAACCACGTGCTGGCGGGCGCACTGCGCGGGCGAGGGGATTCCCGCGGGCCCATGGTCATCATGCTCTCGACCTTTGTGGTGCTGCGGCAGTGCTATCTGTATTTTGTCACGCGCTATGTTGCCAACACACCACGCATTGTGGGCTTCGGCTATCCGGTGGGCTGGATCGCCTGCTGCGTGATCGAGCTTATCTATGCCTGGCATCAGCGCCGCAGGCGTCTCGGGGCCGAGACACTGCTGAACCGCGAATCCTGAGACAAGTGCCGGGTTCGGAAAAACGTCCCGCACGAGAAAAAAGCTATCAAAACGCAGAAATCCCCCGGCAAATCCGTGGTATTGTACGAATTTGCCGGGGGATTTGTTCGCTTACCCGGACTGTCCCGCCGGGCGGTCGAGGGTACCCGCCCCTGCGGTGTTGATATTACGCGGTATCAACCGCGCAGGTTTTTTTCAGCCCCTTCATTCTATGTATTGTCAGCCGAGGGGGATCTCCACCTCGCTGCCCAGGACCCAGCGGTTCCCGTCAAACCAGGCGTCTGCCGGGATGATCGGCGCAAGCGTCGGGGTGGGTGTCGGCGTCGGGGTCGGCGTCACGGTGGGTGTCGGCGAGGGCGTCGGCGTCGGCGGGAGCGGGGGCGGCGTCAGGCTGTCAAGCCAAAGGAGCAGGTCCTTGTAAAAATACAGGATATCCCATATGGTGGTGTTGTCCTCCACGATGCTGACGGCGGCGCTGGGTCTCGGCGTCGGTGTCGGCGAAGAGGCCGGCTGGATCGCAGGGCGCGGGGTTTGCGTGGGGCGCGGCGTCGATGAGGGTGTGGGACGCGGCGTCAGCATGGGGATCGGCGTCATCGAAGGGGACGGCGTCGGTGTGTTTCTCGGGCGCGGCGTCAGCAGCGGCGTCGGCGTCGGACTCGGGGCAGGCGCAGGCGTCGGCGTCGGGCGCGGCGTCAGGGTCGGCGCCGCTGTTGGGGTCGGTGCCGCTGTCGGGGTCGGTGCCGGACTCGGGGTCGCCGCCGGCTTCCGGCTGCAGCCTACAAGCATCACACAGACCGCCAGCAGGCACAGGGCAAGCCGCAGGCCCCGGGCAGTCGTTCTCTTCTCTTTCATCTTGTATCCTCTTCCGTTCGAGGCGGGGCTTGTTCAAACCGCGTTCCAAGTCCTGACCGCCTCATATAGGGTATAGAGTGCCGCGCAGAAATCCTTCTGCTCCGGGGTGCAGGAGCTCTTGGGGTCCAGTGCCTCCCGAACCACAGAAAGGGCGGACAGCTTCAGCGACGCATGTGCGCCGACATCCTTGATATCCACATCCAGCATGGTTCCGAAGCCGTTCACATAGACCGCCGCCAGCGGATAACACGCATCCTCGTCAGGCTCGATCACAGCGCCGTAGACGGTGACCTCGAACCCCTCCGCGACGCTGTCAGGCGTTCCGAGCGACAGCATAAGCCGGAAATCCGGGTCCACGCGGATCAGAGGGACGGCCTGCGCGATCCTGCCCGCGCTTGTCCACTGCATTTTCTGATTGGAAAGAGCCGCACAGATTGCGTCATGATCATAATCCTCGTCGCCATACCGCGGCATCTCCGCTTCGGTGCTGCCGTAGCAGAGCTCGGCATAGTGCCCGTAGTTTCCAAGGGCCGTCAGCAGGGCATACCGGTCGCTGTCCTCCCCCACGGCCTCGATGAAGCTTCTGACCGAGGTCGCCTCACCGGGTACGCTCAGCTCCTGCCAGCAGAAGGCAGGCGTGATTTCGCGCGCAAGCTCCAGCGGGCTGAGCCAGCAGATGAATCGGTAGAGTCCGTGTTCATCCGCCGCATCCGGAATCTCGAAGCGTCTGTCTATACCGCTCCCGTCAAAGCGCATGTAAGCGCCGTCACGCAGCGCCTCGGGCACGTCGACATAGAAGACAAGCCCGATCCGATCGCTGAGGACGAGGCCGCAGCCTGAATAGCGAACGTCGCCGGCGGCATCTTCCTCCGCGGCTTCGTAGGCCTCCGTATTCTCAATCCACAGCTCATGCTCTTCGTCTTCGGTCAGTGTCTCCTCCGGGGCGGGCAGAAGCTCCTCCGCCGTCTCTTCTGTTTCAGGGACAGGCTCCGGCGATTCAACAGACTCCTCAAAAAGGATCTCCTCGCCGAAGGCCGCAGGCTGTATGGTAAAGAGCATGATCAGAATCAACAGAAGGCAGAGCCCCCTGTACAGTTCTGCTCTCATCGTCTCCTCCTGCAGGTTTTGCAGATTTACACGGCCGCGCTGAGGGCGCCGCCGTTGCTTTTCGGATATTATGTAAATCTTAGCACATTTTTCCTCTATGCACAAGCACCAATTTTTGTATTTGGCCTTGTTTTAATAAGTGCTTGAAATCCCATCAACCTGGCGTTATAATCAGTTATAGGAAAAGAACAGGAGGACACCGACATGATGATTTCCACGCGGGGGCGTTATGCCCTGCGTGTGCTGGCCGATCTGGCCGAGCACCCCGGCGATTCCTATATCACGCTCAAGGAAATCGCCGAAAGGCAGGAGATCTCCGAAAAGTATCTGGAGAGCATTGTGAAGCTGCTTGTCAAGGCCGGGCTGCTGGACGGGCTGCGCGGCAAGGGCGGCGGTTACCGCCTGAGCCGGGACCCCGGCGAGATCACCGTGCTGGAGGTGCTGCGCGCGGCGGAGGGGCCGCTTGCCCCGGTGGCCTGCCTGGAGGAGGGCAGCAAGACCTGTCCGCGCGCCGGGCAGTGCAGGACGCTCCCGCTCTGGCAGGGGCTGGATGAGCTTGTGAACAACTATCTCAGTCGCTACACGATCCGGGATATTGCCAGTCCCAATCCCGACGGTTTTGTGTACATGATCTGATACTGTTTTTCCATAGAACACTGTGTTTTATGGGGGAGCAGCATGAGGAACTTGACCGAAGCACCTCGCGAGGAGTGTCAAAGTATTTGCATGTTTTTACAAATTGGTAACAGAATCAGCGTATCCTTTGAAACATCTTTGCGGTATTATCAAGGTGCAAGCAGCAAAGAACCAAGCGTTTCTTCATTATCATAAATCCTTTTTGGGAAAGCAAGAGCAGAGTGATCAGGCACTCTGCTTTTTTACATTCTGAGCTTCTCCGCCAGATCCTTTGCCGTGAGGCACAGGGTGCGTGCAAGCTCGGCATCCTCCGAGCGCACCGCGATGCGCACGGCGCTTTTCACCGCGCTGGGACAGATGTGCAGCTCATAGTCCTTCCCTTTGAGGCGGATGCCGTCGTCGTACTCGGCGCCCATATCCAGCATCAGCTCCGAGAGCGTGCCCATGAGCCGAGCCCGGTCCTCGCAGGCGCAGCTTGTGACGAAGCCCTCTTCCTCCCGGTCCGCCGCGGGCTCGCTTTTGGCAAGGCGGAAGGCCTCCCCCGGTTCGAGGCGGAGCCTGCCGTCCAGGGCGTCGGCGCAGCAGCGGTAGTAGTCCTGCGGAGTGCCGATGTCCTGCCAGTAGCCCTCCATCTCCAGGCCGCAGACCCGCTCTCCCTCCCGAAGGAGGAGGGGAAAGAGATCCTTGCCGAAGTCGAAGCCGCCCTCCGGCACATAATCCATCGCCCGCGGCGAGAGGGCATAGATGCCGGTGTTCACAAGATCCGTCACCACCCGGGGCCAGTCCGGCTTTTCGATAAAGCTGCGGATATTCCCCTCCTCATCCGTCACGGCAAGGCCGTAACGCAGGGGCAGGCGCTGGGAGCTGAGGGCGATGGTCACCGCGGCATGCTTCTCCCGGTGGGCCTGCATGAGGCGCCGGAGATCGTAATCGCAGGCCGCATCTCCGGAGATGACAAGGAAGTCCTCCTCCCCGAAGAAGTCCCTGCAGTTTCGCACGCTCCCTGCCGTGCCGAGGTTCTCCGTCTCGATGCGGTACTCCATGCTCACGCCGAAACGCCGCCCATCGCCGAAGTGCGCCATGATCTCTCCCGCCCGGTAGTGCAGCGCGGCGCACACCTGGGTAAATCCGTTTTCCCGCAGCAGCGCCACGATATGCTCCATCATCGGCTTGCCGAGCAGCGGCACCATGGGCTTGGGATGCTCTCCTGTCACCGGGCGCAGCCTTGTCCCCAGTCCGCCCGCCAGGATCACTGCTTTCATGCTCTGTCTCCTCCCTGCTGATCGCGTGTCAGCTTTGTATGTGTCGTACAGAGCTATTATTGCAGCTGCGATGCAATTTATGATTGTAAACAGCCGGGAAATTTGGTATAATGTAACATCGTATCATAGATTATCTGCCAACCCTGTTTTTTACGGAGGAGGTGTACGCTTGAACAAGACGCTGCGCCGCCTGGTGGAACCGGGCAAACTCCCGTATATTCTTTTGCTGCTGCTCGCGGCGGTCTCGGTCCGGCTGGGGCAGAACGTCCTGGCCGCCGCCTGCGCTCTGGCGGTCGCCGTACTGCTGGTGGCAAACCTGCTGCTGGCAAGCCGCAGGGAAAAGGCTCTCGCCGCTCATATCGAATCCCGCCTGTATGAGACGGAAAACGCAAAGAGCAGCACCTTGACGAATTTCCCCCTGCCCATCGCCATCTTCAAGCTGGAGGATTCCCGCATCGTCTGGGGAAACGACCAGTTTTTCAAGATGTGCGGCGAGACCGGCACCCGTCTCGACGCGAGCATTGCCCAGCTTGTGCCGCAGTTTACCGGCGGCTGGCTTCTGGAGGGGAAGACCCTCTACCCGACGCTGCTGGAGATCAACGGCCGCAAATATCGGCTTCACGGGACGCTCATCAGCAGTGACCATGAGGAGCAGGACGCGGGCAGTGTCTTCATGGGCATCACCTACTGGGTGGATGTGACGGAGTATGACGACATCCGCATTGCCTTTGAAAACAGCCGCCCCGTGGCCGGCATCATCATCATCGACAACCTGGACGAGCTGATGAAAAACCAGCCGGAGCGGGTGTCAAACGACCTGCGCAACGCGGTGGAGGACAAGCTTGTCCACTGGTGTGCCGACTTTCAGGGCATCCTGCGCCGCTATGACCGGGACCGCTATCTGCTCATGATGGAGCGGCAGGACCTTGAAAAGCTCAAGGAAGGGAAATTCCGCATCACGGAGGAGATCCACTCCGTTGTCAGCCCCACCGGCATCACCGCCTCCATCAGCATCGGCCTCGGCGTCGACGCCGACAGCTTTGCAGAGGCGATGCAGGCCGCCATCAACGCGGCCGAGCTTGCCCTCTCGCGCGGCGGCGACCAGACGGTCGTGCGCAACCGGGTGGACTTTGAGTTTTACGGCGGCCGCGGGTCTGAAGTGGAAAAGCGCACCAAGGTCCGCTCCCGCGTGACGGCCAATTCCTTCTCCCACCTCATTCAGGAATCCACGGGCCTGCTCATCATGGGTCACCGCAACGGCGATATGGACAGCTACGGCGCTGCCGTGGGCGTATACAGCATCGCCCGCCAGCGGGGACTGCCCGCCGCCATTGTGGCGGATATCCAGCATTCCGCCGCCAAGCCTCTGGCCGACATGGTGCGCCTGTCCCCGGAATATGAGGACGCCTTTATCTCCCCGACGGAGCTTTCCGGGAAGATCGAGCCGGGGACGCTGCTCGTCGTGGTGGACACCAACCGGCCTGAGCAGGTGGAGTTGCCGGCGCTTCTGACCCAGTGTGAGCGCGTCGCCGTCATCGACCATCACCGGGTCGCGGCCACGTATATCCAGAATGCCGCCCTCAGCTACATCGAGCCCTATGCCTCCTCGGCATGCGAGCTGGTGACAGAGATCCTGCAGGAGCTGCCGGATGTGAAGCACATCCTGCGCTGTGAGGCGGAGGCGCTGCTTGCCGGCATCGTGCTCGACACCAAGAGCTTCACCCTGCGTACCGGTGAGCGCACCTTTGACGCGGCCTCCTGGCTGAGAAGCGAGGGGGCGGATACCAGCAGCGTCAAGCGCCTGTTCCAGGCGGACCTGACGCAGACGGTCGCCAAATACAAGATCCTGCAGCAGGCCGAGATCTACCGGGGCATTGCCCTGGCGGCCCCCCAGGAGGTGCAGGAGCGCATCGTCGCCGCCAAGGCCGCCGATGAGCTGCTGAATATCTCCGGCGTGGATGCTTCCATCGTGGTGGCGCCGGATAAAAACGGCGGCTCCTTCGCCTCGGCCCGCTCCATTGGGGACATCAATGTTCAGATTATCATGGAAAAGCTCGGCGGCGGCGGAAACCGCAGCGCCGCAGCCGCACAGTTTGCGGATCTTGCGGCGGACGAGGCCGTGAAGAGGGTCCGCGCCGCCATTGACGATTATCTGTCATAATCAAGGGTGTTTTTAAGGCGGCAAAGCTTCCTCAAAAATGAATCTGATCAGGTTACTGTAATATCAAATCTGGGATAGAAGGAGAAAATAAAATGAAAGTTATCTTCAATACCGACGTAAAGGGTCAGGGCAAAAAGGGCGAGATGAAGGAGGTCTCCATCGGCTATGCCAGAAACTACCTCATCCCCCGTGGCCTTGCCACGGAAGCCACCGCAGACAACATCAACGCCCTGAAGCTCAAGGAGAAGGCCAAGGCCGCCCAGATGGCCCGCGAAAAGGCAGAAGCCCAGGAAAATGCCAAAAAGCTTGAGGGCGTGCAGGTGATCGTGCGCGCCAAGGCCGGCGGCGCGGGCAAGCTCTTCGGCGCCGTCACCTCCCAGGAGATCAGCGACGCGCTCAAGGAGCAGTTCGGCATCGAGATCGAGAAGAACAAGATCGTCCAGGCCGAGCCCATCAAGACCTTCGGCAGCTTCCAGGTCAAGGCCAAGCTCGGCTACGAAGTCAGCGGCACCGTCAACGTGCTGGTGGTCGAGGGCTGAATGTGAGTGTGGAGTTTTCAGCGGCACAGCGACGCCCCTCAAGCTCCAAGCTCCTGACTCCTGACTCCTAACTCACTTTTTCCAGGCAGCATATCAAATCTGAGGTAACACTATGGACGAACTGCTGGGCAGGAAGACGCCCCACTCCGCCCCGGCGGAGCAGGCGGTGATCGGCTCCATGCTCATTGACTCCCGCTGTATTCCGGAGGTCCTTGAGCGGCTGAAGCCCGACGATTTTTATATTCAGCTCAACCGGGAAATCTACGAGACCATCTATTCCATGTTCTCCTACAGCATGGTCATTGATCCGGTCACGGTGCTGGGTCAGATGAAGGTCCGGGGCGTATACGCGGACAACTGTGAGGAGTATCTTGCAGAGGTCATGCGCATCACTCCCACGGCGGCGAACGTTCTGGAATACGCCGCCATCGTGAAGGACCGGGCGCTGCTGCGCCGTCTCGGCGAAGCGGCGGACGAGATCAACGCCATGGTCTATGAGGGCAGCGGCGAGGCCGAAACCATGCTCGAGGCGGCAGAGCGGAAGATTTACGCCCTGCGCCAGGGCCGCAATGTAGGCGGTCTGATCCCGATCTCCTCGGTCGTGCAGAACGTGTTCGACGAGATGAACGAGGCCTCCTCCTCCGGCAACGCCATCCCGGGCCTTCCCACGGGCTTTCCCGATCTGGACCGGGTGACCCTCGGCCTGAACAATTCCGAGCTGATCCTTGTGGCAGGCCGCCCCGGCATGGGCAAGACCAGCATTGCGCTGAACATGGCCCTGCATGTGGGACTGAACCTGAACAAGGCCGTGGCGATCTTCTCTCTGGAAATGAGCCGGGAGCAGCTTGCCACGCGCCTGCTCTCCCGCGCCTCCCTCGTCCCCCTGCAGGCTCTTCTGACCGGCCAGCTCAGCGAGCAGCAGTGGCGTGCCGTCACCGACTCTGCCCAGTCGCTGAGCATGACCAATATCCTCATTGACGACAATCCCACCCTCACCGTCTCGGACATGAACGCCCAGTGCCGCAGGGTCCCGGATCTGGGCCTTGTGGTCATCGACTACCTGCAGCTGATGCAGTCGGCCGGCAGCGGCCACTCCTGGTCCAATGAGAGCCGCACCCAGGCCGTCAGCGACATCAGCCGCATGCTCAAGATCATGGCCAAGGAGCTGAACGTGCCCGTGGTCACAGCCTCTCAGCTCTCGCGCGCCAACGAATCGCGCCAGGACAAGCGCCCCATGCTCTCCGACCTGCGCGAATCCGGCTCCATCGAGCAGGATGCCGACGTTGTGATAGGACTCTACCGGGATGGGTATTATAACAAGGAGAGCCAGAGCCCCAACATTGCCGAGGCCATCATCCTGAAAAACCGCAAGGGCCAGACCGGCACCATCGAGCTCAACTGGTCGGGCGAATACACCTCCTTCACCTCCCTGGACCGCCGGCATGAGGATTGAGCTGCCGCCCCGGGGCGCGCGCCTCGTGTGCGCCGTGTCCGGCGGGGCCGACTCCATGTGCCTTTTGCACCTTGTCCTAAAAGCGGGCTATGATGTGACCGCCGCCCACTTTGAGCACGGCATCCGCGGGGCGGAATCCCTGCGCGACGCCGCCTTTGTGGAAACCTGGTGCCGCGGGCAGGGCATTCCCTTCGTCCTCGGGCACGGGGACGCGCCCGCCTGGGCCGCCGAAAAGGGCCTCAGTCTCGAGGAGGCGGCGCGTGAGCTGCGCTACGCCTTTCTCCTGGAAACAGCCGGGAAGCTCGGCGCGGACTGCATTCTCACCGCCCATAACCGGGACGACAATGCCGAGACGCTGCTGTTTAACCTGACGCGCGGCGCCGGCACGGCAGGTCTCGGCGGCATCCCGCAAAGGCGGGGGCTGCTTTGTCGTCCCCTGCTGCAGGTATCGCGGGCGGAGATCGAGGCATATCTCAAGGAAAACCAGATCCCCCATGTGGAGGACAGCAGCAACCGCTGCGATGACTATACCCGAAATCAGATCCGCCACCGCATCGTCCCCCTGCTGCGGGACATCAATCCCCGCTTTGACGAGGCGGCAGCCCGCACGGCGCGGCTTGCCCGGCAGGATGAGGACTGCCTCGCCGCCCTCGCCGATGCGTTTATCCAGACGAATTTCATACAGGACAGTCTCCCCCTCCGGGAGATGCGCGCCCTGCATCCGGCGATCGCCTCGCGTGTGCTGCGCAGGCTGCTGCCGGGTCAGTCCATGGAGCGCATCGAAGCCGCGCTGCGCTTTTTGCAGAGCAGCGAATACGGCGTTTTGCAGCTTTCGGGCCGCACGCTGCGGCGGGAGCAGGGGCGGCTGTATCTGCACGGCGAGGGGGAAGGCGTGCTGCCTGCGCGTCGTCTGTTTCCCGGCGCAACGCTGCTGATTCCCGAGGCGGGCGTGCGCATTGAGACTGCTTTCACGCTGTATCGGGGAGAAATTCACGACTTGTTCAAGACTTCTTACCTCAAATATGAGATATTATCTACCGATCTCCTGTGTACGGGCAGGCTGCCCGGCGACAGCATCCGCCCCCTGGGGCGCGGTGTGTGCAAGAAGCTGAGCGCGCTGTTCAAGGAGGCCGGATATACCCGCGCCATGCGTGACGCCTGCCCCGTCCTGCGGGACAGTGAAGGGCCGGTTTTCGTGCGCGGCCTCGCCCTTGACGAGAGGGCGGCGCCCCGGATCGGGGAGCGTGCCTGGAAGCTCAGCTTTTTTGATCTTGAACCATATAATCATACAGGAGATAAACAGAATGCAGAACGATATTGAACGCATCCTCATCAGCGCAGAGGAGATTGAGGCCAAGGTGGCCGAGGTCGGCAGACGGATCACGGAGGATTTCCGGGACAAAGACCCCATCTTCGTCGGGGTGCTGAAGGGCTGCTTCATCTTCATGGCGGACCTGATGCGCCATGTGGACATCAAGTGCAGCATGGACTTCATGGCCGTCTCCTCCTACAGCGGCACAAGCTCCACGGGCGCTGTGAAGATCAACAAGGACCTGAGCGAGGATATTGAGGGCCGTCACGTCATCATTGTGGAGGACATTCTGGATTCCGGCGTGACGCTCGGCTATCTCAAGGGCTACCTGATGAACCGCCGTCCGGCCTCCATCACCATCGTCACGCTGATGGACAAACCCTCCCGCCGCAAGTCCAACGTGTATGCCGACTACTCCTGCTTTGAGGTGCCGGACGCCTTTGTCGTGGGCTACGGCCTGGATTATAACGAGCACTACCGCAATCTCCCCTACATCGGCATTCTGAAGCCGGAGATTTATTCGTAAACAAGATTCCTGCGGGAATTGAATAATCGTTTTTCAGGCAGCTTTACCGCCTGAAAACACCTTACCCTGAGCCATGCGAGGCCTCGCGCTAAAGCTGCGGGCGACAAGCGCAGGTCCGTCAATTGAAAACAGTGTTTTCAATTGCATCATTAAGGAAGTGAAATCAACTTGAATTCGAAACGCGCCAGAGACTTGGGCTTCTATGTTCTGCTCATTGCGATCATGATCGCCGTCATCTTCACCATGACCGGGACTTCGGATACCAAGAAGCTGAAAAACTATTCCGACCTTGTGGATCTTTTCCAGAAGGAAAAGGTCAAGTCCTTTACCACCGAGGGCAGCACCATCATCCTCCAGGTCCGCACCGACAACGGCGAACCGCCCACGGAGGAAGTGACCTACGACCTCTACAGCTTCAGCGTCTTCTACGAGGACTTTCACGAGCTCATCAAAGAGCAGTATGAGAAGGGCATCCTCGAGAAGTACAACTATGACGAGGGCTTTGTGGTCCCCTGGTGGGCCAGCATGCTGCCCTACATCCTCGTCATGGGCGGGGCAATGGTGCTGTGGTACTTCATGATGAGCAGAGCCGGCGGCGGGGCCGGCGGGATCGCCAAGTTCTCCAAGGCCCGCACCCGACTCGGCAGTGACGAGAAGAACAAGAAGACCTTTGCCGACGTGGCAGGCTGCGACGAGGAGAAAGAAGAGCTCAGCGAGATCGTTGACTTCCTCAAAAACCCCAAGGCCTACACCTCCATGGGCGCGCGCATCCCCAAGGGCGTGCTGCTCGTCGGCCCTCCGGGCACCGGCAAAACGCTGCTGGCCAAGGCCGTGGCAGGCGAGGCGGGCGTGCAGTTCCTGTCTATCTCCGGCTCCGATTTCGTAGAGCTCTATGTCGGCGTCGGCGCGGGCCGTGTGCGCGACCTGTTTGAGCAGGCCAAGAAGGCCGCCCCCGCCATCATCTTCATTGACGAGATCGATGCCGTCGGCCGTCAGAGAGGCAGCGGCCTCGGCGGCGGACATGACGAGCGTGAGCAGACCCTCAACCAGCTGCTTGTGGAAATGGACGGCTTCGGCAACAACGAGGGCGTAATCGTCATGGCAGCCACCAACCGCGCGGACATCCTGGACAACGCCCTGCTGCGCCCCGGCCGCTTTGACCGCCAGGTCTATGTGGGCCTGCCCGATATCCGCGGGCGGGAGGCCATTTTGAAGATCCACGCGAGAGACAAGCAGCTTGCCGAGGACGTGGACCTCAACTCCATCGCCAAGGGTACGCCCGGCTTCTCGGGCGCGGATCTGGAAAACCTGATGAACGAGGCGGCCTTGCTGGCCGTGCGGCGCAAGCACCGCTTCATCAACATGGAGGACATCGACGAGGCCATCCTCAAGGTCCAGATGGGTCCCGAGAAGAAGAGCCGCAAGATGAGCGACAAGGCCAGACGCCTCACCGCCTATCACGAATCCGGCCACGCCATCGCCGGGCGCTTCCTTGAGCATGTGGACCCCGTCCACTATATCACCATCATCCCACGCGGTGCGGCAGGCGGCTTTACCCTCTTCCGTCCGCAGGAGGATCTGGAGAACTTCAAGTCCCGCTCCGAAATGTTTGAGGAGATCGTCATGGCCCTCGGCGGCCGGACGGCAGAAAGGCTCTTCCTTGACGACATTTCCAGCGGTGCCTCCGGCGATATCCAGCAGGCCAGCTCCATCGCCCGCGACATGGTCATGCGCTATGGTATGAGTGACAGGCTCGGCCCCATCTCCTACGATAACTCCGGTCACTCCATTTTCATTGGCCGCGACTTCGGCCAGACCAAGAGCTATTCTGAGGAGACCGCCGGCATGATCGACGAGGAGGTCAAAAAGATCTTCGACGAGGCAAGCGCCGCCTGCGAAAAGATCCTCAGGGAGCACGCAGATCAGCTTCGCGCGGTGGCCGAATACCTCCTGGAGCACGAGACCATGGAGGCCGAGGAGTTCAACTATTTCTTCGAGCACGGCGAGTTCATGCCCATCCCGCCGAGAGAAGCCCGCAAGGCGCGCGAGGACAAGACCATTGAGCGCCCGGCGAAGAAGATCTCCATGACCGTCGACAACGACGAGGACGCCGGGAGCGCACCCGCCGAGGAAACGGAAGCCCCCGCCGCCGAAGAGACGGAAGAGTCATCCGGGGACAAACAATAAGACTTACGATCTATAAAACCGCAGGGGTTCGAGCATTGAGCCGTCCCTGCGGTTTTCTTAAGAAAAAATAATAATTTTGAAAGTATTTTACTTGAATTTTGTACCGCTTCCCTATAGTATTCTCTGTAAAACTATGGTATGATAAAATTGTTTAATATACTCTACTCCCACCCGACCGGAGGAGAAAGCCATGACAAACAAACGTGAAAAACGCACCGTGCCCCATGATTTTGCCCTCGACTATACAGAGCTGGCCAAGGCCCTCTCCCGTGACATTGAGAGTGCGTACTACGTCGATCTTGAGACAGACGACTATCTTGAATATGTTTCGGACGGCTCCTATGAGCTGCTTGAGATCGAGACCAGCGGCAAAAACTTCTTCCGCGAGTGCCGGCGCAATGTCCAGCATGTGGTGTTTAACGAGGACTCGGAAAAGGTCCTGAACGCCCTGGACAAGCACACGCTGGTCACCACCCTGCGGGAGCGCGGCAGCTTTTCCATGGACTATCGTCTTCTGATCGAGGGCAAGCCTATCTACTACCGTCTGAAGGTCATCCCTGCCGAGACGGACAGCCTCCGCCACATCATCATCGGCGTCAGCAATGTGGATTCCCAGATCAACGCCGAACAGCGCATGGCCGCGGAGCAGCAGAATATGGAGTCCTTCTCCCGCATCGCCCAGGCTCTCGCGCAGGATATCTTTCTCATCTACTACGTGGATGTGGAGACAGATTATTTCATTGAATTTCAGGCAGGCGGCAGCTTCAAAAAGCTCGGGATCGAGACGCGGGGCGATGATTTCTTTACCCTCAGCCGCAAAAACATGCCCCGTTTTGTATACCCGGATGATCTGCCCGGCTTCCTGGCAGTCTTCACCAAGAACAATATCCTCCAGAAGATCGACGCAAACGGCAGCTTTTCAATCCCCTACCGCATGATGCTCGACGGTGAGCCGAAGTATGTGCTGATGAAGGCCACACGCCTGGACGAGCGGCACATCGTCATCGGCACCAGCAACGTCGATGCAGAGGTGCAGCGGGAGAAGGCGGCTGTCGTCAAGGCCGGCATCGCCCAGGCTCTGTCGTCGGACTATTTCCTGATTTTCTACATTGATACGGAGACGGACCGCTACATCGAGTACCATGCAACCGACTCGGACCGGGAGCTGGACGTGGAGCAGGGCGGAGAGGATTTTTTCAATGTCAGCCGCTCCAAGATCCTCGCCGACGTCAACGCGGCCTATCGCGACCGGGTGCGCGAGCTGATGGACAAGTCGGTGCTCCTGGCGCTGCTGGAGGATACGGGCAGCTATTCCCTTGACTATCTCATGGACATCGACGGCGTGCCCACCTATGTCCATATGAAGGCCAGCCGCATGGTGGACCGCAGCGATCCGCACATCGTCATCGGCCTGAGCAATATCGACGCCCGCATACGCCGGGAGCTCGCCCAGGCCAACGCCCTGCAGAAGGCGAAGGAGCTTGTCGGCCGCGACGCTCTGACCGGGGTCAAGAGCAAGCGCGCCTTTGTCGAGGCGGAAATGCAGTGGGACGGATACATCGAGGTCGAACCGGACACCGCCTTTGCCGTGGCGGTCTTCGATCTCAACGGCCTCAAGAAGATCAACGACACCCAGGGGCATGCGGCGGGTGACAGCTATATCCGCGCGGGAGCTGCCGCCATCTGCGAGACCTTCCAACACAGCCCCGTCTACCGCATCGGCGGAGATGAGTTTGCGGTAATCATGAGCACCTCGGACTTTGACCGGCGCAAAGAGCTGATGGAACGCTTCCGGGCGGAGAACCGGGCGCGCGCTGACAAGGGCGGCGTTGTCGTGGCGGGCGGCATGTCGGACTATGTGCCGGGGCTGGATACTCGCTTCCAGGACGTCTTTGACCGCGCCGACGCACAGATGTATGAGAACAAGAAGTCGCTGAAGGAGAATCCATAAGCGATACAGCGGCCCGCCGTGAAACCGCGGCGGGCCTTTTGTTTTCTTTTCTGTTTAAAAACACCAAGAACTCCCCGCGGCTTTGCCGCAATTCTGACAAACTTTTTTTGAAAAAAAGACTTGTAATCCGGCGCGGCTTGTGTTAAACTGTCGCCGTTGCAAAGACAATTGTCCCCATTTTACGGACATTCAGAGAGGAAGATCAAGATGAAAGTTGCAATTCTGGGTTATGGCACCGTCGGTGTCGGCGTGTATGAAATGCTGGAAAAGTGCGCCGGGCTGGAGCCGGGCCCTGTTCTGGTAAGAGCGGGCAAGGAGGATAAGCCCTTCAAGGTATCCTCCATGGAAGCAATCGCGGCAGATCCCTCGGTCGGCGCGGTAGCGGAGGTCATGGGCGGCATTGAGCCGGCAAACAGCTATGTCACCATGGCGCTCAAGGCGGGCAAGCATGTGGTCACCTCCAACAAGGCCCTCGTTGCGGCTCACGGTATTGAGCTGGCGGAGCTGGCCCGGGAAAACGGAGTCTCTTTTCTCTTCTCGGCGGCCTGCGGCGGCGGCGTGCCCTTCCTGCATAACCTCGCCATCGCGGCGCAGAGTGACAACATTCTCTCTCTGGGCGGCATCCTCAACGGCACGACGAACTTTATGCTCGACGCCATGCAGAGTGACGCCAAGGATTACGGTGACGTGCTGCGCGAGGCCCAGGCTCTCGGCTATGCCGAGGCTGACCCCACGGCAGACGTGTCGGGTCTGGACGCGCTGCGCAAGATCATGCTGGCATGCGCGGTGGCCTATGACAAGCTGCCGGTGGACGGCTTCTCCCGCGAGGGTATTGAGAGCATCACCGCCGCCGACGTGGCGGACTTCCAGCTCAAGGGCCTGACCTGCCGCCTCATCACCTCCGGCGGCCCTGCCGGTGAGACGGTATACGCCTATGTGGAGCCCGTGCTCTTCCCGGCAAACGCGCCGGAGTGCTCGGTGGTCAAGAATTTCAACATGGCAAAATACAACGGCGAGAACGCCGGCGCCATCGTCCTGATGGGCCAGGGCGCAGGCCGCTACCCCACTGCCTCCGCGGTGGTGCGTGATCTCTGCGGGCTCGGCAGCCTCGAAATGTTCCGCCCCGACTGCGTGAAGGTCTCTGCGGACAACTCCGCCTGCGTCCACCCCTACTATGTGCGTGTCGATGTGGACAAGGCGCCGCGCTTCAGCTTTAAGGAGTGCCGGGGAGATGAAGAGTGCGTGCGCGGCATCATCGAGCCCATTGCGGTCCCCGCGATGCACGCGCTGGCCGATTCTGTACGCAAGGAGGGCGGCAGCATCTTCTTCGCCGCCATGGAGGCATAAATGTTAAAGGTTGCGAAATTCGGCGGCTCCTCCGTTGCAGGGGCCGAGCAGTTCAGGAAGGTCAAGGCTATCATCGAGGCTGATCCCGCGCGGCGCATCGTGGTCAGCTCCGCCGCCGGCAAGCGCGACAGCAGCGACCATAAGCTGACGGATCTGCTGTATCTGTGCCACGCGCACATCACCTACGGCGTGAGCTGTGAGGAGATCGTCGGCACCATCCGCTCCCGCTTTGCCGAGATCCGCGACGCGCTGGGTCTGCAGTACGACGTGGAGGGCGATTTTGACAAGCTGATCCCGCGCCTTGACAAATACATGGGCGTGGACGAGCTGGTCTCCCGCGGTGAATATTTCACCTCGCGCCTGCTTGCGGAATATCTTGGATATAGGTTTGTGGACGCGGCCGACTGCGTGTTCTTCGGCTTTGACGGGCAGATCGACCGGGAGAAGACCTACGCCGCCATCAAGGACGCCCTCGATAAATACGAGCGCATCCTGATCCCCGGCTTCTACGGCCGCCTCCCCACCGGGAAGATCAAGGTCATGTCCCGCGGCGGCAGCGACATTTCCGGCGCTCTGGCCGCGGCGGCGGTGGACGCGGACGTTTATGAGAACTGGACCGACGTGTCCGGCATCCTGGTGGCCGACCCCCGCATCGTGGAAAACCCGGCCCCCATTTCCACCATCACCTACGCAGAGCTCCAGGAGCTGGCCTTTATGGGCGCCTCCGTCCTGCATGAGGATTCGATCCTCCCGGTCAAGGAAAAGGGCATCGCCCTCAACATCCGCAACACCAACCGGCCTCAGGATCCCGGCACCATGATCGTGGACGATGTAGAGGAGGTCGGCGACGAGGAGGAGCGCTTCATCACCGGCATCGCCGGGCGGCGCGGCTTCACGATCCTCACGGTCAAAAAGCGCAGCATGAACACCAGCGAGTCCCTGCGCCAGGCGCTGGAAATCCTCGACCGCTACCACGCGCCGGTGGAGCATATCACCCTCGGTCTTGACAGCTTTGCCCTTGTGGCCTCCACCAAGGCGCTGGGCGACAGTGTGTACGATGTGATCGCCGATATCCAGAAGGCCGTCCGTCCCGACGACGTGAATGTGAAGGAGGGCATTTCCCTCGTCGCCACCGTCGGGCGCAAGATGACCTCCCGCCCCGGCACCTCGGGCAGGCTCTTCCACGCCCTCGGCAGAAGCGGCATCAACATCCGCACCATCGCCCAGGGGGCCGACGAGCTGTCGATCATTGTGGGCGTCGAGAACGAGGACTTTGAAAAAGCCATCCGCGTCATTTACGAACGCTTCGCGGGGTAAGAATTTTCACCATAGGGGTCGATCCCCAGATCGACCCGAAATCCATGCAGCACAGTACAAAACAGCGGGCCTTTGAGAGCATCGGCCCCGATGATACATTGAATTATACTGGAGGAATCACAATGAAAGCTTTGAATATTGCCGTTCTGGGCGCCACGGGCGCTGTCGGTCAGGAAATGATCAAGATCCTCGCCGAGTATGACATTCCCGTCAATGAACTCCGCCCCCTCGCCAGCGCCAAGAGTGTCGGCAAGTGCGTGTCCTTCAAGGGCAAGGACATCCCCATCCAGGAGGCCAATGACAACGCCTTTGACGGTCTGGACTTTGTCCTCGGCGCGGTCGAGGGCGACATGTCCAAGCGCTTCGCCCCCGCCATCAAAAAGAGCGGCGCCGTCTACATCGACAACAGCTCCGCCTTCCGTCTCGATCCCGATGTGCCCCTGGTCGTCCCGGAGATCAACGGCGCGGACGCCTTCCAGAATCACGGCATGATCGCAAACCCCAACTGCTGCACCATCATCACGCTCATGGCTGTCGCCGCGATCAACAATCTCTCCCCCATTGAGAAGATGGGTCAAGACCTTCGCCACCCAGATCGCCATGAACGTCATCCCCTTCATCGACGCCCCCTACGGCAACGACTACACCAAGGAAGAGATGAAGATGCAGAATGAGGGCCGCCGCATCATGCACAGCCCCGACCTGAAGGTCAACTGCACCTGCGTGCGCGTGCCGGTCATGCGCTCCCACTCCATGGCGGTCACCCTGCACACGAAAGACAAGGTCAGCGTCGAGGCCGCGAAGGCCGCTGTCGCCGCCTATCCCGGCGTGCGTCTCATCGAGAACTATGAGGGCCGCTGCTACCCCACGCCGCTGGACACCACCGATCAGGATCTCGTGTGGGTCGGCAGAATCCGCGACGATCTGACCGACGAAAACGGCCTCACTCTCTGGTGCTGCGGCGACCAGATCCGCAAGGGCGCTGCTTCCAACGCCGTACAGATCCTCAAGCTCCTGGCGGAGAAGTAAGGAAGCGAAATCAAACAGCTCCCCCGGTAATGCGCACACGCTGCGCATGCCGGAGGAGCTTTTTCGTCTTTCCGCAAAATCACTTCGCTTGCGGGATCGTCACGGTCACCCTTGTTCCGCCGCCCTCCGGTACATTGATCGTCATCTTTCCGCGGCACATCATCTCAAGCCGCCGCCGGATATTCTTCAGGGCGACACGGGGCTTTTCTTCGTCGGCAGCTTCATAGCCGGGGCCGTTGTCGGTCACGGTGATCTCACTGGCGGCGCCGGTGTCCCGGGTACGGATCGTGATATGCAGCGGCTCCGCCTCCGGGTCCATGCCGTGTTTGACAGCGTTCTCAACTATGGGCTGCAGGGTCAGCGGCGGAAGGCGGAAGGCGGTGTGGGGCGTGTCATACTCCACGAGGAGCTGGTCCTCAAACTGCGCATGCTCCACGGCGAGATAGGCGCGGGTATGCTCAAGTTCCTCGGTGAAGGGAATGAGCTTGTCACTTTCCAGGGCCGTGAAGTTTCTGCGCAGGTAGGTGGTGAAATCCAGGGTGATCTGCTTGGCCTTGGCGGGGTCCTGATCGCAGAGATAGTAGATGCTGGTCATCGTGTTGTATATAAAGTGGGGGCGCATCTGCAGGGCCATGATGCTCGCGTGCTGGCGGGCGATCTCCCGCTCCTGTCGCAGGGACTGCTCGACCTCGTCGGAGAGGATGATGATGAACATGGTCAATGCCAGGATGGAGATGCCGATGTCGGCGATCAGCGGGATGTAGACGAAGGCAGAGACCACCATGCTGATCGTCAGCGGAATCAGGAATACAAGCAGGGCACGAAAGTGCTTTTTTGACAGGCGGTCGCGCCTGCGGACTGTCCCTTCCAGGATAATGAGCAGCATGGCGATGACAGGCGCCATCAGCAGCGGATGCAGAGGCCCATAGGTAAACTTCGGCTGCATGGCATAAAAGCCCTCTTCGAACTGGGCGATCACCAGCAGGACGATGAAGAGGCCACCCAGGGCAAGCTCGGTATGTAAAAGCGCGCTGCTCCTGTACTTCTCTCCGCAGCAGCGCAGCAGATAGACCGTCAGCATCGGCAGCAGTACCGGGGGGAGCAGATACTCCAAAAAGACAATCAGCTTTTGCAGCGTCAGGAGTTCAGGCTTGTCATAGGTGAGCATGTCGAAAAAATACAGGATCAGGCACAGCATGAGAATCGAAAAGAAGGAAATGAAAAAGCTTCTGCTCCATCGGTCAAGACCGGGCATGACGGCGGCGACCCAGAGGCCCAGCATCGTCAGCAGGACGAGCATGCCGGCTACAAAGTAAACGCTCAGCAGCATTCCGTTCATGCTTCCGCACCTCCCGGCAAAAACGGATAGCGCAGCTTTTTCAGCTGGGCGCGCACGCCCTCGGCCGTGATGGGCTTGAGCATGAAGCCGCTGGCCCCGGTACTCCAGGCGTCCAGAGAATAGTCGCTGAATGCCGTCAAAAACACCACATTGGTGCGGGGATTGATCGCAAGCAGCCTGCGGCAGAGATCCAGCCCGTTTGTCTTGCCAAGCTCGATATCCAGAAAGGCCAGGAATACCGGATTCGCTTCGGCAAAGGCGACCGCCTCTGACGGGCGCAGAAAGCCCGTGACGACGGCGTTCGGCAGCGTCTCTTCCAGAACGGGCAGGCCTCCGCTCAGGATGATTTTTCTGTCATCCACCATGATGACATGCAGGGCCTCCCTCTGCTCCGCCGTGCTGCCCAGAAGGGTACCGACGTTGACTTCCAGTAATTGGGAGAGTCGGGAAATCATCACGGCATCCGGCATGCGGCTTCCGTTTTCCCAGCGGGCCACCGTGGACCGCGTCACACTCAGCTGATCTGCCAGCTCCCGCTGGGACAGGCCTCGCTCGATTCTGTGTTTCTTCACGGTTTCCGCGAACAGCATATTCATTTCCGCATCTCCCCTCTTGCGCAGTCAACGGCCCCGGTCGGCGGCATCTCCGTTTTTTTACATTTTACTACAATACGCGCCAAATGCAAGCACCGGAAAGAAAACAGGGGGTGACAATCTGGAACCCCCCCTTGCAAAGCGGAGAAAAACGTGTAAAATAGCAACTATTAATACTTTCTTCAGGGATGCGCGGCATTCCGTGAGATCACAGGAGTTTTTTTAAGAAGAAATGATTAGTTATTATACCGCTGTTATTTTGCTGTGCTGGATGGCCCTGATGATTCTGAGCCTTCTGATCTGGGAAAACGACCGGATGGCCAGATCGGACAAGCAGCTTTTGTACCTGACCTATGCGCTCATTATCCTCTCTTCTCTTGCCGAGTGGGGCGGCGTTCAGCTTGACGGGAAGACACACATTCCGGTCTGGGTCCTGATCGCCGTAAAGTGTGCCGACTATATCCTCACGCCCCTGGCCGGCGGGGCCCTGTCCCTGCAGCTGCGGCTCAGAACTCCCTGGCGCTGGGCGCTGATCGGCGTTCTCACATTCAACACGCTCTATCAGCTTGTCTCGGCCTTTACCGGCTGGATGATCAAGGTGGACGAGGCGCATCATTATACCCACAGCCTTGGCTATATCCTGTACATTGTGCTGTGCCTGTTCATCATTGCCTTGGTATGCCTCTCCTTCGTCCTGTACGGACAGACGTTTCGCAGGCACAACCGCAAATCGCTCTATGCCATCATCGCCTTCATTGCCATCGGCGTCGGCATTCAGGAGAGTATGCAGGATCATTTCCGCACCACGTATCTGACCCTGACGATGGGCGCGGCGCTGATGTTCATTCATTACACGGAATTTACGTTCCTGAAGCTCGACGATCAGGTTGCGGTGCAGCAGATCCAGCTCGATACCGATGCGCTGACCGGTCTTTCCAGCCGCCACGCTTATTCCGATGCGCTGAATGCGCTGTCCGCCATGATGCCGGAAGATCTTGCGGTCTTCATCATCGACATCAACGGCCTCAAAGAGGTCAACGACAAGCTGGGCCACGAGGCCGGCGACGAGCTGATCCGCGGTGCGGCGAAGTGCATCCGCAGCGTCTTCGGCGACGAGGCACACTGCTACCGCACCGGGGGCGATGAGTTTGCGGTGCTGGCAAATCTCAGCCGGACGGAGGCTGAGGACAGGGCCGCGCGCCTGAAGTCGGAGACGGCCCGCTGGCGCGGCGAGGTCGGGCAGATCCTTAGTGTGGCCATCGGCTATGCTCTCGCGTCGGAAGCCCCTGCCTTTACGATCCAGCAGCTTTTGCGGGAGGCGGACATGGCCATGTATTCCTCCAAGGCGGAATACTACGGTCAGGACGGCCACAACCGCCGCAGTCATCGCAGATGAGCACGCCGTGCGGGATCCCCTCTCCCGCTTCGGCCGCCCATAAAAAAGAGCTCTTCGGTTTCCCGAAGGGCTCCTTCTTTTATACCGGCAGGTAATCCAGCGGGTCGACGCTCTCGCCGTCAAGGTACATGGCGAAGTGCAGGTGCGTCCCCTGGCCGATCTCGCAGAGGGCAGTGGTGCCGACAGCGCCGATCACGTCCCCGGCCATGACCCAGTCACCGGGATTCACCGCCGGGATGGAGGCGAGATTTGCGTACACCGCCTGCGTCCCGTCGCCGTGGTCCACGGTCACGACGGTGCCGTAAAGCCCGTCCTCCTCCACGCCCATCACCACGCCTGACATGGCGGCGCAGACCGTCTCGCCGAGGGGCGCGAGGATATCCACGCCCTCATGGGTGCGCCAGTCGCGCAGCGTCACATCGTAGTGCAGGTGCTCCACATCATGCAGGCGCTCCAGCTCGCCCTCGACGGGCCAGCAGGTCACGCCCGCATCCGTCTCATTCCAGGCAGGTTCTGCTTCCTCTTCTTCGGTGATCTCTTCCATGACCGGCTCTGCCTCTTCTGCAGGCTCGGCCGGGACGGCCATCACCTCCAGCTTCGGCGCTTCGACATCCGGCGTGACAAGCACGGTCTCCACACGGGGCTCCAGACTGAAATCGTTCAGGTCTTCCATAGTCTCATTTCCCACGCTCATCATCCAGGCGGACAGCCCGATGATGGCAGCGCAGAGGAAAAGGACTATGTAGAAGCCCTTCCCCGTCAGAAATCCCTCCAGCCCATGGCCGGAGCTGTTGCTGTTCATTCTTTTTTGACCTCCTTAAACCAGTTGTTTGCCTTGCGATCCTATTTTTGCCTGGCAAAGGAGGAAATATACACATGAACGCCGGAAAAGATTTGCGCGCCGGAAACGCGGTCAGTTGTCCGCCAGATTGAATCCGTTCTTCATGGCCTCGCTTGCGGTGAGCAGGACCTTGTTGAGAACGCCGATGCTCTCCTCCCGGCACATGGCGCAGAGCTTTGTGTTCGCCTCCGCCGTGAGGCTGAAGTCGCCGCTCTCTGCCATCCTGCGGTCGTACTCGCGTACGAGCTGCCGGCCGCGGATCGCCACCGCGTCCTGATAGCGCTCGATATTCTGCTGCGCGGCGGCATAGCATTTGTCGGCCAGCGCACCGATCAGCCTGCTGCACCAGTAAAGGTTATCCGTGGAGACGTCCGTCGTCACCCGGCTGAGAAAGTCCGGCAGCTCCGGCGCGTTGGTGTAGACCGGCAGCCACGCGGCAAAGGTGGTGGAGCCGAAGGATACCCACTCGAGTCCCTTGACGGCGTCCGGCACATAGGGGCGGATCTGGCAGATGGCCGAGACGCCGGTGCGGTTGATGCCGATGGAGCGGTACATGCCGCGCTTGCCGTTGTCGTGTTTGGTGTAAGGGTTGTAGGGCGTACCCGCGTAATGGGCGGACAGAAGATGCGCCACGCCGTCGGCATCGACCTTCCGGTCCGGCACCAGGGCCCAGGGGATATTGTCGCTCTCGGGGCCGAACTCGGCGTTCTCCCCTTCCCAGCGGTGGGAATACGGGGCGAGCCAGCGGCCCATGTACCAGGCGCGGGGCGTGTTGTAAACATGGTCCATATCCCGGCGGGAGCCGAACACATCCCGGGGATTGAAGACGCCGCCGCGGTTGAGATCCAGGTGGTTTTCCGCGATAAATTCCCGCAGGTCCGCGGAGCACAGGTGCGCCTCCTGCCGCCCGAAGGCGTCGTCCAGGTCGAAGGAATCCATGGCGAACTGATTCGGCGCGATAACCACCGCGTCGTCAGGGATCTTCCGGGCCATCCAGTGGTGGCCGCCGATGGTCTCCAGCCACCAGACCTCGTTCTGGTCATTGAAGGCGATGCCGTTGGACTCATAGGTGCCGTACTTTTCCAGCAGGGAGGCCAGGCGCAAAACGCCCTCCCGCGCACTGCGGATATAGGGCAGAACGAGAACCACAATGTCCTCCTCCCCGATGCCGCCGGGCGTCGCCTTTTCCCGCCTGGACCTCGGTTCTTTGTATTCCACCAGCGGGTCCGCCGACAGAACGCGGGGGTTGGAGGTGATGGTCTCGGTCGCGGTCATGCCGACATTCGCCGCGTTGATGCCGGTGGCCGCCCAGATCCCCCTGACTTTGTCCACGCTGGGGCAGGCGGTATAGCGCATGGGCTCCTCAGGCAGGTCGATCTCCAGGTGCGAGAGGACGCTTTTGTATTTTCTCGGCTGCTTCTTCGGCTCTACGACGATCATTTTCTTCACGTCAAAATGCCCGTCGTCCGTGCGGGCGATCATGGTGGAGCGGTCATTGCTGGCATTTCTGCCGACCAGAATGGTAGTGCATGGCATGGTGATGGTGACTCCTTTCACAGTTTCTATGCAAGGATTATATCATTATTATGGATCACGTCAAGAAAAGGACAGGCTCTTTCGAACCTGTCCTCTTGGTTTATGCGGTTTTGTCTCCGGGAGCTTACTTCTTGATGGAGAAGAAAGCGGCCTTGCCGGGGTACTGGGCGACATCGTCAAGCTCTTCCTCGATGCGGAGAAGCTGGTTGTACTTGGCGACGCGGTCGGTACGGGAGGGAGCACCGGTCTTGATCTGGCCGGCGTTGACAGCGACAGCGATGTCAGCCAGGGTGGTATCCTCGGTCTCACCGGAGCGGTGGGAGACGATGGCGGTGTAGCCGGCGCGGTTGGCGGTCTGGATGGCGTCGAGGGTCTCGGTCAGGGAGCCGATCTGG
>CACWLG010000001.1:27866-197257 GCA_902761635.1 Oscillospiraceae bacterium | reverse complement strand
CGAATGGTGGTGTCGGCAAGCATCTTGCCGTCCTCGTCCAGAATGACCGCCTTGGTGTAGGTGGAACCAACGTCACAACCGCCGAAATATTTCATGTATATATCCTCCGTATTTCTTTATAGGCTCCCTCTCTGAGGGAGCTGGCACCAGTGCGCACACTGGTGACTGAGGGAGTTCCTGCACGTTGTACGCAGGCATCGCCCCTCTGATTTTTCGCCTCGCAAGGCGAAAAAACAATTCAGATCGTTTTTCCCGTGGGCGTGTACCTCGGGAAAAACTCTTCTCAGACTGCAAGTCTGCGAGCGTCCCCCGCAAGCGAGCGCGCGCAGAGAGCTGCAAGTCTCAATTTAACAAAATCAAAGCCCAGCGCAGCGGGTTTGATTTTGAGAGGAAGAAGGAGCCTGCGGATATGGAGCTTTCGCGGCTCTTTGGGAAACCGCGGAAGCGGAATGGAGCAGGCTTCTTCTGACTCACATACATACCTCGTCCTCGAACTCGACCAGGGACGGGTCGACCGGCTCGGCCTTCATGACCGTGCGCATATACTCGTTGACCTTGTCGCGCATGGTGCGGCGGGAGACGGTGCGCGGGTCCATCAGATCGTGCTCGATCCAGATAAGGTCGTAGCCGCGGGCGCGGCCCTGCTCGTCCAGAATGCCCTGGACGGTCGCCATGTTCTTGCAGGCCACGTTCTGGTACATGATGACGAGCTTGGCGTTCCAGGCCTCGCACTGGGCCCAGCATTCATCGACCACGTTCTGGTAGCCGCCGTTGGTGTGACGACGCATGACCATGCGCTCATAGAGGCGGGCAAGGTCGCGCAGGGCCTCTTCCTTGTCCTCAGTCTCAAGGTGCTTGGTGAAGTTCAAAGACTCCATCTCCACCAGCACGTCGATGCCCCAGCAGTTGGCAAGCCAGTTGGAGAAGTTCGCGTAGTAGTGGGCCGGGCAGGACCAGACGATGGCGCGGTACTTCATCTTGCGCTCAGGCCATGCGGTCTCGCCTCTCTCATAGGCCTGGGTGAGCATGCGGTCGACCTTCTGCATGGAGGGGAGAACACGCGGGTCGATGCCGCCGTCCATCTCGTAGTTCCACTTGCGGAAGAGCTCGTAGCTCGGGCCGATGAGCTGCGGGCGGGAAGACTTGTTGATCTCCCATTTGTTCAGCTCCAGATCGGTTTCCTGGTTGAAGCGCTTCATGCACTCAAAGTAGTGATCCCAGGACCACTTGGCGCCGGTGCGCTCCTCGATCCACTTGATGCAGGCCTTGATATCCTCGGCGCCCATCTGCACGGTCGCCTCATCCAGGTAGCGGACGGGGAAGCAGAGGTGAAAGACGGGGATGTTGGGGAAGCGGCGGGAGAAGTAGGAGGAGGCCATGGTGGAGCCGTCGCAGGGCATGGAGCTGGAAATGAAGCCGGAACCCATGTCGGGCAGGGCGTTGATGACGAGGGCGCCGCACTCGGAAGAGGGCACGGGGCAGGTGTCGGCGGGCAGGCCGTAGGACTCCACCGCGTCAATGTAGGGGATGCAGACGAGCTGGTCGATCTCGGACACGAGGAACATGGGCAGAAGCTGGTGCGGGATGCCACAGAGGTCGGGGAAGCCGGCCATGATCTGACCCATCGTCATCTCGTCGAAGGTGACCATCATGCGGTTGAGCTCGTCGCTGTTGCCGTTTTTGCGGTCGGCCTTGTTCAGCAGCACCAGGTTCTCCGCCACGTAGCGGAAAATCTGATAGGTGAGCTCATGGCTCATGCGCAGGTTCGAGCCGCGCAGGCCGAGAATATTCTTATCCATGAAGCCGTGGCAGCAGAAGTAGGAGATCATCCAGCGGTACCACAGCGCGCCGTTGAGGGCGGGGATCAGGTCTTTGGAGAAGGTTCCGAGCAGCATCAGCCACAGCCTGCCCCACTCATAGAAGTCGTAGGCGGTGTCCTTTACGCCGCGCCACTCGCGGCGGACAGTGGCCATGGCGCCCTTGCGATAGAGGCGGCCGAGGCTTCTCTCGCCGTTGACGACGCGGTCCCACTTCTCGTCGTTGCTGAGGGCCATGAAGTCGGCGTATTCACCCTTTACGCGCTCCCAGTCGGCCTTGCAGTCGTTCGCGCGGTCCTCGCCGAACTTCTTCCAGTCGGTGCTCTTGAGAAGCTTCCAGGCGATGCCGAGGAACTCCGCGGCGTTCTCGCCCTGCTTCTTCCAGTCCATATTGTCTTTGGCTTTCCAGAATTTTTTGGGGGGATAAACGCTGCTTTCCTTATTAGCCATTCTTTTGTGCCTCCTTGTGGATACGTTTGATCTCCAGCGATTCGACGAAGGCCTGCACGCGGGTGCGCAGCTGTCCGGAGTTGCCGTTGTTGTACAGCCTGTCAATGGACAGGACGGGCCAGCCGTATTCATCGTGCATGATGTGGGAGACGAGCGCGCGCTCGAAGCCCCAGTAATCGCAGTACTTCATCTGCTCGTAAATAATGCCCTCCGCCCGGTATTCCTTGGCGAGGCGGTCCGCTGTCTCGCGGCGCTGCAGGACCTTCTCGTCAGCAATGTAGCGGGCGCATTCGGAATGCTCCATGACGTGCAGGCAGATCTGGGGCAGGGGGGGTTCGTCGTCGTTGAGCTCGATGATCTCGCGGCCGGGGGTGGAGCCGAAGCAGTAGCGGTCGGACACGACCAGGGCGCCGCAGCCCTCAATGAGCTGGGTGAGCTTGGGATCGTCGATCTCGGAGCCGACGATCGCCACGCGTGCGCGGAAGGGAGACTTTGCGTCCGGCTCGCGGAGCCTGAGTTCGTCGAGCGTCTCGCGCAGGTAGGGGAGGATGAGCTTCTTCGGACAGGTGTAGGAGACGAGATTCAGGACATGGAACTCATAGCCCGTGATGACGGGGGTTTCCGCCTTGCGCATCTGGCCGATCTCGGAAAGAATGGCGCAGACCTCATTATGTTCCTTCACGGCCGCGCGAATGGCATCGTCGGAGGTGTCCACGCCGAACTTTTCCGTGAGCGGGTTCAGGACATGCAGGCGCATTTGTTTAATGTAGGACTCGAGGGTGTAGGAGGTGATCTTGAAGGGAATGTCACAGTGGGTGACAAAGAAGTTGGGCTTGTCATTGACATGGAGGATTTCAAAATGCTCCATGGCGCGGTTCATCATCGAGCAGGCGTCCACACCGATCATGGCGTCCAGGAACTGATAGCCGCCTTCAATGCCGCGCTCCACGAGTGCGCGGGCGTACTCGCAGGTGTAGTTGGACATGTAATAGGTGGCGATGTCGATGGAGCCAGTGTTGGGGGCGCGCAGACGCACGGAGAAGCAGTTGCCGATGTTGAGCAGAGCCTCGGGCACGTGGTAGCAGGTATAGCCGAGGGCGAGGCCGCCCTCTGCCTGGGCCTGCCGGACCAGCTCATTATCGGCGTTCTCAAGCAGTTTTTCAAAGAAAATCAGATGCTTAAGATCTTTCAAATGTTACACCTCTTTTTCCTAAATTTACGAAATTACAGAATCTCTATGTTGCGGAGTGCTTCCTTCACGCCCTTGAGCATGGCGGAATCCGCGCTCAGCTCCATCACGCTTTTGCCCATGATGTCGTTTGCGGCAAAAGCGCTGTCGGCGGGGATCCAGGCGAGAACGTCAACGCCGGGGGTCTTGAACTCGCTGACAAGCTCAGGATTCGTGACCCGGTTGACAATGACGCCGATCCTGTCATAAGCGATCAGCTCATCGGCGACCTGCTTGATGGTTGCGATGACCTGCGCGCCCTTCTTGCTCTGGTCCGTGACCAGAATGAGGTGGGTGACCTTCTCCATCACACGGCGCTGGATCTGCTCGATCCCGGCCTCGCCGTCGATAACCACGTAATCGAAGCTGTTGGCAAGGATGCTGATGACTTCCTTGAGGTAGGAATTGACCTTGCAGTAACAGCCGGAGCTCTCCGGCCGGCCGATCGCGAGGAAGGCAAAGCCGGGCATCTCGACCAGCGCGTCAAAGATGCGGAAGCGCGCCTCGCTCAAAAGCTCCAGTGCCTCTTTGGTTTCTCCGTTTTCCACGCTGTCGACGATGCTCATGCGAATATCGTCCAGTGTCAGCTTTACGTCCACACCAAGAGCAACGGACAGCCCGACGGCGGGGTCTGCGTCGATGGCCAGGATCTTCTTGTCGGGATACTGCTCCGTCAGAAGACGCACGATTGATGCGCATACGGAGGTCTTTCCGACGCCGCCCTTGCCGGCAACCGTAAGAATCTTGGCTTTCTGTTCCATAAGCGTTCCCCCTGTCAGAGAAAAGTGTACAGTATGCGAATATACTATCGTGATTATTCTAACACACGGCCCGGCATTATGCAAGATAAACACTTATAAAATGAATAGGCCCGATTTTTTTGGGCAAGTCGTTCTGTGTCCCGCGGCTTTTGTCCGGAAAAACGGCGGAAAAAGCAGGGGCCGATCATCGGATCGGCCCCTGCGGATTTGAAGTCTGTACAGTTCCGGTTTCAGTAGATGTTGATGCCCTCGTCGCACTCAAAGTAGACATTTGTGTTGTAGGTATACCGGACACAATAGCGGTTGTCGTGCACGACCCGGGAGCGTGTGCCGTAATTCAGGGCCTGCCGAAGGTAGGGGCAATAGCTGACGGTGATGGAGCTGAGATAGTTGCCGTAGCACTCGAGGATGCGCAGATTCGACAGGCTGCTGATGTCGAGCGTGGTGAGCCCGTTGTTGAAGCAGCGCAGGATCTCAAGCCTCGTGAAGTATTCGATGCCCCGGAGCGAGGTGATGCCCATACCGCCCATGAACATGCTCGTCACCTTGCTTGCCTCGTACGTGCTGAGATAGCCGTCGTTGTTCTCGTCATAAAACTGTTTGACGCCGGCGCGGAAGGTGGGGTCGGGGAAGTAGGCCGCCGTGATGGGTACGCTGCCGGCGGGAGGCGTGGGCGTGGGTGTAGTGCCCGTGATCAGGGTGGTCGCCTGGTTGAGCACGAGATAGGGATAAGCGTCGCCCCTGTAATAGCTGAGAACGCCGTCCTGCAGGGCAGGCGTTAACCCGCTGTACACGGTCAGAAGCTGCGGGCACTGCCGGATGTCAAGCTGGCTGAGACTGTTGTAGGCGCAGTTGAGACGGGCCAGCCTGCTGTTGCTGCCGAGTGTCAGGGTCGTGAGCCTGTTCCGGTAGCACTGCAGGAACTCGAGCGAGGTGCAGGCGCTGACGTCAAGCTCGGTGAGGAGGTTGTCGTTGCAGTACAGGCTTACGAGCGAGGTGAAGTATTCGATGCCCTTGAGCGAGGTGATGGACAGCTTGTTCAGGTTCATGCTGGTCACGGCGCCGATCTCACTTGTGCTGAGATAGCCGTCGTGGTTCGTGTCGCAGTCCTGGGACACTTTGCTGCGGAAGATGTTATCGGGGAAATTGACCGCGTTGATGGGGATACCGCTGGGAGGCGGCGTGGGCGTGGTGCCCGTGATCAGGCTGGTTGCCTGGTCAAACACGAGATAGGGAGCATCGTCACTTACATAATAAAAGCAGATGCCGTTTTTGATGACCGGGCTTATCTCACTGTAGACCTTCAGCAGCGGCGCGCACAGCCGGATGTCAAGCTCGGCGAGCCTGTTCCCCGCGCAGTTGAGGCGGTCAAGCTTGCTGTTGCTGCCGAGGGCGAGAGAAGTGAGCTGGTTTGAGTAGCACTGCAGGCGCTCAAGCTGGGCGCAGGCGCTGACGTCCAGCGTTGTGAGGCGGTTCTCCGCGACGTTCAGATCCGTGAGGGCGCTGCTGCGGCTCACGTCCAGGCTTGTCAGATTGTTGCCGTGGCAGTCGAGGGTCCCCAGCAGCGTGTTGCTGCGGACATCAAGACTCACCAGCGCGTTTTTGCCGCAGTAGAGCTTCTGCAGCAGGGTGTTGCTGCTGAGATTGAGGCTTGTCAGGCTGTTGGCGAGCAGCTCCACACTTTGCAGCCTGGTGTTGGCGCTCAGGTTGAGGGACGTGAAGAGGTTATAGGCGGCGAAGAAATTGGCAAGCTCGGTGTTCTTGCTGAGGTCCAGCGTTTTCAGCTGGTTATAATGGGCATACAGCGTCACGAGAGCCGTGTTCCGGGTGAGGTCCAGGGTGCTCAGAGAGTTGCTGCTGACGGAGAGCCAGGTAAGCTTTGTGTTCTTGCTCACATCCAGGCTTGTCAGGCTGTTCCCGGCGCAGTGCAGAAGCTCCAGCTTCGTGTTCCCGCTGACATCCAGGGAGGTGAGCCCATCATAGGCGCAGTAGAGCTTGGCGAGATTCGGGAAGTACTCGATGCCCTTGAGGGTCTCGAGACTCACCGGGGAGGCCTCGGTACCGGAGCAGCTGATCTGCGTCACGGCGCTTCTCTCGGCGTCGCTGAGCCAGCCGTTCTTGTCCTTGTCGAGGTTGGAGGAGACATAGCCGCGGAAGTAGTTGGAGGGGAAGAAAGCAGCCGTAACGGGGATCCAGCGCTCACCGGAGGAGAGGATCACCGTGGAGGTGCGCAGGGCGTCGTTGCGCGCGCCGATGCTGATGGCGCTCCACTGGGCGCCGGTGCCGAAGAAATAGACCTCGGTCAGGCTGCTGCAGCCGTCAAAGGCGCCCTCGCCGATCACGGTCACGCCGGCCGGAATCGTCACGCTCTTCATACCGACAACACCCGCAAAGGCCTCCTCCTCGATGCGCGTCATGCTCTTCGGGATGATAAAGGAATCCCCGGGCACCTCGAAGCGCAGCGTCTCTTCGACGGAGAGCTCCGGCTCTTCACGCACGGGAAAGCTTGCCATCAGGGTCTCGGGATCGGGTTCGGGGAAGGCGATCGTATCCTCGATCACCGTGCCGTCCGGGAAGGCGAAGCCCTCGGCAAAGGCGGCGGGAAACAGGCCGGCGCACAGCGCCGCACACAGCAGCAGCGCCAGCGTCTTGCGAAATACAGTGTTCATCAAGATACCTCCTGTAATCAGAGCATAATGAAAAACGTATGTTGTTATGTAAATTATAACACAGCCAGCTCCCAGATTCAAGAGGCATGTAGCCGCGGCATGGTTTCTGCCTGCACAGGCGCTTCGGGGCCGCAGGATTTACCCGATCGGCATTGACAGCGGGCGGCGTAAGACGCTATACTGTAGGCACTATCAACATTAACAGGAGACCGCTATGCTGACTGTCAACGATCTTTCCATCCAGTTCGGGCCGACCGTGCTCTTTTCCCGCGTGGACCTGCAGTTCACGCCCGGCAACTGCTACGGCATCATCGGCGCAAACGGCGCGGGCAAGTCCACCTTCATCAAGATCCTCTCCGGCGAACTCGAGCCCACCAGCGGCTCGGTGACCCTCGACCCCAAACAGCGCATGTCCGTGCTCAAGCAGAACCAGAGCCTCTATGACGACTATACGGTGCTCGACACCGTCATCATGGGCAATCCCCGCCTCTACGCCTGCGGCAAAGAGAAGGACGCCCTCTACGAAAAGCCGGACTTCAACGACGAGGACGGGATCCGCGCCTCGGAGCTGGAGGAGGAGTTTGCCGAGCTCGGCGGCTGGGAGGCCGAGAGCGACGCAGGCCGCATCCTCCAGGGCCTCGGCGTGGATGTGGGGCTGCATCAGGAGCTGATGCGGGACATGGACCCCCGGCTCAAGGTCAAGGTGCTGCTGGCTCAGGCCCTCTTCGGCCACCCCGACGTGATCCTGCTGGACGAGCCGACCAACAACCTCGACCTGGCAAGCGTCGTGTGGCTGGAGGACTTCCTGATGGATTACGAGGGAACCGTGCTCGTCGTAAGCCATGACCGCTATTTCCTCAACAACGTCTGCACCCACATCGTGGACATCGACTACGGCAAGATCAAGATGTACGTGGGCAACTACGACTTCTGGTACGAGTCCAGCCAGCTCATCCAGAAGCTCATCAAGGATCAGAACAAGAAGGCCGAGCAGAAGATCCAGGAGCTGCAGACCTTTATCGCCCGCTTCTCGGCGAACAAGTCCAAGTCCCGCCAGGCCACCTCGCGCCGCAAGCTCCTGGACAAGATCACCGTGGAGGAGCTGCCCGCCTCCAACCGCCGCTATCCCTGGGTGGGCTTCAAGGCCAACCGCGAGCCGGGCAAGGACCGTCTCTTCGTCACCGAGGTCTCCAAGACCGTGGACGGGGTGAAGCTTCTCAACAACGTAAGCTTCATTGTCGGCAAGGAGGACAAGATCGCCCTCGTCGGGAAAAACGAGCTTGCGGTCACGATGCTCTACAAGATCCTCATGGGCGAGGAGGAGCCGGATTCCGGCACGGTCAAGTGGGGCGCCAGCATCGAACCGAGCTATTTCCCCAAGGACCACAACAGCTATTTTGAAAACTGCGACTATGATCTCATCGACTGGATGCGCCAGTTTTCCGAGGATAAGCGCGAGAGCTATCTGCGCACCTTCCTCGGGCGCATGCTCTTCTCTGGGGACGATGTGTACAAGCAGGTGAAGGTGCTCTCCGGTGGAGAGAAGGTGCGGTGCATGCTCAGCCGCATGATGCTGTCGGGCGCGAACTTCCTGCTGCTCGACCAGCCGACGAACCATCTGGATCTTGAGAGCATCGCCGCGCTCAATAACGGCCTCGAGGCCTTCAAGTACAACATCCTTTTCTCCTGCCATGACCACCAGCTCACCCAGACCGTGGCCAACCGCATCATCGAGATCACCGACGACGGGATCATCGACCGCCGCTGCAGCTACGATGAGTACATGCACATCAGCGAGCTGGAGCAGAACGTGAGGGGATAAAAAAACGCCGCCCCAACCGGGGCGGCGTTCATGATGACGAGAGCGCAGGTCATGCGCCGAGCTTGAAGGACTCGACCGCAAGCTGCAGGATGGAATTGACGGTGGTGAGATCCTCGCCCTCGAGAGAGCGGGCGTTGTAGACCACAATGCTGTCGTCCGCGGCCTTCTCGGCAAAGTAGGTGCAGACGATGTTGTTGCCGCCGTCCTGGAAGACATAGTAGAAGCCGATCAGATCCCGGCCCTCAATGGGGGAGGGGAGCTGACTGGGGGCGCTGATGATGGCGTCGCCCAGTTCCTCAACCACGGACTGGGAGAGGCTGAGCAGATAGGTGGTGGCATCCGTCACGTTCTGCTGGCCCATGATCTCCTTTTCCATGATGGAAACGGTCACATAGGGGATCCCCTCTTCGGTGCCGGCGTTGATGATGATGGCGCCGCTCGGCAGCTCGTTTGCGACATACTTGCTGTCGTAATCAATGCTGAAGTTCTTGGTTGAGCTCTTGATGGTGTGCACGCCGGAATCCGGCTCGACCCCGGCGGGGGTGGGCTCGGCAGAAGGCGCGGGCGTCGGCTCTGCCGTGGGGGCAGGGGTAGCCGGTGCCTCGGTCGGCGCGGCGGGCGCCTCAGTCGGCGCGGGGGTGGGTGCGGTCTCCTGCTTCTTGCCGCAGGCGGACAGGGCGAACAGCATGACTATAACAAGGGCCATCGCAATGATCCTGTTTTTCATAAGTGCTTCCTCTTTCAAAATCAAGTATTATACACAGAGACTGTATACACAGCTTAGTGTAACCCATGAAATGGGATTTGTCAAAAGAATTTCGCAAAAACCTGCAAGAATCTGAAGCGGTTTTACATAGATGCGGCGGGAACATTTCCCGGGCGGCTTCGTCTATACCGTTGAACACAATATGATCCCGAACCTGAAAGGAGACCAGATGCCATGATCATCAAGGAAAAACGTGTTGTCCTCTCCGCAATCCTGGCCCTGCTGCTGCTCTTGGCGGCAGCGGCGATCCCGATGTCCGCCACGGCGGCGGAGACGGCAGAGCCCGCTGCTGTGGAGGCTGCCACGGTGGACGAGCTTTTGAAGGCCATTGCGCCGAACACCACCATCACCCTCACCGGCCGCAGCTACAACCTCACCGAAGCCCAGGGCTACGGCGTGTACGGCAGCAAATACTACGGCTGGAACGAGATCTATGACGACGGCTGGGAGCTTGCGATCGACGGCGTGGACAATCTCACCATCCGCGCAGAAAAGCCCGGGGTCGAGATCGTGACAAGGCCCCGCTATGCCTGCGTGCTGAAATTCGACAACTGCCGCGGCCTCCGGCTGGAGGGCTTCACCGCGGGCCACACCGACGGCCCTGGCTTCTGCACCGGCGCGGTCGTGAACCTGAGCTCCTGCCGGGACGTGACGGTGGAGCGCTGCGACCTCTACGGCTGCGGCACCTACGGCCTGGAGATCGACCGCAGCCGCGGCGTGCGCGCCCTGAGCACCACGATCCGGGACTGCAGCTACGGCGCCCTCTACGCCAATGCCGGGGCGGACATCCTTCTGGACAACTGCTCTGTCTACGGCATCGAGGGCTACAGCGGCATCTTCTCCTACTCCGGCTGCCGGGACTGCGCGGTCATCAACACCTTCGTGCGAAGCTGCGCCAGCAGCTCCCTGATGGAGGCAAACGCCTCGCGCGGCATCACCCTCGCCGGCTGCGAGGTCAGCGGCAACACATTTAACGGCATGTTCCTCTGCGCGGTCAATCCGGTCACGGTGGACGGCTGCGCCTTTAAGAACAACACCTGCTCCTACGGCTGGTATGACGAGCAGTGGCGCACGAGCGAGCGCGTTGTGGACCCGGACGGCAAAGCATATGAGGATGCGGAACTCGAGGCCCTCACCCTCAAGAAGGACGCGAAGTGGAGCGCCCCGGCGGAGGCGGCCCCCATCGAGGCACCGGCGCCCTCCGAGGACGGCATGATCCATGTGCGCACGGTGGACGAGCTGTTGGCCTCCATCGCCCCGGACACCTCCGTTTATCTTGAAAACGGCGTCTATAATCTGAGCGAGGCCGCAGGCTACGGCACCGACGCCGGGGAATACTATGACTGGATGCCCTGCTACGACGGGCCGGGACTTGTGATCCGGAATGTGCAGAACCTGAAAATCGTCGGCGCAAGCCCCATCATGGCGAGCATCGTGGCAGAGCCCCGCTATGCCGATGTGCTCAGCTTTGAAAATTGCGGCGGTATCCGCCTCGAGGGCTTCACCGCCGGGCACACGGCCGGCATCAGCGAGTGCGCGGGCGGGGTGCTGAACTTCATGGGCACCGATGGCGTCACGGTCGAAAACTGCTCTCTTTACGGCTGCGGGGTAATGGGCGTCACGGCGGCCAACTGCAGCGATATGGACATCCGCTTCACCGAGATCCACCACTGCAGCTACGGTGCCTTCAGCTTTGACGGCTGCCGCAGCGTGAATATCGAGCGCTGCAATATCCACGATATTCCGGGCGATTTTTACCAGATCTATGACTGCCGCAAGGTCACCGTGGACGGCAAAGAGATGGCGTGATATAAAAAAGGGTGTGTGCTTTTCCCTTCTGCACACACCCCTCTGCTTTTTGCTTCTGCAGCCGGCGGCAGAAAGCAGCCGCACCTATTCAAACGAAAGCTCCGTGACGCCGAAGTATTTTTCCGCAAAGTCCACCTGCTGCACGCGAAACTCTCTGCCGCGCAGGTATTCGAGCAGGCCCGCGTCGGTCGGGAAGTCGAAGCGCAGGCGGTAGGAATAGAGGGCCTGACCCTTTTCCTCAAAGCCCTTGTTGAAGCGCTCGCTGCCGTACTTGCCGTCGCCCAAAAGCGGCCAGCCCGCATGGGCCATCTGGGCGCGGATCTGATGGGTGCGCCCGGTGAGAAGCCGGCACTCCACCAGCGACAGGGGCCCGCGGCTGAGCAGCACCCGATACTCCGTAACGGCGGTTTTTGCGCCCGGCTCAGGCTTTTCCTTGATGAAAACCTGGTTTTTCTTCGCGTCCTTAAAAAGATAGTTTTCAAGCCTCCCGGCGGCGGGCCGGGGTTTTCCCTGCACGGCGCAGAGATAGTACTTCTCGATCTCCCGGTCGCGGATCTTGTCGTTGAGGATGCGAAGGGCCTCCGCGTTCTTCGCGGCGATGACGATGCCGCCCGTGTTGCGGTCGATGCGGTTGCAGAGGGCTGGGGCGAAGCTGTTTTCCTCCTTCGGCCGCCACTCGCCCTTCTGGGCCATGTAGGCCTGGACGTTGGCGATCAGGGTGTTGTAGTCCCAGACCCCGGCGCTGTGACAGAGGACGCCGGGCTTTTTATCGAGCAGGAGAATGTTTTCATCCTCATAGACGATGTTCAGCCGGGGCGTACCCACCTTGAGCCAGGAGTTTTCCTCCCGCGGCTTTTCAAAAAACTCGTCGTTGATGTAGAGCTGGATCACATCATCCTTGTTGAGCCGCGTGTCACGTTTGGCGCCCTTGCCATTGAGCTTGATGCGCTTTAAGCGGATGTATTTCTGCAGCAGGGACTCCGGCAGCAGGGGCACCGCCTTGCCCACAAATCGGTCCAGCCGCTGCCCGGCATCGTTGTCCCGAATGGTAAACTCCTTCATTTGTACAAAAAAGTCCCTTCCGAATCAGATTTTTTTTGCATTATACTATAAGAAATTTGTGTTGACAAGTCTTCTCAAGTAATCTATAATACTTAAGCGACTGTGACGAGGTGCTGATTATGCGTCTGAATCTGAGTTCGATTATCGAAGTGCCGGGCGGCTCCGTTCCCTTTTCCTGTGAGCTGGAGACCGACGGTCTTGATTTTCCCTCTGTCCGGGCTTACCCAACAAAGCCCCGCGCCGAAGGGCGCGTCTATAACGAGGCCGGCATCCTCCATCTTGAGGGGACGCTGACGGCGGAGATGATCTGCGTCTGCGACCGCTGCGGGGAGGAGTTTGAAAGCCTCAAGGAGATGGAGCTCGACGCCACGATCGTGGAGGATAATCCGGAGGACGATCCCTCGCTCTTTGTACTGGAGGGCAATGAGATCGACCTGGACATGATCCTCTCCACCTGCTTCATCCTGGACATGGAGACCAAGTTCCTCTGCAGGGAGGACTGCAAGGGTCTGTGTCCCACATGCGGCAAAAACCTGAACCTCGGCCCCTGCGGGTGCCGAAAATCCCTTGATCCAAGATTTGCTGTGCTTGAGCAGCTTTTGGATAAATAAGAGTATTTGAATTATGAAGCTGCTCAGAACAGCTGTCAACAGGAGGTGTCAACATGGCAGTCCCAAAAGGAAAAGTATCGAGACAGAGACGTGACAAGAGGCGTTCTTCTGCATGCCCCATCGTGTCTGCAAGGCTTGCGGTCAGTACAAGGGCCGGACAGTCATCGCTGTTGAAGAGAGCAAGTAAAGCTGCTAAAGGAGGAAAGGTGTGAAGCCTCTCCTCCTTTTGCTATTTTTTCGCTTGAAAGCAAAGGCTTTCAAGCGGGAGTACTCGCGCTTTTCGCCCTCCGCTTGCGGGGGACGCTCCGGTCGCTCGGCGCGAGGGTAAGGTGTTATTGCC
The DNA here is from genome assembly GCA_902761635.1 of Oscillospiraceae bacterium. Lineage (GTDB taxonomy): Bacteria > Bacillota > Clostridia > Oscillospirales > Oscillospiraceae > Limivicinus. The sequence goes on along the minus strand of CACWLG010000001.1, from coordinate 183,922 downwards.
GCGGCAAAGCTGCGGAAAAATGATTTTGAAAGAACGCTGCGTGTTGGGAGGGTCACGCCATGGAAGACAACTATATAAAGTCTGTCGATCCGACGAGTCCTCTGCACGGGACGGCACAGATCGGGGACACCATCGTGTCCATCAACGGCAACGAGATCCTCGACGTGCTGGACTACAAGTTCTTCGCCTACGACCGGGAACTGGATGTGTGCCTGCAAAGGCCGGACGGGGAGCGCTATACGGCGCATGTCAAAAAGGGCGAGGGCGGGGACCTGGGCCTCGACTTCGGCAGCTATCTCATGGATGCGCCGCGCTCGTGCGCCAACGCCTGCGTCTTCTGCTTCATCGACCAGCTGCCGCGCGGGATGCGGAAAACCATGTATTTTAAGGACGACGACGCAAGACTCAGCTTCCTGCTGGGAAACTACATCACGCTCACGAATCTCTCGGAGCGGGAGGTGGAGCGCATCATCGCTCTGCGTGTGAGTCCCATCAACGTGTCGGTGCACACCATGAATCCGGAGCTGAGGTGCAAAATGCTGCGCAATCCCCGGGCCGGGGAGAGCATCGAGATCATGCGCCGCTTTGCAAAGGCGGGCATCGTTATGAACTGCCAGATCGTCTGCTGCCCCGGCCTCAACGACGGGGAGGAGCTTCTGCGCTCCCTGCGGGAGCTGGAAGCCCTGTGGCCTGCGGTGCACAGCGTGTCCGTCGTGCCGGTGGGTCTGACGAAGCACCGGAAGCGTCTCACCCCTCTCACACCCTTCACGAAGGAGCACGCGGGGGAGACCCTTGCACTTGTGGAGGGCTTTGCGGAAGAATGCCGCCATAAGCACGGCAGCCGCATCTTCTTCTGCGGGGATGAGCTCTATATCCTCGCGGGGCGGGAGCTGCCGCCGGACGAATACTATGAGGAATACACCCAGCTTGAAAACGGCGTGGGCACCCTCCGCCTTTTGGAGACGGAGTTCAATAGCGCCGTGAAGCTTGCCGATGCGCCGGACGGGATCGACTTTGCCATCGCCGCCGGGGTCTCCGCGGCGCCTTACATCGAAAAGCTCCTGCAGCACGCGCGCGCGGCCTTTCCGGAGCTGAAGGGCCATGTGTACGCCATTGAGAACGATTTCTTCGGCCGCAGCATCAACGTCACGGGGCTCATCACGGGCGGGGACCTGATAGACCAGCTCCGGGGAAAAGAGCTGGGCGAGCGGCTTCTCATCTCGCAGAACATGCTGCGCCGGGCGGAGCTCGACTTTCTGGACGACGTGAAGCTGGAGGAGGCGTCCGCCGCCCTGGGCGTGCCGATCTACCCGGTGGAGTCTGACGGCTTCGCCCTGTGCGACGCGATGTTCGGCCTTCTGCCGGAGATCCCGCAGCCCGTGCGGGAAGAAAAAAACGAAGAATTTTACAGATACAATACCAATCCGTAGGGGCCGATGCGGCCCAGGCCGGCCTCTCCTGACCCTTTGGGGCAATTCACCTTCCCATCATCGGCCCGCGATTTGCGATCCGGTACGTTCCGGGTCGAAGGAGATCGACCTCTACGGCTGAATTTTGATATTAGGAGGTAATGAAATATGTCAAGACCTCTTGTCGCCATCGTCGGACGCCCGAACGTGGGCAAGTCCATGCTCTTTAACCGCCTGGTGGGCCAGCGCCTGAGCATTGTGGAGGACATCCCCGGCGTCACCCGCGACAGATTATATGCCCCCTGTGAGTGGGCGGGCCGTACCTTTGACATGGTGGACACCGGCGGCATCGAGCCGTCCACCGACAGCGAGATCCTGCTCTTTATGCGCGAACAGGCGCAGATCGCCATCGACACGGCCACCGTCATCATCCTCGTCACCGATATCCGCACCGGTGTCACCGCTGCGGACAAGGACGTGGCGAACATGCTCAAGCGCTCGCACAAGCCCGTGGTGCTGGCTGTGAACAAGGCCGACTCCACCGGCGCGGAGGACCCGGCCCTGTATGAGTTTTATGAGCTTGGCCTCGGCGACCCGATCGCCGTTTCCGCCGTGCACGGCCATGGCACCGGAGATCTGCTGGACGCATGTCTCCAGCATTTTCCCGAGGCAGAGGAGAACGAAGCCGAGGACGACTTCATCAAGGTCGCCGTCATCGGGAAGCCGAACGTCGGCAAGTCCTCGCTCATCAACCATATTCTGGGCGAAAAGCGCCTGATTGTCAGCGATATGGCGGGCACCACGCGCGACGCGGTGGACACCCTCTTCGAAAACGACAAGGGCCGCTATATGTTCATCGACACCGCCGGCATCCGCCGCAAGTCCAAGGTAGAGGAGCGGGTGGAGAAGTTCTCCGTCATGCGCGCCCAGCTCGCCATTGAACGGGCGGACGTGTGCCTGATTTTGATCGACGCCCGTGACGGTGTGACCGACCAGGACACCAAGATCGCAGGCCTGGCGCACGAGGCGGGCAAGGCCAGCATCGTGATCGTCAACAAGTGGGACCTTGTGGAGAAGGAGACCGGCACCCTGGAAAAGATGCGCAAGGACATCATGCGTGATCTGAGCTTCATGAGCTATGCCCCCGTCCTCTTTATCTCCGCCCTCACCGGCCAGCGCACCGACAGGATCTTTGAGCTGATCAATTTCGTCAACGACCAGACGAATATGCGCATCTCCACCGGCATGCTCAACAACGTCCTGGCCGACGCCCAGGCCCGGGTGCAGCCGCCCACGGACAAGGGTAGGCGCCTCAAAATCTACTACATGACCCAGACGGGCATCAAGCCGCCCTGCTTCGTCATCTTCTGCAACAGCAGGGAGCTGTTCCATTTCTCCTATCAGCGCTATCTGGAAAACCAGATCCGCGCCGTCTTCGGCCTGGAGGGGACTCCCATCCGTATCGTGATCCGCCAGAAAGGAGACAAGGAATGAGCATCTACTGGCTCCTGCTGGGGATCACGGCCATCCTTGCGTATTTTTTCGGCAGCATGGACACCATGGTGCTGGCCTCCAACTTCGTCTTTCACCGCAATCTCCTGCGCCTGGGGGACCACACCCGCTGGATCTCGAACTTCCGGCGGCTCTATGGCATCGGGGGCTTTTTTAAGCTCCTGGCCGTGGAGCTGGTGAAGGACGCGATCCCGATCCTCGCAGGCTCCCTGCTGCTCGGCATCCGGGGCCACGCGGACGCGGGCCGGGCCTTCGCGGGCTTCGTGCTGGTGCTTGGGCGGCTCTGGCCCGCGCTCTACGGCTTTCGCGGCGGCCATGCCAGCATTGCCATGATCGTCGCAGCCCTGTGCGCGGGCACCTCCGTCGGCATTGCAGCCGCGGTTGCCACGGCAGCGGTCATCGGTCTGAGCCGCTATCTCTCCCTCGGCACGATCGCCGGGGCAGTGGTGTATATGATGGTGGCGGTGCTCGCGGTGGACGATGCGCTGCTGCTGCGCCTGGCACTCATGACGGCTGGCCTGGTGCTCTTCAAGCACATCCCGGCGATGATACGCCTCGTGCTCCGCAGCGAACCAAGGCTGAGCCTGAAGGAAGACATTACCTACAAGCTGGATGAATAAACATACCATAAACACTGTCGGAGGATGCTGCAATGGGTTTTGCTGAACTGCTGCTGATCGCCGTGGGGCTGAGCATGGATGCCTTCGCGGTCTCCGTCTGCAAGGGCCTGAGCCTGAAGAAACTGGAGGCGCAGCACGCAGTGCTGGTAGGCCTGTATTTCGGCGGCTTTCAGGCGCTGATGCCGGTCATCGGCTGGGCGCTGGGCTATCGCTTCATGCGCGTCATCGAGAGCGTGGACCACTGGATCGCCTTCGGTCTGCTGACCGTGATCGGCCTGAGCATGATCCGCGAGGCACGGCAGAAGGAAGAGCTCAACGACGATCTGAGCTTCAAGACCATGCTGCCCCTCGCCGTCGCCACAAGCATCGACGCGCTGGCCGTGGGCGTCACCTTTGCCTTCCTGCAGGTGCGCATCCTGCCGGCGGCGTCGCTCATCGGCGTGACGACCTTCCTGCTCTCGGCCCTCGGGGTCTGCATCGGCCATGTCTTCGGCCTCAAGTATAAGGCCAAAGCCGAGATCGCTGGCGGCGTGATCCTGATCCTCATCGGCGTCAAGATCCTGCTGGAGCACCTGGGTGTGCTGTAGGCGCGCAGGGAGCTGTTAAAAAAGAGGCTGTGAAGTCTGGGCAAGTTCGTTTCTGCCCTTTCTTCACAGCCTTTTTTTACATAAATCTGTCCAGGAACCTTGTCATCTCATCGAACTTGTTCATGAGCGCGGCGGTGTACAGGTCTTCCTCCGCCTCCGGACCGGCGCTGTCGCGGTCCTGGGGGGCCTGCTGATTCGTCAGGCGCTTCTGCCCTTCCGGCATGAGCTGATCGTACAGTCTGTGATAGCTGTCCGTCAGCGCCTGCATGGTGGCCTTCTGAAAGTCGCGGCTGCGGTTGTAGCCGTCCAGACTTTTGGCAATGCTGTGGATCAGATCGTCGGTGAGGCTCGTGTGCCTTGCGTACCTGCCGGCACGGTAGTTCTCGATCACTACTTCGTAGCGGCGGCAGGCGTTGGCGACGGCCTCCTCCCAGGAGATATAGAGATCCCGCAGCGCGGCCTCGCCGACAGACCTGACGAGATCCGGCTTTGTGCAGAGCGTCCGGAGCATCTCAGCCATGCTCGGGGCGTTTTCCTCGATGAGAAAGCCGTTCACGCCGTCCTCCGCATCCTCCGCCGCGCAGCTTCCGCGGATCAGCACGCTCGGCAGCGCACAGGCCGCGGCCTCGCGCACCACAAGGCCGTTGGTGTCGAAAGTGGAGGGGAAGAGAAACAGGTTCGCCCGGCAGTACCAGGCACGGATGCAGTTGCGGTCATGGATCGGCTCAACAAAGAACACACGCGCTGAAAGGCCCAGCTTTTCGGTGTAGGCGACGATCTCCTTCCGGTCCCCGCCGCCGCCCACAAAAACCATGCGAAACTCCGCGCCGGCGTCCGAGAGAAGCTTCAGGGCATCGAGGATGATGCGGATGCCCTTGTACCACATCATGCGCCCGACAAAGAGGAAAACCGGCACATCTGCGGGCAGGTCATATGCCCCGGTCATTTCCCGGATCAGCGCCTGATCGACCCGGCCGCGGGGGAAGTCCACGCCGTTCGGCATGACAATATAATCTCCCTTGTAGCCGATGGAGCGGAGGTTTTCTCCCGCACCGCGGCTGACGGTCCAGACCTCGTCGCAGGCGCTGATGTTCTCCGCAAGCAGGTGCTTGGCCTCCTCCTGCAGGAGCTTGCTGGAGATGGCGTTAGCGATGTCGATGTCGAACTTGGTGTGGTAGGTCATCACGATGGGTACATTGATCCTGTCGCGCAGGGAGCGGGCCAGCATCGTGGAGGTGATGGGGCAGTGGCTGTGGATGAGGTCGAAGCCCTCCGCAACCAGCTTCTTCTGCACCTCCGGCGAGAAGGGGAAGCCCGCGTGGTAACCCACCAGATTGGTCAGGTCCACGCTGGGATAGCGCAGCACCGGGAATTGGAAAATCGAATCATCAGCCCTGGCATTGGCCGGGGTGACGACCACGGCCTTGCCGTGATTGGCAGTGATGATGTTGGCGTAGTTTACAACGGCGTTTGCCACTCCGTCGATCTCCGGCGGAAAGGAGTCGTTGATGAGACAGATGTTCAATTCTTTTGACATGCTCTACTCCTGTGGGATGGATTCAAGTATCGCTGGCCTTGTCCTGCTTGACCGCGCCCGTGCGGTAGGCCTCCAGCAGGAGCTTGAGATCCTCGATCTGCGCGGCGATCTCGCGCCCGTCGTCGGTGTCAGCGATGGTGACACGCTTGAGATAGGTCTTGACCGGGATGATGCGCGAGGCCATGTCCCGGTTGTTGTGGATCATATCCTCGGCGGAAGCAAAGGGCTCATGCTCCGACAGGTACATCTGGTGGGAGTTGGAGACCAGAGAATAGCCTGCGATGCCCGTCACGGACTGGTAGGCCTTGGACATGCCGCCGTCGATGATCAAGAGCTTTTCGGGCACCTTGATCGGGCTTTCCCCCTTGCGGATCTTGACGGGGATGTGGCCGTTGACAATGACGGCGTCGGGATCGGCGATGCCGAACTCCTCCAGCACCCGCTCGCAGCCCTCCGCATTGTAGGCCAGCGTGAAATAGGGATCGGAGGTTTCCTTGTGGGTCTTCTTGTCGGCGATAAAATAGCGCTCAAAGGTGGCCATCTTGTCTTTGCCGAACAGGGGCGACTTGCTGCCGCACCAGAGATACCACATGAAGTCCGCGCCGCGCTGCCGCAGGGCCTTGTCCTTGGAGTAGCGCCCCTGACGCACCAACTCCTCACAGCGGTCAAAGAGACTGCGGCCCCGGCATTTGACGCCATAGATCTCAAGCTCCGTAAAGCTGCCGTCCGCTTCCATGGGGATGCAGCCGTGGAACATGAGCACGCCGTTGAAATAGCGGTACATGGCGCCTTTTTTGTACAGGAAATCGACATGGTGCTGCAGCTTGTCGCAGTTGAGAAAGCTCAGCTGCAGGCCCTCCAGGACCTTCTGCTCCTCCGGCGTGAGAGCATAGGGATCCTTCGGGTCGATGGTAGGGAAGTGCGTGTCCAGCAGGGGGAACACTCCCCCGTCCAGCGTCACGGTCCCGTGCTCAAGGTCAAGCTTCTCCAGCAGGAGCCTGTCCTCCATCCGGTACTCGGGATGGGCTTTGGCCGTCTGCCCCTCAATTTTGAACTGGATGACGGCCATGGCCTTGTGCATCTTGGCGATGACCTCGTCATTCTGGGGGTCGGCGGCGTCCTGGGGTCCCTTCTTCGGCATGAAGAGGGCGCAGGGATCGTCGGCATAGGTCTCCAGCGCGAACAGGGACAGCGGGCGCATGTTGATGCCGTAGCCGCCCTCCATGAAGTCGTAGTTATTGTAGCGCAGGCAAATGCGCACGGCGTTGGTGATGCAGCAGAGATTGCCCGCCGCAGCGCCCATCCAGAGAATGTCGTGGTTGCCCCACTGAATGTCGATGTGCCGCTGCTTTTCCAGCTCGTCCATGACGAGATGGGGGCTGTCGCCGCGGTCGTAGATATCGCCCACCACATGGAGCCTGTCGATGACGGAGTCCTGTACCAGGTGGCACATGGCGGTGATGAAGCTGTCGGCGGCCTCGGTCTCGATGATGCTGTGGAGGATCTGCTCGAAATACTCCTCCTTGTTGAAGTCTTTGCTGCCGGTGGTCATGAGCTCACTGATGATGTACTCGTACTCCTTCGGCAGCATACGGCGCACCTTGGAGCGGGTGTATTTGGAGGTAGTGATCTTGCAGATGGCGATGAGCTGTTTGAGCGTGATGGTGTACCACTCGGCATTCAGCAGTCCGCGGTGGCGCATATGGCTGAGCTTGCGCTCCGGGTAGTAGATGAGCGTTGCCAGCGCGTCCCGGTCAGCGGCGGAGACATAATCGCCAAGCGCCTGGTCGATCTTGCGGCGCACCGAACCGGAGGCGTTTCGCAGGATATGGCGCAGACCCTGGTACTCGCCGTGGATGTCGCTTATATAATGCTCGGTGCCCTTCGGCAGGTTCAGCACCGCCCGCAGGTTGATGATCTCGGTGGTGACCGCCTGGGTGTTCGGATAGCTGCGGGAGAGCGTCCTGAGGTAGCGCAGCGTCTTTTCGTCAAATGTCATGTCTGTCATGGCCTGTTCCTTTATTTCCTTTCCTTTATTCGGCGGACTGTGTTTGCTTCAGTATACCGTAGTTTCGCCTCTCCTGCAAGATTTGTTTGGAAAAAGCGTGACAGGGGAGAGCGCTTGTTGTATAATACGAACATAATCGAAAACGCTCCTCACCGCCCGCTTTTCAAAGCGGAACATGGAATCGGGTGCAAATCCCGGCGAGTCGGTCACTGTGAAGCCCTGCCAGGACAGGGATCAGTCAGATACATGGGGGAGGGGCGCTGCTTCTGCCGGAACCGGAAGCATGCTGGACCGGACGCGAAATCGCGCCCGCTTTTCGGCGTGCCTTTTGGGGCACGTCATTTTTGCTTTCTGGGGGGATCTTCATGGTACATTTCGTCGGCGCCGGACCCGGCGCGCCGGATCTCATCACCCTGCGCGGCGCGGCGCTGCTGGAGCGGGCCGACCAGGTCATCTATGCCGGCAGCCTCGTAAACCCCGCGCTGCTCAAGCGCTGCAGAGCGGGCTGCCGCGTGTTCAACAGTGCCGAAATGACGCTTGAGCAGGTGCTTGCTGCCGTGGAAGAGGCCGAGGCGCAGGGCCTCATGACCGTCCGCCTGCACACCGGGGACCCCAGCCTCTACGGGGCGATCCGGGAACAGATGACGGCGCTGGATGAGCGCGGGATCGACTATGACGTGACGCCGGGCGTCTCGAGCTTCTGCGCGGCGGCGGCAGACCTCCATGCGGAATACACGCTCCCGGGCCTGAGCCAGAGCGTGATCATCACCCGCATGGCCGGGCGCACCCCGGTTCCCGAGCGGGAGAGCGTCGAAGCCCTGGCGCAGCACGGGGCCTCCATGGTCCTCTTCCTCTCCGCGGGGATGCTGGAGGAGCTGCAGGCCGCGCTTCTCAGGGGCGCCTACACGGCGGATACCCCGGCCGCCATCGTGTACAAGGCGAGCTGGCCGGAGGAGAGATGCCTGCGCTGCACCCTCTCCACCCTCGCCGAGACCGCCCGGGCAGCGCAGATCACGAAGACGGCGCTGGTGCTGGTGGGCGACTTCCTGTCTGCCGACTTTGATCGCAGCCGCCTGTATGCCCCGGACTTCACCACGGGCTATCGAAAGGGGACGGACGGGATATGAGCGTTACTCTCATCGGCTGCGGCTGCGGCGCGCTCACGGAAGACGCCCGCGCGGCCATAGCCCGGGCGGCGCTGCTGATCGGATCCAAGCGTCTGCTGGAGGCATACGGCGGGGACAGACCGCAAATCGAGGCCGTGACGGCGGACGCGATCACGGCTGCCATTGAGAAGGCCGACAGCGGGGAGATCGCCGTGCTCTTCAGCGGGGACCTCGGCTTCTGCTCCGGTGCGCGCCTGCTGCTGCCAAGGCTTGCGGACAGGGATGTGCGCCTGATCCCCGGGGTCTCCAGCGTGCAGCTCTTCGCCGCAAGGCTGGGAAGGCCCTGGCAGGACTGGCTGCTCTATAGCGCCCATGGGACGGACTGTGACGTACGCGCGGCGGTCTGCGGGGGAAAGCCTGCCTTCTTTCTCACCGGCGGAAAGCAGGGCCCGGCGGAGATCTGCCGGGAGCTGACCGAGGCAGGCCTCGGTTTTCTCCCTGTCAGCGTCGGCGAGGATCTCGGCACAGCGCGGGAGCGCATCAGCCGGGGGAGCGCCGCAGAGCTCGCGCAACGGAGCTTCTCGCCGCTCAGCGTCCTGCTGGCGGAGCCTGCCCCGCGCCCGCCGCGCCGTGCGCCGGGCTTGCCGGACACGGCCTTTCTGCGCGCGGAGAAGATTCCCATGACCAAGCAGGCGGTCCGCGCCGCGATCCTTTCCCAGCTCGCCATTGAGCCGGGGGACTGCTGCTGGGACATCGGCGCCGGCACGGGCAGCGTGTCCGTGGAGCTTGCGCTTTCCTGCCGCGCGGTCTGGGGGATCGAACGGGAGGACACGGCCCTCGCCCTCGCGGAAGAAAACCGGAAGAAGCACGGCGCCTGGAACCTGCGCCTTGTGCGGGGCGAAGCGCCGGAGGCGCTTGCGGCGCTGCCGAAGCCGGACGCGGTCTTCGTCGGCGGCAGCGGGGGCAGGCTGCGGGAGATCCTGTACGCGGTCCATGCGGCCAATCCCGCGGCGCGGGTCTGCGTCGCGGCGATCACGCTGGAGAGTCTGCACGATGCCTGCGCCGCTCTGCGGGAGCTCGGCTGTGAGACGGAGCTGACGCAGCTGTCCGTCACGCGCGGGAAAGCGTCGGGCGGCCTCACGCTGCTGCTGGCGCAGAACCCCGTCTTTCTCATCAGCGGGTGGACGCCATGAAAACACTGATGATTTCCGCCATGGCGAGCGGCGCGGGCAAGACCGTGACAAGCTGCGCTATCCTTGCGGCGCTGAAAAAGCGGGGCGTCAGGCTGCAGGCCTATAAATGCGGCCCGGACTATATCGACCCCATGTTCCATACGCGGGCGCTGGGCATCCCCAGCCGCAACCTCGACCTGTTTCTGCAGGGGGAGGCAGGCGTACAGAAAACTCTCTCCCGCGCGGAGGCGGACCTTGCCCTCATCGAGGGGGCCATGGGCTACTACGACGGGCTGAACAATACGGACACGGCCAGTGCCTATGCCCTGGCGCGCCTGACGGGAACGCCCGTCGTGCTGGCCGTCTCGCCGAAGGGCAGCTCCCTCACCCTCGCCGCGCAGCTCCGGGGTCTGCTGGGCTTTCGCGCGGAGAGCGCCATTGCGGCCCTGATCCTTGCCGACTGCCCGGAAAAGCGGGCCGCGTCCCTTGCCCCGGTCCTCACACGGGAGACAGGCCTGACGGTGCTGGGCTTTCTGCCGCCGATGGCGGAAGCCCGCTTTGAAAGCCGCCACCTCGGCCTTATGACCGCGCAGGAGATCCGGGATCTTGAAGCGCGCCTGGAAATCCTCGCAGAGGCGGCGGAGAGGTACATTGACCTTGACCGGCTGCTGGCGCTTGCCGAATGCCCCAGTCTGCCAGGCTGTGCAGATCGCCTTTCCCCTGAGGGGGTGGCGGCCCGCATTGCCGTGGCGCGGGACGAGGCCTTTTGCTTCACCTATGCCGACAATCTGGACGCCCTGCGCGAGGCCGGGGCGGAGCTCTGCTTTTTCAGCCCTCTGCATGAGCCGGAGCTTCCAAAGGCCGATGGGCTCTACCTTCCCGGCGGTTACCCGGAGGTGCATGCCCGGGTTCTCGCAGAGAACGTGTCCATGCGGCGGAGCCTTGCGGAGGCGGTCAGGGCGGGGCTTCCCACTGTGGCCGAGTGCGGCGGCTTCCTCTATCTCGGGCAGAGCCTTGAGGATGAAGCGGGCTTTGCCCATCCCATGTGCGGCGTGCTGCCGGGCCGGGGCGTGAAAACCGCGCACCTCCAGCGCTTCGGCTATCTGACGCTCTGTGCCCCGGCGGATTCCCTGCTTTTCCGGACGGGGGAGCGGATTCCTGCCCATGCGTTTCACTACTGGGATTCGACGGAAAACGGAGAAGACCTGTACGCGGAGAAGGCCGACGGCAGAACCTGGCGCTGCGGCTATACAGGACCGCAGCTCTATGCGGCCTTCCCGCATCTGCATTTCGGCGGGGAGACGCCGCTTGCCGAACGCTTTGTAAAGGCGTGTGAAAAATGGAAAAGCTTTGCGATATAATCGAACACATCACGCCGCCGGACGAGCGGGCGCGGAAGGCGGCGCAGCGGCAGTGGGACAGCCTTGCCAAGCCCCTCGGCAGCCTCGGCGTCTTGGAAGAGACGGTCACAAGGCTTGCCGCCCTGCAGGGCCGCGCAGACGTGTGCCTCAGGGACCGCCGCCTGCTGGTCTTCTGCGCGGATAACGGGGTGGTCGCCCAGGGCGTGACCCAGTGTGACAGCGGCGTGACCGCGAAGGTCGCCGCCGCCCTCGCGGAAGGCCGCAGCAGCGTCAGCCCCCTGGCAAAGCTTGCCGACTGCCGCGTGATCCCGGTGGACATGGGCATGCTGGACTTTCCCGGCCATCCGGGCGTCCTGGACCGGCGTGTCCGGAACAGCACCGGGGATATCAGCCGCGGCCCTGCCATGACTCGCGCGGAGTGCCTTGCCGCCATACAATCGGGCGCGGCGCTTGCAATCGAGAACGCGCACGACGGCGCGGATCTCCTTCTCGTCGGCGAGATGGGCATCGGCAACACCAGTACCGCGGCGGCCGTGGTTTCCGCGCTCCTGAATCTCGAAGTCTCTCTCGTGACGGGACGCGGCGCGGGACTCTCGGATGCGGGTCTCCGGCGCAAGCGCTCGGCCATCGAGCAGGCCCTCGCCGTGAACCGCCCGGACCCCCGTGACCCGGTGGATGTCCTTGCCAAAATTGGCGGACTCGACCTTGCCGCAATGTGCGGGGCGTACCTCGGCGCGGCAGCCTGCGGTGCCCCGGCGGTGATCGACGGCTTCATCAGCGCCGCGGCGGCGCTCTGCGCTCTGCGCCTCTGCGAGGCAGCCCGGAAGGCCCTGTTTGCAAGCCATGTCTCGGCCGAGCCTGCGGGACAATTCCTGGTGGAAGCCCTCGGCCTGCAGGCACCGATCCACGGCGGCCTGCGCCTTGGGGAGGGCAGCGGCGCGGTCATGCTGCTGCCGCTGCTGGATATGGCGCTCAGTCTCTACCGCAGCGGCCAGGGCTTTGACCGCCTGGGCATCGAAGCCTACACGCCGCAGAACGGAGGATAACATGCTGACGCTGGTGATCGGCGGCGCGGGCAGCGGCAAGAGTGCCTTTGCTGAAGCACATGTCTGCCGCCTGCCGGGGAAGAAAATCTATCTTGCGACGATGCTGCCCCGCGGCAGGGAGGCGCAGGCGCGCATCCAAAAGCACCGCCTCCAGCGCGCAGGCCGGGGCTTCGAGACCTTCGAGCGCGGCCTGGATCTGGAGCATGCGGCGCTCCCACCCGGGGCCGATATCCTGCTGGAGGATCTGTCGAACCTGCTTGCAAACGAGCTGTTTGAGCCTGACGGCGGCGGGATCGCGGCTGTCCGCCGGGGCCTTCGGCACCTGCTGGAGTCCTGCGGGAGCCTGACCGTCGTGACGAACGAGGTTTTTTCCGGCGGTAAGGAATACGATGAGGGAAGCCTCCGCTATCTGCGCAATCTCGCCGAACTGAACCGGGAGCTTGCCGCCTGCGCCGATCTTGCGGCAGAGATCGTATGCGGCCTGCCGAATGTCCTGAAGGGGGAGCTGCCATGATCGTGCTGGAAACCGTTGCCGTGGCCTTTTCCATGTTCTCGGCCATCCCCGTGCCCCAGTTTGTGTGGAATGCGCGCAACATGAAATACAGCCTCTGCGCCTTTCCGCTCATCGGCGCCGTGATCGCTCTCGCTCTGTGGGGCTGGGAGCTCGTCTGCGCGCGCCTTGCTCTGCCCGCCGTTCTGCGCGGGGCGGGGCTCTGCCTGCTGCCGGTGCTGATTACCGGCGGAATCCACCTGGACGGCTATGCCGATACCTGTGACGCACTTGCCTCCCACTCCGGGCCGGATAAACGGCAGGAAATCTTAAAAGATCCCCACCTCGGCGCGTTTGCGGTGATCCGCCTCTGCGTATATTTTATTGCGAGCTTCGCCCTGTGGACGGCGCTGCCCGTACAGCGCTTTCCGGTGCTGCTGGGACTCTTCTGCCTGTCCCGGGCTTTGTCAGGCCTGGCGCTCACGCTCTTTCCCCTGCGCCGAGGCCATGGCCTTGCCCGCAGCTTTGCCGAGCGCGCGGAGAGAAAGCGCGTGTGCCATGTGCTGCTTGCACTCTCGCTTCTGCTCGTGTGCCTGCTGCTTTGGCAGCGGGCAGGGGAGACCGCGCTTGCTGCGGCGCTGGTGTTTCTCCGCTATCGGCGTCTGTGCGTGCGGGACTTCGGCGGCCTCTCGGGCGATCTCGCCGGGTGGTTTTTGCAGACAGCGGAGTTCTGGATGCTTTTCGCGCTGGTTGTGAGACAGTGGCTCCCCTTCTGAGGGAGCTGCCGACGCCCGTCGCGGCGAGGATGGAGGGAGTCAGATCACCATGATTTTTGTCACCGGCCCGCTCTTTGCGGGGAAAAGAGAATACATCCGCAAGGCCCTCGGCCTGAGCGAGGAAACGCTTGCCGCCCGCGCCGTCTGGGATGTGCAGGAGCTTGCCTGCGGCGCAGACCTCACCGCTTTGGCACAGGCGCTTGCGCAGAAGGAGATCGTCATCGCTACCGAGATCGGCGGCGGCCTTATTCCCGTCAACCCGGAGGAGCGCGAAAAGCGCGAGGCCGCGGGCCGCCTTGCCTGCCTGCTGGCGGAGCGCGCCGACACGGTGATCCGCGTCTGCTGCGGTCTGGGGCAGGTTCTGAAGGGGAAACTGCCGTGAAGCTCTATCTCATTCGACACGGCCTCACCCGCCTCGGCGAGGAAAAACGCTATCAGGGTGCGCTGAACGAGGGCCTTTCCGCCCGTGGCTGCGCGGAATTAAAGCGGGCGGAGCTTGCTCCTGAGCGTGTCTATGTCTCACCGATGCTGCGCGCCCGGGAGACGGCGGCGATCCTGTTCCCGGCGTCTGTGCAGCTCGTGATCCCGGATCTCCGGGAAATGGACTTCGGCGCTTTTGAAGGGCGCGGCTGGTGGGAGATGGAGCATGATGCCGCTTACCGCGCCTGGGTGGACGGCGGGTGCACCGGCCGCTGCCCCGGCGGCGAGGATCTGCCAGAATACGCGGCCCGGGTCTGTACTGCGCTGGAAGCGCTCCTGCAAAGGGAAGAGGATCCGCTTGTAATCGTCGCCCACGGCGGCACGCAGATGGCAGCCCTTGAGCGCTGGGGCGAGCCTACGCGGGAATACTGGCAGGGCCAGCGCCCCTGCGGCTGCGGCTGGGCGCTCGAGTGGGACGGGCAGCGCCTGCATGTCCTGCGGGAGGTGGACTTTCGCAGATGAGGATTCTGCTTGCTGCCCTCTGCGGCTTTGTGCTGGATTTGCTGCTGGGCGATCCCGCCCGGCTTGCACCCGTTCATCCGGTGGTGCTGATGGGCAAAGCCATCACGGCCCTGGAAAAGCGCCTGCGCGCCCTGTTCCCCAAAACGCCGCAGGGCGAGTACCGCGCGGGCCTTACGCTGGCGCTCCTGATGAGTGGCGGGACATTTGCGTTCTGCAAGCTTGCATTGCGCGCGCTGGACGCTCTCTCCCCGAAGCTCTCCTTCACGCTGGAGGTGATCTGGTGCTGGCAGGCCTTGGCCGTCAAGGATCTGCGCGTCGAGGCCATGCGTGTCATGACCGCACTGGAGACCGAGGGGCTGAACGCTGCCCGCAGAGCCGTTTCCCGGATCGTGGGCCGTGACACCGATGAGCTCAGCGCTGCGGGGGTCACGCGTGCGGCGGTGGAGACTGTGGCGGAGAATTTTTCCGACGGGGTGGTCGCCCCGCTTTTCTGGATGCTGACGGGCGGCGCGCCGCTTGCCCTTTGCTATAAGGCTATCAATACGATGGACAGCATGCTCGGCTATAAAAACGCGCGCTATCTCCACTTCGGCCGGGCCCCGGCGAAGCTGGATGACGCGGCAAATTTCCTCCCCGCGCGCCTTGCCGCCCTGCTGCTGATCGCAGCGGCATGGCTTATGGGGGAGGATGCGGCTTCGGCCTTTCGCATCTGGCGGCGGGACCGGCGAAAACACGCAAGCCCCAATTCCGCCCAGTGCGAGGCAGCCATGGCGGGGGCGCTGGGCCTGCGCCTGGGCGGCCCGGCACGCTACTTCGGCGTGCGGCATGAAAAGCCCTGGCTTGGGGACAAGCGCCGGGAGATCGTCCCCGGGGATATCCGCCGCGCCTGCCGCCTGGAATACGCCGGGGCGGTGCTGGGCCTTGCGGTGCTGGGGGCGCTGCGTATGCTGCTGTGCATATGGATTCCGTAGGCATTAAGCCTTGATTGACCCGGCGGCGGAGTGAGAGAGAAGAGAGGGATGGGAAATGGAGCTGATCCACGGCGGCGATTGGGCCGGGTTTGAAATGGAATACGGCACAAGGCCCCTGGACTTTTCGGCCTGTATCAGTCCCCTCGGCCTGCCGGAGGGGGCACGGCGGGCGGCGCTTGAGGCCCTGGCGGATGCGGAGCGCTACCCCGATCCCCAGTGCCGCGCCCTGCGGCAGGCCCTGGCGGCGCACCACGGCGTACCCGCAGACAGCATCGTCTGCGGCGGCGGGGCGGCGGATCTGATCTGGCGGCTCTGCCGGACACTGCGGCCCAGAAAGGCGGCGCTGTTCGTCCCCGGCTTCGCGGAGTATGAGCGTGCCCTTGCCTTCGAGGACTGCGAGATCGTGCGTCTGCCCCTGCCCGGGGATTTTCGCCTCACGGCGGATGCCGCCGCCCTTGTCCCGCCGGATACGGAGCTGCTGTTTGTCTGCAATCCCCATAATCCGACGGGCCTGCTCGCCGAGCAGAGCGCCCTGCTGTCGCTGCTGGAGCGCTGCCGGGCGCGGGGCATGACGCTTGCTGTCGATGAGTGCTTTCTGGATTTCTGCGCAGACCCCGCAAAGCACAGCCTGGTCGGGGCGCTTGCCGGGACGCCGGAGCTGGTGATCCTCAAGGCCTTTACCAAGACCTATGCCATGGCGGGCCTGCGCCTGGGCTATGCCCTTTGCGGCAGGGCGGCGCTCGCAGAGAGGCTCTGCGGCTGCGGTCAGCCCTGGCCGGTATCCGTGCCTGCTCAGGCCGCCGGAACGGCAGCCTTGCAGGATGAATGTTATGTAAACCAACTGCGCGCTCTGGTCACCGCTGAACGCCGCCGCCTGATCCGGGCGCTCGAGGCCCTCGGCCTGCGGGTAATCCCGGGGGAGGCGAACTTCCTGCTCTTTTACGCGGGGGACCCGAACCTCGCGGACGCGCTGCGGGCGCGGGGCATTCTCCTCCGGGACTGCCGGAACTTTGACGGCCTTACGGCAGGCTGGTACCGCACCGCTGTCCGGACGGAGGAGGAGAACGACCGGCTCCTGACGGCGCTGAGGGAGGTGCTCCATGGCTAAACGAATCATGATCCAGGGCACCATGTCCGGTGCGGGAAAAAGCCTGCTGGTCACGGCCCTCTGCCGGATCTTCGCACAGGACGGATACCGCGTCGCGCCCTTCAAAAGCCAGAACATGGCCCTCAACAGCTTCGTCACGCCAGACGGGCTGGAACTCGGCCGTGCCCAGGCAGTGCAGGCGGAGGCGGCAGGCGTGGAGTGCGACGTGCGCATGAACCCGATTTTGTTAAAGCCCTCCAGCGACACGGGCAGCCAGCTCATCGTCAACGGCGAGGTGCGCGGGCACTATGATGCGCGGGAGTATTTTCGCATGAAGCGCGGCCTGATCCCGGACATTCTGAACGCATATCGGAGCCTTGAGGCTGAAAACGATATCCTCGTCATCGAGGGGGCCGGTTCCCCGGCAGAAATCAATCTGCGCGAGGACGACATTGTCAACATGGGCCTTGCCGCCCTCGTGAACGCGCCGGTCCTGCTCACGGGCGACATTGACCGGGGCGGCGTCTTCGCTCAGCTCTACGGCACTGTCGCCCTGCTGAGAGAAGAGGAGCGGCGGCGCGTGGAGGGGACCGTCATCAACAAATTCCGAGGGGATGCGGAGCTGCTGCGCCCCGGCCTGAGAGAACTTGAGGCGCTGACACAGATGCCGGTCCTCGGCGTGGTGCCTTATGTCCGGGCGGACATCGATGATGAGGACAGCCTTGCCCCGTGCCTCGCGCAAAAGCACACAGCGCGCGCGATCCGGATCGCCGTTGTCCGTCTGCCGCATATCTCCAATTTTACAGACTTTGCCCCGCTGGAAGAACACCCCAGCATGGGGATGTATTATGTAAACCGTTTGAAGGAGCTCGGAGATCCGGACATGATTATCCTGCCGGGCACGAAGAACACCATGGCCGATCTCAGGTGGCTGCGGGACTGCGGCCTTGCCGGGGCCGTTGCGGACGCGGCGAAGCGCGGCACCCCGATTCTCGGCGTCTGCGGCGGCTACCAGATGCTGGGCCGCACACTCCGGGACCCGGCGGGCATCGAAGCGGGCGGGGAGCAGCCGGGCCTCGGCCTTCTGCCGGTGGACACGGTGTTCACCGCAGGGAAGATACGTACACGCCGCAGGGCTGTCTGTACGGCGGGGCCCCTTGCCGGGGCGGAGCTCACCGGCTACGAAATCCACATGGGCCGGACCGACACGAAGGCTGCCGCAGCATTCTGCCGCTTTCCTGACGGCGGGACGGACGGCGCAGTCAGCGGCATGATCTGCGGGACCTACCTGCACGGTCTCTTTGACAGCGGGGCGGCAGTGGAAAAGCTTGCAGCCTGGCTTGCTGAGCGGAAGGGGATCACGATCCCCCGCGTGCATATCGAGACGCGCGCCGCCTCAAGGGCCCGGCAATACGATCTGCTGGCCGACGCGGTGAGAAAGGCCCTGGACATGCAGCGTATCTACAAGATCATGGAGGAATACGCCGATGAAGACACGGCCCGCTGAAATAGAAAACGGCAGCATGGCGATCATCACGGCAGAGCTGCGCGCGCGGGGAATCGCGCTCCCGCCGGAGAATGCCGCCGTGATCCTCCGCTGCATCCACGCGAGCGCGGATTTTGACTACGCCGGGAACCTGCGTTTTACCTCCGGCGCCGTGGAGGCTGGCGTTAAGGCCCTGCGGCGGGGAGCGGAGATCGTGACCGATACCAACATGACCCTCGCGGGGCTCAGCCGTCCGGGCCTCAAAAAGCTCGGCGGCGCCGCGTACTGCTTCATGGCGGACGAGTGCGTTGCGGAAGCTGCCAGGGCGCAGGGGACTACCCGGGCCGTCGCCGCCGTGGATTGGGCGGCGGCACAGCACCCGGGCGCCATCCTCGCGGTCGGCAACGCCCCCACGGCTCTTCTTCGCATCGCGGAGAAGATCGAAGGAGGCCTGCGCCCGGCGCTTGTGATCGGGGTGCCGGTGGGCTTTGTGAACGTCGTGGAGAGCAAGGAGCGGGTGCTGGAGAGCTGCGAGAAGCATGGCGTGCCCGCCATCGTCGCCCTCGGGCGCAAGGGGGGCAGCAGCATTGCCGCCGCCGTCTGCAACGCCCTGCTCTACACTGCGGCAGACATGCTGGATCCGAAGGAACGGGGCTGGAGCTGAAGATGGAAAAGCATTATCAATTCTTTCAAAACCGGGACTGCGAGTTTTTCCCCTGCCACAGCGGCACTGCAGAGGCGGATTTCAATTGCCTCTTCTGCTACTGCCCCCTCTACACCCTGGGGGAGGCCTGCGGCGGGGACTATGCCTACACCGAAAATGGCGTGAAGAGCTGCGAGGCCTGCTCGTTTCCTCACCGGCGGGAGAACTATGCCGCCCTGCTCAAGCGTTTCCCGGAGCTCAGCGCCCTGGCCGCGCGGCGGGAGGACAGGGATGGGCTTTGAACACTATATTCGCAGCGGGACAAGGCTTCTGCGCTGCGGCTATACCACAGGAACCTGTGCAGCCCTTGCCGCGGCCGGGGCAGCGGAGCTGCTGCTCACGGGCAGGGCGCCCGCTGTCGTGAGCCTCATGACGCCCAGGGGCTGGCAGGTGGAGCTGGAGCCGGACTTCTGCCGCATGGAGGGCCCGGAGGCCTGCTGCGCCATCCGCAAGGACGCGGGGGACGACCCGGATGTGACCGACGGCATGCTGATCTGCGCCGCAGTTCGGAAGACAGAACACGGCATCGAGCTTGACGGCGGCGAAGGCGTCGGCCGTGTGACGAAGCCGGGCCTTGACCAGCCGGTGGGCGCCGCGGCCATCAACAGTGTGCCCCGGGAGATGATCCGGGCGGCGGCGGAGAGGGTATGCAAAGCATGTACCTACACCGGCGGGCTTAAGATCCTGATCTTTGTCCCCGGCGGGGAGGAGATCGCAAAGCGGACCTTCAACCCCCGCCTCGGTATCGTGGGCGGTCTCTCGATCCTTGGCAGCTCCGGCATCGTCGAGCCTATGAGCGAGCGCGCCATCGTGGAGACCACCGCGCTGGAAATCCGTCAGGCGGCTGCAGGCGGCAGCAAGCGTCTCATCCTCCTGCCCGGCAACTACGGCATGGACTATCTCACCACGTCCCTGCCGGAGCTGGAGCCGATCCCCCGGGCCAAATGCTCCAACTATATCGGCGAGGCCATCGACACCGCCCGGGTCGAGGGTTTTGCGGAGCTGCTGCTGATCGGCCACATCGGCAAGCTTGTGAAGCTTGCGGGCGGGATCATGAACACACACTCCAAAACCGCCGACTGCCGGCGGGAGCTCTTCGTCTGTCACGCTGCCCTCTGCGGCGCGGACACGGCGACCTGCCGCGCTCTGATGGCGGAGGTCAGCAGCGAGGGCTGCCTTGCCGTGCTGGATCGCGCCGGCCTGCGGGAGAGCGTGATAGAGAGCCTGCTCTGCGCCATTCAGGAGGCGCTGACACAGCGGGCGGGTGACATGCGCATCGGAGCACTGCTCTTTTCCGGCGAAAAGGACCTGACCGGCCTCACCGCCGGGGCAAAGGAGCTGATGGATACATGGAGAAAAGAATGAGAGAAGGCATCGCGCTGACCGCCTTTACGGAGCGGGGGAGGAAGCTCGCGTCCGAGATCGCAGCGTCCCTCGGTGGGACGCTGCGGGAAAACACACAGCCCCTTGCGGGTTGGACAGAGGAGAGCTTCCTTTCCTGTGAGGCGCTGGTTTTTATCGGGGCCGTGGGCATTGCGGTGCGTTCGATCGCCCCGTATCTCCAAAGCAAGGCGGCCGATCCCGCTGTGATCTGTATGGACGAGGCAGGGCGCTGGGTCGTCCCGATCCTCTCCGGCCATCTCGGCGGGGGCAACGCCCTTGCAAGGCGCCTTGCCGCCCTCACCGGAGGCGAGGCCGTGATTACCACCGCTACGGACTTAAACCGCCGCTTCGCCGTGGATCTCTGGGCAAAACGGCAGGGGATGACTGTCCTGCAGCCGGAGCGGATCAAAAACGTCTCCGCCAGGATCCTGCGGGGGGAGATCATCACCGTCGACTGCCCGCAGCCTGTCGCCGGAGCTGTGCCGGAGCTGGTGCGCCTTGGCCGGGACGCGGATGTCGTCGTGTCTTATCGGACGCTTACAGGCGGCGCCTTGCAGCTTGTCCCGCGTATACTGACGCTCGGTGTCGGGTGCAGACGGGGAACGGGAGAAGACACCCTGGAGGCTGCCTTCCGGCAATTCTGCGCCGAACGCGGCATCGTGCCGGAGTCCGTCGAGCGTGCCGCCACCATCGACCTCAAGCAGGACGAGGCGGGACTTCTGCGCTTCTGCGCATCCCACGGCTGGCCGCTGCGTTTTTACAGTGCCGATGAGCTTCAGAGCGCGCCGGGGACGTATAGCGCCTCAGCCTTTGTAAAGAGCGTGACGGGCGTCGACAATATCTGCGAGCGGGCAGCGAACATCGAAGCAGGCGAAAAACTGATCGAAAAAAAATACGCCCGCGGCGGGGTGACCTTCGCCCTGGCCGAGAGGCGCAAAGACTATGATTGGAGCTGGCAGGATGGCTGAACTGTACGTTGTGGGCATCGGCCCCGGCAATGCCGAAAACCTGACCGGGGCGGCGCGGGAGGCGCTCGAAAGGGCAGCGCTGATCTGCGGCTATACCGTTTACGCGGATCTCCTGCGCCCGATGTACCCGAGGAAGGAATACTACACCACGGGCATGACCGGGGAGATCGAACGCTGCCGCCACTGTCTGGAGCGGGCCGCGGCGGGGGAGACCGTCGCCCTCGTCTGCAGCGGGGACGCGGGCGTTTACGGCATGGCGGGTCCGGTGCTCACGCTCATGCCGGAATACCCCGGAGCGTCGGTGACGGTGATCCCCGGCGTCACGGCGGCGCTCTCGGGCGGCGCCCTGCTCGGCGCGCCTCTGGGGCACGACTTCTGCGTGATCTCCCTCTCCGACCGCCTGACCGACTGGGCGCTCATTGAAAAGCGTCTGCGCCTGGCAGCGCAGGGGGATTTTGCCATCTGCCTGTATAACCCCGCCTCCCGGCACCGGCAGGACTATCTTCAAAAAGCCTGCGACATCCTGCTCACGGAAAAGGGCGGCGACACGGTCTGCGGTCTTGTCCGGCAGATCGGGCGCGAGGGGGAGAGCTGGCAGATCCTGGACCTCAAAACCCTGCGGGATGCCCGGGCCGACATGTTCACGACGGCGTTCATCGGCTCGTCTCAAACCCGGGAGATCGGCGGGCGCATGGTGACGCCCCGGGGGTATCACGCATGAAGATCGTGATCTTCGGCGGCACCACCGAGGGACGGGAGCTGTCAGAGCGGCTGACTGATGCCGGGGCAGAGGTCACGGTCTGTGTCGCCACGGAATACGGCGAGGAGGAGCAGGGTCAGGTCCCCGGCGTCGAGACGCGTACCGGCCCCCTCACGGCGGAGGAAAAGCAGGCGCTCCTGCGTGACGCCGACCTCTGCGTGGACGCCACGCACCCTTACGCAGGCCATGTGACGGCCTCGGTCCGGGCGGCCTGCGAATCGGCGGGAGTGGAGTATCTGCGCCTTCTGCGTGAGGCCTCGGAGATCCCGGACGCCGTCACGGTCGGGAGTGCGGCAGAGGCGGCGGCTTATCTCAAAGAACGCGCGGGCCGCGTCCTGCTCACAACCGGGGCGAAGGAGCTCATGGCCTTCACCTGCCTGGACCCCGAACGGCTGATCCCCCGGATTCTGCCGAGCCATGAGAGCCTTGCCGCCTGTGAAGCCCTGGGGATTCCCCACCGCAACATCATCGCTATGCAAGGCCCCTTTTCCAAAGACCTCAACGCCGCCGTCATCCGCCAGTACGGCGTCCGCTATGTCGTCAGCAAGGACGGCGGCAAGCCCGGCGGCTTCCCCGAAAAGGCGGCGGCCGCAAAGGAGACCGGCGCGCAGCTCATCGTCCTGCGCCGCCCGGCGGAGCGCGGAATGCCCTTTGACGATGTTCTGGATCTGTGCATAACGCGACTGAGCGATGCAAATAAAAATGAAATGGAAAAAGGAGAACCAACATGAAAACCATAAAGAAGATCCTGACCTGTATCCTGAGCCTTACGCTGATCCTGTCAGCTTGCGCCCCCATGTCTGCCTTTGCCGAGGCGAAGGACGAGGAGGACTTCGAGACCGGCGACGCCTCCCTGGACGATCCCCGCAATGCCGACGGCATCGGGGAAAACGAGCTGCTGGTCGTGTCCTTCGGCACCAGCTACAACGACAGCCGCCGTCTGACCATCGGCGCCATCGAGAGCGACCTGGAGGCCGCCTTCCCAGACTGGAGCGTGCGCCGCGCCTTCACAAGCCAGATCATCATCGACCACGTGAAGGAACGTGACGGTGAGGCCATCGACAATGTGCACGACGCTCTGGAGCGTGCGGCCGACAATGGCGTCAAGACCCTCGTTGTACAGCCGACGCATTTGATGCACGGCATTGAGTACAACGATCTGAAAAACGAGCTTGCCGAATATGCAGACGCATTTGACAGGGTCGTCCTGGCCGAGCCCCTCTTAAACACCGACCGCGACTTTGACACGGTGGCCGAGGCCGTAGCCGCTGCCACGGCAGAGTATGACGATGGGGACACCGCGATCTGCTTCATGGGCCACGGCACCGAGGCGGAGTCGAACGCAGTCTATTCCAAAATGCAGACCGTCCTCAAAGAGGCCGGCTGCGAGCACTATTACATCGGCACGGTCGAGGCCGAGCCCAGCGTTGAGGAAGTGCTCGAGATGGTGCAGAACGGATCATACAAGCGCGTCGTACTGCGCCCCCTGATGATCGTGGCGGGCGACCACGCCAACAATGACATGGCGGGCGACGAGGACGACTCCTGGAAGAGCGTCTTCACCGCCGCAGGCTATGAGGTCGAATGTGTGGTCGAGGGCCTTGGCCAGCTTCCCGCTATCCGGGAGCTCATCGTGGAGCACACCCGTGAGGCCATGGCCGCAAACGACATTGAGGAGAGCATAAAATGAGAAAGAGCCTTGCGCTGAGTCTCACGCTGTTCATGCTCCTGAGCATGGGCACCGCTGCCTTTGCCGACACCTCCGACGTGGCAGACGCCTCTCAGATGACCACGGTGCAGGATGTGACGGAGGAGGGCATGGTCCCGGTTTACGCTGGGAGTCTTGAGGACGGGGAATACCCCGTCACGGTGGAGTGCAGTTCTTCAATGTTTCGCATTGAGAGCGCCGTGCTCACGGTGAGAGACGGGGCAATGTCCGCCGTTCTCACCATGAGCGGCAAGAGCTATCTCTATGTCTGCCCAGGCACCGCCAAAGAGGCGGCATCGGCAGACGAGAGCGCCTTTGTCCCCTTCGCGGAAAACGCCGACGGCGCGCATACCTTCACTGTCCCGGTGGAGGCGCTGGACGCCCCTGTCTCCTGCGCGGCCTACAGCAAAAACAAGGAGCTCTGGTATGATCGCAGCCTCCTCTTTCGGGCGGACTCCCTGCCGCGCAGCGCCTTTAAGGACGGCTTTTTCACCACGGCTTCAAGCCTTCAGCTTGCCGACGGGCGCTATCTGGTTGAGGTGAAGCTTGCGGGCGGCAGCGGGAAAGCCCGTGTCCAGAGCCCGGCAGAGCTGAGCGTGAAGGACGGGAGCTGCACCGCCCGCATCGGCTGGAGCAGCAAAAACTACGACTACATGAAGGTGGAGGGGGAGAAGATCCTGCCCGTCCCGAATGAGGAGTACGCCGCCTTTGAGATCCCGGTTCTCTGCTTTGACCGGCCCATGGCGGTGATCGCCGATACCGTCGCCATGAGTGAGCCGCATGAGATCCGCTACACTCTCTGCTTTGACTCGAAGAGTCTGGAGGCCGCCCCGTGAGGCGGGCGCTCTGCGTCTGCCTTGCGCTGCTTTCTCTGCTGCTCTGCCCCGGCGCGGCCTTTTCCGGGACGGAGGAGCCTCACGGCAGCATGGACCTGCACTATGCCGAGCACTTCTCCGTGGACTGTTATAACGGCGGGGCGGCGCGGCTTCGCATCGGGGCGGATCAGGATTATCTGCTCCTGCCTGCCGGGGCCCCGGTTCCGAAGGGCCTGGAGGCCCTGCCGCGCATCCCCGTCCCGGCGGAAAAGCTCTACCTTGCAAGCTCCTCCGCCCCCGATCTCTTCCTGCGGATGGGGGCTCTGGATGCGGTGCAGTACAGCTCCACCGCCCCGGAGAACTGGCGCATCCCTGAGCTGCGGGCAGCCATGGAGGAAGAGCGGATCTGGTACGCAGGCAAATACAGCGCGCCGGATTATGAGCTGCTGCTCAGTGAGGGCTGCGGCCTTGCCATCGAGAACACCATGATCCTCCACAGCCCCGCGGTCCGGGAGAAGCTGGAGGAGCTGGGCATCCCCGTGCTGGTCGAGTATTCCAGCTACGAGCCCCACCCGCTCGGGCGGGTGGAGTGGATACGGCTCTACGGGCTTCTGACCGGGCGGCAGGCGGAGGCGGATGCCTTCTTCGCCCGCCAGGAGGAGCTTTTCCGGACAGTTGAGAACGCGGCGCCCTCCGGCAAAAGCGTTGCCTTCTTCCATCTTACCCCCGGCGGCGGTGTTGTGGTGCGCCGGGCGGCGGACTATGTCACACGCATGATCGAGCTTGCCGGCGGCGCAACGGCCTTCACCGATCTCCCGGGGGAGGACAGCGCCCTGTCTACGGTGACGATCCAGCTGGAATCCTTCTACGCCCAGGCGCGGGACGCGGATGTGCTGATCTACAACAGCACCACTGCCGGGGATGTGGAGGATCTGGACGCCTTTCTCGCTCTCAGCCCTGTACTGAAGGATTTTAAGGCGGTGCAGGAAAACCATGTCTGGTGTACGGAGATGAGCATGTTCCAGCGCTCCTCCGCCGCGGCGGACATGATCGCGGACATCCGTGCCGTACTGGACGGGGCAGACAAGGATTTGACGTATTTACACAGGATCCAATGATATGAGCATGAGCCGGACAAAACGCAGTCTTCTCTGTTTCCTGCTCCTGGCTGTGCTGACACTGGGATTGGGCTTGGTCAATCTCGCGGTGGGCAGCACGCGCATCGGGGCAGGGACGCTTCTTCACGCCCTTTTTTCCGGGGACAGGACAGAGAGCGCCGCGCGCATCGTGTGGAGCATACGCCTGCCGCGACTGCTTGCGGCGGCGCTTCTGGGCGGGGCGCTGTCAGTGGCGGGCTTTCTGCTGCAGACCTTCTTTTCCAATCCCATTGCAGGGCCCTTTGTGCTGGGGGTCTCCTCGGGCGCAAAGCTCACCGTGGCCCTCACGATGATCGCCTGTCTCGACCGGGGCGTGAGCCTGAGCGCCTGGGGCATGATCGGTGCTGCCTTTCCGGGGGCGCTTCTCGCCATAGGCTTTCTCCTGCTTGCGGCGGGCCGGACCCGGGGCATGTCGCGCCTTATCGTCTGCGGGGTGATGATCGGCTATATCTGCTCGGCGATCACGGATTTCGCGGTGACCTTTGCCGACGACAGCCACATCGTAAACCTCCACTACTGGTCCATGGGCAGCTTCTCGGGCGTGGACTGGGCAGAGCTCGGCACGGCGGCCCTGATCGTCGCGGCCGCGCTTGTCTGCTGCGTTTTCCTGGCAAAGCCCATGGCGGCCTGGCAGCTCGGGGAGGACTACGCCGCCAGCATGGGGGTGAATATCCGCCGCTTCCGCCTTGCCCTCATCGGACTGTCAAGCCTCCTGGCCGCCTGTGTCACGGCCTTTGCCGGGCCCGTCTCCTTCGTGGGCATTGCGGTGCCGCAGCTCATGAAGGGACTCTTCCGGACCGCAAGGCCGGGTGTGCTGATCCCTGCCTGCTTTCTCGGCGGGGCGGGCTTCTGCCTGGGCTGCGATCTGCTTGCCCGCACCCTCTTTGCGCCGACGGAGCTTGCCATCGGCTCGGTGACGGCGATCTTCGGCGCGCCGGTCGTGATCTGGATTTTGCTTCGGCGCGGGAAGGGGGGCGGCGTATGAGGGAGACGATCCTGTATACGGAAAAGCTCTCTGTCGGCTATGGGGAAAAAACCGTGGTCTCTGACATTGACCTTCATGCCGCGGCGGGGCAGATCCTCTGCCTCATCGGCCCGAACGGGGCGGGCAAGTCCACGCTCCTCAAAACCCTGATCCGCGCCCTGCCCCCGGTGCGCGGGGAGATCATGCTTGCGGGCAGAGCGCTGCGGGACTATCGGGAGCGGGAGCTTGCCAGGCTCTGCGCCGCTGTCCTGACCGGTAAGCCCGAGCCGGAGCTCATGCGCTGCGGGGAGGTGGTGGCCGCCGGGCGCTACCCCTATACGGGCCGTCTTGGCCTGCTCACGGAGAAAGACCGCCTTGTTGTGCGCGAGACCATGGAGAAGGTCGGCATCACCGCCCTTGCCGAGCGGGATTTTACGCGCATCAGCGATGGGCAGCGCCAGCGGGTCCTGCTGGCCCGCGCCCTTTGCCAGCAGCCGCGCCTTCTCGTTCTGGATGAGCCCACCTCCTTTCTTGACATTCGCCACAAGCTGGAGTTTCTCCGGCTTCTGCGCATTCTCTCAAAGGAGCGGCAGATCGCCGTGGTCATGAGCATGCACGAGCTGGAGCTTGCCGAGCGCTTTGCCGATACCCTGCTTTGCGTCAGGGATGGGCGCGTGGACCGCAGCGGCGCCCCGGCGGAGATTTTCACCTGCGGGTATATCGACAGCCTTTACGGCATGGAGCCCGGCAGCTACGAGAGCCTTTTCGGAGCATACCGAAAAAAGGAAAACGAAGGCTTGACTTGACTTTTGCGCGGGGAACGGCTACACTGCCAATATCGGTTATTATGGTCCAATGATATTTACATCTATTTAGGAGGAATTCCCTGTGGCAGTTAGAGAGAATCTGATCAAGCTCTGCGAAAAAATCAACGGCGGGCATTATAAGATCACGCCCGACTGTGCCGAATACAAGCTCTTTGAGCAGTGGATCACGGACGAGCAGATCACCGTCATGCTGGCACTGACCGACATGAAGCCGGCCTTCGTCCCTATCATCGCGCACAAGGCGGGACTGAGCATCAAGCGCACCCGTGAGGTGCTGCATGAGATCTTTGACATCGGCCTTGTGGTGCAGGTCCTGGTGCCCGTGGTGGGGCTGGAGCTCTACCTGCTGCCGCCCTACACCCCCGGCATCTTTGAGTTCCTGCTCATCAACGAAAAATTCTGTCTTGCCCATCCCGAGATTGCCTATGCCTTCCATCAGCACGCCACCACCAGCCAGATCGAGCATGCGCCCAACACCCCCATGGGTGCGGGCATCATGCGCGTCATCCCCGTCGAGAGCGCCATCCCGGCCGACGCCCAGCAGATCGACAACGAGCGCGTCAGCAAGTACCTGGAGGAAAACGAAGGGCACCTGAGCATCACGCCCTGCCAGTGCCGCCGCGTGCGCAAGCTCATGGGCGAGGGCAGCGGCGATCTGGACGAGGGCCTGTGCATCTTCATGGGCCATGTGGGCGACATGTTCAACCGCTCCGGCAAGGGCAGACCCTGCACTTTGGAGGAGGCCAAGGCCCTCGTCCAAAAGTGCGACGAGCGCGGCTGCGTCCACCAGATCACCACCCTGCACCAGGGGGAGACCTTTGCCATCTGCAACTGCATGCCCGAGAGCTGCCTGGCCCTCGGCGTGAGCCAGTATTACAACACCCCCGAAACCTCCCGCAGCAACTACGTGGCCGAGATCGACGAAGCCAAGTGCGTCGCCTGCGGCCAGTGCACGGACCGCTGCGCCAACAATGCTATCCAGATGGGCCAGAAGCTCTGCGCCAGGACCCCCATCGCGCACGAACCGCATGAGCTGCCCGATGATATCGAGTGGACGCCGGAGCACTGGAATCCCGAGCACCGCACCAACCGCGAGTATGTGGCGCCCGAGGGGACCGCGCCCTGCAAGAGCGCATGTCCCGCCCACATCGCCGTGCAGGGCTATCTGAAGCTTGCCGCCCAGGGCAGGTACCTGGAGGCGCTGGAGCTCATCAAGAAGGAAAACCCCCTGCCCGCCGTCTGCGGCCGCGTCTGCAACCGCAAGTGTGAGGATGTGTGCACCCGCGGCGATATTGACCGCGCCGTCGCCATCGACGAGGTCAAGAAGTTCATTGCCGACCGGGAGCTTGAGCGCGACACCCGCTTTGTCCCGAAAAAGCTCTATGATTTCTCGGACAAGAAGATCGCCGTCATCGGCGCCGGTCCCGCCGGGCTGAGCTGCGCTTATTACCTCGCCGCCGACAACTACAGGGTCACCGTTTTCGACAAGAACGAACAGCCCGGCGGCATGCTGCGCTACGGCATTCCGAGCTTCCGCCTGGAGAAAACCGTCCTGGACGCCGAGATCGACGTTCTCAAGGAGTTGGGCGTCATCTTCCGCTGCGGCGTGGAGATCGGCAGGGACATCACTGTCCAGCAGCTCCGCGACCAGGGCTACAGCGCCATCTATCTCGCTGTCGGCGCGCAGAAATCCGCACCCCTCGGCATCCCGGGCGAAGACCTCAAGGGCGTCTGGGGCGGCATTGATTTCCTGCGTGAGGTCAATTCCGGCGCGCTCCCGACTGTCGGCAAGAAGGTCGTCGTTATCGGCGGCGGCAACGTGGCCATGGATGTGGCCCGCACGGCTGTCCGTCTCGGCGCGCAGGTGACGGTGGCCTACCGCCGCAGGGAGAGCGATATGCCCGCCGATCCCGCTGAGGTTCAAGAGGCGAAGGAGGAGGGCGTGAAGTTCCTCTTCGAGCATAAGCCCGTGGAGATCGAGGGCAAGAACAACAAGGTCGCCGCCCTTCACTGCGAGGGGGACAAGGTCGTCCGCTGCGACGCCATCCTTGCCGCCGTCGGCCAGCGCATCGACCTTGAGGGCCTGGATCTCGGCGAGGTCCAGTGCGACGAGAAGGGCCGCGTCCTTGCCGATGAGGTCACCTATCAGACCTCCCAGCCGGATATCTTCGTTGGCGGCGACGCCCACACCGGGCCCAGGTTCGCCATCGACGCCATTGCCCAGGGCAAGCAGGCGGCCATCTCTATCCACCGCTATGTCCAGCCGGGCCAGAGCCTGACCATCGGCCGCGACCGCCTCACCTACCGCGCCTTTGACAAGGAAAACGTGGACTTCGACACCGTCAAACGCGGCTATGATGCGACGGCGCGCCAGATCCCCGGCAGGGACGAGGCCAGGGCCTCCAGCTTCCGGGATGACCGCAGGACCTTCACCGAGGAGCAGATGAAGAAGGAGACGGCACGCTGCCTCGGCTGCGGCGCCTCCTTTGTCGATCCCAACAAGTGCCTCGGCTGCGGTGTGTGCACGACTCGCTGCAAGTTCGACGCCATCCACCTGCGCAAGCGCACCTACGTGGAGAGCATTGACTACTTTGATCGCCCGAAAGCGCTGCCCGTCTTTGTCGAGGGCCGCCGCAAGCGCATTGAAATCCGCAAAATGAGCGAAGCGAAATAAAGGATCAAACAAAAAGACCTCCTGCCCGGCCGGGCAGGAGGTCTTTTCAACAGGATCACAGGATCGCCAGTACGACCAGCACAATGGCCGATGCGCCGGTGACGGGGTTTACCGCAATGCGCCGGGCGAAGGAGCGGGAGATGTGCCCGTCGTCGCTGCGTTCGAGCACGGGGACCCAATCCTCCGACTTCTGCGCCTTCTCGGCCATGCGGGCGAGGGCCGGCGAATTGAGAAGGATCTCTCCGTCCGCGTACGCAATCTCCGCGTCATCCACGATCTGCCGCAGATATTCCCCGTAGGAGCGGTTGCAGCGCAGAAGGCTCAGGTGGTCTCCGTCCTTCTCCAGCACCGCCATGGGCACCGTGTCCGGGAAGGAGTGCATCGCGAAGCTGCCGCTGCTGATCACGGAGGGATCGCTCAGATTCGTGGTGCCGATGGTGGTATAATACTCTGCCTGGGCAGGATCCTCCTGCCGGATGCCGCGCCCGTTCTCATAGCAGTCCAGAATGACCTCCAGCGCGGCGGGCTTCCCGAAGAGAAAGCCCTGGGCCTTGTCACAGCCGATGAGATTGAGAAACGCCGCCTGCTCCTGGGTCTCCACCCCCTCCACAAGAGTGTCGAGTCCGATGGACAGCGCCATCTTCATCAGCTCCACCAGGATCTTCCGGCTCTTCTCCGAATCCGCAAAGCGACGCATGAAGTGCATGTCGAATTTGATAAGGTCGAAGTCTATGTTCTGCAGCACGTCCAGCGAGGAATATCCGCTGCCGAAATCGTCCATCCACACATGGAAGCCCAGCCGGTGGAAACGCTCGATCTGGGTTTTCATATAGGCCGGCTCCCGGCCGACCATGCTCTCGGTGATCTCAATGTTGATCCTGCTGCGGCTGATGCCGGCGCTGTCCACCCGGCGGCAGATCTCCTCCACCATGTCACAGGCTTCAAAATCCGCCCGGGAGAGGTTGATGGACACGGGCACCGCCTCCAGTCCCGCCGCCTCCTTCTGCCGCATGTGGAGCAGCACCTGCTCCAGCACATAGAGGTCCAGCTTGTAGATCAGCATGCTCTTTTCCAGAATGGGGATGAAGGTGTCGGGCATGAGCATGCCGTGCACCGGATCAAGCCACCGGGCCAGCGCCTCCTCATTGCATAAACGGCCCGTTGAGGTGCGCACCACCGGCTGATAGTAAACACGGATCCAGCCCTCCTCCAGCGCGCGGTCCAGGCTTTCCGCCACGTACTGGGCCTCGGCCGCATCGGCGAGCATCTTTTCGTCAAAGCGGCGGATCTTGGGCAGCATGGTGCCGCGGATGACATGGCAGGCAAGCTTTGCCCGGTCACAGGCGGTGCCGGAGTCGACAAGCGGCGCCTGCTCCTCTACATAGATCCCCACCCGCAGCGTGCGGGAACGGCCCCCGTTGAGGCGGGCGCATTCGGCAAAGAGGGCGCTGAGCTTTTCTTCCACGCCTTCCCCCTCGGTATAGACGACAAAGCCGTCCTGTCCCACGTGCCCGCAGTTGTCCGCACCGAAATACTGCGCCAGAAGCTTTGCAATGCCGCACAGCAGCTTATCCCCCTCGGCATAGCCGTAGCGGCGGTTATAGTGGCGCATGCCGTTGACATCCAGAAAGAGCGTGGCAGGCTTTCCGCCCGCCTCCAGGATCTTGCGCCGCCAAGCCTCGGACAGCTCGAAGAAATAGCCCATGTTGGGCAGCCCTGTCAGATAGTTATAGGACGCGCCGCGTATAGCGCTCTGCTCATGCAGGAGCTTGCTGAACAGGGAGCCGAGGCTCTGCTCGATACTGCCGCCCTGATCGGTGTAGCGCCCCTCGTCCGTGTACCAGATGTAGGCCAGGCGCACGCCCTCCTCGGGCCAGATGTGCTTCCCGCGGGAGTGAATGATGCGGTAATAGCCCTTCCCCGGCAGATGTGTCCGGTAGACCACATCGTAATCCGCCTCCTCCCGCGCGAAGCGGAGCCCCGCCTCGGCCACGCGGGCAATATCGTCCGGGTGGGTGTCGCGGTAGGTGTCATACTCCATGACCCTGTACGCCTCCGCACGGTCATCAAAGCCGAACAGCTCACAGAAGCCGGCGCTCAGAACCACCGGTACGATCCGGTTGCTGAGAAACTGAAAAACCGCGAAGGGCGGACAGGATTCCTCCATGCTCTTCATCATCTGCTTGTCGAACTGGTACTTTTTCACAAGGGTCTTCCTTTCTGGGCCGATGACAAGAATGTCCTTTTGCCGTTGATCGCCGAGCCTGCGGACAAAACAGGAGCGTCAGTCCTCCTCCACATCAATGTCCAGGCCCAGCTCACGTGGACGAAAGCGGGGGCAGACGTTTTCCGATACCTTGATGACAGACGCGGCAAGGCGCGTGCCGATCTCCACAGCCTCCCGCATGCTCTTGTGATAGCTCAGGCCGATGGCGACCCCGGCGCAGAAGGCGTCTCCGGCACCGGTGGTGTCGCGCACCTTCACATGCTCAGCCGGGTAATACCCCACCTCACCGTTAATATCGGCGTAGACAGAGCCGCGGCTGCCCATGGTGACGACGATGGACGGAATGTTGGCGCTCCTGAGCCGCTCGGGCAGATCCGCGCACAGCTCTTCAGGCGTTGCTTTGGAATAGTCCGTCACGAAGAGGATGCCGGCCTCTGCCTGATTGCAGACGAAGCAGTCCATGCGCTGCAGAAAATCCCGCCGCTCCGAGGCGAGGCTCATATTGGCCACCACGCCGTATACAGGCTTGCCGTGCTTCTCCGCCAGGTCCAGCACACGCTTGACGATGTCCTTGCCGATATCCGCCTCGATGACCACACTGTCGGCGTCGCGGAAGATCTCGTCCCCTTTTTCATCGAGAATGCCGCAGATGGGCCAGAGGTCCGGCCGCCGGGAGATGGAGCCGGCGAGGTCGCCGGAGGCGTCGAACACAGCCAGCCACATACCCATGCCGTTTGGGACAACGCGGATATAGTCGGTGTTGACCTTGTGCTTTCTGAGCTTGCGGATGACCTCCTCGCCCTGCGCGCTCCCGTCCACCAGACTCACGAAGGTGGGGCGCAGCTCCACATTGGCGATATCCTCCGCCACATTGCGGCCCACGCCGCCGTGGACAAACTCAATGGACCCGGCGTTGCGCCCGGTCGGCAGATACAGGTCGTCCGGAAAGCCCTTGACATCCACGAAGACGGCACCCACGACTACGATCGCCATAGCAGTTCCTCCCGCATATTAAGACTATATATTAACTATAAAAAGAATGTGAACATTTGTCAATGGGGATCGAAAAGCATTTCTTTTTTTTTGGCTTTGTGCTACAATCTTTCCAAATCCATGAAAGAGGAGGCCCCCACTATGTCTGTTTCTGTTCGTCCCTTCGGTTCACTCTCCACCGGTGAGGCAGTCAAAGCCTATACCATCACCAATGAGCTCGGCGCAAGCTGCACACTGATCGACTATGGCGCGGCTGTGCAGGCACTCTGCGTCCCCAATAAGGATGGCGGCCTGACCGATGTGGTGCTGGGCTATGACAGCGCCGCAGCGTATGAGACCGGCCACGGCCATCTCGGCGGTATGATCGGGCGCGTCGGCAACCGCATCGGCGGAGCGCGCTTTTCTCTGAACGGGAAGGAATATCCCCTGGATAAAAATAACGGCGAGGCCTGCCTGCACGGCGGCTATACAGGCTATGACCACATGATGTGGAATGCTGAGATCCTGGGTGAGGACGCCGTGCGCTTCTCCCGCCTCTCGCCTGACGGGGAACAGGGCTTCCCCGGCAATCTGCAGGTCAGCGTGACCTATACCTTCAGCGGGAAGGGTGCCGCTGTCAACATCGAGTATGACGCCGTGAGCGATCAGGACACCCTTTTTGCCCCCACCAACCACAGCTACTTCGATCTCTCCGGCTGCGGCAGGGCCATGGAGCAGGTGCTCTGGCTCAACGCCCCGCGCTATCTGGAAATCAGGGAAGGCATCCTCCCCAACGGCATCGCCGCCCCCGTGGACGCAACGCCCTTCGATTTCCGTACGGCAAAGCCCGTCGGACAGGATGTCAACGCAAATCATGCGCAGCTTCGTCTCGCCGGGGGCTATGACCACAACTTCTGCATTATAGACCCCCACTGCGCGGCCCTCGAGAGCGCCGTGACCGGTATCCGCATGGATGTGCATACCTCCATGCCCGGCGTGCAGCTTTACAGCGGCAACGGCCTGAAGGAGCAGGTGGGCAAGGGCGGCGTCATGATGGGCGACCGCGGCGCGGTGTGCCTGGAGACCCAGCTCTGGCCCGACGGGACGAACCACTGGGGCTTCCCCTCCGCCGTTTTGCATGCAGGGGAGCAGGCACACAGCGTCACGACCTATTCCTTCTCCGTAATTAAGTAAAGTCAAAAGAGGCGATAGTATGGATAACAACAGACCCCACAGCAGAGATAAACGGGTGGGTGAGGGTTCTGTCACCGCCCGCAAGGGCCAGCAGATCAACTCCGGCGGCCCCGTCGGCGGCGGCAGCCAGAACGGCAGGCCCCGCCCAATGCCGGGCGGCTCTCAGCGCTACGGCGGTCAGGCTCCGTTCGGCGGCGTTCCGCGCCGCACACGCGCGCGCCGGGCCACCGGCGGCATCAGCCTCAGCACCATTCTGCTGCTCGCCCTGTTCCTGTTTTTCCGCGGCTGCGGCTCCGACAATGTGCAGAGCATGCCTGCCGCGACCCCGCGGCCCACAGCCTATGTCACCCATACCCAGGCCCCGGCCTACACCCAGCAGGACGACGGCCTGCAAACGATTGACGATACAGGTCTCTTTTCCTCGCAGCCGGGCAGTCAGACAACACCTCCCGGCTCCCTCTACGGCTATGGTGAAAGCTATTCCGGGACGAACCCGACAGGCACTTCCGACGCCGCAGGCGGCGGTCTGCTGCAGGATCTGCCCGGAACCGTCTCCGCACCGAAGCCGACAAGCACGCCGAAGCCCACGGCCGCGCCCGAACCCACGGCCGCGCCCGCTGCGGCGGACGCCCGCGCAAGGTTCTTCACTCCCCTCGGCGGCGGCCGGGACGATGTCACCGTCATGATCTACATGTGCGGCACGGACCTCGAATCCAAGTACGGCATGGCCACCTCTGACCTCAGTGAGATGACGAAGGCCAGGCTTTCCGACAAGGTCAACGTCATTGTGGAGACCGGCGGCGCCAGAACCTGGAAAAACAACGTGGTCTCCAGCTCTGTCAACCAGGTCTACCGGGTGCAGAGCGGGGGACTGGAGCGCCTGGAAAAGAACTTCGGCAGCGCTGCCATGACCGATCCCGGCAATCTCACCAAATTCATCCAGTACTGCGCGAAAAACTACCCCGCGAACCGGAACATCCTCATTCTCTGGGACCACGGCGGCGGCTCCATCAGCGGTTACGGCTATGATGAGAAGACCGGCGGGCGCAGCTCCATGACCCTGCCGCAGATCAGCCAGGCCCTCGAGAACGCCGAGGTCAACTTCGACTGGATCGGCTATGATGCCTGCCTCATGTCCACGCTGGAGACGGCGCTGGTCTCCGCAAACCATGCCGACTACCTGATCGCCTCGGAGGAAGTGGAGCCCGGCACCGGCTGGTACTATACCGACTGGCTCAACGCCCTGTCGCGCAACACCTCCGTCTCCACGGAGACTCTCGGCAAGACCATCATTGACAGCTATGTCAGCGCCTGCCGCCAGAAGTCCGGCAGCGCCCAGGTCACCCTCGCCATGACCGACCTGGTCGAGCTGGAGAGCAAGCTCCCCGCAGTCTTCCGGGACTTCTCCGTCTCCACCAACGAGATGATCGAGGGCAGCGATTACCGCCAGGTCTCCAACGCCCGCGCCGGGGCGCGGCAGTTTGCCCAGTCCACCCGCATCAACCAGGTGGATCTGGCCGACCTGGCCCTGCGCATCGGCTCTGAGGAGGGCAAGGCTCTGGCCCGGACGATCCAGGACTGCGTCAAATATAACGGCACCACCATCACCAAATGCTATGGCCTGAGCATCTACTTCCCCTATGAGAGCATGAGCTCTGTGTCCTCCGCGGTCAATACCTATGATGTGCTGGGCCTGGACGAGGAGTATGCCAAGGTCATCAAGAGCTTTGCGAGCGTGGAATACGGCGGGCAGCTCGGCGGAAGCGCCTCCCAGAGCTATGACGGGTGGGACAGCCTCTTCGGCACCGGCGGCTACGGCGATCTGCTGGAGAGCCTGTTTGGCTCCTCCGCCTATGCCGGCAGCAGCGCTTACGGCGGCTCACCCTACGGCAGCACTTCTCCCCTGGGCTCCCTCTCCGGCAGCTATACCAACGGCTACGGCCAGAGCTCTGCGGGCTACAGCGTGGACCTCGGCGATCTGGTCGGCCTGTTCTCCGCTTTCTCCGGGCGCAGTATGCCGGCAGACCTGAGCTGGGTGGATACAAAGCTCATCGCCTCCTCTGCCAGGCAGATGGCGGGCGACTTCCTCGATCCCGGCCGCATTGCCGTGAGCTATAAGAACGGCAGGCCCGTGCTCGAGCTTACGGACGAGGAATGGGCAAAGGTACAGACGGTGGAGCTCAACATCTTTGCCGATGACGGCGAAGGCTATATCGACCTCGGCCTTGACAACGTCTTCGAGTTTGACGGGGACGCCCTGGTCCTGGAGCATGACGGGACCGTCCTCACCCTCAACGGGCAGCTCGTCGCCTACTACCTGGTGTCCGACACGCTCAATCCCGACGGGACCTGGACCAGCATCGGCCGCATCCCGGCGCTCCTGAACGGCGAGCTTGTGAACCTGCAGGTCGTTTTCGATGACGAAAACCCCTACGGCACCGTCACGGGGGCCTATCCCTTCTATGAAAAGGGCGAGACCGAAACCGCGCCGAAGGGCCTGATCCCGATCCAGTACGGCGACAAGCTGGTTTTCGTGTGCGACTACTACGGCTATGACGGCAGCTATCAGAGCAGCCATCTGCTCGACTCGGGCTTCACGGTCACAAGCCCGCTGGTTCTGTCGAACACCTATCTCACCAATCAATGTGCTCCCAGCTACCGCATCACCGATCTCTTCGGCAACCACTACTGGCTGGCGTTCTGACCACGCAGCGTTTTGACAGACAGCGCCCTGCTGTTTTATCCAGATAAAAATTACCGGAGGAAAAGAAAAAATGAGTATCATTGCTAAGTTTTCACAGCCCGTTTCGTCCGTCAAGTCCAAGCTTGCCGTTGTCCCCAAGGTCCTTGTTGCCGGCCTTGCCGTCGGCGCGGGCATCACCGCCGTGCGGGCAGCGCTCAAAACCAAGGCGGAGACCGGCAGCATCAAGGCCATCCCCTTCGCAAAAAACCTCGCAGGGCAGATCTTCAAGATCTCCAAAATGATAATAGCCGGATAAAAAATCACAGCTCATGATCGAGCTGATATCAGGAGGTAAAAAACATGGGTATCCTTTCCAAGCTTCTCAAGACCGGGCTTGTGCTCGGCGGCGTCTACACCGCCTGGCAGGCTTCCGAGACGACCAGGAAGCAGACCGGCGGCTATGATCAGGAGACCTTCGTGCACAACTTCAAGGATCAGGCCATTGAAAATTCCAAGCTGGTTGTCGATGTCGTCAAATCCTGGATCACCGGGAAGAGCGGCAAGAGCGCAAAGCGCGAAAAGGCTGCCGCGACCCGCAAACCCGCCGATACCGGCTACCGTGTCTCCGACCAGGGCGAGAACGGCTACGCCTACAAGGATGCCCCCAGAGAGAGCACGCCTGTGGGCGACAAGGTAGATGAGGTCTTTGAGACGATCAAGGAGAAAGCCCCCGAGGTCATCGACAAGGTGCACGACTTTGTGGACGACGTGCGGGAGAACGCTCCCGAGTACAAGGCCAAGGCCCAGGAATTTGTGGAGGATGTCAAGGAGGCCGCCAGAAAAGCCATGGACACCGGCAGCGCCGATGCCGCGGCAGACGGGGACACCGACACCAGGGCAGACACAGATAAAAAAGAATAACAATACAGGAGGAAAAACATGAGTAAGCTTACCAGCCTTCCCAAGCGCGCGCTCAAAACCGCAGTCGTGCTCGGCGGAATCTATACCGCCTGGCAGGCGTCACAGACCACCAAAAAGCAGGGCGGCCAGTTCACCTGGGACAAGTTCGTGCCGAACTTCAAGGCGCAGGCTGCCGAGAACATCCGCCTGGTCGGCGGCGCCGGCAAGGTTCTGGCCGGCAAATACTTCGGCCTGTTCGCCGATTCCAGATCCGGCCAAAAAAGCGCTGTCCCCGAGAACGAGACGGCCAGGAACGTCTATGAGACCGTGAAGACCGTCGCGCCCGACACTGTCAAGAAGGTTGAGGACTATGTGGAGGATGTGCAGAAGAACGCACCCGAATACCGGGCCGAGACCGAGAAAGCCATTGACGATGCGGCGGAGAACGCGATCAAGTACCTGGGGCTGGAGGACGAGAAAAAGCCTGCGGAAGAGAAGAAGCCCGCCGCCGAGGAGAAGCCTGCCGTCAAGGTAAAGGCTGCCGCTGAGGAAAAGCCCGCCGCCAAGGAAAAGAAGCTTGTCGATGAAAGCAAGGCGGACAAGCACAAAAGACCCAGAAAAGTCGAAAAGGACGACAAAGAGGACAAACCCAAAAAAGCAAAAAAAGAAGACACGGAAGACAAGTAAACAGCTTCAGGGGCAGGTGCTGCGGCGCCTGCTCTTTTTTTGCGCGCTGTCAATAGTCAAATACTACAAGAATTTGATGTGCAATTTGTACAGGATGCGGGCGAAATATTCTTGTTTCATTGTGTAAAACATGCTATAATCTACCTATCTTTCGAGGGGATCTCTTGAAAGAGCCTGGAATCGTTCTCCACAGTCCGCAAGGGCTGTACGGGATAAAATGTTAAAGGAGGATTATCATGAAAAAGACAATCGCATTGATTCTCACGCTGGTCATGGTCTTCGCGCTGTTCACGGTCTCCGCCCATGCAGACGGCATGGACGATCTGATTGCAGCCGCCAAGGCCGATGGTGAGCTCGTTGTTTACGGCTCCTGCGAAGAGGAATATCTTGCCGCTGCCTGCGAGAACTTCGAGAAGCTCTACGGCATCAAGACCACCTATCAGCGTCTGTCCACCGGTGAGGTCCCTGCCAAGATCGAGGAAGAGAACGGCAAGCCCTCCGCTGACGTCTGGTTCGGCGGCACCAACAACCCCTATGACGGCCTGGCTGCCAAGGGCTTCCTGGATAACTCCTATGTGCCCCAGAACGCCTCTCACCTGACCAAGGACATCTACAAGGATCCCAACGGCTACTGGTACGGCATCTACACGGGCCTGCTGGGCTTCATGGTCAACAAGGACGAGCTCGACCGCATGGGCCTTGAGGCGCCCAAGAGCTGGGATGATCTGCTCAAGCCCGAGTACAAGGGCCTGATCTGGCTGTCGAACTACAAGACCGCCGGCACCCCGAAGCTGGTCGCAAACCTCATGATCCAGCTCAAGGGCCATGACGAGGGCATCCAGTACCTCTGCGATCTGGACAAGAACGTCCAGGTCTACACCAAGTCCGGCTCCGGCCCGTCCAAGAATGTCGGCACCGGTGAGTGCATCATCGGCATCGGCTTCCTGCATGACGGCATCACCCAGATCATTGACAACGGCTACGACAACGTGGGCCTGGTCGTCCCCTCGGACGGCACTGCCTGCGAGATCGGCCCTGTGGCCATCTTCAAGGGCGCCGCGCATCCCAATGCTGCACACCTGTTCATGGAGTATGCGCTGAGCCCCGACTGCGTTGAGCTGGCCGCACAGCACGGCTCCTACCAGTTCCTGGTCATTGATAACGCCAAGCAGCCCGAGGCTGCCGCAGAGTTCGGCCTGGATCCCAGCCTCGTGTGGGACGGCTATGACTTTGCCAAGGCTGTCACCGATACCGAGAAGAACGTCAACGACGTGATGGCGGCGATCGAGAACGCCGGCGGCGACACCGGTGAGGGCCGTTTCCAGACCTCGTGATATAAGCTTTTTCATACCAAAACACGTTATGATCCCGCGAGGGATGGCGGATTCCCGCCATCCCTTTTTTTGATAGATCTATGTGAAAGGAGTGTATCCTATGGCAAGAGGCCAGGGCGCGGCGCTGGACCGGAAAAAACTGATGGCAGACCCCATCATGGTCACCACCATTGTCGTGCTGATTGCGTTTTTGACCCTGTTTATTCTCTACCCGCTGGCAATACTGCTGGTGGACAGCTTCGTGGGGGACGGGAGCTTCGGCTTTTCCATCTTCAAGCGCGTTTTCGCCATGAAGAGCTTTACCCGCGCCATCACGAACACGCTGAAGGTGGGCTTCGTCGTGGGCATCCTCTCGGCGCTGATCGGACTCCTGTTTGCGTATGTGGAGGTCTATGTGCGCATGAACAAGTTCGTGGGCGGCCTGTTCAAGGTCGTGTCCATGCTGCCGGTCGTGTCGCCTCCCTTCGTCCTGTCCCTGTCCATGATCATGCTCTTCGGCAGGGCGGGCATCATCACGCGCTATCTGCTGCATATCTATGACAACAACGTCTACGGCTACTGGGGCATCGTCATCGTGCAGACGCTGACCTTCTTCCCCGTCTGCTACATGATGCTGAAAGGGCTGCTGAAAAACATCGACCCCTCCCTGGAGGAGGCTGCGCGTGACATGGGCGCCGGGCGCTGGAAGGTCTTCATGGACGTGACGCTGCCGCTGATGCTGCCCGGCCTCGGCAACGCCTTCCTCGTGACCTTTATCGAGTCCATCGCCGACTTTGCAAACCCCATGCTGATCGGCGGCTCCTATGATACGCTCGCGACCACGATCTACCTGCAGATCACCGGCGCGTACGACAAAGCCGGCGCCGCCGCGATGGCCGTGGTGCTGCTGTGCATCACGCTGCTGATGTTCGCCGTGCAGAAATACTATCTGGAGGCCAAGACCGCCGCGACCCTCACCGGCAAGGCCAGCCGCGGCCGCATGCTCATCGAGGACAAGAGCGTGAAGATCCCGCTGACCATCTTCTGCGCTCTCGCCGCCGCGTTTGTCATCCTCATGTACATCTGCGTGCCCATCGGCGCGCTCTTCCCCACCTGGGGCCGTCACTTCTTCCCGCTGACGACCAAGTGGTTCAGCCAGGTCTTCACCCGCTACAAGGGCCTCAAGGCTTTTAAGGACTCCTTTGTGCTGAGCTTTATCTCCGCCCCCATCACAGCGCTTTTGAGCATGATCATCTCCTACCTCGTCGTCAAGCGCAAGTTCCGGGGCAAGGGCTTTATCGAGGCCGTGTCCATGCTGGCGATGGCCGTGCCCGGCACGGTTCTCGGCGTCGGCTACATCCGCGGCTTCTCCCCAGAAGCGGCATCTCCGCCCTGCGGCAGATCGACAAGTCGATCGAGGAATCGGCCTACGACATGGGCGCGGACAGCTTCAAGGTCTTCATGACCGTGACCCTGCCGCTCATCAAGGATTCCTTCCTCTCCGGCCTCGTCACCGCCTTCGTCCGCAGCATCACCGCCATTTCCGCGGTCATCCTGCTTGTCACACCGAGCTACCTGCTCATCACCGTGCAGATCAACGAGTTCGCAGAGAAGGGCTCCTACAGCCTGGCCTGCGCGTTTGCCACCATTCTGATCATCATCACCTACAGTGCGGTGCTGCTGATGAACCTTTTCATCAAGCATTTCGGCACCAGCAAGAACATGAAGGAGGATTGAGACCATGGCGAAAGTCAAAAAAGGCGTACGCCTCGAGCATATTTCCAAAATCTATCAGGACCCCAAGACCGGCAAGGAGTTCTACGCGGTCAAGGATACCTCTCTGGTCATTGAGCCGGGCTCCTTCGTGACGCTGCTGGGCCCCTCCGGCTGCGGCAAGACCACGACTCTGCGCATGATCGCGGGCTTTGAAAGCCCCGACGAGGGTGAGATCTACCTTGGCGACGAGCCCATCAACGAGCTCACGCCCAATAAGCGCGACACCGCCATGGTGTTCCAGAGCTACGCCCTGCTCCCGCACTACAACGTGTTTGACAACGTGGCCTATGGCCTCAAGCTTCGAAAGGTGCCGAAGGAGGAGATCAAGGAGCGCGTCATGAAGATCCTGGACCTCGTGGAGCTCACCGGTATGGAGGGGCGCATGACCAACCAGCTCTCCGGCGGCCAGCAGCAGCGCGTCGCCCTGGCCCGTGCCCTGGTCATTGAGCCCTCTGTCCTCCTCTTTGACGAGCCGCTTTCAAACCTCGACGCGAAGCTGCGCGTCACCATGCGCACCGAGATCCGCCGCATCCAGCAGGAGGTCGGCATCACCGCCATCTACGTCACCCATGACCAGTCCGAAGCCATGGCTCTGTCCGACAATATCATCATCATGTCCAAGGGCGTCGTCGCCCAGATGGGCACCCCGCAGGAGATCTACTACCACCCGGTCAACGAGTTCGTGGCGGACTTCATCGGCGAGGCAAACTTCCTCAAAGGCCCCATGACCGGCCGGGACGGCAAGCATGTCCTCCTCAATATCGAGGGCAACAGCCTGCGCGTGGAAGGGCGCGACGATATGGAGAAGGGGAAGGAGTACACCGTCGTCCTTCGTCCCGAGGCGGCGACCCTGGCCGACGCGGGCGGCCTGCCGTGCAGGGTGGTGCTGAGCTGCTTCATGGGCTCGTACCAGAACTATCACGTCATGGTGGGCAACACCCTTGTCAAGCTTGAGGAGCACAACCCCAAGAACAAACACATCTATCAGGTGG
Organism: Oscillospiraceae bacterium; assembly: GCA_902761635.1. GTDB lineage: Bacteria > Bacillota > Clostridia > Oscillospirales > Oscillospiraceae > Limivicinus. The sequence continues at coordinate 141,109 of CACWLG010000001.1, read as the reverse complement.
GCGACAGCTGCCACCTGGTCTTCGACCCGGCCTCCGTCCACGTCCTGTAAGGCGTGGCGGGGCAACCACAGCCTGCAGGGTTGCCGGCCCGGGCCCGCTTCTCCTGGCAAAAGGCCACCGGTTATTTGACCGGTGGCCTTTTGCCGATTCATCGTGTATAATCATCGGCCCGGCGGGACTGTGGAAGGTCAGCGGATTCGCCCCGGCTCATTTGCTGAGCGGCAGCTTCCCCGGCGCGGGTCGATCAGGGGATCGACCCCTACGACGGAGGAACCTGCACCTTGCTTCGCAGGGGCCGATACCCTCATCGGCCCGGCGGGACTGTGGAAGGTCAGCGGATTCGCCCCGGCGCATTTGCTGAGCGGCAGCTTCCCCGGCGCGGGTCGATCAGGGGATCGACCCCTACGACGGAGGAACCTGTGCCTTGCTTCGTAGGGGCCGATGCCCTCATCGGCCCGGCGGTACAGTCCTGAAATAAAGCAGACAGCCCCGGCGAAAACGTACGGTGTTACGGATTCGCCGGGGTAAACGCATATTTTGGCTGCCGGGCCGCCGGGGGCGTTGCCACGGCTTTACTTGAGGCAAGCTCTATTCGGGGAAAAGCATACAGGCCCTGCTTTCGCAGGGCCTGTGCGCGTATTCTCCGATTGTCAGGATCAGAGATTTAGATTCTTTTGCTGTGATGATCAGGGAGCGAGGATTTCATCGGCGATATTACCAGGAATGTTCCAGTTGGGATAATCGTCGAGATCCATGAATGCATAGGCGCTGAAGACATCACCCCAATCGAGGTTGCCGTTCGGGAGAGTATCGTGGAAGTGATACTGGCTCAGGATAGCCTTACCGTCTTCCCAAACAAGGATATCGTCGTAAAGATCGTCGAACTTGTCGTCAAGCTCATCATAGACCTTGAGAGCGTAGAGCTGGTAAGCCAGGTTCTGGAGGGTGGAAGCACCTTCCTTGCTGGCCATAGCTTCATTGACAGCCTTGGCAAAGGTGTTGGCATAAGCAATGGGATTATACTTCCAAGTAGTGGTGCCAACAACAGCGTTGGTAGCAGTCCAGTTAACAACATCGCCGCCGTTGTCATCCATAGCATCGGAAATGGACGTGCCAGCAGGAGCGGACCACCAGATACCATTGTAACCCCAGATATTGCCAGCATTGTCAACATAGATATAGCCGCCGTTCAGGGTCTGCTTACCGGTGTAAGTCAATCCGAGGCCGTTGGCCTTGTAGGAAGTGGAAGCAGTCTCAAAGTCGCTGCTGTGGTTGTCCATGTAATGAATGATCTGGCTGCCGATGTAGTCTCTGAGAACAGTCTTGGTGTTGCTTTCGAGCGTACCGCCGGTGATGCCCCAGATGCTGTCAACATCCTTGAACATTTCTTTGGCAAGGCTGGAGACAACAGAATCAACGGACTTGATGGCGCCGAAAACAGCGTTGTCAGCAGCCAGGGCGCCGTACATGTACTCGATGTTCTCCTTGGCGTTCTTGATTGCCTTTTCGTTGGCAGCGACACTTATCTTGTTTGCCGAGGGAATAAGATAACCAGTGTCAAGGTCGGGATGCGCAGGAACGGTGGGCTTAGCTGCGAATGCGCTCGTGCTCATAACGGAGACGAACATCATCACGCAAAGAACCAGTGCAAGCAGTTTCTTCATTTGTAACTGTTCTTTACACTTTTGTTACCACTTGAATACTTTACTCAAAACCTGTACCCCTTATTTTACCCCAACAGCGGAGCTTATCATTTTTGCGGCATGCCCTTTCCCCTTGCAGGCGCTTGTCCTGCGTGCTTTCCGTGTACGCCGGAAATACCACAATCCGGGTGATTAATGGTTTTCAAGCGGCACTTATATATAGTATTATAGCATGGAGAACATGCTGCGCTCTTAACAGCATTAGGAGGAAGTGCTATGCCAAGAATCCCGGCGGGGATGCGAAAGACTACACGCGGCACCTATGAAAGCCGTTTTACAATTCATGGAAAGCGTTACAGTGTATATGGCAAAACCGTGAAGGAATGCAAGGAAAAGGAGCTGACACGAAGACAGGAGATTGAGGAGGGCCTGCGGTATTCGGGCAGGGAACTCACGCTCGACCAGTATTTCCAGAAATGGGAGCAGGGACGCCTCGGAAGCGTGCGGGCAAGCACCATCCGCACAGAGCGCTATATCTACCGCCTCGCCGCGGATATCACGCTCAGTCCGGAGGGCTGCCGCCTCGGAGCCATGAGCCTGGACAAGCTCGGGACCCGGCATGTCCGGGATGTACAGACAGCGCTGTGGCAGCGCTACAAGCCCGCCACCGTAAACCGCAGTATCTCCGTCATCCGGGCTGTCCTGGAGTCGGCGCTGGTTGAGCGGCTGATCGCCTGGAACCCCACGCGCGGCATGCGCAGTCTGAAGCTTCAGGAAAAACCGGCCCGGGAGACGATCCACCGGGCCCTCACGCTGGAGGAGACGGAAGCCTTTTTCCGCGCTGCCGAGAAGCGCGGCTCCTGGTATATCCCGTTCTATACCTTCCTGCTGAATACCGGCTGCCGCTTCGGTGAGGCCGGCGCCCTCATGCCGGGGGACTTCTGCGACGGCATGATCCGTATCGAGCGGACGCTGACACGGACGGTCGACGGGCACCAGATCATCGGCGACAGCACGAAGACGGGCCACTCCATGCGGGTGATCCCGGCGCGGCATGCGGCGCTGGAGGCCGTCAAGGCCCAGCAGCGGCAAAACCGGCTGCGTTTCGGCGAGGAGGCAGACGCGGATGAGACCGGCCCGATCTTCCGCGCGCCGCGGGGCGGCCTGCTCGGCGCCCGCGGCATCATGAAGGACATTGATCTTATCTGCCGGGATGCCGGGATCGAGCGCTTCAGCGCCCACGCCTTCCGCGACACCTTCGCCACACGAGCGGTCGAATCGGGCATGCAGGCCAAAACGCTGCAGGAGATCCTCGGGCACGCGGATATCAGCATTACCATGAATCTCTATGCCCATGTGATGGAGGAGACCAAACGCCGCCAGATGGAAGCGGTGGCGGTAATGCCCTGAAAAAACGTGCCATTTTCGAACCGTGCTTTCAAAAAGCTTAACATAATTTAATGTTTCTTTTACAGTACGACACTTGACGCGGACTTGGGCTTGTGATAAAGTGAACCCATACTATGGTTAAACAAACAGGAGAATTATAAAATGAAGAAAACCGTCAGCATCCTTTTGGTTCTCTGCTTCTGCCTCGGCTTTGCCGCCTGCGGTGCCTCGGCCAAGGCGTCTTCGACCACGCCTTCCACCGATTCGCCGGCCGCTTCCGCCGCTCCGAGCGCGCCTGCAGCCCCCGATGCGCCCGCCGCGTCCGCTGTGCCCGCTGCGTCTGCTGCGCCGACAGCCAATGTGGCCGCCATCCTGCAGTCTGTGGTGGATTCGCTCAACGAGGAAGAGCTCGCGCAGCGCACCGAGGAAGATCCTTCCGTCGGCGTCTTCGAGCTTGGCGAGGATGAGAACACGATCGTATACAAGCTCGCCATGGATTATTTCCAGTATGTCATCATGATGGCACAGAGCAACAACACGGAGTCTCTCAACGCCTATAACCGGATCCTTGATATCCTCCCCAACATGTGGGGCTCTCTGGAAAAGACGCTCAGTGAAGCGTATCCCGGCCTGAAGGTGAAGGTCTATTTGATGTCGGACGCCTATTCTTCCGAAGTTGCCGCCGTGGTGGAAAACGGCGAGATCGTCTATGACGTTGTCAACGGCGTCGGCACCGCCCCCAAGAATGTCAAGCCCATCATCCAGCCCGAGGATCTCCCGCCTGAGCTGCAGGCAGAGCTGGATGAACTCAAGAACGCTCTCAACGGCGAAGCACCCCCCGAGGGAACACCTGCCGCAGGAACGCCTGCCCCGGCGGCAAACAACGGCTGATACACGCAGCATGAACGGGCCTTCCGTAAGGAGGGTCCGTTTTTTATCGGGCGCCGGTTTGGGTTGACAAACCCTTGTCCCGCGGGTTACAATTTCAACAGGGCACACGCCCAATCCCATATTTAAAAGGAGGAGACGTCATGGACGCTGGAGGCAGTACCGGCACATCGGCAGGCCGAAGTCGGCTGCGGAATACCTGTGGCGTTTCCGCAGCATCCTGAAACATGCCGTACTTTGGTCTGCGTGTCGGCTTCCTACCCTGGACGGACGGTAACCTGAAAGGAGGAATCCCCGATGGCAGAACACACTGTATCGCTGGTGAAGTCCCTGAAAAAGCTGCTGGATGACAAAAAGTACCAGACACTCAAGGATATTCTCACCACCATGAACGGGGCGGATATCGCCGCCGTTTTCGAGGAAATGGATGAGGAGCGCACCCCGCTGCTCTTCCGCCTGCTGCCGAAGGAGCTGGCAGCGGAGACCTTTGCCGAGCTCAGCCCCGAGCTGCAGGAGCATCTGATCCGCGGCTTTTCCGATAAGGAGCTGCGCGAGGTCGTAAGTGAACTGTATGTTGACGACGCGGCAGACCTCGTCGAGGAGATGCCCGCGAGCGTCGTCAAGCGCATCCTGGCCCAGGCCGACCCCGACATGCGCCGGGAAATCAACGAGATCCTGCGCTATCCCGAAAACTCCGCCGGGTCCATCATGACCACGGAGTATGTCTCCCTGCGCCCGAACATGACCATTGCCGAGGCCCTGCAGCGCATCCGCCGCACGGGCGTGGACAAGGAGACGATCTACACCTGCTATGTCACCAAGGAGCGGCGGCTGATCGGTACCGTGTCCGTCAAGGACATGCTCCTTGCGCCGGATGAGAACATCGTCGTCTCCGAGATCATGGACGAGAACGTGATCTCCGTGAGCACCCTTACCGACCAGGAAGAGGTCGCTCAGATGCTCTCCAAATACAACTTCCTGGCCCTGCCCGTGGTGGATACGGACGGGCGCATGGTCGGTATCGTCACCTTCGACGACGCCATCGACGTCCTTGTGGAAGAGACCACGGAGGATATCGAAAAGATGGCCGGTATGCTCCCCTCGGAGAAGACCTATCTGCGCTCGACGCCCTGGGATCTGTTCCGGCACCGTATCCCGTGGCTCCTGCTGCTGATGGTCTCGGCCACCTTCACCGGCATGATCATCACCCGCTTTGAAAGCGCTCTGGCCGCCCAGGTGGTGCTGACGGCCTTCATCCCCATGCTGATGGACACCGGCGGCAATTCCGGCTCCCAGGCATCCGTTACCGTGATCCGCGCCCTGTCCCTGGGCGAGCTGGAGCTGCGCGATCTGCCGAAGGTCGTGTGGAAGGAGATCCAGACGGCGGTCCTGTGCGGTGTGGCCCTTGCGATGCTGTGCTTTGTCAAGATCATGGTCTTTGACCGCATCATCCTCGGCAACACCGACATCACCGTCATGACGGCCTTTGTCGTCTGCCTGACCATGGCCGTGACCGTGCTGGTGGCGAAGGTCGTGGGCTGCACGCTGCCGCTGTTTGCCAAGAAGCTGGGCTTCGACCCCGCCGTCATGGCCAGCCCCTTCATCACCACGATCGTCGACGCCCTGTCCCTGCTGGTCTACTTCGGCATCGCCAATGCGCTGCTGTTTTAACCATGCCTCCACCAGCCGCATGCGGCGTGTGGGAGAGGGGGACCGCTTCAGCGATGGAAGGCGTATGCAGCTTTCCCCTCCAACGCCCTTGCTGCCCACAATGACCGGCATGAGGTGATAAACGCGGAAGCGTCACGAAGCATTCTGGCCCTGCTCACTGCCGGATGGGATGAAAAGAAGATCAATGACTTTATCCTCTGCGCAGAGACCGGAGAAGAGCAGTATAAACCGATGGAAGCGTAAGGCGCGGGGCCGGACAATCGGCCCCGTTTTCAAAAAAATAAAGGAGGAATACAAAATGGCAAACAAATATGCCGGTACGCAGACTGAAAAAAACCTGGAGGCCGCCTTTGCCGGTGAGTCCCAGGCCAGGAACAAGTATACCTATTTCGCCTCCAAGGCCAAGAAGGAGGGCTTTGAGCAGATCGCTGCCCTCTTCCTCAAAACCGCCGACAATGAGAAGGAGCATGCCAAGCTCTGGTTCAAGGAACTGAACGGCATCGGCAGCACGGCCGAGAACCTCGCCGCCGCAGCCGACGGGGAGTACTACGAGTGGATCGACATGTATGAGGGCTTTGCAGACACCGCCGAGAAGGAGGGCTTCCCCGAGCTTGCCGCCAAGTTCCGCGGCGTGGCCGCCATCGAGAAGCACCATGAGGAGCGCTACCGCGCACTGCTGAAAAATCTGGAGCTCCAGGAGGTCTTCAAAAAGAGCAGCGTGAAGATCTGGGAATGCCGCAACTGCGGGCACATCGTCGTCGGCGAGGCTGCGCCCGAGGTCTGCCCCGTCTGCAACCATCCGCAGGCCTATTTCGAGATCAACGCCGAGAACTATTGAGGCCGGGGCATGAAGGAAATCGAACTGTTCTATCTTGCATCCTGCCCCTACTGCCGCAACGCCAGGAAGGCCATCGAAGAGCTGACCGCGGAAAGCCCCGCTTATGGCGGCATTAAGATCAACTGGATCGAGGAGAGCGAGCAGCCGGAGATCGCCGAACAGCGCGATTACTACAGCGTGCCGACGATTTTCTGGAACGGGGAAAAGCTCTACGAGGCACATTTTACCCACAGCTATGCCGACATCAAGAGCCACATCCGATCCGCCTTTGACCGCGTGCTGGCTGGTTAACGGAAGCCCATGTCAAGAAAATCTTGACATGGGCTTTTTCTGTGGCTAAAATAACGTATCATATGTGAGGAAAAGGAGGTCCGGCCTATGACGCGTCAGAATCTGCACTGCCACACCACCTTCGATGATGGGAAGGACAGCCCGGAAGCAATGGTCCTCGCCGCGCTGCATGCGGGCTTCGGCTCCATCGGCGTGAGTCTGCACTGCCCGATCGACGGAGAGGATGCCTGGACATGCCCTGTGGGGGATGAGCAGCGCTTTATCGACGAGATGCGCCGCCTCCAGGCTGCCTATGCCGGGCGCATCGCGGTCTGGTGCGGCCTGGAGTATGACATGGACTCCGAGCGTCGCAGCGTGCCGCCCTATGATTACATCATCGGGGCCTGCCACATACTGGGCGGCTTCCCGATCGACGCCGATCCGGAGGAGGCGGCCTTGCTGATCGCCGTCCACGGCGGGGAGCGGCGCGCTGCTGAGCTCTATTATGAGCGCCTGAGCGCCATGGCAGACTACCCTGAGATCAGCATTGTGGGGCACTTCGACCTGCCCACCAAATACAATGAGCGGGTGCTGCTCTATGATACTGCCGCCCCCGCTTACCGGGACGCTGCCTTTGCCGCCATGGAGAAGCTCAGCGCCGCCGGCAAGATCTTTGAGATCAACTCCGGCGCCATCAGCCGCGGCTGGCGCACAAGCCCTTATCCGGAGCCGGCGCTGCTGCGGCACCTGCGGGACATCGGCGGGCGCATCTGCATCAGCTCCGACGCCCATGATGTCAACGCCATCGACTGCGCCTTCGACCGCTGCGAGGCGCTGGCCCGCGAGTGCGGCTTTGAGGAGCTCTGGCAGTTTGACGGCCGGGACTTTGCGCCCGTCCCGCTCATATAAATGGTTGTCAACAATTCTATTGGGAATGAGGAATAAAGAATGAACAAGTATCTGACCATGTCCAAGGACGAAATGCGCGCCGAGCTCCAGCAGCTCATGGCGCAGTATGAGGCTGTGAAGGCCCGTGGGCTCAAGCTCGACATGTCCCGCGGCAAGCCCGACCCCACCCAGCTCAACCTCAGCATGGATATGCTGAGCCAGAATCCCTACGAGCTGATTTACAGCCGCAAGGGCACCGACGTGCGCAACTATGGCGAGCTTGCCGGCGTTGACGAGGCCAAGGAGCTCTTCGGGAACGTCCTGGGCCTGCCGATGGAAAACATCATCATGGGCGGCCAGTCAAGCCTTGCCCTTATGTACGATTGCGTGATCAAGGCTATCGTTCTCGGCGTTTACGGCGGCAGCCAGCCCTGGGGACAGCAGGGTCAGATCCGCTTCCTGTGCCCGGCGCCCGGCTATGACCGCCATTTCCGCATCTGCGAGGAGTTCGGCATCGAGATGATCACCATTCCCATGACCCCGGAGGGTCCGGATATGGAGCTCGTGCGCCAGTATGTGGAGTCCGATCCCAGCGTCAAGGGTATCTGGTGTGTGCCCAAGTACTCCAATCCCCAGGGCTACACCTACTCCGCCGAGACCGTCCGTGCCTTTGCCGCCCTCAAGCCCGCGGCGGACGACTTCCGCATCTTCTGGGACAATGCCTACCTGGTCCACGGCTTCCGGGAGCAGGACGATGAGTTGCTGAACATCTTCGATGCCTGCAAAGAATACGGAAGTGAGGACATGGTCTATGAGTACATGTCCACCAGCAAGATCACCTTCTCCGGCGCGGGCGTCGCCGTCCTTGCCGCGAGCACCAACAACGTCAAGCATCTGCTGCGGCAGATGGGCGTGCAGACCATCTGCTACGACAAAATCAACCAGATCCGCCATGTCCACTATCTCAAGAACGTGGACGGCATCAAGGCCCACATGAAAAAGCAGGCCGACTACCTGCGCCCGAAGTTCGACTATGTGCTCACCGCGCTGGACAAAGGGCTCAGCCAGTACGGCATCGGCTCCTGGACAAAACCCAACGGCGGCTACTTCATCAGCTTCGACGGTCTGCCCGGCACGGCAAAGCGCTGCGTCGCCCTGTGCGCCGACGCGGGCGTGAAGTTCACCGGTGCGGGCGCCACCTTCCCCTACGGCAAGGACCCGCAGGACAACAACATCCGCATCGCCCCGTCCTTCCCCTCCATCAGCGACCTGCACGGCAGCATGGAGGTCTTCTGCCTCTGCCAGCGCATCGCCGCTCTTGAAACCCTGCTGGCACAGTAAGCGCATGAAAACGATCATTGCCTCCGACATCCACGGCTCAGCGTACTACTGCAGCCTGCTCCTGGATACGCTGCGCAAAGAAGGGGCAAATACCCTGCTCCTGCTGGGCGACACGCTCTATCACGGCCCGCGCAACGACCTTCCCCGGGACTATGCACCGAAGGCGGTCACAGCCATGCTGACGGGGCTTGCCCTCCCGATCTTCGGCGTGCGCGGCAACTGTGACGCGGAGATTGACCAGACCGTGCTCGGCTTTCCCATCATGGCCGACTACAGCCTGCTCCTCGCCGGGCGGCACAGGATCTTTGTCACCCACGGCCATCTCTATACGCCGGAGGGGCATCCGAGGCTCTGCCCCGGGGACGCCTTTCTCTTCGGCCATATCCATGTCCCCGTCTGTGAGGAGCGGGACGGGATCCTGATCCTCAATCCCGGCTCCGCTGCCATCCCGAAGGAGAACAGCCCCCATAGCTGCATGAGCTATGAGGACGGCGTGTTTCGCTGGATCGACCTGGAGAGCGGGGAGGTCTATCAGGAACACCGCTGGGAGGCGTGAGCGCGCGAAAGGCACGCCGAGGCCCGCGATACGATCAAACACAAAACGCCGCCCCAAACGGGGCGGCGTCAATTGTTATTCGGCTCAGGACAGATACCCGTCGCCGCTGTTGTTGGCGGCGGGGTTTCCGTTGTTGGGGACATAGACGTTGTCCGCGTAAATATCAACGGAGGGAGGGAGAAAATCGTCAGGCACCACATTGTTGTTATTCTGCGTATTCTGCGGCGCGGCGGCCTGCTGGGCGTCTGCGGGTTTTGCGGAGGGGGACGGCGAGGCGCCCGGCGTGGGGCTCGGACTCGGGGTAATGTTTGCGTTGGCAATCGAGGCGGCCTGCACCTCCGCTGCCGAGGCGGGCATGGAGACCGTGGTGACGACGGCGCCCGGCGCCGGTGTGGCGGCGCTGGTGCCGGAGCTTGCGGCGGTTTCGCTGCCGGAGCTTGCGGCGGAAGCCCCGCCCATGTCGATCCAGTTCATGTCGAAGAAGTCCTCATCCGTCATGGTGAAGCCCACAAGCAGAACGTGGGTCCAGTCCTCCAGGCAGGTGTAGCAGGTATAATCCTCGTCATGGTGCCAGCCGCCGTCCTTATCCGTGATGCCGTAGCCGGTGTTGGTGCCGTCAGCTACAAGATCGCAGCGAAGGGAGAGGATACGCTCGCCCGAGAGGATATAGGCGGCGTCGCCCTCCTTCACGTTGGAAAGGGCGGAGAAATCCTGCGTGGAGTGGTCGGCAATGATGTTGCCGACCGGATTGTCGTAATACAGAAGCGCGCTGTCGGGATTGTCCACAACGGCCTGGCGCACGGCCTCCACATCCTTGTCAGGATCGGACTCCCCGCCGGGCCCGACACCCCAGCTGAAGAGCGCCACGTCGATGCCGACGGACGGGATCACAAGACGGCCTTCCATCCACTGCCGGTCGTACATCTCTTTCCAGACCTTTCTGTTTTCCTCCGTCAGCGCCTGGACCTCCGGAGAGAGCGGCTTGCCGGCGGTCGTAGGCTCGGCAGAGGGAACAGCCGTGGGCGCGGGTGTGGCCGGCGCCGCACTCACGGCGGCGGTCGGGATGGGGGCGATCGTCGTGACCGCAGGGGCATTCTCATTTTTTGCACAGCCGCAAAGCAGCAGTACAGGCACAAGGAGCGTCATCAAAAGAGATCTTTTATTCATGAGGCACTCAGCTCTCTCTTTCTTAAATTTTACCTATCATACCATAAAATATCAGAATGTGCCACTAAAAAAATGATTTTACAATTAAGAAATAAAATTGCGCTTATCCCTGTAACATCTTTACGTTATAGTATACTTGCAAGCAGATAAAGAACTTCATTTCTTTCCATAATCCTTCTTAACTTTGCAGAGTGGTCAGGCACTCTGCTTTGTTATTTTAAACGATCCCGGCCGTGCGGGATGCTGCGATCCGCCAGACTGCGGGGCCTCCATTTAACAATTACGAAACATTTGCCTCATAAAATCGGCTGTTTGTTAACAAGCGCCTGGCCGTCTCTGCCGCTTGACGCTTCGATCCCGCCGTTTTTTGCTTGCGGAACAACTGGATGTCTTCGTAAATATGAAACAAAAAAAGCGCCTGCTCTCAACGGTTTCCGGCCTTTTGCGCTCCCCCTGAAACCTGCTGACGCAGGTCTTTTTACATTATGTCACCCTTTTGTAAATATTAATAAACTTTAAACGATTTAAAAAGTTTGAAACAATTGCTTGACAAATACGAAATGCCGCGTTATACTGTGCCTGCACTCAGGGAAAACCTGGTGACAAAAATTTAGGAGGATATATCCAAATGAAGAAACTGCTTGCACTGGTTCTTTGCGTGATGATGTTCGTCTCCATTATCCCGACGAGCGCGTTCGCAGAAGAGATTCTCAGCCCGTACCCCTGGATCGACATGCCCCTTCTGAGCGCGGCTGCCTACAAGAACGATATCAAGGACATGATCAAGAACTCCCGCGAGGAGATCGAGAGCGCTTATGGCATCATGGCTGCCAACAAGAGCGTTTACAACACTGCCAAGGCTATGGACGAGACCGTTGTTGGTCTGGTTGACGCACTTGCCAAGAACCTGATCGGTGAGAAGGTTTACATCATGGGCGAAGGCGAGCGGAGATTTACCAAGGATGATGCTGACGACGTTAAGGATCTGATCCGCGCTTGGGTCGACGTTAAGGTCGCTTCCAAGATCGCTGACAACACCTACAAGTTCTACGACGGCGATGATTACTTCCCCCTCAAGTACGCTCAGGTCTTTGCTGACTCTGTCGCAAAGGTTCTGACCGACAAGGACTTCCAGAAGGGTTACGAGGCTGTTGCTACCTACTTCGCAGTCACCAAGCTGATGAAGGACGTCAACGACAAGCTCGAGGACGAGTGGAAGGCACTCCGCGACGAAGCTGCCGGCACCAAGTTCGACAACAAGTTCGCTGACAGATACCCCGTCCTTGCTGAGTCCTATGTCGACACCTTTGCAGAGATGTTCGATGATGAGGCCAGCCTTGGCCTGTATGACGAAAACGGCGATGTCATCTGGGCCGCTCCCTACACTGCATACCCCCACGCTCAGTACTGGGAAGTTCTCGACTAATCTCCAGCACGAAAGAATCTAATCTCTGATCCTGACAATCGGAGAATACGCGCACAGGCCCTGCGAAAGCAGGGTCTGTATGCTTTTTAAAAGCGGCCTGACAGACGTCGCTGCCAGCCCTTGATCGTTCGAACGCTGCATTCCTGCCCGGGATTTGGACACAGATTGTGTCCAAACGGCTTCGGTTGGTTCAGACCGGGACAAAAGAATGTTTGCCTGCTCAGCGAATGGTGTTCGGATACAGGATGATCCGCTGACCCGCGACAAGGAGATCGCCCTCGGCAAGACTGTTCCAGGAGCGTAGCTGACCGATCGTGACACCGTAGCGCCCGGCGACGGCGGCGAGGGTATCGCCCTCTGCGGCTGTATAGACAATGTGGTCACCCGCCATGACAAAGCTGCCCCGGGCATTTTGCGTCCAGGCTGTACCGCCTGAAACATACGCAAGCGCTTCGTCAGTCAGGGGAGTTCTGCATGATGACATACTGCACGCCTCCAGCTTTTTTATACTTGGAATATAACATATTTCTTCTGAAATTAGTTCTTAGTTTTTCTTAAACCGTATAATGACTGGGAGGCATCAAAGGATACCTCCCAATGCGCGCTTTCAGTGACAGTTGAAATAATCCACGGCAGTGCTGTCGGTAATCACCACGTCGCATTTGCCGGCGTAGAGATATTCAAAGCACTCCGTCGTGCCGCCGGCCAGCCTTGTGATCTGACCCAGGCGCTTGATAAGGCGCGGGTCGGTGTCCAGGGCGGCGCGGGCCTCCGGCGTGGAGGGCATGCACATCTTGCGCCCGCTCAGGCGCATCTTGTTCCAAACGGGCGAGCCGTTGCGCGTGGCAATCACGATGTCGTTGTGGATATACGGACCGTACTGGGTGTAGTTGCCGTCAGCCGCCTCCTTCGGGTCCAGGGCAATGCCGCCCCAGGCCACGTCAATATTGCCGGAGGAGAGCTCCACGTACACGTTTTCCTTCTCAATGGGCTGCATCTTCAGGGTCCAGCCCAGCTTCTCGCACACCGCCAGGGCAAGCTCCACATCCAAGCCCCAGTATTCCCCGTTAGAGAGATAAGAGAAGGGGAAAGCGTTCACGTCCAAACCGATGATCAGATCCTGGGGCTCCGGCGGGACAAGCTTTTCCAGCGCGTCCGCCTGCTTGGCGTAGTTGAGGGCGGGGCTGCCCAGCCACTTGGTGGCAAGCTGATCCACCCGCCCCTCGGCGGCCAGGACGCTCAGCGCGGCGGTGACGTAGAAATAAAGGGGGTCGTTATTGCGAAAGGCGAGGGAATAATCCTGCTGCACCAGGATCTGCACCGTGTTGATGCCGTAGCGGAAGCGGCTGCCGCCACAGGCGCACAGGGAGAAAGACAGACACAGGGTCAGGAGAAGGCAGATCAGGCGTTTCATTCGTCTTCCTCATCCTTGTCCCAGAGTTTCCTGTCAAAGCTCGGCGCCTGGCGCTGTATCTGCGGAGCGCTTGGCTGAGGCTTCGCCTGCGGAGCGCTCGGCTGCGGCTGCTGGGCATTCGGTTGTGGGGTACGCGGCCGGGCGGGCTGCGCCGGGCGGCGCACGGTCTGGGCGCCGGGCGTCCCGGGCTGTGGGGGACGTGCCTCAGCAGGCCGCGGGCGCTGCTGCTGGCTCCCGGCGCGCGCGGCGCGCTCCTTTGCCATTGCCTCCTGCCGCAGCTCCTCTTCAAAGCGGCGGCGATAGGACTCGTAGCGCCTGCGCTCACGCTCCTTGACGATGATGACAGCGCCGACGCCGCCGATGATGGCTGCCGCCAGCAGGAAGGAGAGCACAATAATGCCTGCGCGCTGCCCGCGCGCTGCCCGGTCGGCTGTCGGCGTCTGGAGCTGGGTCTCAGGCTGGTTGGGACGGGTGGTGGACTGCACAGGCCACACCGTGGCCCCGGGCTCCTGGGGCTGGGCCGCCTGCTCACTCTGCAATGCTGGCTGTTCGGCTGCAAGCTGCCTGGCCTCCTTTGCCTCCTGCTCCTGCCGCCAGGCGTCGTAGGTTTTGTCCAAACCCTGGGTATAGTCCTTGAACAGCACCGCAAGCTCTCCGATAACGGACTCATAGCCGCCCACATTCTTGGTCATGACCGTCAGAATGAAGGGGTGCTCTGTATAGATGATACCGGCGGTATGGTTCCAGTTGCTGCCCTCCTGATCCAGATAGCTGCCGTATTTCTGAGCGATATCCATGGCGTTCATCTCGGAAGACAGGCGGAAGTAGTGGGCGGGCTCTGCTTTGAGGAGCTTTTCGGTCACGCCCGGAAAGCGGTCCGGGTCCTGGCAAAGCGTCTCCAGCACCTGGGTCATATAGCGCGGGGAGAAGTAGCAGTAGAGCAGGTACCGCTCGTCATAGCTGTCAAGACGCGCATACTGCTTGGCCTGCTCACGCCAGATCTCGTCCCCGCCCTGTCCGTCAATGAGGAACTTGCGCACCATATGGGCATAGTCGTTGTTGGAGTTGACAAGGATGTATTCAAAAACCGTGTCCAGATTCAGACCGCCGATCTGCGTGTCCTTGCCAACCTCGCCCTCCCGGATGCGCTCGGACAGGAGCATCATCAGCGGCACCTTGTACATGCTGCCGGGATAGAACCACGTGTCGGGGTTATGAAACCATTCCTCCCCGGTGGCGGTATAGCAGTAGCCGATGCCCACGCGGTCGGCAGGGATGTTCTTCTTTTGAAGGAAATCCTGCACCATCTCCGTAATGGCGGCGTTGTCCAGAAGACTGTCGCTCGGCCCCGCTTCCGTTTCCGGCGTTTCCGGTGTCTCCGGGGCGGCCGGCAGCTCGGCCTCCTCTCCGGATACGGCCCGGATCGTGATCTGCTCGGCGGCAAAGGCCGGTGAAGCCGGGGCGAGCATCAGCGCCAGGCACAGCAGCCAGGCGAGAGCACGAAGCATGTTTCGATTCATTCCGACAGGTTCCCTCCCAATGCGCATCATGTGCGCAAAATACTACAACTTACAGTATAGCACAGCTCCCCTCGTTTTGGTACTGGGAATTTGTGAATTTTGGCAACACCGCACAATCCGCCTTCGCGCCTCCGGAAAAAGTCTGTTCCTGACTTCTCCACAGTTTCCTTAAAACACACAAAGTGTTCCGGCCAAAAATGCCATCGTCAGAACCCAAATTTTCTCAGGATCTGCTCTTGCCGAATGATGCGGTATTGCCTTAAAGAAAAGTGAAAAGCTGCGCCGCGGCACGGGTGAAGGAAACTCAGAGCGAAGTCTTCACTTTCCTCTTTCCTTTTTATATGAAAATGGTATAATCAGATCAGATATTATGTTCTTGAACGGGAAGGATGAAAACAGGATGGAACACAGGCATCTGATCGACAAGCTGCGCGCGGGCAACCGCCGTTATCTCTACGGGGCCGCTGTGGGCGATGTTTCCCCCGCGGTGCGCATGGAGACGGCTGAGCATGGTCAGCATCCCCAGGCCATCGTCGTGGCGTGTTCGGACTCCCGCGTGATTCCGGAGGCGATCTTTTCCGCCGGCATCGGGGAGCTGTTCGTCATCCGCGTGGCAGGCAATGTCCTGGACCGGCACCAGCTCGGCAGCATCGAATATGCCGCGGCGCATCTGCACTGCCCGCTGATCCTGGTACTCGGGCACACCGGCTGCGGCGCCGTGGACGCGGCGATCTCCGGCGGGGGAGAGGGCTACATCCAGTACATCACGGACGAGATCCTGCTTGCCGTGGGGGAGGAGCGGGATCCGGACCGGGCCTGTCGGCTGAACGTGCAGCACGCGGTCAGAATGATCCGGGCGGCCTTTGCCGATCACCCGGAGATTCCCACCGCCGGACTCGATATCCGGGGCGCACTCTACAATATCCGCAGCGGCCTTGTCGAATGGCTGTGATTGACAGAAAGTATAATTGACGGAGGTGTCACACATGAAAATCACCTTTCTCGGCGCTGCGCATGAAGTGACCGGAAGCTGCACCTATCTCGAGGTGGGCGACAAGCGCGGTCTTGTGGACTGCGGAATGGAGCAGGGGAAAAACATCTATGAGAACGAGCCGATCCCTGTCCCGCCGGAGGAGCTGGACTTTGTCCTGCTGACCCATGCGCATATCGACCACGCGGGGCTGCTGCCGCTGCTGTGGAAGCAGGGCTTTCGCGGCTCCATCTATACCAGCGCCGCCACCGTGCAGCTTTGCGGCATCATGCTGCGTGACTCGGCGAACATTCAGATGCAGGAGGCCGAGTGGAAATCCCGCAAGGCCAAGCGTGCCGGTGAGGAAACCGTCACGCCCCTTTACGATCTGGAGGACGTGGAGGGCGTCATGACCCGCATGATCCCCTGCGCCTACGACACCGAGATCCAGGTCAACGACTGCGTCTCCATCCGGCTGACCGATGTGGGCCATCTGCTGGGCTCCGCCGCCATCGAAGTGTGGCTGCGGGAAAACGGGGAGCAGCGCAAGATCTGCTTCTCCGGCGACGTGGGCAACAGCGGCCAGCCCATCCTGCGCGATCCGGAATTTGTCCGGGACGCCCAGTATCTGGTCCTCGAGTCCACCTACGGCGACAGGCTGCACCCCCATGAGGACACGGACTATGTTCAGGCCCTCGCCGCCCGCATCCAGGAGACCTTCGACAAGGGCGGCAATGTGGTCATCCCCTGCTTTGCCGTGGGGCGCACCCAGGAGATGCTCTATTTCCTGCGGGAGGTCAAGGAGCGCGGCCTTGTCACCGGGCACGGCAACTTCCCGGTCTATCTGGACAGCCCCCTGGCTGTGGAGGCTACCGGCATCTTCCTCCAGTGCGACACCCAGTTTTTGTCCGAGGATATGCGCAGCCTCATCCGCTCCGGCGTCAACCCCATCTTTTTCCCGGGGCTGGAGCTGGCTGTCTCCCAGCTTGAATCCCAGGCCATCAATGAAAATCCAACGCCCAAGGTCATCCTCTCCACCAGCGGTATGTGTGACGCGGGCCGCATCCGCCACCACCTCAAGCACAATCTGTGGCGGCCGGAGTGCCGGATCCTCTTTGTGGGCTATCAGGCTGTGGGAACGCTGGGGCGTATCCTGGTGGACGGGGTCAAAAAGGTCAAGCTCTTCAACGAGGAGATCAGCGTCAGCGCCACCATCGACGTGCTGCCCGGCGTCAGCGGCCACGCGGACAAGATGGGCCTGATCGCCTGGCTCAAGGGCTTTGAGACAAAGCCCGAACTCATATTCGTCAATCACGGCGATCCGGACGCCGCCGACAGCTTTACCGCCTGCCTCAACAAGGAGCTGGGCTACCGCGCCTTTGCCCCTTACAGCGGCACACGCTTTGATCTTCTGCGCGGTGAATTTGAATATGTCGCCGAGCCGCGTCCCATCGAGACGAAGCGTGAACCCGCCAGCAAGGCCTCCCGCCTCTTTGGCGAGCTGGTCGCCGCGGCGGAGCGGCTGCTGCGTATCTGCAGAAGGCTGGAGGGGCACCCCAACAAAGACCTTATCCGCTTCACAAGGGAGCTGGAGAAGCTGTCGGATTCTATGGAAAAATGAGGGCTGCCGCGCTTTTTCGTTGACATAATCTCGCCCTTGTGCTACGATATTAATAATTGAGAGCCCCGTTTTATGCGTCATTACGATGAAAGCACAAGCGTTCACAGGAAATGACCATGTGTCTGCGACGCAGCTATGGAAGCGTCGGCTTTCACAGCAACCAGGGGCAAGACGCACAAATCGGCGAGAGCGCAGCGCTTCCGGCAGGCGCCGAAGGCGGAGCGTGCGCTGCTGCCTGAGCAACAGGAGGAACGGCATGGCAGGCCCTTCATTTGAGCCGGAAAAGGCTTTGGGAAAAAAGCTGACAGAGATGGATAAGCAGGAGCTGTGCGCCTTCATCTCGGATCTCTGCCGCGCGGTAGTCGCGGAGGTCGGGTCCCGGGGGCGCAGAGGCGGCATCTATCCGGAGAACATCTGTCTCGATGATAACGGGAAAATTGTGATCGGCCCCGCCGGCAAGGGACCCTGGAAGAGCAGCGGGACCGACGGGCAGAAAAGCGGCAGGACCGTCAATGAAATCAGCATCAGCGATCAAGGGGAGATTTCCCTCCGTACGGAGGGGACGGAACAGTGGCAGGACCAGGAGCTGCGCTTCATTGCACCGGAGCAGTACTGGAACGGTCAGCTCTCCGCCGCGTCCGACGTGTATTCCACTGGCCTTCTCATGTACTATGCCCTGAATGAGGGCAGGCTCCCTCTGGAGGGGGAGTGCAAGGATCCGCTGCTGCGCCGCATGGGCGGCGGCAATCCCCGGGCGCCGAAAAGCGCCGGCAGGCGCCTCGGCGCGATCATCGAAAAATGCCTGCGCTTCAAACCGGCCGAGCGCTACCAGACGATGGAGGAGCTGCGCGTGGTGGCGGACAGCTGCCTGAAGAACCTCTATACCGGCGGCGTGCCCAGCTCGGAGGCTATTTTCAAAAAGAACGATGACGATCTGGACGATGTGGAGCGCATGATGGTCGGCATCATCGAGAAGAACGAGGACGCGGCCATCGAAAAGGCGGAGGATTTCCCGACCGAGGAGCCGGAGGACGGCGTCAAGGTCTACAAGCCCGCGCCCAAATCCGCCCAGAAGGAGGTCATCTCCTCCACCCAGGCGGACATGCTGGCCAAGAAGATGAAGGACACCTCCAGCCCCGCCGTCCCCAAGCTCGGGGAAGAAGATGGCGTCCTGCAGCCCGTGACGATTTCCCCGAATCCCACCCGCAGCTCACCTGCGGTGCAATACAAGCTCAAGACAGACAGAGAAAGGAAGATTGCAGAAGAGGTGAAAAAACGCAGAAGAAGACCGCTGGCTGTGATCCTCGTGCTCTGCGCGGTGTTGGTGATGGTGGCGATCATCATGAACGCCATGATCCGCGATTATGAGAGAGAGCGCAGTACGCCGGATCCGATGCTCCGGACCACGGCGAATGTGGAGCCCGATCCCTATGCGGTGACGCCTACGCCGGAGCAGATCCATCTGGAGGATTTCAACACCACGACGCCCGGCCCCAGCGTGACCATGGATATCGGCATCCTGCCGGAGCCGGAGATCGTTACACCCGAGCACGGCTATCAGGTGGTCAAGGACAATGTGAGCTGGACCAAGGCTGCGGCCGCCTGCACCAGACTCGGCGGACACCTCGCCATCATCAACGATGAGGCGGAGTTTGATGAGGTAACGCGCCTTGCCGATGAGCAGGGTCTCATCTACGTCTGGATCGGCGCGCACCGCGTGGGCGGCGTTGAGAAGTGGGAGGACGGACGCGACCTCACCGACGGCTTTGTCCGCTGGGCCCGGGGCGAGCCGACCTATATCGACCGCAACGACCAGGTGGCTGAGGACTATATCATGCTCTGGAAAAACAACGGCGCCTGGGGCTACAACGATAACCGCGATGATCCCTATGCCGATTACCCCGACATGTTTGAGGGCATCATCGGTTACGTCTGCGAGTTCAACGACGGCGCAGCGTAACGCGAAAAGACTCACGGGAAACGCCCGTGAGTCTTTTCGCGTGTATAACAGGAAGCTCAGATAAGAAGCTTTTGAGATTCGCACAAAACCGAAAAGAGCCCGTCCTATTAAGGACAGGCTCATTTCGGGTAATTTTTTTCAATTACACAGCGCGGGTGACCTTGCCGCTGCGCAGGCAGCGGGTGCAGACGTAGACGCAGCGGGTGCAGACGTAGACGTGCTTGGGAGAGCCGTCGACGATGGCCTTGACGCGCTTCACATTGGGCTTCCAGGTACGGTTGGACCGTCTGTGAGAATGGCTGACCTTGATGCCGAAGGTAACGCCCTTATCGCAGAATTCGCACTTCGCCATGGATGAAGCACCTCCTTGCATGTGTTGGCTGTCGACAAGACAGCTCATTTATAATAACAGATGGGTCACACAAATGCAAGGAAAATTTTGAACTTTGCTGGAAAAAAGTTTTTGCTTCAACGCCCGGATGTGTGGAAAAGACCTTGCCAAAAAAGCAAAAAATAGGTAAACTGTATCATATACTGAGAAAGGGTAAGTGTGAACGAGTATGCGCAGCAAGTATTCGGTCAAACTGAAGAAGATCATCGAGAGGCACGGCGGCATCACGGCGCTGCATCTGGCCTCCGACTATGAGGACGCCCTGGTCACTACCTCGGATGTGAACCGCCCGGCTCTGCAGCTCACCGGCTTTTACGATTACTTCGACCCCAGCCGCATCCAGATCATCGGCCGGGTTGAGAGCACCTATCTTGACTGCCTCTCGCCCGAGGACCGCCGACGCACCTTTGAGCGCTTCATGCAGCACGATATTGCGGCCCTCGTGATCTGCCACGGCGTATCCCCCTTCCCTGAGTGTATTGAGATGGCACGGGAGTATGACCGCAGCGTTTTCATCACGGATGAGGATACCTCGGAATTTCAGGCGGATCTGATCCATTCCCTGCAGAAATACCTGGCCCCGCGCGTGACGGTGCACGGCGTGCTGGTGGAGATCTACGGCGAGGGTGTGCTGCTCATGGGCGACAGCGGCATCGGCAAGAGCGAGACGGCCCTGGAACTTATCAAGCGCGGCCATCGCCTCATCGCCGACGACGCAGTGGAGATTCGCCGGGTGAGCCGCCATTCCCTGATCGGCAGCGCCCCGGAGCTGATCCGCTATTATATGGAGCTCAGGGGCATCGGCGTTGTGAATGTGCGCCACCTGTTCGGCATGAGCGCGGTCAAGCCCGAGAGCAATGTGGATCTGGCTATCCAGATGGAGCCCTGGGACAACAGCAAGGCCTACGACCGCCTGGGCCTGACAAGCGAGACGGCCAGCTTCGTGGGCGTGGAGATCCCGCAGGTGACCATTCCGGTGCGCCCGGGGCGCAACCTCGCCGTCATCATGGAGCTTGCCGCCATGAACAATCGCCAGAAGAAGATGGGCTACAACGCCGCCGCAGCCCTTGCCATGGAGCATGACGCGGCCATCGACGCGGGGATGATTTGATGAACTCGCGCTTATCGCACACGGTGGTGCGTGACACGCCGCGTTTGGCCGGCGCGAAGCCTCGCGCTGCTTGACTCAGGGTGGTTTTGAGGCGGCAAAGCTGCATAAAAAAAGAATTTGAATTGTTTTTTGTTTAGGAGATCAACATGGAGCAATTGGAACTTGCCATACAGGAGATCAAACAGGAGCTGCCGGGCCTCGAGCTCTATGAAAACGAACCCATGTCAGCCCACTGCTCCTTCCGTATCGGCGGACCTGCGAGGGCCCTGGCGGTGCCGCAGGATGTGACAGGACTCACGAAGATCTGCTATCTTTTGAAAAAGCACGAGCTTGCTCCTTACATGCTCGGCAACGGCACCAACATCCTTTTCCCGGACGAGGGCTTGAAGGACCTCTTCCTGATCTCGACCGGGAAGCTCACGAAGCTGTTCCTCCTGCCGGACGGCGCGATCTACGCCGAGGCGGGGGTATCGCTGGCAAGGCTTGCGGGCTTTGCCCAGCAGAACGGCCTGCAGGGCCTGGAGTTTGCCTCGGGCATCCCCGGCAGTGTCGGCGGCGGCCTGATCATGAACGCGGGCGCGTATGGCGGAGAACTCAAGGACGCGGTGGAGAGCGTAGTCATCCACTTCCTGCCCGAGCAGGCACTCTATGAGCTGACAAAGGAACAGTGCGCCTTCGGCTACCGCAGCAGCTTTTTCCAGAAAACGCCGGGCTGCGTGATCGTGAGCGCGGTGTTCCGTCTGGAAAAGGGCGATCCGCGGGCCATCTCCGAGAAAATGCGGGAGCTCAACGAGAAACGGCGCGAAAAGCAGCCGCTGGAGCTGCCCTCGGCGGGAAGCGCCTTCAAGCGCCCGGAGGGGTATTTTGCCGCCGCACTGATCGACGAGGCGGGCCTCAAGGGCTATACCGTCGGCGGCGCGCAGGTGAGTGAGAAGCACGCGGGCTTTGTGGTGAACATCGGCGGGGCCACATCCCACGATGTGCATGAGCTGATGAAGCATATCCGCCGCAAGGTCTATGCGTACAGCAAGGTCGTGCTCGAGCCGGAGATGATCCTCCTCCCGCCCGACTACAGGCTGGAGGACCACGGCCCCCAGGTCCCGCTTCATAGGATATGGAGCAAAAGCGAGAGCGAAGAGTGAAGAGCGGCACTATGGTGTCCGCTTCGCGGGCAAATCTGATTTGCGCGAAGACGCTCCTCAACGCCGCACTCTAAACTCTACACTGAAACAGAGACAGAGGTAGATTATGGATTTCTTGATTGTCACAGGCCTTTCCGGCGCGGGGAAGAGCCGCGCGGCAGACGTGCTGGAGGATCTGGATTATTACTGCGTGGACAATCTGCCGGTGGCGCTGATGCCGAAGTTTGCAGAGCTCTGCATCGCCACGGGCGGCCGCTATGAAAAGGTTGCCCTGGTGACAGACGTGCGCGCCAAAAACGGCTTTGATGAGCTGCTGAAGACCATCGACCAGCTCCAGGAAATGAACTGCAACTGTCGCATCCTGTACATGGACGCGGATGTGCCCACCATCGTGCGCCGCTATAAGGAGACGCGCAGGCCGCACCCGCTGGCCAAGCGCGGCGGCAGCATCGAGGAGGCGGTCTACCAGGAGATGGACCTGCTGGCCCCCATCCGCGAGCGGGCGGATTTCATTGTCAACAGCTCCAGCCTCACCCTCGGCCAGCTTCAGAGCAAGCTCTTCGACCTTATCTCTCCCGCCGGCGCCAAGCGCACGCTGGAGGTCACGGTGGAGGCCTTCGGCTTCAAGCACGGGCTGCCGCTGGACGCGGATCTGGTCTTCGACGTGCGCTTTCTGCCGAACCCCTATTATCTGGAGGAGCTGCGTTCGCTCTCCGGCCTTGACAGGCCTGTGGCCCAGTATGTATTTGACAGCATCGAGGCCCGGACCTTTATGGAAAAGGTGGAAGACCTGCTGCGCTTTCTCGTGCCGCTGTACATTGAGGAGGGCAAGCTCAGTCTCACCATCGGCGTGGGCTGCACCGGAGGTCGGCATCGCAGCGTCGCCATCGCAGCGGCCCTGACGGAGTACCTCAAGGCCAGCGGCGTGAGCGCCGTGAACTTCAATCGCGACATCGACAAATAAGGGGGCGGGCACATGTCATTTTCCTCCGATGCCAAGCGTGAGCTCTGCCGCGACCGGATCGAGCACCGGGACGATGCCGCAGCGGAATGCTATGGAGTGCTGCTCTACTGCAACAGCTTCTCCGCGCGGGAGATCCGCATCATTACCGCAAGTCCCGACTTTGCCGCCCGACTGCCGCGGCTTTTCAAACATGCCTTTTCCCTGAGCTTTGACACGCTCCCGCCGGAAAACGCAGTCGGCAAACGGAGCTTTGCCATCACCGACAGCCGTAAGCTCAAACAGATCTTTTCCGCCTTCGGGGCGGAGTTTGCTGCCACGGTCTCCCACCACGTCAATTTCGGCGTGTTAGAGGAGGAGCGCTGCCGCGCCGCCTTTATCCGCGGAGCCTTTCTCGCGGGCGGCAGCGTCACCGATCCTGAGAAGCGCTATCATCTGGAGCTGGCCACCGCCCATCAGCGTGTGAGCCGCGAGGTCTATACGCTGCTGCTGGACATGGGCTTTTCTCCCCGGGAGACGCAGCGCGCGGGCAACGCCTTGCTGTATTTCAAGCAGGCGGATGCCATTGCGGACTTCTTCACCGCCATCGGCGCGCCCACCACGGCCATGAGCATCATGACTGCGAAGGTCGAAAAGGAGATGCGCAACACCGTCACCCGCCAGATCAACTGTGACAGCGCCAATACCGACAAGACCGTCGCCGCCGCACAGGAGCAGCTTGCCGCCATCCGCCGGATCGTAAAGGAGTACGGCAGTCTCGACGTGCTGCCGGAGCCGCTGAAGGACGCGGCGCTGCTGCGCATTACAAACCCGGAGGCGAGTCTTGCCGATCTCGCGCAGCTCAGCTTCCCATCGGTCAGCAAAAGCTGCCTCAGCCACTTCGGCATCTCCTGGAAAATTTGTGCCCTGATTTCGAGCCTTTTTCTTGAGGTACACAATACGATTCGCTTCGCTCACATGCATAAGTTCGCGTTAGCTAAATCAAAGATTTGGACGCTCACTTAAGTGCATCTGCGAAAAAGTGCCTTTATCAGAACCCAAATTTTCTCAGGATCTGCTCTTGCCGAATTATGTGGTGTCGCCTTAGGGCAATACCGCACAGGAAGGACAGAGAATATGTTGATACAGAGAGAGGTGATGCAGCCGTGATCCGGGAAAACCAGACATTTTTAAACCGGCTGAATGTTCTCAGCGACGCGGCGCTGATCTATCTCATGATCCCGATTGCTTACTGGCTGCGCTTTCGCGTGCTGCACGGGACGGAGAATGTGACGCTTGCAAGCTATCTGCGCATCGGCGTCATCATCATGCTGGCGGAGCTTTTCACCTATGCGGTGCGGGGCGTCTATCAGACGACCCGTGTGGTGCGCATCCGCACGAAGGTGATGAGGCTGCTGGAGGCGAACGCTTTTGTGGCGCTGCTCCTGCTGGCTTATCTTTTCCTTGATCATGAGGAGCACTACTCCCGCCTGCTGCTGGCGATCTTCTTTATCTTGAGTACGGGTGCCGTCATCTGCAAGCATGTCGTGATCCGCAAGGCTCTGCGTACTCTCAGAAAGAGGGGCAGGAATCTCAAGCACGTTCTCCTCATCGGCGGGGGGAATAGCGCCCGGCGCTATCTGGACACGATCCAGAAGGACCGGGAGCTCGGCTATCATATACTCGGCTACATTGCCAGAAGACAGGGTGCCGGACTCTCCGTCCCGTATTTCGGAGGGTATGAGGCCCTTGAAAACGTGCTTGAGCGGAAACGGCCGGATGAGGTCATATCCGCCATCGAGCGGGATGATTTTGACCAGACGCCGCACATCATCGCCTGCTGTGAAAAGGCCGGCGTAAAGCTATCCATCATCCCGTTCTATATCGACTATATGCCGGCACACCCACAGTTTGACGATCTCAACGGCATTCCGCTTCTGAATATCCGCCGGATTCCGCTGGACAATTACGGCAACGCCGTTGTCAAGCGCGCAATAGACATCGTCGGGGCGCTTGTGATGCTCCTTGCGCTCTCGCCGCTCATGCTGGTGTGCGCCGTCGGCGTGAAGCTCTCTTCCCCCGGGCCGGTGCTTTTCCGGCAGGAGCGGATCGGGAAGGACAAGAAGCCCTTTACCATGTACAAGTTCCGCTCCCTGGTTGTGAATACCGCGTCCGAAACGGCGTGGTCGAAGAAGACGGATGAGCGCCGGACAGGCTTTGGCGCGTGGATGCGGCGCTGCTCCGTCGACGAGCTTCCCCAGCTTTTCAATGTCCTGTGCGGCGATATGAGTCTTGTCGGTCCGCGGCCGGAGATCCCCTATTTTGTGAACCGCTTCAAAGAGGATATTCCGCTTTATATGGTGCGCCATCAGGTGCGCCCCGGCATCACCGGCTGGGCGCAGATCCACGGCTATCGCGGTGACACCCCCATCAGGGAGCGCGTAGAGCACGACATCTGGTACATAGAAAACTGGAGCCTCTGGCTCGATATCCGTATCCTGCTGGAGACGTTATTCCGGGGACAGTTTCTCAATGACGAGGAATCTGCGCCAAAAGCATCCGGCAGCGCGCGTACCAAACAAAACATCTGATCGGAGACGAAGTTATGAAGACTGTAAAAAAGACAAGAGGTATACGGGCCCTGTTCCTCCTCAACAGTACGGGCGCACCCCTGCAGCGGCGGCAGGACTGCCCCCTGTGGGAACGAATCAGCCAGAGCTTTGCCCTGGTCATCCTGACGCTGTTCCCGCTTTTGATGGGCAGCGAAAACTATTTCAATATAACCGTCTCAAAGTTTCGGTATTTTGTCATTCTGACCTGCGTGTATGTCGTCCTCTGCCTTGCGGTCGGCCTGATCTGGCGGCCCGGCAAAAGGGTCGGGGGCATGATGCGCAAACCCACAAAGCCGCAGCTGACCGCACCGCAGATCCTCCTGCTGGTCTATGTGCTGTGGGCCGCGCTTTGCACCCTGCTGTCGCCGTACCAGAATCTCTGGATCGGGCAGAGCCGGTATGAAGGGATGCTGTCCATCCTGCTGTACAGTACGGCATTTCTGCTGCTCTCCTTCTGGGGGGAGTATACCGATGCGTATACCTACGGCCTCGGCGCCATGGGGATCATAAGCGGTTTTATCGCGCTGCTGCAGACCTTCGGCGCTTCGCTGATTTTTAACAGAAGCTATAACTACTGGAACACCAGCTTTCTCACCACCATCGGGCATGAGGACTGTGTCGCCTGCCTCATCTGCATCCTGATCCCGACGCTGCTGTGCGGCTTTGTCATTCTGAAAAGCAGCTGGCGGTGGCTGAGCATCCCGGCCCTGTTCCTGATGACCTATCTCGCCATCTATACCGATGTGGACACGGCAAAGCTCGGCTTTCTGGCCGCAGTGCTGCTGCTGCCCTGCCTGATCGAGAGCCGTGAGCGCCTGCGGGAGCTGCTCGTCGGTCTGATCCCGATCCTGCTGGGCGCCGCCCTGGGCTTCAGCTACCACCGTGATCGCAGCTTTGACCCGGGCACCCGGACGCTGGTGCTGCTGCTGCTCGCTGCGGCGCTGGGTTTCGCGGCGTGGCTCATGGACAGAAGAAAGCGGACCTGGACCGCTGCCCCGGCCGTCATCCGCCGCATGGCGTATGTCCTTATCCTGGTGCTGCTGATTGTGGCGCTGATCTTCCTGTACGGCTATCACGGGCAAAACCGCCTGCTGGGGGAGGCATCGGAGCTGCTGCACGGAAATCTGTCAGACGAGGCCGGCTCCCTGCGCGGTTATATTTGGAAGTGCACCTGGCAGATCATTCGGGAACATCCCATATTCGGCGGCGGTCCGGGCTCCTTTTACAGCCTGTTCATGCCGTACAATCCCGGCTATCATGAGCTCATGCATGCTCCGATCAATATCGACTTTCCCCACAACGATTTCCTCTCCGTCGCGGCCTGCACGGGGTTCGTCGGCCTGACGCTGTATCTGGCGTTTCTGATCGCGCTGGCCCTGCGCTGCATCCGTGCTGCATACCGCAGCCCCGTACTGCTGATCTTTCTCGGCGGCATGGCGGGCTACCTGATCTACTCCTTCTTCGTCTTTTCAATTGCGATCGTAACGCCGCTCTTCTGGGTCCTGGCGGGCCTTGCGGACAAGTGCGTCCGGCAGCTTGCCGTCCCCGAACCCCCTGCACAGTAAAAAACCTGGGTGCAGCGAAGCCAAACAGCTTTGCTGCACCCAAGGTTTATTTTATCTTCGCAAGACATCTGAGCGCCACGGCGATGACCTGATCCATGTCGTAGTACTTGTATTCGCCCAGCCGCCCGCCGAAGAGGATGCGGCTCTCCCGATCAGCCAAAGCTCTGTACTTTTCGTAGAGTGCCGCGTTTTTTTCATCGTTGACCGGGTAATACGGCTCGCCGCCCGGCTTCCACGCGGAGGAGTACTCACGGGAGATGACGGTTTTGGGCAGCTCGTTTCCCGCGTCGTCTTTGCCGAACTGAAACCACTTGTGTTCGATGATGCGCGTCCAGGGTGTCTCGCGATCCGTGTAGTTGACTGCCGCGTTTCCCTGATAGTTCGGCATATCCAGCAGCTCTGTCTCGAATCTGACCGAGCGGTACTCCAGCGGTCCGAAGCGGTAATCATAAAAGGCGTCGATCGCGCCAGTGTAGACCGTCGTCGAAGCCAGGGCGTCCAGCGCCTCGCGGTCTTTGAGGTAGTCGATGCCCAGGCGGACCTCGATGCCGTCCAGCATGTTCTCGACCATCCTGGTATACCCGCCGATCGGGATGCCCTGGTAGAGCGCGTTGAAGTAGTTGTTGTCGAAGGTCAGGCGCACAGGCAGACGCTTGATGATGAAGGCGGGCAGCTCGGTGCACGGGCGGCCCCACTGCTTTTCCGTATAGCCCCTGACAAGCTTTTCGTAGATGTCACGGCCCACAAGGCTGATCGCCTGCTCCTCGAGATTACGGGGCTCCGTGATCCCGGCCTCGCGGCGCTGGCGCTCGATCTCGGCGGCGGCCTCCTGCGGGGTGGTCACGCCCCACATTTTGTTGAAGGTGTACATGTTGAAGGGCAGGCTGTACAGCTCGCCCTTATAGTTTGCCACCGGGGAATTGGTGAAGCGGTTGAACGCGGCAAAGCGGTTCACGTAGTCCCATACCGTTTTGTCATTGGTGTGGAAAATGTGCGCGCCGTAGCGGTGGACATGGATGCCCTCGACCGTCTCGGTGTATGTATTGCCCGCGACATGGCCCCTTCTGTCGATCACCAGCACCCGTTTCCCGGCGTCGGTCAGCTCCCGCGCGAACACCGCGCCGCAGAGCCCCGCGCCGACGATCAGATAATCATATTGCATCATGCGTTTCCTCCTCCTGCGAAGCTGCCGTGTTTTGCGGTCTCACCTCGGCCTTATGCAGACCACCGTTCTGTTGGCTCCCCTGCGGGGGATCATAGCTGCAGCCGAGCTTCTCCGCCCGTCCGCCATGGTGGAGTCGAGGGCGCTGGCGGGCTCGTCCAGGAGAATGATCTCCGGGTCCACGGCAAGGGCGCGCGATGGCGGCGCGCTGCTTCTGCCGGCCGGGGAGCACAAATGACGGGGGAGAGGCTGCGTCAAGCTGAGCTGTATAAAGTATTATATTCCGGCGGCAGGATTTGCGCAACAGAAAAAAGCCGCCCGGGAAGCCATCTTCCCGGCGCTTGATTCTCCTCGGAGCTTATAGTATAATACTATTTCAAAATGCAATTAGAAGGAGCAACGCCATGGCCTTCGTGCACTTACATGTTCACAGCGAGTACAGCCTGCTCGACGGCGCCTGCCGCACGGACAGGCTCCCGGCGCGCGCAAAGGAGCTGGGACAGACGGCTGTCGCCCTCACGGACCACGGCGTTATGTACGGGGCCGTCGCCTTCTATAAGGCCTGCCAGGCCGCAGGGGTCAGGCCCATCATCGGCTGCGAGGTCTATGTGGCCCCCCACAGCCGCAGCGACCGGGTCCACGGTGTGGATAACGAGTATTCCCATCTGATCCTCCTGTGCCGCAACGAGACGGGCTACCGCAACCTCTGCTATATGGTCTCGGCCGCCTTTACCGAGGGCTTCTATGTCAAGCCCCGCATCGACTGGGCGCTGCTGCATGAGCATGCCGAGGGCCTTGTCTGCCTCTCCGGCTGCCTCGCCGGGGCTATTCCCCAGATGCTGATCCGTGACGATTATGAGGGCGCGAAGGCCAAGGCGCTGGAGCTGCGGGAGCTTTTCGGGCCGGAGCACTTTTTCCTCGAGATCCAGAACCACGGCATCGCCGAGGAGGAGCGCGCCGCCCGGGGCCTGATCCGCCTGTCGAAGGAGACCGGCATCCCCCTCGCCCTTACTAACGACGCCCACTATATCGACAAGGCCGACGCCTATTACCAGGACGTGCTCATGTGCATCCAGACCGGCAAGACTGTGGATGAGCCGAACCGTATGCGCTTTGAGACCCAGGAGTTCTATCTCAAGAGCGAAGCCGAGATGCGGGCCCTCTTCCCGGACCTGCCCGAGGCTGCAGACAACACCGCGAAAATTGCGGAGATGTGCGACTTTCATTTTGAATTCGGCAACTACAAACTGCCGCGCTTCAAGCTCCCGGCAGGGGAGAGCGACAGCTGGGAATATCTGCAGAAGCTCTGCGAAAAGGGCTTTGCCGAGCGCTTTGCCGACCGGCCGGAAATCCACAGGCAGCTTGACTATGAGCTGGACATGATCCACCGCATGGGCTTCGTGGACTACTTTCTCATCGTCTCGGACTTCATCGGCTACGCCAGGCGAAACGGCATCCCCGTCGGTCCCGGACGCGGCAGCGCGGCGGGCAGTGTGGTGTCCTACTGCCTGCACATAACCGATGTGGACCCCATCAAGTACAGCCTCTTCTTTGAACGCTTCCTCAATCCCGAGCGCGTGTCCATGCCGGATATCGACGTGGACTTCTGCGTCAACCGCCGGGGCGAGGTCATTGAATACGTCAACCGCCTCTACGGCCACGACCATGTGGCACAGATCGTCACCTTCGGCACCATGGCCGCCCGTGCCGCCATCCGCGACGTGGGCAGGGTGCTGAACATGAGCTATGCCGAGACCGACGCGGTTGCCAAGCAGGTGCCTATGGCGCTCAACATGACGCTCGACGAAGCCCTGCGCCTCTCCAAGCCCCTGCGGGACATGTACGAGGGGGATGAGCGCGTCAAGCACCTCATCGACGTGGCCAAGGCCCTGGAGGGCATGCCGCGCCACGCCTCCACCCATGCCGCCGGCGTCGTCATCACGGACCGCCCGGTCTATGAATATGTGCCGCTCGCGATGAACGACGAGTCGGTGGTCTGCCAGTACCCCATGACAACGCTCGAAGAGCTGGGCCTTCTGAAGATGGACTTTCTGGGCCTCAGGAACCTCACCGTCCTCGACGATGCCGAGCGCCTTGTGCGGGAGAAGGAGCCGGACTTTCGCGTGGCGGAGGCCCCGGTGGACGACAAGGAGACCTTCGACATGCTGGCGGCGGGCCGCACCTCGGGCGTGTTCCAGCTTGAAAGCGTGGGCATGACTGCAGTCTGCACCGGCATCAAGGCCAAGAGCATCGAGGATATCACCGCCATCATCGCCCTCTACCGCCCGGGTCCCATGGACTCGATCCCGAAGTTTATCGAGTGGTCCCAGCACCCGGAGAAAATACAATACAAACACGAGAGCCTGCGGCCCATCCTCGCGGTCACCTACGGCTGCATCGTCTATCAGGAGCAGGTCATCGAAATCTTCCGTTCCCTCGCCGGCTTCTCCCTTGGACAGGCGGACAACATCCGCCGCGCCATGTCCAAGAAAAAGCACAAGATCATTGACGCCGAGCGCATTGCTTTCGTCCACGGCGACTTAAGCCGCAGCATCGACGGCGCGGTGAAGCGCGGCATCCCGGAGGCGACGGCAAACTCCATCTACGACGAGATCCTGGATTTTGCAAGCTACGCCTTCAACAAGGCCCACGCGGTCAGCTATGCCATCGTGGTCTACCGCACGGCCTACATGAAGCGCCACTACCCCCAGCAGTACATGGCGGCGCTGCTGACCTCCATCCTCGGCAACAGCGGCAAGGTGGCCGAGTATATTGCCGAGTGCCGGGAGATGGGCATTCAGCTCCTGCCGCCGGACGTGAACGCCTCAGGCGCAAATTTCACCGTCGCGGGGCAAAATATCCGCTACGGTCTTGTCGCCATCAAGGGCATCGGCTGGGGCGCCATCGACTCTCTGGTAGCGGAGCGCAATGAGAACGGCCCCTTCCGGGACTTTGAGGATTTCTGCCGCCGTATGAACGGCAAGGAACTCAACCGCCGCGCCATTGAAAATCTCATCAAGGCCGGCGCCTTCGACTCCCTGGGCTATAAGCGCAGGGCCCTGATGGCGGTAGCCGGCGCGGTCATTGACTCCCTTGCCCAGTCCGCGCGGGACAATATCTCCGGCCAGCTCGACCTCTTCGGCAATTTTGAGGAGGAAGGGGAGAAGCCCCCCACCGTCATCCCCATCC
The DNA here is from genome assembly GCA_902761635.1 of Oscillospiraceae bacterium. Taxonomy (GTDB): domain Bacteria; phylum Bacillota; class Clostridia; order Oscillospirales; family Oscillospiraceae; genus Limivicinus. The sequence continues at coordinate 109,435 of CACWLG010000001.1, read as the reverse complement.
CGGAGGTGGATGAGTTTACCCCCATGGAGAAGATGGCCATGGAGAAGGAGACCACCGGCCTCTATCTCAGCGGTCACCCCATGGACGCCTACCGCGAGGCGGTGCGGCGCATCGGCGCGGTGCCCATCGGCGCCGTGATGGGGGACTTTGCGGCCGAGGACGGGCCCCGGCGCTTTCAGGATAACCAGCTCATTACAGTCGCGGGCGTGGTGGAATCGGCCCGCACCCGCACGACCAGGAACAACACCCTCATGAGCTATATTCAGCTTGAGGACGACACCGGCAGCATGGAGCTCATGGCCTTCCAGCGGGCGCTGGACAGCGGCGGAGTCTATGTCAAGGAGAACGCTGCCCTCCTTGTGAAAGGGCGCATCTCCGTGCGCGATGAGAAGGAGCCGCAGCTCATGGTGGACAGCATCCGCCCCCTCTCCGACGCGAATGCCCCCGGTGAGAAGCTGCCGCCGCCGAAGGAGGCCAAGCTCTGGGTGAAGCTCAAAAGCGCCGAAGACCCGGAGCTTGAGAGAATCAGGCTGATCCTCACCATGTTCCCCGGCAGCCAGCAGATGATCATTTACTGTGAGCAGGAAAAAAAGCGCATCGGCGCGGCCTGCCTCATCCATGAGGGCTTGATTGCGGAGCTGGAGGAGCGGCTCGGGAAGGAAAATGTGGTGGTGAAGTGATGGCAAAAAAGCGTGATATCAATCTGGACTTTATACGGACGGCGGCGGCCCTGTTCATCGTGTTCTCCCACTTTTTTGACAACACCGGGCTCTACGAATTCGATACCGCCTTTCCCATCAAGCTTTTCTCCATCGGCCTGCGGATGATCGTCGGCACCTGCGTTGCCATGTTCATTATGCTCACGGGCTATCTCTGCTCGGAGAAAAAGCTTTCGCCGCGCTATTATCTCGGCTTTCTGCGCATCTATATCACCTATCTCGTATGCAGCGCCTTCGCCTTTCTCGCGCGGTGCTTCCTCCTGCACGAGCCTTTGGGCCTGCGCGAAATGATCAGTGGGATCATCAATTTCGAGAGCATCGAATATGCCTGGTACCTGCTCATGTACCTGGGCCTTTTTCTGATGATCCCGTTTTTGAACCTGGCCTTCAACGGCCTGGAGTCCGACCGGCAGCGGCTTGTGCTGATCGGGACCTTCCTCTATCTCTCGATCCTGCCGAGTCTGCTGCACCGCCCGGTGCACCTCATGACGGTGTGGTGGAAGAATCTCTCACCCATTGCCTATTACTTCACCGGCGCGTATCTCAAGCGCACGCACCCGAAGGTCTCCGCCGGAAAGGCGGCGGGCCTGCTTCTCGTGCTGGTGGCGGCCTTTGTGGGCGTGGACGTGCTTCTGCTGGGTCCCGGCGGGGAGTGGACCATCGACGTCACGCGCCATGACCACTATCAGGGCTATGTCTGCGCGCTGCTCTGCTTCCTGATCCTGCAAAACGCCGGGGCGGACCGCTTTCCACGGGCGGTGCAGGGCTGGATCACGCGCCTTGCGGGCCTGTCGCTCTCAATCTATCTGCTCTCCTGGATCACGGATGCGCTGCTCTATCCCCGCTTCAAGGCGGCGGTGCCGGATTTGAACCGGCAGTTTTGGTACATGCTGCCTATAAGCCTTGCGAGCTTTCTGGGCGCGGCGGCGCTGGCCTGGCTTGCCGAGCGGCTCATCAGGCCGCTCGACCAATGGATCCGTACCCTGCTGATCCGCCACATCCCGGCCCTGCGGCAGTAGACGTAAAAACGCCGGGGCCGATCCACAGATCGACCCGCCGAAAAATGCAGAATGCTGCAAAACGGCAGGCCGATGAGGGCAGAAGGCGAATTGCCAACAGGCCACCGGTCAAATAACCGGCGGCCTGTTGGCAAGAGAGGCCGGCCTGGGCCGTCGGCCCCTACGGCATTGCTTACTATACATGGGTTGTCTCGCTTTGAGGCAGCCCTTTTTTTATACCCCCAGCTCCCGCAGAACCTCGAACACGTCCCGGTGGCGGATGTCACGCGGCTCAAAGCGCAGGGCGTTGTATACAAGCTGCATCACCGCACCCGCGCCGAAGGTGCTCAGCAGGGTGCCGATGCCCACCGGGCCGCCGAGGGCCCAGCCAGCCAGCAGCACCACAGCCCACAGCAGGATCTCCACTATGCCGATGGGCACGTGCGGCAGGCGCTTGCCGAGGCCGATGAGCAGGGAATCCCGCGGCCCGCAGCCCTGGGCCGCGCGCATGTAGATCCACATGCCGAGGGCGTTGAACACATAGCCCGCCAGCATGAGCACGACGCCGAGCCAGACGCTCCGGTTGAGCGGCAGGGGATTGAGATCGTTGAACATCTGCACGAAATTGCCAGTGAGCAGTGCGTCGATGATCGTGCCGAAGCCAATGCGCTCATGCAGGAGAAGGTCGATCACCAGCACCGCTACGGCGATACAGGTCATGGACAGCCCGTAGTTGAGCGGCGTATGGTATGATACTCCCATGCCCAGACAATCCCAGGGGGCAAGGCCGATATTGGCAAAGATCGTCAGGTGCACGCCGAAGGAAAAGACCAGCAGCCCGCCCACGATTTGCAGCCACTCGCGGAATACTTTTTTTCTGTCCATTGGACGGTTCCTCCCGTATCTGTTCTCATGCCCGACGGGAAAGCGGACAGCTTTTATGCCGTCCCGCCCGGCGAAAGACACAGGGCATAGAAGGCCACTGCGCTGGCCGCCGCCACGTTCAGGGAGTCCACCCCGTGGCTCATGGGGATGCGCACGGTGTAATCGCAGGCGGCGATGGTGGAGGCGGCAAGCCCATCCCCCTCGGTGCCCAGCACGACGGCGAGCTTTTCGATCTCCGGCAGGCGCGGATCGGCAATGCTGAGGGAATCCTCCCGCAGGGCCATGGCCGCGGTCTGAAAGCCATAGCTGTGCAGCAGCGCCTGCCAGTCGCCCGCAGGCAGATAGCTCCACGGAACCTGGAAGACTGTGCCCATGCTCACCCGCACGGCCCGGCGATAGAGAGGATCGCTGCCCTCATTCGTGAGCAGCACTGCGTCCACGCCCAGAGCCGCGGCCGAACGGAAGATGGCCCCGAGATTCGTGGGGTTCATCACGTTCTCAAGCACCGCTACCCGACGAGCCCTGCGGCAGAGCTCCCCGGCGTCCGGCAGCGCCGGCCGCCGCATGGCGCAGAGCATGCCGCGCGTCAGATGAAAGCCGGTGATCTGGATCAGAACCGGCAGCTCTGCCGCGTACACGGGCACGTCCCCGCAGCGCGCAAGCAGCTCTTTCGCCCTGCCCCCGATGAGCTTTTTTTCCATCAGCACCGACACCGGCACACAGCCCGCGTCCAGCGCCCGCTCAATGACAAGGGGGCTTTCGGCAATGAAGACGGCGTTGGCGGGATCGGCGCGGTTCAAGAGCTGATTTTCCGTCAGACGGGCGTAAAGATCCAGCGCGGGATCGGCAAAATCAGTGATGTCAAGGATGTTCGGCATGTTCGGCTCCTGCAGTGTGTTGAAGGATAATCGCCAGTTGTATTTTTATTTCCGTTCCACAACGACGGTGTCTGCCACAGCGCCGCCTTCGATGATCGTGTTCTTGCCGACCCGGAGATAGGCCAGGCCGCTGTCGGCAAAGGCGCCCTTTTCGATGCGAGTGCATTCTGCAGGCACAAGGATCCAGGGAATTTCCGTCCCGGCAAAGGCCTCGGACTCGATGACCTGCAGCCCTGCGGGCAGCGTGCAGAGCGATGCTGTGCTCTCCAGCGAGGACCACGGGTTTCCGCTCTTGCCGTCCTGTACGCGGCCGCTCGCACGGTCGGCGTTCGCCTTCTGCTCGGCCTGGCCGCCCGGCACATAGAAGACCGTCAGCGCGGGATCGTTGTAGAAGGTATACGTATACCACCGGGTGTCAGCCGAATCAAGGAACAGGAACTTCAGGTTCCGGCTCGAGGCGAAGGCGGTGCAGCAGATGGTCTGTGCCTGCGTATGGTATACCGCACCGGCACGGCTGCAGGGATAATGGATGAGGGTTTTCCCGTCCTTGCTGAACAGAACGCCGTCCACGGAGCGGAAGCTGGGGTTGCCCGTCTCCACGTTGATACGCGTGAGGTCGTAGCAGTAAGAGAACACATAATCCCAGCTGTTGTCGGAGGGATCCGGCCCAAAAGAGGTCACGCTTGCGGGGATCGTGACGGCTGTGACATTGGACTTCCCGTAGAAAAGTTCGGACGCGAGGTTGGTGACGGTGTAGCCGTCCAGCGTCTTCGGGATGGTGATATTGCCGCTCAGCTTGCAAGCGGTGATGCTGGCGGTGCCGTCGGGCAGCACCTCGTAGGCAAAGCCGTCGCACTCGCCTGTCACAGGGCCGCTTTGAAGCGGGAGGGCCTTGCGGGTGAAGGTGGTTTCCCAGGCCTGCTCGCCAATGTTATAGTAAAGGGTGTTCCCATCGGCGACGATGCCGTAGACATAGCCATCGGCAAGCTCGGCCTTCGTCAGCTTGTAAACGCTCGAAGTCTTGCCGGTGGGGGTGGCAGACCAAATCTCTGTGGGCAGCGTGAAATAGAAAAGACCGTTCACCGCCGCGAAGGAGCTGTAATTCCCAGCCCAGTGAGAATGCGCTTGCCCATAGACCGGCCATACACCATTGGCGGGCAGGGGATGGGAGACCGTCTCCCCGGTGCGCATATTTCGCAGATAAAAGTTGTAGGAATCGCTGTCCGTCGTGTAGGCGCCGATGTGCCCGATGATCGGCACGGCCGTGTTCACATCTGACCACCAGGCCGCGTCGTAGCGTGCGGAGCTCGTATCATTCGTATACACGTTTGTCGTGCCGTCCGTCCAGTCCGTACTGTTGTGTGTTTGTGCCAGGGCGAACTTGCTGAGTACGAAATTGCTGTGGGAGCAGTAGCCCTCATACCAATGGTTGGAGGGGTCGTCCCAGGTGCAGTCAACGTAGAAGTTCTCGCCGTTGAGCGTGACGAGGTTCCAGGCATGGTTGATGGCAGAGCTGGAGATGATTGCGCAGGGGATCCCGGACTTGAGGCACAGATCGCAGAAAGCCTCCGAGTAGCCCTGACACACCGCGCTTCCGACGACCAGCGCGTCGTGTGCGTTGTAGCGTGAATAGCCCAGGTCGTATTCGCAGTGGGTAACCAGATAGTCATGGAGGAAGAGCAGCTTTTCCATGTCGCTCCAGTCCGCGCCGAGCATCCCGATGATCTTCTTCACCGTATTCTGATAGGCGGTGACGTCGGCCTCGGTGTAGGAATTATCGTAATAGGGACTGACATAGGTAACATAGGAGTTGTAGTTGTAGCTATAGCTATAGCCTCCTGAGACAAAGAACAGATCCGGATGCTCGTTGAGGACTTGCGGATAAATGGAGGATAAAACAGAGATTGGCAGATTGTACGCGCTGATGTTGATCCTTTCCTTACGCGCACGCAATCCCTCGTATATGACTTGCTTCACAGCTGTGTAGTCGCTTGCCCGGAGCCTCTGCGAGCCTTCCGGCAGCAGACCGCCGAGGTGCAGGACATATGCGGATACATCCGCGCTGTCCGTCTCCAGGGTGTCTGCATGGACGCACGGGATTGACAGGGAAAGGAGCAGCGCAAGGGAAAGAAGCAGGGAGAGAAGTCTTTTTTTCATGATTCTGATTTCCTTCCTATTTCGTAATCAGCATGGGGACCGTTGATGCTGTGGCGACCACTGTCTTCGGCTTGCGATCTGTTTGGGAATCGAGCTTTGCGTCAATTCGGGAATTGTCCCCGCATCGACTCAACAAAAGAAATCCAATACATTATTTTTATTATACTACGGATGCCGCAGACACGCAAGCGGCGCAGGATATAAAAAAGACGGGCCGCCGGCCCGTCTTCAAGCGTCATGCTTTCGTTTTCTTCTTCTCTTTGAGGATCGCGCCGAACCTGTCCAGCAGCTCCGTCGTGATGCCGGGGCTTGTGAGCATGGCGTGAAACAGCATTTCCAGCCGCTCCGGCCCGCCGTAAAACACGTTCTCCGCGTAATAATCCTCCCCGGTCAGCTTTGCCTCATACAGTCTGCCATAGGATTTCCCGCTGCGGGCAAAGCCGCTCTCCGCGAGCGCACCCTTCGCCAGCAGACGGTTGAGCAGAATATGGATGGAATTGTCCTTCCAGTTCTTGTCGACCGACAGATCCAGAATTTCACCGCGCGTCAGCGGCCTTCCGGCTCCCCAGATAACATTCATGATTTCAAGTTCGCTTTTGGTTAATTCCATGGAAACCCCTCTTTCAGCGTGTATGCGGCATGACCGGCATCCTCAAGGATCAAGTGTTGAAAATGATTCGAACTGATTGTATGACCATTAATCCCAAATGTCAAGTATGGAAATACTTAAAAAGTGAAAAATAACCTTGAATCATTTCTGAAAAAGCTCAAAATAATCATGAAAAATTTCAACATTGCGGCACTTCAAATAGGCGGCCGTCACCCCGTCACCGGCCGTTAAGGTTCCGGAAAAGCTGCCGTCGTAGATCGTGCCGCTCCCGCAGGAGGGGCTGTTGCTCTTGAGCAGGGCCTTGTGCGCCCCGAAGCGTTCAGCCAGCGCGGCGGCAATTTCAGCGCCCCGTTGAAAGGCCGCCGTCACATCCTGCCCGCTGCGGCTGATGACACGTCCGTCCCGGCGTTCGCTGGGCTCCCGCGGGATCGGGAGACCGCCGGCCGCCTCCGGACAGACCGGGATCAGGCGATAGCGCAGGCGCAGCTGCTGGAGGACCGCAGACGGCAGGGCGTTGTTCCCGCCGTTATATTTGCAGTTTGACCCGAGAAGACAGGCGCTGATCAGCAAGGTCTCCATCCCGTCACCTCCGCATGCCGAGACCCAGAAAGGCCCCGCACAGCCCGCCGATGATGTGCGTGAGCTGGGACACATTGTCCGACAGCGTCACGCCGTTGATGACTTCCCCGCCAATATAGAGCACCAGCACCAGAATCAGCGTCAGAGGGATGCAGCCCTCGCGCATGCCGGAGAGGGAGGACATGACGATCATCATGAACACGATGCCGGAGGCGCCCATCAGCGCCGTGCCGGGGAAGAAGAGCCAGTGCACAAGCCCGGAGATCAGTGCCGTCACAAAGATCGCCCAGAAAAGGGCGCGGCCGCCGTAGCGCTCCTCCAGCGGGGGCCCGACCACGAGGATCATCATCATGTTGCCGATGTAGTGGGAATAGTTCCGGTGCCCCAGCACGTGCAGCACAAAACGCGGATAGGTCCCCAGATCCCGGAGAGAGGAGCGGTATACGCTGAACAACGCCTGGGTGCTCCGCCCGCCGGTAAAGCGGTCGAGCAGCAGTACCCCCAGGCTCAAAAGCGCGAAGCTCAGCACAATGGGTGAGTTATACTGGAGCTGAATACCGCCGCGCCGCCTCATGCCTCTGTCTCCAGTGCGGCCAGGGCTGCTTCGTATGTCTCCTTCGTATGCCCGTCAAAGCAGACCATGCGCACAAGCTCGATCTCCGGGTGCCGCTCCAGGTAGACCGCGATGGTGCCGATGGCGATCGGGGCGGCTTTCTCCAGCGGGAAGTGATAGACTCCGGTGCTGATCGACGGAAAGGCCACCGACCGGCAGCCGTGCTCCGAAGCAAGGCACAGGCAGCTTAAATAGCAGGAGGCCAGCAGCTCCTCCTCATTCTGTCCGCCGCCATGCCAGACGGGGCCCGGCGTGTGCAGGACGAATTTTGCCGGCAGGCGGTAGCCCTTGGTGATCTTGGCCTCCCCGGTGCGGCAGCCGTGCAGCGTACGGCATTCCTCCAAAAGCTCCGGCCCCGCCGCGCGGTGGATGGCGCCGTCGACCCCGCCGCCGCCGAGCAGTGTGGTGTTGGCGGCGTTGGCAATGGCGTCCACCTGCTGCCGGGTAATATCGCCCTGAACGATCTCGATGCGTGTTTTCATGCGATTGCCTCCCTTGTGAAAGATAGTATTATGGCAATACCGCATCATTCGGCAAGAGCAGATCCTGAGAAAATTTGGGTTCAGCGAAGCGAATCGTATTGTGTACCTCAAGAAAAAGGCTCGAAATCAGGGCACAAATTTTCCAGGAGATGCCGAAGGCGGATTGTGCGGTGTTGCCTTATAAAAAAACGGCCCCACCCTGCGGTGGAGCCGATGTCTGGTGACCCGTACGGGACTCGAACCCATGTTACCGCCGTGAAAGGGCGGTGTCTTAACCACTTGACCAACGGGCCGGATAAAAGGCGCAGCAGTTGCTGCGCCTTTGCTTGGTAGCGGCACCTGGATTCGAACCGGGGACACTTCGGGTATGAACCGAATGCTCTGGCCAACTGAGCTATGCCGCCATTTGTTATGAGAACAGCATAAGGAATATACCAGATTTGACGCCGCTTGTCAACACCCGGGAACGTTTTTTTCTGTACTTTTCAAAAAATAAAAAGTTTCTCTTGAAATCGCGGAAAGCCTGTGGTAATATATACGAGCTATGGAGGGTTAGCTCAGCTGGTTAGAGCGTCCGCCTCACACGCGGAAGGTCGACGGTTCGAGTCCGCCACTCTCCACCAGCAAAAAACGACGTGTTTCGGCACGTCGTTTTTTCGTTTGTGCAAACCGATCCGCGCGGCGTGCTTTTCTTTATGTACAGGATCGAAAAATGAAATAAGCATCATACTCCCTGCACGGGTAGCGGGAGAGGGTCCGGCGCAGTCCTCCCATGCCTGCCATTTTCCGCAGAATTTCTGTATTATGTCTCTAAAAACCTATAGACAAGTGAAAGCAAAAATGTTAAAATACAACAAATATTGAAATCATACCGTTTTCTGTCTACCTGGCAGTACAGAAAAAACCTGCATGAAAAGAGGTGATATCCATGCGCACGGCAATCGCAATCGTCGTCCTCGTTTTGGCGCTTGCGCTGGATATCTGTGCCTGGGTTGCTCACCGCTCCAAAAAGGAGATCGCGCCCGCAGTCATGGTCCTGCTGACCGGACTGATCCCACCGGTGCTTGGAAACCTGATTATCATTATTGCCCATACAAAAGGCCTGGCCACACTCGGCTCCTATATCTATTTTCTGGGCATGGACTATGTCATGTTCGGCCTTTTGGGCTTCACGCTCAAATACTGTGAGATCGACTGGCGCAGCAGGCGGCAGAAGCAACTGGTGTATGCCGTTCTGATCCTCGATGTGATCCAGCTCCTGCTCAACCCGATCTTTGGCCATGCCTTCGATACCGAGATGATCTTAGCCTACGGCGCGCCCTATTACCGCCTTATCCCCTATGCCGGGCAGACCTTCCACCGCCTGGTGGACTACGGCATCTTCTTCACCGTGCTGGTGATCTTTGTGGTCAAGCTCCTGCGCTCGCCCCGGATCTATACCGAGCGGTATTCCATCATCCTGATATCCATGGTGTTCACCGGCCTGTGGGAGACCTTTTATATCTTCTCGCGCACGCCCATTGACCGCTCAATGATCGGCTTCGGCGTCTTCGGCCTGCTGGTTTTCTACTTTGCCCTGTATTATCGGCCGCTGCGCCTGCTGGATCACATGCTCGCGAGCGTCGTGTCCGACATGCGGGAGGCCGTGTATTTCTTTGATGCCGGCAACCGCTGCGTCTGGGTCAATAAGCACGGCGCCCGCTTTCTGGAGCTGGAGGAGAAGGAATATGACGAGTGCGGCAGGCGTCTGCAAAAGCTGTTTCCGGACATTGAGCCGGCGGGCGGCGAATTATCCTGCAAGCAGATCCTGACGATCGGCGGGGAGAAAAAGTACTTCACGCTCAACCGCCATGTCCTGATGGATGAGGAGGAGCGCCTGGTCGGCACCCTGGTCGGCATCCGGGACGATACCACCCAGGAAAAGGCCCTGCAGCAGGAGCGCTACAACGCAAACCATGACAGTTTGACCGGCATATACACCAAGGAGCACCTGTACGAAAGGATCCGTGAGACGCTGGATGCCAATCCGGACAAGGGCTATTATATCTCCTATCTGGACATCAACGACTTCAAAATGGTCAACGATATCTTCGGCAGCGACTTCGGGGACTATGCCCTCAAGTGCTTCGCCGATGATCTGCGGTCAAAAATGCCGGAGGGGGCGCTCTACGGACGCCTGGCGGGGGACTGTTTCGGCCTCTGCATAGAGGAGAAGTACTTCGACATCGGCAAGGCAGAACGCTACATGACCAACTTCACCGTGAAAAACGAAAGCGTCCAGCATACGCTGATCATCCACCAGGGCTCTTATAAGGTCACGGAGCGGGACATCAATGTGTCGGTCATGTTCGACCGTGCGCACATGGCGCAGTCCACCATCAAAGACGACTATAAAAAGCACGTGGCCCTGTATGATGACACGATGCGCGAGAAGACCCTCTGGGATCAGCGGATCTCCACCATGCTGCCGGACGCTCTGGCCAAGGGGCAGATCGTTCCCTATCTGCAGGCCATGGTGGATGCCGAGGGGCATGTGGTCGGGGCGGAGGCGCTGGTGCGCTGGCTTCACCCCACGCTCGGCATCCTGTCTCCCGGGCGCTTTGTCCCGGTCTTTGAGAAAAACGGCATGATCGCGGATGTGGACCGCTACATGTGGCGCTGCGCCTGTGCGATCCTTGCACGCTGGCAGGAGATGGGCAATGAGGAGCTCTTTATCTCCATCAATATCTCGCCCAAGGACTTCTATTTCATGGATGTCTATGCCGAGCTCAACAGCATCGTGCAGGAGTTTCAGATCCCGCCGTCAAGGCTGCGCGTGGAGATCACCGAGACGGTCATGATGAACGACAACGCCAACCGCATCCTGATCCTCTCCCGGCTCAAGCAGGCGGGCTTCCTTGTGGAGATGGACGACTTCGGCAGCGGCTATTCCTCCCTCAACATGCTCAAGGACATGCCGGTGGATGTGGTGAAGATCGACATGGTCTTTCTGACCAGGACGAAGGACAGCATGCGCTCGCAGACGATCCTGCGAAATGTGATGAACATGACCCACGACCTGGGCATCCTCTCCCTTACCGAGGGCGTGGAGACCGAGGACCAGTATCAGATGCTCAGCGGAATGGGCTGCAAGCTCTTCCAGGGCTATTACTTTGCAAAGCCTATGCCGGTGGAGCAGTTTGAAAAGCTGTTTCTGAAAAAGCCTGCGGCGCTGCAGCAGGCACACTGCGGATAAAGAAGGATTTAATCCAGCACAAAGACGGACACATAGTGTCCGGGCAGGACGTGGGTTGTGAAGAACATCTCCATCGCGCAGGTGAAATCCTCCAGCCCGTCGTTGACATTGAAAAAGCGGAAGGCCCCGCCCTCGCGGATAAAGGAGATGAAGTGCGGCACATCTGCCTCGCTGTAACGCAGGATGCCCGCGCGGCTTGCGGCGGCGGCTTCCCGGGCGTTCTCCCGCCCGGTGTGCTCGGTCATGGCGGGGATGTATTTTTTGAGATAGGCGCGCATGACCGGCATGGTGGTGGGACCGGGGATACGCAGCGAGTGCATAAGATCCATCTCGTGCATCACCGCCTCAAAGCCGATGCCGTGGCCGAGATAGTGCCGGATATTGTAGGCCGCGATCCAGCCGCAGCCGTTGATACTGGCGCGCATGGTGCGGTATTCGTACTCATCGAAATAATCCTGGTCGATGATGTAACCGTCGGATGAAAAACCGTTCATTTCATTACCTCAAGACAGACGCCGCCGGGGAGCTTCCCGGCGGCGTCTCGTTTGCTTACACACTTATACTATTCTTCAGCAAAACGATCAGAAATCGTTTTGCTGCCTGTGAGCACACCGGCTCACAGGCAATGGCGCATTGCGCCATTGAAGATCAGCATTATTCGGTAGCGCGGCTTGCGTAGTAGTCGGAATAATCCGCACCCTGGGAGGCAGGCTGATACTCTCCGGTGATCTTGGACATGACGCGCAGGTACTCCGGAGAATCCTTTTCATAGGGCGTCGGGCAGTAGTTGTTGTAGTTCTGGGCCTTGGTGTTGGCACCCTCAATGTTACTGCTGACGCAGCAGGGAATGATGTCCATGCCCGTGGGGACAAGGCTGCCGTCTTCGGCACGCTTGAGGCGGAGCTGGAAGATCGCCGTGTCCGGGTCCGTCGGCATGGTGCTGCCGCCGAAGCTCCAGTTGCCGCAGGAATAGAGGATGACGGCGTTGTTGTAAAGCTCAAGCGGCTGCAGGCAGTGGCTGTGGCTGCCATAGATGAAGTCCGCGCCGGCGTCGATGCAGGCGTGAGCCAGGTCGATCTGGGCGGCGTTGGGGCTGTAGTAGAGCTCCTGCCCCCAATGGAAGGCACAGATGATGTACTCGGCACCCTCCGCCTGCAGCTGCTGCACGGCGGCGACAGCCTTGGTCTTGTTCGGGGCGAGGTCCGTGCCGGAGCAGTAAATGCCGATGCGCAGGCCGTGGGTGGTGGTGACGATCTGGGCCTGACCCTCTCTGCCGTAGGGGACGCCGTGGGCCTCAAGCGCGGCATAGGTGCTGTCCGCGCCCGCCTGATAGCAGTCCATCATATGGTTGTTGGCGGTGGTGACAAAGTCCACGCCGCCCTGATTGAAGACCTCCGCATAGGCCGTCGGCGCGCGGAAGGGGAAGACTACCTGGGTATAGTCATAGCTCATGTTCGGGTTGTCGGTGAGGGTGCATTCGCAGTTGGCAAGGGTCAGCTCGTCGTGGGCGAAGAACTGCACCGTATTGGAGAAGGGATAGGCGTAGTCGTCGCCCATCACCCCGGCAAAGCCCGCGGGGTGCCGCTCATAGTTCTGATTGGACCAGAGGGTGCAGTCCCCCACAAAGGAGATCACATACTCCGGCGGCGGGGTCGGGGTCGGCTCCGGTGTGGGCTCCGGCGTGCTCACGGCCTCAGGCGCGGGTGTCTGCGTCAGCGCGGGCAGCGCCACATATTCCGCCTCCTGCGGGGTGTTGGCCTGGGCCACAGGCGCTGTCTCCAAGCGGGAGTGCGTCAGTACGGGCGTGTCGATGCGCAGCTTGATGAGCAGCAGCAGCTCCGCTGCCAGCAGCACCAGGCAGGTGATCTTCAGGAAGTTCTTCATTCTCTCTGTCCTCTATCTATCTCATTCTAAAAAATCCGTCTCAGCCCGGGGATGCGCCGTGCGGCCAGACTCAGGGCAAAGCACAGCACCGTCAGGATCAAAAACACACCGAGCAGGGAAGCGACCGGCGCGGCCGGGGTGACACGGATGCCGAAGCGCTCCAGCACGTTCAGCATCATCGGGTGGATCAGATACACGCCGAGGGTGGCATCGGAAAGAGCTGCAATCTGCCGGGCGCCGCGGAGCTTTGTCCCGCCGAGACTCAGAAAGAAGCAGAAGGCGGCGCTTGCCTGCAGGAAGCTCGGCACGGAGAAATAGTGGAAAAGCCAGCCGTCGGCCTCTCCCTTATATCCGGAGTACCAGCGGTTTCCGAGGGCGGCAAGCAGCGTCACCGCAAGATAGGCAAGCGGCGCAAGCCGGCGTGTCTTCTCCGACAGCTTCCGCCCGGCGAGCCACCATCCCCAGACAGCATAACCCAGATAAGGCAGGTAGTCAAGGCTGAAATTCTGTGTGAATCGGAAGAGAAGAGGCGCGGGATTGGGCGTGAGGTTCAGGTTGACCATCAAAAGTCCCAGCCCGAAAAAGAGACCCAGCAGGTAGCGCCCGTCCAGCCCGCCGCCGTGCAGGGCTGCGTGCACCGGCGGAAAGAAAAGATAGCACAGCACCATCGCCGGCAGGAACCACAGGTGATAGTGGCCGGCTACCACCGCGTAAAAAAATTCCGGGCCCGGGGCAAGGCTGCCGCCGGCCAGGCGCAGCAGGGCATAGAGAAGGGACCACAGGTAATACAGGCCCGTGAGCCGCAGCGCGTGGCGGACCAGCAGGCGGCGGATGTTCAGCGTCGGGCGGGAGAGAAACAGGGCTCCACTCAGCATGAAAAACAGCGGCACTCCGCCGCGTACGGCGGTGCTGATGAAGTTGAGCGCCGCAAAGGAGAAGCTCTGCAGCGCTGTCTCGTGATAGATGTCCGCCCCCGCATGGATCATCAGGACTGCCAGGCACCCGAAGATCCGGCAGAGGTCAAGCTCGGTCCTTCTCATGTTCCGTGTTCTCCTTCGAGTTGATGAGTCGGAGCTTTTCGGCCCGCGTGAGCTGCTTGATGTGCCACTCCCGGCTGCGGGCCTCGTGTTCGCTCGCGCAGGCCTCATGATAGACAAGCGCCACCGGCAGGCGTGCGCGGGTGTATTTCCCGCCCCTGCCTGCGGCGTGGGCTTTGAGGCGCTTTTCCAGGTCGTTCGTCCACCCGGTGTACAGCGTCCCGTCCCCGCAGCGCAGGATGTAGACCACGTCAGCCACGCTGTACCTGCCGGATGTTCTTTTCAAATTTGCTGCGCGGCCCCATGACCTCATGCCCGCAGCCGAGGCAGCGCAGCCGGAAGTCCGCCCCCGTGCGCAGCACCTGCCACTGCTTTGCGCCGCAGGGATGCTCCTTTTTCATGGTGAGGATATCACCGACCTGAATATCCATTACTTCTTAATTTCCTCCCAATAGCGCTGGGCTGCCTGCTCAGTCTTGTTGTCGCCGAACTCGTAATACCGCGTATCCTTCAGGGCGTCGGGCAGATACTGCTGCCGGACCCAGTGGTTCGGAAAATCGTGGGGGTAGAGATAGCCCTGCTCGCGCTCAAAGCCTGTGCCGTCGGCGTGGACGTTCTGAAGCTGCCGCGGGATGCTGCCTGTGCGCCCGGCGCGCACATCGGCCCAGGCCTTTTCGATGGCCATGACGCCGGTGTTGGATTTCGGCGCGGTGGCAAGCAGGATGCAGGCCTCCGCCAGCGGAAGCTTTGCCTCCGGCAGGCCGAGCTGCAGGGCAGAGTCCACGCAGGCCTTCACAATGGGCACCGCCATGGGCCAGGCAAGGCCCACGTCCTCGCTCGCTGAGCAGAGGATGCGGCGGCAGGCGCCGATCAGGTCCCCCACCTCCAGAAGCCGTGCCAGATAGTGCAGGGCTGCGTCCGGGTCCGAGCCGCGCAGGGATTTCATCAGGGCGGAGAGAATATCGAAATGCTCGTCCCCTTCGCGGTCATAGCGCATGGCACTGCGCTGGGTGATGGCCCTGGCGTCGGAGAGCGTGATGACCTCGCCCTCCGCTGCGGAGAACAGGAGCTCGACCGCGTTGACGGCCTTGCGCACGTCGCCTCCGCAGGCGGCTGCAATATGCTCCAGCACGCCTTCTTCGAGGGCAAGGGGCTTCTCCCGCCGGGCGTTCACGATGTCCACGGCGCGCTTTATCGCCTGCTGCACCTCCTCGGGCGCGATGACCTTGAACTCAAAGACCGTGGAGCGGCTTAAAATGGCGTTAAAAACGGTAAAATAGGGATTTTCCGTCGTGGAGGCGATGAGCGTGATGCGTCCGTCCTCGATAAATTCCAGCAGGGACTGCTGCTGTTTCTTATTGAAATACTGGATTTCGTCCAGATACAGCAGCACGCCGCCGGGGGTGAGGAAGGTGTCAAGCTCATCAATGATCTTCTTGATATCCGCAATGCCCGCCGTGGTGGCGTTGAGCTTTCTCAGCGAGCGATTGGTGCGCTGGGCGATGATGCGGGCCACGGTGGTCTTCCCGGTGCCGGAGGGGCCGTAGAAAATCATGTTGGGGATCTGGCCGCTCTCCACAATGCGGCGGAGCATGCCGCCCTTCCCCAGGATATGCCGCTGGCCCACCACATCGTCCAGGGAATCGGGACGGATCTCATCTGCAAGAGGCTGGTACACGACGCATGCTCCTTTCCGTATTTTATAATGACCCAGTATATCACCCCCGGGCGCGTTTGTAAAAGGATTCTTTGCCGCCGGATACGAACTTTTTTAACCCGGCTTTCGTCTTGATGTCGGAAGCTTCCCGCATTGGAAATCGTTCACAAGCTGTCTGTGGACATTTGCCCGCCGCTGCGGTATAATGACTGTCGTCTGTGCAGATGCTTCGGCTGCCCGGCAGGGGGCGCGAGGTATGGCAAACTGTTCCCCGTTCGAACAGAATGATCGAGGGGGAGCGAGAAGTACATAAGGAGTAGACCATATGCAAAAAGGAAAAATCAAAGCACTGCTGTTTATCATTGCTTTTCTGCTGGTGATGGCCACTGCCATTACCCTGCTTCTGAATATGGAGAGGGAGCGCAAAGAGGTGGAGAGCCTCGGCTACGACCCCTATGCCGTGACGGCGGCGCCCACTTATGCGCCCACCGTGACGCCGATGCCCGTATCCACCATCATGCCGACGCCTGTTCCCCCGACCCCGGCGCCCACGCTGCCGCCGACCCCGGCGCCCACGCCCACTCCTGTGCCGACGCCGACGCCCATCCCGGTGGGACAGGTCATCGGCTCCGGCAGCTTTAAGTCCGAGACCGGCACGCCCCTGAACGTGCGTGCCGACTGGACGGCGGAGCTTCTGGACGCAAACCGCGTCAAGGTCAAGGTAGCTGTGTATCTGGAGTCCTACTCCCTGAACATCATCGCCTCCCAGAATGCCCTGCATGTCAGCGTGGGGGACGACTATGTCTCGGCGAACACCCCTGCGGTGAATCTCGACGACAACACCGCGATCCATTCGAGCCTCCTGAACACGACCGAGCACACCCTCCAGCTTGCGGGCGGCGAGGGCGGGAGCTTCCCGGTGCAGGTGCAGTACCTCTTCCGGGGCACCTACTTCAACCAGCCCATTGACACCATCGAGTGCGGCGGCATGATCCAGCTCGCGAGGTAAGCCATGAGAACGCCCGAACAGGTACAGGAGATCGTGCGCCTGCTGCTGGAGGAATATCCGGAGGCAAGCTGCACGCTCGACTACGGCAAGGACTATGAGCTTTTGTTTTCCGTGCGCCTGGCGGCTCAGTGCACGGACGAGCGGGTCAATCAGATCACCCCGGCCCTCTTTGAACGCTTCCCCACGCTGGAGGCCTTTGCCGAGGCGGACGTTCAGGAGGTGGAACGCTATGTCCACTCCTGCGGCTTCTTCCGCGCCAAGGCCCGGGACATCGTTTCCTGCGCGCAGGTGCTGCTGGAAAAGCACAACGGACAGCTCCCCCGCACCATGGAGGAGCTGACAAAGCTGCCCGGCGTGGGGCGCAAGACCGCAAACCTCATCCTGGGTGATGTGTTCCGGGTGCCCGGCTCCACAGTGGTGGACACGCACTGCATCCGCCTGTCCAACCGTATGGGCCTTGTGGACGATCTCAAGGACCCGGTGAAGATCGAGATGGCCCTGCGCCAAATTCTCCCGCCGGAGCGGTCCTCGGATTTCTGTCACTGCCTGGTCCTGCACGGCAGGGCCGTCTGCGACGCGAGAAAGCCCGCCTGTGAGAGCTGCTGCGTCAGGCATCTGTGCCAACACTTTACGGGATAAAGCCCTATGCCTCCCTCAGCCGCGCAGCGGCGAATGAGGGAGGGGACCACTTCAGCGGTGGAGGGAGTCAGACTCCCTCAGTCACGGCGCTTCCGTGAGATGCGCTGTGCCAGCTCCCTCTGAGAGGGAGCCTGTACGGAAGGAGAGTATACATGAAAGCGATCGTCAGCGTATTTGCAAAAGACAGCAAGGGCATTATTGCCTATATCACCGCTCTGCTTGCGGAGAAGGAAATCAACGTCCTCGATATCAGCCAGACCCTGCTGCAGGAGTATTTTGCCATGATCATGCTGGTGGACCTCACGGACTGCGGCCTGTCCTTCACGGAGCTGAGCGGCTTTCTCGAGCAGAAGGGGCGCGAGCGCGGGCTGGACGTGCATATCCAGCGGCAGGACATCTTCGATGCCATGCACAAGGTCTGAGGTGGCGGCATGAGTTATCTTCTCAACAGCAGCGAGATCCTGCAGACCATTCAGATGATCAACCAGCAGCACCTGGATGTGCGTACCATCACCATGGGCATCAGCCTTTTGGACTGCGCCGACACGGACATGGACGCCTGCTGCCGCAAAATCTATGACAAGATCTGCCGCTGCGCCGGAAACCTGGTGAAAACCGGCTGCGACATTGAAAACGAGTTCGGCATCCCCATTGTGAACAAGCGCATCTCCGTCACGCCCGTCGCCCTTGTGGCGGCCTCCTGCGCCGCGGCGGACTACAGCCCTATCGCCCGCGCGCTTGACCGAGCGGCGAAGGAGACCGGCGTCAACTTCATCGGCGGCTTCTCTGCCCTGGCCCAGAAGGGCTTTACCGGCAGCGACCTGCGCCTCATTCACTCCCTGCCCGAGGCCCTGAGCAGCACCGACCTTGTCTGCGCCAGCGTCAACGTCGGCTCCACCCGGGCGGGCATCAACATGGATGCCGTGGCGCTCATGGGCAAAATCATCAAAGAAACCTCCGAACGCGGCTATATGGGCTGCGCCAAGCTTGTCGTCTTTGCCAACGCTGTGGAGGATAACCCCTTCATGGCGGGCGCCTTTCACGGAGTCGGCGAACCGGAGACGGTCATCAATGTGGGCGTCTCGGGCCCCGGCGTCGTGGCGCATGCGCTGAAGGAATGCAAGGGGCAGAGCTTTGACGTGGTGGCCGAGACCATCAAGCGCACCGCCTTCAAGATCACCCGTATGGGCGAGCTTGTGGCGCGGGAGGCCTCCCGCCGCCTGGGCGTGCCCTTCGGCGTGGTGGACCTGTCGCTGGCTCCCACCCCCGCCATCGGGGACAGCGTGGCCGAGATTCTTGAGATCATGGGGCTTGAACGCTGCGGCGGGCACGGCACCACGGCGGCCCTCGCGCTGCTCAATGACGCGGTCAAAAAGGGCGGCATCATGGCGTCGTCCCATGTTGGCGGGCTCTCCGGCGCCTTCATCCCGGTGTCCGAGGATGCCGGCATGATCGCCTCGGCGCGGGAGGGGACCCTCTGCATCGACAAGCTTGAGGCCATGACCTGCGTCTGCTCGGTCGGCCTTGACATGATCGCCGTGCCGGGAGACACGGACGCCGACACCATTTCCGCCGTCATTGCTGACGAGGCTGCCATCGGCATGGTCAACAACAAGACCACCGCCGTGCGCATCATCCCCGTCAAGGGCAAGACCGTGGGCGAGAGCGTGGACTTCGGCGGCCTTCTCGGCAGCGCGCCCATCATGCCCCTGCACCGGGGCGGCGCGTCGGAATTTATCGCCCGCGGCGGCCGCATCCCCGCACCGCTGCACAGCCTGCGCAACTGATATTATAAAGGAGGGCGGACAGAGGAATATGGACCGATTCAAACAGGACCGCCTGCCCTTCTTCTCGGCGTTGGGCTTCGGACTTGCGGCCTACGGCTTTTGCATGACGAACAAGATCCCCGTGGGGGACGATCTGGTCGGCCTTTTCAGCAAGGGGGCGACCACCGTCTCCGGCCGTTACGGGCTGGAGCTGATGCGCCTTGTGATGCCGGACGCCTCCATGCCCTGGATCTACGGGCTCATGAGCATCCTGCTGCTCGCGGCGGCGGTCTGTGTCATCCTGCGCATTTTTCCGATTCAAAGCCGCGTCCTGCAGGTACTGCTTGCGGGCGTCATCGTCTGCTTTCCGGCCGAGGCCGGCACCATGCTCTACATGTTCACCGCAGCGCCCTATGCCGTTTCCCTGCTGCTCGCGGTGGCGGGCCTCCGGGTTTTCACAGCCGGGAAGAAGGGACGCTGGTTCCTTGCCCCGCTGCTCATCGCCTTCTCCTGCAGCATCTATCAGGGCTATTTCTCCGTCGCGGCGAGTCTCTGCGTTGTGCGCATGATCGTCCTGCTCTGCCGCACGGAAAAGCGCGCGCGGGAGGTTTTTCGCGAGGGGGTCAGCATGCTTGCCATGCTGCTCGCGTCGCTTGCGCTCTACGGCCTTGCCCTGCTCACGGCCTCGAAGCTTCTGGGCTTTCCGCTTCTGCACGAGGTCATCAATGACACCCAGAGCTTTCCGCGCCGTCTGCTGTCCGTCTACAGCTCCTGGGTCAAAACGCTTTTGATCGGGCGCTTCGGCTACGTCCATAGCCGCGTGTCGATGCTGGTGCACGTTTTGCTGATGCTTGCGGCGGGGATCGCCATGGCGTACCGGCTTCGCAGAAAGGGCGAGACAGCAAGCCTTCTGCTCACGGGCCTGTGTCTCCTGCTGTACCCCTTGAGCTGCTACTGTCTGTTCCTGCTTGCGGACAACAGCTATATCCACTCCCTGTCGCTCTACAGCTTCGCCTCGCTGTATGTTCTCTGCGCGGCGCTGCTGGACGGGTGGACGCCGCCGCCGGGCCCCGCGCTGCGTCGCCTCGGCGCGCTTTCCCTCGCGCTCATTCTCTGCGGGAACATTTACTATGCAAATGCCCTCTATCTGCGCTACTATCTCCGCTTTGAGGAGCTCAAGAGCTTTTATACCGTCCTGCTCACCCGCGTGTTTGAGACCCCGGGCTTTTCGGAGGGAGACCGCCTTGCCATTGTGGGCAGGGCCCCTGCGCTGCAGTATGACATTGACCAGCATTTTGACGCAGCGCCCCTGAGCCTGCCGAGTCTGGAGCTCGGCGCGACCGACTATGCCGAGCTGATCGTGAGCCGCTACCTCGGCTGCGACATCCCCTTTGCATCTGCGGAGGAGTGCGCGCTGCTTGATACGGGCTCGATGCCGGTCTATCCCTATGCCGGGTCTGTGCAGAGGATCGGCGACGTGGTCGTCGTGAAGTTTTCGTAAGGAGTCCTGCCCATGAGAAAAGCAAGTCTTGATGTCTGCCGCGTGCTTGCGTGCATGGCTGTTGTGCTGGGGCATACGGGGATGCTCTTCTGGGAGTTTGACCCGGCGTCCCCGGCCTGGGCGGTATACAATCTGCTGTTCATCGTGTTGAGAAGCTCGGTGCTCCTGTTCTTCATGGTCAGCGGCACGCTCTTTCTCGGGCGGGAGAAGCTGAATTTCAAGCGCCACATGCAGCGGGCGGGGCATATGCTCGTTCTCTATTATGTCTGGTCGCTTGTCTTAAACGGCATCGACGCTCTCTTTCTCCACTACTGGACGCCGGGGGAAAACTTCTGGAAGCTGGTGCTGCAGGGCTATTTTCACCTCTGGTTTCTGCCCGCCATGGCCATGAGCTACTGCGCGCTGGCGCTGCTGCACGGGCTGCTGTACGGAAACCGGGAGAACGTCACCCGCAGCGCCCTGGTGCTTGCCGCGATCGTAAGCGTGGTGTGCACGCTGAAGGTCCTTCCCGATGAGAACGGCTGGATCGCCGCGCTTATCAAGCCCTATGATTTCGGCTATTTTCGCTATTTTGTCATGATGCCGCTGGGCTGGGTTTTGTACCAGCGGGAGCTTACGAACAGGCAGCTCGGGCTTCTGGGCCTTGCGGCGCTTGCGGCGGTGGTGCTGATGGCCTGGGGCAGCCGCCGCTATTCCATCAGCATCGGGGCGCCCTCCGCCCGCTTTTATGAGGATCTCGCGCTCTCATCTGTCCTCACGGCCTGCTTTGTCTTCTGCGCCTGCAAGCGCATTGAGGCACTGCCGCCCCGGCTTGAGGGCTTTGTGAAGACCTTCTCGGTCTGCTCCTTCGGTGTGTACCTGCTGCATCCGCTGTTCCTGGACACCGTGCGCAGCCGGCACTGGGATCTGACAAGGTTCAGCGCCCTCTGGCTCTATCCCCTTTGCTATCTCTGCTTCCTGCTTCTGCCCATGGCTCTGACCTGGGTGCTGCTGAAGGTCCCGGGACTCAGAAAGCTGGTATCGTGAACCTTGACAGCTGTCCAGGATGCTTGGTATAATCAAGCGATATTCTGACACAGAGGGAAAGAGGGAGAAAGCATGTATCGCGGCAGCAACAAAACGGCGCTTCAGTCCCAGCGGCAGATCGCCGGGGCCATGATGGCGCTGATCCGGGAGAAGCCCTATACGCAGATCACGATCAGCGAGCTCTGCAAAACGGCGGGCATCTCGCGCCAGACCTTCTACAGCCTCTTCACCAGCCGGGAGAATGTGATCGTCTTTACCCTGCAGAACAACGCCTGCGGCAGTCCGGACATCACGCAGCCGCCGGAGACCGGCGGGAGGATGAGCGCCCTGCATTGGCTCTGCCGGAGCTACAGCGAGTACCTGCTCAGAAACCGGGACCTGATCAAGCTCCTGGTGGAAAACAAGCTCGAATACCTGCTGGTGGACAGTTTCTTTGAAGCGATGGACTGCTGTGAGTGCTTCCTGCCCGGCATCGACCCCTGCCTGCGAGCCTACGCGGGGAGCTTCTATGCCGGGGGGATCGCCTTCCTGGCCCGCCGCTATGCCCTGCAGGGCTACACCGGTACGGCGGAGGAGCTGGAAAAGCTGCTGATGACCCTGCTCACCGGAAGCCTGTTCTGAGGCACGAGCCGGGAAACGATCCTGAGCGAGCTTATTCGATTAGTCTTCGCGCCCAAAATATATGGGATGATACAAAAACTGTTTTGCTGCATGAAGCAAGGAGGAACACAGATGAAAAAATCGATCGCTTTGATACTGATGCTTGTGATGCTGCTCTCCCTTGGCTGTGCCGCTCTCGCCGTGGGCGGGGACACAGCGGAGGGCACGCCCCGGGAAGATCTGCAGGCGCCGCCGACGGCGTCCGCCCCGGCGGCAGCGGAGAGCGCTTCGACAGCGGGACTCCCTGTTGAGGACCCTGTCCCCGCCATTGAGGAGAGTCTTCCGGCGGAGCCCGTCCACGCGCCTGAGATGCCCGCGCCCGAGAAAGGCCGGCAGATCGACTTTGCGGACATGGGCTTTTCTCTGCGCTTGCCTGAGGCTCTGACAGAGCTCAAGGGCACGATCTCCTTCAATGGAGTCGACCTGAAGGAAGAGGACGGTATCCGCGAGCTTGAGCTTGACTACAACGCGGTGCCGCTGGAGCGCTATGACGCTCTGTATAACGCCATCTTCACATACAAAAATGCCCAGCCCGAGGACATCCGCGAGTTTACCGGCAGCAATGTGCGCATTTTCTCTGTCTTCTCCGTAGGCGGCGGCAAGGACTTTGCGGAGTTGAACGAGGCTTATGAGAAATATTACGACATGCCCCTGGATGCCGGGCGCGTGGAGAAGATCGCCATGGACGGCGAGCGCAGCTTCTTCCTCTGCTGCCACTATGAGACTGACGGCAAGACCCTGCCCGAGGGCGACTACGCCGAGGAGCTCAAGCTGGTCATCTCCTCGGTCGACGATATCGTTGACAGCCTGACGATCATAAAGAGCGCGTAAGCGCAGGAGCATAAAAAAGGGACTGTCTCCATGAGACAGCCCTGCGTAAGGTGAATGGCGCAGGGGCCGATCCCACATCAGCCCGCCGTTTTGCCGCAGTGTGCGGTTTTCGGCGGGTCGATCGGGGGATCGACCCCTGGAATTTTGCAGCTGTATGAGCGCTTATTCACAGCGCCTGCCCAGCACCTCGCCGAGCCGGACAGGAGTTTCAAGTCCCTGGTCCGTGTTTTCAAAAAGAGCCTCGTCCAGCCTGACGCGGTCCTTCTGCAGCAGCAGGACCACGGTGCTCCCGCCGTAAAGAAAGCGGCCCTTCTCCTCGCCGCGGCGAAAGGAGACGCCCGCGCCCTTGTAGTTTTCGATGCGACCGACCAGCATGGCGCCCACCTCAACCTGGCAGAGCGGGCCGAAATGCGCCGTCTCCATAAGCGTGTATTCCCGGCAGTTGCGGGTGAAGACCGGCAGCGCCGCGAGGGCGATGGGCCGCACGGTGTGCAGCTCGCCGGGGACAAAACGCCTTGAGACGATCCGCCCCTCGTCGGTATAGCTGTAGCGGTGGTAATGCTGCACACACAGGCGAAACACCAGACAGATCCCGTCCCGGAAGCGCTCCGCCGCCGGATCGCCGTCCAGGAGCCCGGACACGGTATAGCGGCTCTGCTTGATCGGCAGCACCAGATCGTCCGTGATCCGGTACGCACTCAGATACCCGTCGCAGGGGGCAGGGAAAAGACCGCCCTCCTCCGGCATGGGCCGCAGCTCCTTGCGGATGGGACGGCAGAAAAAGGCATTGAAGCTGGGGTAGGGGAGCGGGAGATAGTCCGCCATGCAGATCTCGTTTTTACGGATAAAAGGAGCGATCAGGGGTCTGGAGAGCGGCGAATCCATGAAGCGCCCCGCCGCCTGCGACACAGGGCGGGAGACCAGAAGCTTCAGCAGCGCGCGCCCTGCCGCGTGCCCGTAGAGAAAGCGCAGCGCTGCGCCTTCCTGCGCGGGCTGTATCCCCGGGCGGCCCATCACAGAATCACCTTGCGCAGCAGGAGCAGCACAAACTCCACCGCGCCGATGCCGACCATGATGAGAATGCCGCGCATCCCGGGCTTCGGCACCCGGACGGGACTGATAAAGAGTACCGCCGTGATGAGACTCACCAGCAGGTAGACCAGCGTAATATCCGTCTTAGACATGTACTGCACGAGCAGCACGAAGGGGAAGATCAGCGCTGCCGAAGTCACGGGCAGGCCGAGGTATTCCTTCCTTGCTCCGCTCTCTTTCTCCTGCCGCTCCTCCTCGGTGACGTTGTAGTAGGCCAGGCGGATCATGGCCGCCAGCACATACAGCACAAGGCAGGCGTGCAGAAGAAACTTGCCCGAGGCAATCTCCCAGCGGACAGGCAGCCCCTCCATCACACTGGTCAGATACGGGGAGACCCGGATCAGCGCTGCGCCGATGCAGGCCGGGAGCACCCCGAAGGCAACGAGATCGGAAAGAGAGTCGATCTGGATGCCGAAATCCTTTTCCATTCTCGTCCGGCCCTTTTTCGTCCGGGCCACCTTGCCGTCAAAGGCATCGCACAGGCCGCAGAACAGCAGGAACAGGCAGCCGTAATAGGGATGCCCGCCGCCGGACAGGGCCACCACGATCCCTGACGTGGCGGACAGAAGCGAAAAATAGGTCAGAATAACGGTATAATCATAGAATCCGATCATGCGTACAGTTCCTTCCTCAGTCGCCGATCCCGCTGCGCATGATCTTGCCAATGTTCCAGAGATGCGCCGCGCTGTGGGCGGCTTCCTCGCGGGCCTCCGGCGTCTTGAATGCGATCTGGGCGGTCTGGGCTCCGCAGTCCAGGCACATCACATACCAGCACCAGCCCTGTTCCTCCTCCAGAAGTCCCGCGCCGCCGCAGTAGGGGCAGTCGTGCAGGATCAGCTCTTCATGCAAACTCATGTCTCTTCCTCCCAATCATTGTCATCCGGAGATCATTAGGCGCCTCAGGATGATCATGTCAGCCATATCCTTTGTCAACAGTATATTTCAGCCTATTCTACTGAATTGTGCGCCGAAAAGCAAGAGTTTTTCCCAAAAAAGAAAAAGTTGCCAAAAAAGAAGAAGTCGCCGTTCCGAATGGAGCAGCGACTTGCTTTTTCACTTGATTGCGCCCTGAATATTCTGTGCGACCTCCGGGACCCATTCGTGGATAAAGAGATTCGCGTCGACATCGTAATGCTCTGCAACGTGGGACTGCATGGCCGAGGAGATGCGATCAAAATCGGCACCGGTCAGCACGCCGACACCGGCGCTCACAGCCCCGAAGGCGATGGCAATGACGACAATGACAAGGATGACCCTCCACGCTTTTTTCATTTCGAGACCTCCCTATAGCAGAGCTTGCGGGCAAGGGCGCAGATGCCCCGCACCATGTCGGGGAGCACCCCGATCAGCAGCCACACAAAAACCCAGAAGAACAGCAGGCTGAATGCGGCTGCAGCCAGAGACAGGCCGAAGACCAGCAGAATGTCGGCAAATACAGAGAAGGCCGTAAATGCCGCGCGAAAGCCAATGATGGCCCCGCCCAGCAGTCCTGCCCCCATGGACAGAAACGCGCAGGCGAGCATCACAATCACCCCGGCGCACAAAAGGCCAAGCGGGATGGCAAGCAGAATAAAGAGGATCAGCAGCGGTACGTTGGGCTCCTTCTGCGGCTCCTCCGGATCGCTGAGGTCCGGCAGGTCGGCCACCGACACGCGCTTTACACGCGGCGCGGCGGATTGTTCCGCCTGTGAGGCAGGCGGCATCTGCCGGGGCTGTACGGCGACAGGCGGCTCCTGTACGACGGGAGCCTGCCGCTCGACTGCGGCAGGGGCATCGGCGGCGTCCTGTTCGGGCGCAGGAGAATCAGCGGGCATGGGGTCCAGGGCAGGCAGATCGGGTCTGTCCGACCCGGGCCTGTCCGCGGCTTTTTCAACAGGGACGGTGGGATCTGCCGTCAGCGTATCGTCGTTGATCTTGAAGTCGGCAAGAAAGGCCTCCACCGCGTCAGCAAATTCATCCACGCTCTGCTCCTGCGCCGAGGGACTCTCCACGGTCCTTACCGGCACAGCGGGCGGCGGGGTGGGCGCCGGGGCGCGCGTATCCTTATCCTCATCCGGGAAGGAATTGATCTCCTCCGGCAGGGGCGCGGGCGGCAGCTCTTCCGCCTCCCGGATGCCGAGATCGGCAAGGGGGTCGTTTTGCGTGTTGATCTGTTCAAAAAGGGAGAGCTGATCGCTGTCGAGCTTGGGGGCGGCAGGGGCCAGCGACTGCACCTGGGCGCGAAGTTGCTCGATCACCTGCAGGTAACCCGGCGTGCTCCCCTCCTCCTCATAGCTGCGATCCTTGGCGTCATAAGCCCGGGCAAGATTGACGGCCTGGCGCGTCGGCGAGACAAGAAGCTGCAGCACCGCCGTCTCATTGTCGCTCTCATCAAATAATTCATCATACAATTCCAATACCCGGACCCTGTCCTCTTCATACATGAAGGTCAGCAGCCGTCCGAGCTCAGCCAGAAATTTCTGCTTGTTAATGGGGTTTCACCTCCATCGCTTTTTACGGCACTCTTCAAAATTATACCTGTTCTGCGGCGTTTGGTCAAGGATAAAATGCATATTCCGGGACAAAACCACGAAGGAGCGGCCGAAAAGTGGTTGACAAGGCCGCGGCGCGGCTTTACAATAAGTACCTGCGGCCGCGGGCCGACATTACGGCGGGGCAAGGGCCCTGGCGATTGAGAGGGAAAGTTATGGCTAAAGAGAAGAGAGTTGAGCAGATCACCGACATGGAGGTGGACTTTGCCCAGTGGTATACCGACATCTGCCGCAAGGCGGAGCTGGTGGAGTATGCCTCGGTCAAGGGCTTTACCATCCTGCGGCCTTACGGCTATGCGATCTGGGAGAATATGCAGCGGATCATGGACGCGGAGTTCAAGAAGACCGGACACGTGAATGTGGCAATGCCGGTTCTGATCCCGGAGAGCCTTCTGAAGAAGGAAGGGGAGCTGGTCAACGGCTTTGCGCCCGAGGTGGCCTGGGTCACCATGGGCGGCAGCGAGCAGCTTGAAGAGCGCCTTGCCTTCCGTCCCACGTCCGAGACCATGTTCTGCGACCACTGGTCCCGTGTGCTGCACTCCTACCGTGAGCTGCCCATGCTTTATAATCAGTGGTGCTCCGTCATCCGCTGGGAGAAGACCACCCGCCCCTTCCTGCGCTCGCGCGAGTTCTGGTGGCAGGAGGGACACACCATCCACGAGACGGCCGAAGAGGCCCAGGCGGAGACCGAGCAGCAGCTCAACTGCTATGCCGACTTCTTTGAGAAGGTCCTGGCCATCCCCGTGGTGCGCGGCCGCAAGACCGACAAGGAGAAGTTTGCCGGGGCTGAGGCCACCTATACCGTCGAGTGCATGATGAAGGATCGCAAGGCCCTGCAGGGCGCGACCTCCCACTACTTCGGGGACAAGTTCTCCCGCGCCTACAACGTGACCTTCACCGGCCGCGACAACAAGCTGCAGTATCCCTTCCAGACCTCCTGGGGCTCTACGACCCGCATGATCGGTGCGGTCATCATGGCCCACGGCGACAACAACGGCCTGGTCCTGCCTCCGCATGTGGCGCCCATCCAGGCGGTGGTCGTGCCCGTGGCGCAGCACAAGCCCGGCGTGCTGGAGAAGGCGAACGAGCTCTATGAGACGCTGAAGGCAGCCGGCGTGCGCGTCACGCTGGACGACAGCGACAACAGCCTCGGCTGGAAGTGCGCCCAGTATGAGATGAAGGGTGTGCCCCTGCGCGTGGAGATCGGGCCCAAGGATATGGAAAACGGCGTGTGCATGGCGGTTCGCCGCGACAACGGCGAAAAGATCTCCATCGTTATCGACGAGCTGGCGGCCAGGGTGCCCGAGCTTCTGGAGCAGGTGCAGCAGGGTCTGTACGAAAAGGCGAAGAAGAACCTGGACGAGCATATCTATGCTGCCCATTCCATCGAAGAGGCGAAAGAGCTGCAGGAGAAAAACGGCGGCTTCATCAAGACCATGTGGTGCGGCGAAGAAGCTTGCGAGCTCAAGATGAAGGAGCAGGCGGGCATGTCCTCCCGCTGCATCCCCTTCCACCAGGAGAAGCTGGACGAGGTCTGCGCCTGCTGCGGCAAGCCCGCCAGGCATATGATCTTCTGGGGCGTGGCGTATTAATTGAAAAAACATCCGGGCGGATACAGATGTATCCGCCCGCGCTTTATCCGGGGATGCATGCCTGCGCCCGGCAGGGAACAGCTGCTTTACCGGCCCCGGGGCGGAAGCGCAAAAAAGAAGAGCAGCTATACGCTTGCTCTTCTTTCTGCTGGAGGCGCCACCCGGACTTGAACCGGGGGTCAGGGATTTGCAGTCCCGTGCCTTACCACTTGGCTATGGCGCCATATATGGGATTTGCGGACGGGAGAACGTCCGCAAATCCTTTGTGTGGAGCGGCTTACGAGGCTCGAACTCGCTACCTCCACCTTGGCAAGGTGGCGCTCTACCGGATGAGCTAAAGCCGCACATGGTGCCTCAGGCCAGAGTTGAACTGGCGACACGCGGATTTTCAGTCCGCTGCTCTACCTACTGAGCTACCGAGGCGAATCGCGTGAGAGGAAGCATGGTGGGAACAACTGGACTCGAACCAGTGACCCCCTGCTTGTAAGGCAGGTGCTCTAACCAGCTGAGCTATGCTCCCGCGTCACAGCTCAGTCATAATACTAAATTATCCCGGATTTGTCAAGAGCTTTTTTCAATATTTTGAACGGACCTGCAGCGAGGTCCTTTTGCCGGCAGGCGCCGGTCGGAATGTGACCGGCGCCTGTATTTGCGGATACGCTTTCGTGCGCGGGGAAAACGTTCTTACTCTTCCTTTGCTTCCGGAAGCGCGGGAGCCTCTTCTTCCTTCAGGCGCGCCTGCTCTTCGGCCTGCTCGATCTCAGCGGCGATTTCTGCGGCGTCCATGCGGGTAATGGAGACCTGGAAATCCTTCAGCTTTGCGGCCAGAGCGGTCTCATCGGCTTCCTGCATCATCAGCAGCAGCGCGGTTTCCCCGTCGGTAAGGCAGCCGCCGGCTCTCTCCAGCAGAGCGGATTTGCCTTCCATCTCCTTGACGTCCATGGAGTCGCCGATCAGCGAGCCGACGCTACCGCCGAACAGAACGCCCAGGGGGCCGCCGAGGATGCCGACCAGACTGCCGATCAGGCCGCCGGTCCAGCCGTGACCCTCCAGCGGGTTGCCGGCCACAAAGCCATCCTCCAGAGAGAGGTGCCCGGCGTCCTTCTTCACAACGGCCGCCTGAGAAATCGTGTAGCTCTCGTTGTCAAAATTCTGGCGCAGCATGCTCAGAATCTGGTAAGCTTCACTCGGCACTTTGCAGTTTACGATGATGACGTTTTCTTTCATGGTGCATAATTCCTTTCAGTTTTACCGGTATGGATGCGCTTGTGCGGATACCGGCTGTAATACGGATACTCGGCTGCGCTTCCTGGGAAGCATCATGGAATAATTATACATGATCAATCACAAATAGTCCAGAACAATTTGTGAATAAGCACCGCTTGTGAATAAGCACCGCCGCAGACATCCGCGCTGCAGCGATCCTTTCCTGTCATGCGGCCTTTATTCTGAAAACAGCAGCGTCAGCCGCTTTACCGCCTCCTGCAGAGATTCCCTGCTCGCCGCGAAGGAGAGGCGGATGCAATTCTCACCGCCCTCGCCGAAGGCGGTACCGGGCACCACGAGGATCCCCGCCTTTTCAAGGATATGGTCGGCAAGCTGCTCGGAGCTCATGCCCTTGTAGTCGATGCGGAAGAAGGCGTAGAATGCCCCCTCCGCCCGCGGGCACGCAATGCAGGGGATGGCGTTGAGGCCGTCGCAGATGAGGTTGCGCCGCTCCAGATAGCTCAGGCGCATGCGCTCGGCATTCGCCGCACAGTCGAAGGCGGTGATGGAAGCGGTCTGGGTGAAGGCGGCGGTACAGTTGACGGTGTTCTGCTGCAGCTTCAGCATGACCTTCGTCAGCTCCGGCGAGGCCGCCGAATAGCCGATGCGCCAGCCGGTCATGGCGGCGCTCTTCGACAGCCCGTTGAGGGTGATGACCCGGTCGCGGATCTCCGGGATGGCGCCGAGGCTCAGGTGCTTGCGCCCGTCGTAAATGAGCTTCTCATAAATTTCATCCGCGATGAGGAGCAGATCATGGGCCAGCACGAAATCGGCAATATCCCGCAGCTCCTGCTCCGTCAGCACATGGCCCGTGGGATTGCAGGGGTTGCAGACAATGAGCATCTTGGCGTGCGGGGTGAGCTTCGCCTCCAGCATCTCGCGGGTGACGACAAAACCGTTGTCGAAGGAGAGCGGCACCGGCACATAGTCTGCCCCGGCCATCAGGATGCCGGAGCGGTAGGAGGGATAGGCAGGCGTGAGCACCATGCAGGCATCCCCCTCCTGCAGGAAACAGGTCATGGCGGCATAGAGGGCGAGCTTGGCCCCGGGGGTGACGAGGATGCCGTCTTCACTTACCTCGATGCCGTTTTCCTCCCGCAGCTTCTGCACGATGCGTCGGCGCAGGGCCATGGTTCCGGCAGCGCTGGTGTAGTGGGTGTCGTTGCAGCGGATGGCCTCGATGGCGGCATCCTTCACCGCCTCGGGCGTGTCAAAATCCGGTTCCCCGGCGGCAAAGGAGAGAACGTCGATCCCCTCCTCCTTCATGCGGATCCCCCTGGCGTTGAGCGCCACGGTGGGGGAGCCGCCTGCAAGCTTCATTCTTCTGGCTTCAAAATCTCTCATGTGTTGGATCACTCCCGTTTTCTGTTCTCCGGCGACGCCGGCGTTTGTGCGCTGGGAACACAGGCTCAGAAGCGCAGCTCTTTCGGCTGCTCCTTGCTGTAGAGGATCACCGTGTCCCCCTCCATGAGCTTCATGTCGCCGTGGGGCACCAGCATGGTCCCGTTGCGGCGCACCATCACAATATAGGTCTGGCGCGAAATATCCAGATCCCGGATCAGCGAGCCGTTCCACTCGTGGTCCCGGCCCAAGATGATCTCGCGAAGATTATACTGCCGGTCGTGCTTGTGCGCCTCGGCACAGAGCACCAGGCGGTCCCCGGCGCGCAGGATCACATCGCCCCGGGGGACGATGATCTCGTTGCTGCGCTTGACGGCCGCGACCACAATGCCGCGCGGCAGCTTCAAATCCCGGATGCACTTTCCGGGCCAGTCATCCCGTCCGGTGAGCTCGACATTGATAAAGTGAAGATCCACTTCGGTCGCGTAGTCTCCGTACTGCTTGAAGCGGGAGTACTGCTCGACAAAACCGGCGCTGATGATACCGGTGGGGATGGCGACCATCAGCACCCCCAGGAAGGTGATGATGATGCTCACGGCCTTGCCCAGCGGCGTGATGGGGTAGATATCCCCGTAGCCCACGGTCAGCAGGGTGGAGACGGACCACCAGATTCCGGAAAAGGCGTTTTTGAAGACCTCCGGCTGGGCGTCATGCTCGAGCGAGTACATGCACAGGCTTGATGCCAGCATCAGCACTCCCAGGATGAAGAAGGAGGAGAGAAGCTGCTGCCGCTTGCCGGCAATGACCTCGGTGATGACGTTGAGCGAGTCGTAATAGGCGTTGATGCGAAAGAGCCGGAAGATGCGCGCAATGCGAAACAGGCGGAACACCACCGCCCCCGAAGGGAAGAACACCGGCAGATAGTAGGGGAGGAAGGAGAGCAGGTCCACAATGCCGGAGAAGGAGAAGATATATTTCAGCAGGCTCTTTCCCTCGGGCAGGTCGGGGTAGAGATTGTTCGCCGTGAAAAGGCGCAGCGCGTAGTCCAGCGCGAAGAAGGCCACCGTTATGGCTTCCAGCTTATACAGCAGGGGGCCGAAGTCGGCCACCATCTTGTCGAAGGTGAGCGCAAAGGTGACGACGAGGTTCGTCAGCAGGGCAAGTGTGCTGATAATGTCGTAGCTGCCGTTGATGGGATCGTCCACCACGCCGACGGAGACCATGCGGAAAACCCGCTGCCGCAGGAGGGCAAGGCCGTTTTGTTCCTTGTTTTTCATGTCATTCCCCATTGTTGCAGATCATAGGATACTGTCCACCCCTTCTGAAAAACGCGAAACACGCATATAAGGCATTATAACAGAGCGGCGAAAGAATGTCACCCCGTTTTTTCTTTTGCTTGCAATTGCGCCGGGGCCGGGGTATCATGCTGTCATCCGATAAGGGGGAGGGAAGCCTGTGGGAAAAAAGCGCTATCATCTGATCGACGCGCTGCGGGGCCTCGCGCTTTTGAACATGCTGGGGATGCACTTCCTTTATGACGTGAACGTGGTCTTCGGGCGGGATCCGGACTGGTACCTGCGCCCGGGCGTGTACCTCTGGCAGCAGTACATCTGCTGGAGCTTCATCCTGATCGCGGGCTTTTCCTTCCACTGGGGACGGAAAAACAACCTGCGCCGCGGCCTGCTGCTGAATGTCTGCGGCCTTGTGATCACCGCCGTCACGCTGCTCGTGATGCCCGCCGAAGCCATATGGTTCGGCATCCTGAACTTCATGGGCTGTGCGATCCTGCTCACGATCCCGCTGGAAAAGGGACTGAAAAAAAGCAGGCCGGCCATCGGGCTTGCCGCCTGCTTTCTGCTGTTTCTTATGCTGCGCCGGGTGAACAGCGGCGTGATCGGCCTCGGTCCCTGGCAGTGGCGCCTGCCGGCGGGGCTCTACCGCTTCCGCATCCTCGCGCCGCTGGGCTTCCCGGACCCGGGCTTTCGCTCCAGCGACTATTTCCCCATGCTGCCCTGGTATCTGCTGTTTCTGTGCGGCTGGTTTCTCGGCCGGCTCTTTCAGCACGCACCGCGCTGGCAGCGCCTTGCGCAGACGAAGATCCCCGTCCTCTCCGCCCTCGGGCGTGGTACCATCTGGGTTTACATGCTCCATCAGCCGGTCCTGATGGGGATCTGCATGCTGCTGTTCAGGCGGTAGGACGGGGATCAGGGCGCCGGATAGCCGGTCCTGTCAAAGAGCCTGGCATTCCGGCGCAATTGCCGTTTCGGGCGCGTCGGAGGAAAAACGCTTTCTGCGGAGGCTGTCAACGGGGATATAGACCAGTGTTGTCAACAGCGCGGCGGCGGAGAGGGCAATGCCGGTTTTCATGCCGGTCGGGAAAAATTTCATCTCATAGCTGTGCGGCCCCTCCGGGGTGTCCACCGCCATGAACACGCCGAGTACCTTGCTGATCTCAGCCTCCTTGCCGTCGATGAAGCAGGTCCAGCCCTCGTCATAGGGGATGGTGAACATCAGCTTCTGGCCCGCCGCTGCGGTAAACTTGCCGCGCAGATGGCTGTCCTTGAGCTTTTCGATGGTGCAGGGGCGCTGCCTTACAGTTTCACTAAGCCTATGTAGCGTGTCAGCATCGACATATGCAGCTCGAAAGCGGCCAGCCACTTCCTGTAACAGGTTTTCCGTCACGAAAGCTGTTGTTACAGGAAGATAGCCGGTGATCGTATCCCCAGCGTGATAATAACCCTCGTAATTGATTGCAGGGAGGACGGCACCGTAGTCATCAACTACTCCAGATCTGTTGTATGTGTACACCGCACCGTCCCGCTTCGCAGTCCAGGTGAACATGATGTAGTGGGCGTTCTTTGGCGGCTCTCGTAGTGTTCCTTCACGGACGAATTCCGTTGGTTGCAATTCAGAGTCGCTTGAGTCGCTGGAATCATCATTCTCGTCCATTTCTTCGTCAGTTAAATTTTCGATGATTGCAGCCGCATCGTCCCTACTCAATGTCTGTGATTCTGTAATGTTATGAGAAGTAAAGGAGATATCACTTTCCTCAATAAACACTGAATCGGCCTCACCGCTGATGGCAGACCATGTCTTATTCAGATTGTTAAATACATCTGTATAATCAATCTCTATACTCGCTACGGCTTTATCGGCAACAACCGCGATTGGAAGAGCGTCAGGATTGCGATAAAGCGCCCACTCTTCAATACTAATTAGCCGTTCAAAGTCTTTCTCTTCGACCAAGTCATCCTTTGAAATCAGGTATTTCAAGCCGAAAAGATCGTCTGTGGCAGCAGAGATACCCTTTCCATAGTGATTGCGCATGTCTATGCGGTGTACCCCCAGTTGCTCAAGCGCATTACGTACAAAATTGCGCTCGTCAGAACCACCATGCCCCACACCATTGTAACCGTAAAGCATCGGATCATTACCAAGATTACCGGAGCGCTGTTCTCCAATCTCCATGCGATAAAGATTCTTATCGCTGTTCTTTACAGCATCTATTAGTGCACTAACCGGGGCAATGGTCTGTTGGTATTCGAGCTCTCCGTGTGACCATTCCATGATTTTTTTCGTGGATAACTCGTAATTGGCGTAGAGATTTACGCAAACCAGCACCAGCACCACCAATTCGAAAGTGCGCCTTGGGTTTTTTTCTGGGTTTTTACGGTGCATGACCAGTGCCAGGGCTATCATGGATAATAGAGCAAAATCCAGCAGTACCTCGCCACCGATGACGAAATCATACTGCTTGGCGAATACCACCATTGTTCCTACCAGCAGTCCCACCGCTGCACGTTTCAGGTTACGGTCTGGCTCGTCTGCCACATACTGCCACTCCTCTGTGGCTATTATCAGCAGCAGGAAGGAAAATATGAAGGAATCACGGTAGTTAAACCAGTTGGTCACCGTGCCGCCGTGCATGGCGAGGTTGAAGATGACGATGTAAAATGAAATGAGATAGAACCCAAGGAGCACACCCATAGCGATTTTTCGCCGCCTGGGAATGCGATTGTTCATAAAGAACAGCACCGTCAGCGCCACAGGAAGAATGCCCACAAAAATGTTCGGGAGGCCGTTTCTCAGTTGTGCTGTATTGTTGGCTCCGGTAAACAGTTTCGAGAACATGTCCAGGAAGGGCATATTTTCTTTAAAGGTGAGGGCTTCAGTGACCGTCTGATCCAGTCGGCCTCCCCGAAGGGACAGTAACGCGGGTAGCCATACGATGCAGGATAATAGCCCCGCCAGGAGCGAGGAGACAGTATATTTCACCAACACTGATTTGTGATGGTGAATCTCATGGTAGTCTGCAATGAAGAACACGGCGAAAATCAGAAGGGAAGCTGCGCATAGCATGAAGCCAAAGTAGAAATTGGACAGAAGGGAACAGGCCAAGGAAATGATGTAGATAGTCGGGTTTCGGTTGTTGAGAATCCGCCGCATCCCCATAACCATCAGCGGCAGCAGAATCACGCCGGTAAAGAAGTTCACCTGAAAAACATTGGCGACTAAAAAACCGTTCATCGCATAAGTCGTTGAGAAGATCAAGTGGCTCAATTTATGACCATAGATATCCTTAAGAAGGATGTACATGGTCAGTCCACAGACAGAAAAGTTCAGCAGGGATACCCAAGTGAAAGCCACGGGGTATGCTATGATGTCAAAAAAGGCAAACAACGCAAAGAAGGGATTAAACAAAAACCAGCCCCAGGAGCCCATCATGTTGCCGCCAAGGCCCTTTTCCAGAGAAAACAGGACGTCTTCTTGCCCCTTAACTGCACGGCCTACATATCCCAGATAGTTCACATACAATGCATTGCCGTCGGAGATCATCAGCGTGTTATCTCCAAAAGGCGTGACCTTCAATCCAGCCAAAGCAACGAGAATCAACAGCGCTGGAATCAAAAATGACAGGAAGTAATATACTGCTTGGCATTTCTTTGGCCGTATCATGGATAAGCTCCTCTTTATCAAAAGTCGTGAAATGAAGATAGGGCAGCATAATAGAAACTATTTCTCAAATCAACGAAGGACGCCGCCTTACCAATAAAGGCAGCGTCCCAGATATTAATCAGTTATTCTTTGATGCTTCCCGGAAGACATTGTGAATAACTATGGATTGCTGAAAATTAGCTGACAGATACGGTAACCGCACCCGAAGCGTCTACAGTAAGAGCAACGGTATACGAACCGGTTGTCTTAGCACTGAAAGTAAGAGTGCTTTCGCTGCCATTGATCTGGGTCGTAAGGCCAGGCTGCGGGGAAGTCTGCCAACCCTCGACCTTCTGCTGAGCAGTAACAGTCATTGAAGCAGCAGAACCATCTTCCAGATACTGGGTCATCACTTCAGCATAGGCGGAACGAACGTTAGCCAAGTCAGTAGCCTCGCGGCTCTTCTCCAGCTGGTTGGTGAAGACCGGGATGGCGATGGCGACGAGCACGGCGATGATCGCAACAACGATCAGCAGCTCGGCCAGGGTAAAGCCCTTGTTGTTTTTCTTCAAATCAGTATCCTCCTTATTATGTTTTTTGCAAATTCAATATTTCCTGGCTACCGGGAATAGCCGTAGAAACCTTCCTGATACCCGTGCTGACGGGCGGGGCGGGCTTTCGACGCGGCCCCTTCCGCACTGTGGGCTGGAAAAAGGCGCAGCATTGTCCGGCAACACGGTGAGCCACCGTTTTCCCGGAACCGCGAGAGAGAAGAATGAAGGGACCGGAATGCGAAGAACAACAGGGCCTCAGCCCATGCCGTCCCGAATAAACGCCGCAATCACCCTGCCTCCCGGGCAGGCGTCCCGCTTCTGTCCGCAGCAACAGCGGACCCGCAAAGCGCCGGAAAAGACGCGCCTTTTTCCAACCCGCAGAAGATAAACGCAGCAAGGGGAACGCCGTTTATCTTATGTACAGAACCGGAACGCTTTTCCTGTACTCTGTTGCCCCAATTATAACACAATTGTTTCTGGAAAGCAATAACAAATCCGGGGATTTTTACAAATTGTAACTTTTACACACACCCGCCTGCACAGACAGGGCAGGCTTCCGCCAGGGTGCTCACAGCTCCGCCTTGATTTTCTCGATCATGTCGGCGTATTCCCCGTCGCTTAAAAAGACCTTGCCGGGGTTCATGGCGAACACGCCGCCCCACTCAAAGCCGTCCTTGTACTTGGGCACAAGGTGCATGTGCAGGTGGCAGCCCGTATCGCCGTAGGCGCCGTAGTTGAGCTTCTCCGGGTGGAAGGCCGCGTGGATGGCTTTGGCGGCGCGGTGCACGTCGGCAAAGAAGGCGTTGCGCTCTGCCTCCGTGATGTCGGTGATCTCGCTCACATGGTCCTTGTAGGCCACGATGCAGCGGCCGGGGTGGCTCTGCTCCTTGAAGAGAATGAGCTGGCTCACGCTCAGATCGCAGATCTTGATGCCGAAGGCGCCCAGCAGCTCACCGCCCATGCAGTAGCCGCAGGCCTCTCTCGGGGCGGCTTTCTGTCTTTCTTCCAGTGTCATGTCGTATGCTCCCTTTCCATTAAAAATTCTTTTCCCTGTTTGCCGCTGAGATGCTCGATCTCAAGGGCCAGCACACACAGGGCCCCGGAGGTGCGCATCTCGCGCTGAAAGGCTTCCTCCCCCTCGCGGGGAGAATACTTGCCCGCAAGCGCGCGCATGATATCCTCGATCTCCGCGGCCCCGGTGACTTCCCGGACCCGGCCGAAGACGATGGCGCTGCGGTATTTGGTGGTGAACTTCTCGGGCAATACCTCGTCCCGGTCGATGACGCAGAAGCTCGCCTTATCGCAGGCGCGCACGGCGTCAAGCTTGTGGCCGGCCTTTGCGCAGTGAAAAAACAGCCGCCCGCCGCTGTATACATAGCTCAGCGGCACGGCGTAGGGGTAGCCCCCGTCGCCCAGCACGGCAAGCGTCCCGGAAGTGTTCCTCTCCAGGATCTCCAGCGTCTCACGCTCGGAGAGGGCCTGCCTGCCTCTTCGCATTTCACGAAACATGGGTAACCGCCTTTCCTTATGGCAACACCGCACAATCCGCCTTCG
The DNA here is from genome assembly GCA_902761635.1 of Oscillospiraceae bacterium. Classification (GTDB taxonomy): domain Bacteria; phylum Bacillota; class Clostridia; order Oscillospirales; family Oscillospiraceae; genus Limivicinus. The sequence continues at coordinate 71,404 of CACWLG010000001.1, read as the reverse complement.
GCATCTCCTGGAAAATTTGTGCCCTGATTTCGTCACTTTTTCTTGAAGTACACAAAGTACATCTGCGAAAAAGTGCCTTTATCAGAACCCAAATTTTCTCAGGATCTGCTCTTGCCGAATTATGCGGTATTGCCTTATCGGTATTCCATCAACATGCGGAAGATCTTCTTTTCCCCGTCGCCGCTGATATAAAAACAGCTGCCGGCATCTTCCGCCGTGACGCTGATCTTTTCGCCGAGGCGGGCCTCACATGCGTATTCCACCGTCGCCCGGCAGAGCTGCCGCCCCTCCGCCGCCGCGGGGATCAGATCCTCGGCAAGGTCGAAGTAGCGGGTGTTGTTCATGTGGCCGTTCAAGTCCACATAGCTGAAGGGCACCGTGAAGCTGTGCGCCTGTCCGCCGGAAGCCCTGCGGGGGGCGGCGGGCAGGGCGGCCTCCTCCCCGGTCTCGACCCCCTCGATGACGATGCCGTGACGGTCGGGGAAGACCATGCGCCGCGTCCCGGCATCCACCAGGGCCCAGAGGGAGCTTGCGCGCAGGAGTACCTGCCCCTGCGCGTCCAGCACGCGGTAAAAGCGCGGGAAGAGCAGGTGCATGGTTTTCCCGGGCCAGGATTCGAGCGTGATGCGCTCATCATAGACCGGCAGGCGCGTGATATCGGCCCGCTGGTGGGTGACCATCCACAAAAGCCCCCGGTCCAGCGTCATCTCCCGGCCCATGCCCAGCTCCTCGGTGTGGCGAATGGAGGCCTCCTGCATCATCTCGAACAGGGTGGAGGTGCGCAGGACGCGGTGGAGGTTCACATCCCGGTTGCGCAGGCAAAGCTGCGTGGAATAGATATTCATTGTTTCGGCAGGCGCTTCATGATGGCGTCGGCCACGTCGCCCACGGTGCTGAGCTTCTGCCACTGCCGCTCGGGGATGCGCACGTCAAACATGGCCTCCAGCTTGCAGATGACCAGGATAAAGCCCATGGAGTCAATGGCGGTCTCGGTGTTGATGACGGTGTCCTCCCTGAGATCCGCAGGGGCCATTTCGGGCACACAGTCGCGGATGACCTGGCAGATCTTTTCGATAGCTTCTTCTCTTGTCATAATGTCTCCATTCTCTGTTGGAGTTCCCAACGCTTGATTTTCCCCGTGGCCGTACGCGGCAGGGGGCTTGTCGAAAGGATGATCTCACTCAGCTGCCTGCCCCGGGGCTGGGTCTCCATGAGGGGCCGGAGCTTCTTTTCAATTTCCTGCTTGTCTCCCTCGCCGGCATACACCAGCGCGGGCTTGCCGTTTCGGAGGATCACGGCGATCTCCGGGTTCCCGAGAGCCTGTATGACGGCTCCTTCATACTCCGGCAGAAAGAGCTTGGTGCCGTCCGACAGGACCAGCATGTCCTTCTTGCGCCCTGTGATATGGAGCCTGCCCTCTTCATCAAAGCGGCCGAGGTCCCCGCTGTAAAGGACTCCGTCCCGCAGGACCGCCGCCGTGTCCGCCGGGCGCTTGTAGTAGCCCTTCATCATGCAGGTGGGGGCCTGGATAAGGATCTCCCCGTCCTCTGCGATGGTGATGGTATCGTCCGGGCAGACCTCCATGGCAAAGGGGTCGCCCCCCACGCTGATGGCGACGCCGGAGCTGGTCTCCGTCAGACCGTAGCCGAAGCTCACGCGGAGGCCCTTTGCCCCGGCCGCGTCCAGCAGCGCCTTCGGACAGTCGCCCGCGCCCACCAGCACGAGCCTGAGCTCTGCGTTCATCAGCTCCCGCTGCAGCAGAAAGCCCAGCAGCATCGGCACCACGGACACCGCCGTGGGTTTATAGAAGGCGCAGTCGTCTGCATAGTGGCGCGCACCGCGGCCCAGAGCTACGGACGCCCCGCAACTCAGACCCCAGAGAAGCCCGCACACAAAGCCGAATACATGTCCCAGCGGCAGCAGGCACAAGAGCCTGTCCCCCGGGTGCAGCGGGAGCTTGGCCCCGCCGTTGTAAGCGCTCTGGCAGAGGGAATGATCGGTCAGCACCACGGCCTTGGCCTGCTCCGTGGTGCCGGAGGTGAAGAAGAGGAGCCTGCCTGCGCCCTCCTTCACGCCGTCCGTGAGATACGGCTGCAGATCCTCGCAGAGATCCGCATCTCCCCAGAGCCTGTCCGCATCCGTATAGCGCAGGAGCCTGCCCAGGGTCTCGTCCGGCAGACCCGTGTCCAGCATCACGATCTGGAGCCCCGCCTCGGCTGCGGCGAAGATCTCCGTCACGCAGGCAAGACTTCCGTCCGAAAGGATGCCGATACAGCTTCCGCCGTCCTCCTTCAGCTCCTGCGCCCGGCGCATGACCGCCTCGTACAGCGCCGCAAAGCTCATGGTCTTCTGCCCGTGCTCGTCATACAGCAGCGCCGGCGCCGCGGGCGTTTCCTCCGCCCAGTGGCGGAGCATGTGGGAAAAGGATGCAAACCGCAAACGGCCACCTCCCTTCACGGTTTCCGAACCCGTGCTGAATGTTGTTCTGATAACGCTGATGATAATATATCATAGCGCGCCCCCGATGGAAAGAGATTTTTTTCGCAGAACGCCCAAAATTGTACACTCGCCGCGAATTGTATAATGCATTTTTCACAGTTTTGTTGTATCTTTAACATAGAAGCGAAGGCACAAAAATCAAGCGGGAAAAACTATTAAAATAAACGGAGGCATTTATGGACAAAAACATTCGCATCTGCATCGTCGGCGGCGGCCCCGCCGGCCTTTCCGCAGGCATGTATCTCGAGAAGAAGGGCTACACCAACTACACGATCCTCGAGCGCTCCGACCGCGTCGGCGGCAAGTGCTGGTCCCCCCACTACAACGGCAAGCGCTATGAGATGGGCGCCATCATGGGTGTGCCCTCCTACTACGCCGTGCATGATGTGGAAGAGTTCTGCGGCATCACCCACGACGGCCCGAAGCTCAACCGCAACTACAAGGACGCCAAGGGCAACGTCATCGAGCCCTTTGAGCCCAAGAAGAACCCCCTCAAGATCCCGCGCCTGCTGAAAATGAAAAAGCAGGTCAAGAAGTTCGGCGAGCTGCTGGAGACCAAGTACAAGGGCTATGACCTCAACGGCCACCGCGGCGTTGCCGAGGGCCGGTATGAGGGCTACGCTGTCACCCCCGGCCGTGAGAAGGTCGAGGGCTACAACTCCAACCTCAAGGATCTGGCTCTGCCCTTCAAGGAATTTTGCGAGATGAACGGCGTCGAGCTCGTACAGGATATCTGGATCGGGCCCTACACCTCCTTCGGCTACGGCTACTTTGACGAGATCCCCGCGGCCTACGTCCTGAAGTATCTGGACTTCCAGACCACGATGAACTTCGTCAAGGTCAACCTCTGGACCTGGGAGCAGGGCACCCAGTATATCTGGGAGCAGCTCAATGAGCACATCGCTCACCCCGCCCGCCTCAACTCCGAGATCACCAGGGTCGAGCGCAGGGACGGCAAGGTCTATGTCACCGTCAACGGCGTCGTTGAGGAGTACGACAAGATCATCGTCACCGCCCCCCTCTATGTGGCCGACGGCAACATGGGCAACAACAACGGCATGGTCGATTACTTCGACGCCCGAGACGATGAGAAGGAGCTCTTCTCCAAGATCGACTACGAGCGCTACACCGTCCAGGCCATCACCACCACCCCGGAGAACCACCCCGAGATCTCCTACTATGTCTTCGACAACATGGTGCCCGAAAAGCTCGGCCATCTGATGGTCTACTACCGCCGCTGGAAGGAGAACATTGACCAGGTCATCACCACCTACGCCCTGCGCACCCACAAGCGCATGAAGGAGATCCCCTACGACAAGTGCAACGAGATGGTGCTGGAGGATCTCAAGACCATGCACAACCCCGCCAAGGAAGTTATCAACAAGTGGTCCGTGTACTACTTCCCCCATGTCTCCTGCGAGGACTACGCCGCAGGCTGGTATGACAAGGTCGAGGCCATGCAGGGCAAGTACGACACCTACTACGCCGGCGAGGTCATGTCCTTCGGCGACATGGACGAGACGGCCGAGTACTCCCGCGAACTGGTGGAGCGCTTCTTCTGATTATTCAAATCAAATAGGGGGCAGGTTGCTGCCCCCTGTTTCTTGAAAGGACAACAACATGAAATTCTACAAAGACCATTATGACGTGGTCATCATCGGCGGGGCGCTGGCCGGCATGTCCGCCTGCCTGCAGCTGCAGGCCTGGGGCATCAAGGACATTCTGATCCTCGAAAAGCACAACATGCCCGGCGGCCTTGCCACCGACTTTGTGCGCAACGGCTTCGAGATCGAGGCCACCCTGCATGAGATGATGTCCATCGGCCAGCCCGGCAAGCGCCTCAAGGTCGGCCAGTTCTTTGACGATATGGGCGTCAAGGTCGACTGGCTGCCCGTGCATGAGTGCTACCGCGTCGCCCTGCCGAACTCCGGCATCGACAAGATCCTGCACCACGACTATGACGACAGCTATACCACCGTCGCCAAAGAGATCAACGAGGTCTGCCCCGGCACCTATGACAAGGTGCATGAGCTGATGTGCCTCTGCCGCCGGGTCTACGACAGCATGAACTACCTCTCCACCCACCCGATGAGCAAGCTCTCCATGCTGATCCATCATCCCGACTTTGTCAAGACCGTGGGCTACACCGCGACCGAGGTCATCAATACCTTCAATCTGCCGAAGAAGGCCGTCGAAATGCTGACGCCCTACTGGATCTATGTCGGCAACCGCATGGACGATCTGCCCTTCACCATTTACGCCTTCCTGATGGCCGACTATTTCACCGGCTCCTATGTCTGCCGCGGCTTCAGCCATGAGATGAGCCTGAAGCTCCAGACCAAGTGCGAGGAAAACGGCGCGCAGTACGAGTTTAACCAGGAGGTCGAAAAGATCCTCGTCAAGGACGGCAGGGTATACGGCGTGCGCACCCGCCGCGGGGATGAGATCCACTGTGACTATGTGATCTCCGGCCCCTATCCCAACCGCGTCTACAGCCAGATGATCGAGCCGAAGAGCGAGGTGCCCGAGGGCGCCATCCGGATGATCAACAACCGCAAGCTCTCCGTGGTCCCCGTGTCCGTCATCATGGTCATCGAGGGCAGCCCCGAGGAAAACGGCATCATCAACTACTCCACCTTCTCCGGCACCACCATGGACACCAACGAGATCTGGCGCAACTACTCCAATCTCACGGAGCCCTATAACTACATTACCACCATCTGCCTGAACTACGCCAATCCCGGCCTCCCGCAGGATTACACCCAGCTCTCCATCACGGCGCTCGTCCCCTCCAAGCCCTTTGAGAGCGTGACGGAGGAGGAGTACCACGATCTCAAGCGCCGCCTGGCCAAAGAGATGATCGACGAGTGCATCAAGATCACAAAGGTGGACTTCACTCACCGCATCACCGAGATCGAGGTCACCACGCCCATGACCGTCTCCCACTATGTGGGGGCCTGGAAGGGCAACATCTACGGCTATCTCCACTCCATGGAGGACCATGCGGTGGCGAGACTGCAGATGAAGGAACAGGATCACTTCATTGAGGGTCTGGAGTTTGCCGGCGCCCACGGCATGTCCGGCGACGGCATGGGCCCGCAGATCACCAACGGCCGCGCCGCAGCCAAGGCCGTGAAGGAAGACATGGACAAGAAAAAGGAGGCGGCGAAGAAATGAGCATCACAGTCAAGGGCTTCTTCCAGGACATCGGCGGGGCCTCCCGCGTTGTCAAGCTCAGAGAGGAAAACTTCGCCAAGGGCTCTCCCGTCCCCGATCCCCGGGACCCCATCCGCGAGGTGGCAGACCAGCTGCATCCGGAGCATATGCTCTTCAAGGTCGTGGACATCCGCGAGGCCTCTCCCAGCTCCCGCACCTTCCGCTTTGAATCCGCCGACGGGCACATCCCGGTGTTCCAGAGCGGGCAGTATGTGAACTTCCGCTTCAAAATCGGCGGGAGCGTGCTCTCCCGCCCCTACACCATCTCCTCCGCTCCCTTTGAGGCGCGCGGCGAGCACCCCTTCTTCGAGATCACCGTGCGGCGCAATGTCTCCTACTTCGTGCCGGACTACCTCTTTGATAACGTCAAGGTGGGCGACACGCTGGAGGGCGCGCTGCCCTTCGGCTTCTTCTACTGGGAGCCCCTGCGCGACACGAAGGAGCTCGTGGCTCTGGCCGGCGGCTCGGGCATCACGCCCTTCCACTCCATGGCCAAGGAGATCGCCTGCGGCAAGATGAAGGGCGTCAAGCTCACGATCCTCTACGGCTCCGTGAAAGCGAACGACATCGTCCTCAAGGACGAGCTTGCCAAAATCGAAGCCGACTGCCCTGACGTCAAGGTCGTGCACGTCCTCTCCGACGAGCCCGACTGGCCCGGGGAGAAGGGCTTTATCACCAAAGAGATCATCGAGAAGTACTCCACGCCCGACTGCACCTACATGTTCTGCGGTCCGCTGCCCATGTTCCGCTTTGTCAAGAAGGCCCTCGACGAGATGGGCGTGCCCGTGCGCCGCTTCCGCCACGACGTGGTCAACAACCCCGCTGACATCTCCACGCTCCCGGGCTACCCCAAGGGCACCGAGACCAAGACCTTCAAGATCACTGTCGTGCGCGGCATCCATGAGGATGTGATCGATGCGAAAGCCTCCGAGCCGGTGGCCGTCTCCCTTGAGCGCGCCGGCATCGCCATCGACACCCACTGCCGCAACGGCGAGTGCGGCTTCTGCCGCAGCCACCTGCTGTCCGGTGAGATCTTTGTCTCTCCGATCGGCGACGGGCGGCGCATGATGGACAAGGAGATGGGCTGGTTCCACGCCTGCTCCTCCTGGCCCCTCACGGACCTGAAAATCAAGATCCCCATTATGTAATGAAGCAGAGGGAGCCGTCTCAGAACGAGGCGGCTCCCGATTTTTTTGTTTACACTTCGCCCGGCATCCCATATAATAGGCATAACAAAGAGAGGAGGCTGCGCCATGTTTGACGTGCTGCACAGCGGCGCGCTGTATTACCCGCTGGCCGGGGAGATCACCGAGGAACAGACCCGGTGCCTGGAGAAGCTTTACGACTATAACCACACCCGCCCGGGCGAGGGGGCTCGTCGGGAGGCCATGCTGCGGGACATGTTCGCCGCCTTCGGCGAGGGCTCGTATATCGAGCCGCCCCTGCATGCCAACTGGGGCGGGCGCTTTGTCTCCTTCGGCAAAAACGTCTACGCCAATTTCGGCCTCACGCTGGTGGACGATACCCATATCCGGGTGGGAGACAACTGCATGTTCGGCCCCAACGTGGTCATCGCCACGGCGGGCCATCCCATCCTGCCCGCGCTTCGGGAGCGGGGTCTGCAATATAACGCCCCGGTCCGCATCGGGAAAAACTGCTGGATCGGCGCGGGCGCCCTCGTGATGCCCGGCGTCACCATCGGAGACAATACCGTCATCGGCGCGGGCAGCGTGGTGACGCGGGATATCCCGTCGAATGTCGTGGCGGCGGGCAATCCCTGCCGCGTGCTGCGCCCCGTCGGGGAGCGGGACCGGCAGTTCTACTTCCGCGATAAAACCATCCCGCCGGAGCTGCTGGACTGATCAGGGGAAGATTTTCAGCAGCAGCGCAAGGCTGTCCCGCTCCTCCTCGCGCACCTTTTCGATGCGTGCGGCGTACTCGTCGATCAGGGCATTGACGCGGCATACCGCGTCGTCAAGCTCCTCTGCCGCAGCATAGTGGCTCAGGCGGCCGCCCTCCCGGAACACGCCGCCCTCCACCCCGAGGAAGAGGCGGGCAAGATGCCTGTCACAGCGCCCGAAGGCCGCCATGAGGCCGATGCTGTCCGCAATCACCTCATCCCGCAGGGCGTCGATGTCCTCCGGATAAAGGCCCCGGCAGGTAAAATGCGTGAGCTCGTGAAACTTCCGGATGATATGGGATTTCTCCTTCCACTCTTCTGCGGAGAGGCCCACGGCCTCGGGCGGGACATTGCTGTAATTGCCGCCGCTGAGCAGGATCACGCTGTCCCGCCAGTTCTTTTTCTCAGCCGTAAAGCGCGCAAACTCCGCGTCCCAGTCCTCTCCGCCCGCGCCGAGATATTCGTCGCGGTGCGTATGGATCTTTTCCCAGTTGATGAGGCCCCCGACCGTGACGGCACCGACAGAGTCCGGGATGGGCGTCGGCTCACAGCGGTAGGCCAGGGCCTGATAAGCCTGTAAAAAATCCTGTCTGTCGCCGAAATACAGGATCTCAGCCCGCCCTGCCGGGGTATCCGCCGTCTCGGCGCAAAACGCCTCCGGGCAGCGGAAGTTCGGCTCCGTATCCGGGATCTCGCCGCAGAGCACGGCGTTTTTGTATTCCTCCGTCTGGCGCATCCCCGCCCGGATGGGCAGCAGAAGCTGCGGATAGCGCCGCGCGATTTTCAGAAGAGCTTCCTGCATGCGTACTTCCTGCCTTTGCCTGTAATTCTCGTTTCAGCTGATTATACCTTTTTCCGCACGCCGCGTCAATGAAAGGAAAAAGCGATGAACAAACTGCAAATCAAGCGCCCGTTCTATCTGCCGCGGATCGGGCAGCGCATCGTCAAAACGAGCATTGCTGTCCTGATCACGCTCCTGGTCTACTATCTGCGGGGCTACCGCGGGGCCGACATGCCCGCCGAGGCCGCCATCACCGCCATCATCTGCATGCAGCCCTATGTGCACGATACCCGCGAATACGCCGTGAGCCGCTTTATCGGCACGCTGATCGGCGCGGCCTGGGGCCTGGGCTTTCTGCTGCTGATGCTTGTCTTTCCCCGCATGGGGCAGGTGCTGCTGCTCGTGTACCTGCGCATGGCCGTCGGCGTGATGCTGACGCTCTACACCTGCGTGCTGGTGCGCAGGCCCGACACGGCGGGGCAGGCGGCCATCGTCTTCATCTGCGTGGTCATCGCCTTTCCCGAGATCGAAGAGCCGCTGCAGCAGGCCCTCACCCGCTTTGGCGGGGTGCTGCTCGGCACCGCCGCCGCGATCGCGGTCAACGTCTTCCGCCTGCCACGGGACAAGGAGCGCAGCCTTGTCTTTTTCATCAAGCTCTCCGACCTGCTGCCGGATCGCTTCTCGCAGCTGCCTGCTGCGGCGCTCTTTCGCCTCAACTATCTCTACAACGACGGGGCAAAGATCTGTATCATGTCCGAGCATGCCCCTGCCTTCTTTACCCTGAGCCTGAGCCAGGCGAAGCTGAGCGTGCCCTTTATCGTCATGGACGGGGCCGCCATCTACGATGCCAATGAGAATACCTATCTGCAGGCCGAGACCCTGGAGCCCGCCGAAACCGAGCATCTGCGCGCGCATCTGGACGCCCTGGGCCTGAGCTACTTCCTCTATACCATCCACAACGGCAAGGTCTGCATTTTCCACCAGGGGGAAATGCGAGCGCAGGAGCAGGCCATTTATGAGAACATGAAACGCTCCCCCTACCGCAGTTATCTGGAGGGGGAGATCTACCGGACGGAGGAGATCGTCTACCTCAAGGTCATCGACAGGGAAGACAGGATCCGCATGCTGGAGAAAAAGCTGCGCCGGGACCTGCGGGGCCGGAAGCTCCGTGTCGCCATGCGCCGGGAGTATTCCGCCCCCGGAGTCAGCAGCCTCTATTTTTACACTGCCGCCGCCACCATGCCCCTCGCGGAAAAGCGCCTCATGGCCATTCTTCGGGAGAAGGAGCCAAAGCTGCGGGCACGGGAAGTGTTTCTCGATAGCCCCTACCAGACGGAGCATGACGCCATGCACCTGCTGCACCGGCTCACCAACCTCTATGAGCCGCTCAAGATTCTCCGCCTTTTCCGGCGTAAAGCCAAATAATCAAGATCGGGCGCGTCGCAAAATAGCGGCCGTAGGGGCTGATGTGGCCCAGGCCAGCCTCTCTTGTCCCTGCGGGGCAATTCATCTTCCCCTCATCAGCCTGTCAGCATAACCCGGTTTTCAGCACAATTCCCGAATAAATATGTGAAACAGCACATGTTTATCCGGGAATTGTTCATTTTTTAGGCAGGATTATCCATCGGGCCGATCCGGGGATCGACCCCTGCGGAGCTGCGTCTTTCGTTTTGCAATGCGCCCGAAAGCATGCGGGGATAAAACGGACAGTGTCATTTTGCCCGCGGGTACTCGGTGCACAGCAGGCGATAGGGCGGCTCGTCCTCCTCAATGGCGGGAAAACGGCCCACCGGGGGATTGAAGCGGTTGTCGTTGGCATCGTCATTGACCTGGCTCACCTCGCCGAGAAGCACGGGGCCTGTGCCCTTTTCCACCGTAAAATCATGGTAGAGGTACGGCGTGATGCTGATGCTCTGCCCCGGGCGAAGCTTTACCTGTGACCCGGCGGGGACGGTGACTGTGTGTCCGTCGAGATGGACGGTGACGGGGCTTTCTTTGTCGAGCGCTTCATCCGGCAGGGAGTTGTAGACCCGGATCAGCACCGTTCCGCCGCCGCGGTTGATGATGTCCTCCATCTTTGCCCAGTGAAAGTGCATGGGACTGTACTGCCCTTCCCGAAGATACAGGAGCTTTTCAGCGTAGGTCTTGGGGTACTGATCCTGCTTCTTGAGGTTGCCGTTCCTCAGCGTGATGAGGGAGAAGCCCACCTCGTCAAATCTCCCGAGCCCATAGTCCGTGATGTCCCAGCCCAGGAGATCGTCACGCACCTCGTCATAATCATGGCCCTTCGTCTGCCACTCCTCGGGGGTAAAATGGCAGAAGTCCGGCAGAAAAATGCGGCAGTCCTGCAGCATCTGCTCCATCTCCCGGAGCGCAGCATTGATTTCGCTGCGTTTCATAGCGTATCTCCTTATGTCAAAGCAAAATAAATCGAACCCACAGCCTGCCCGAACTGGGCGACTGTGACATCCGGCATATCGGCAAGCGCCCGCATGAGCGGGGTGTTGGCGAGCCCTTCATCCGAGGGGACCAGACGAAGCCCCTCAGCTCCGGCCCGAAAGCCCTCATCAATGAGCGCGAAGACCGCAGGCCGCTTGATAAAACGTCCGAAGAGAAAACGCATCCCCGCCGCGGGGTGGAGAAGATACGCCATCTCCCGGGAAACGACGGCAAGATTGCCCCCGATGGTCCGGAAAACCTCACAGGCGGCGGGGTTTCCCGCCTCAGCCTCCCGCATCAGACGCTCCAGACAGGGCTTGCGCAGATCCTGCGGCTCGGTCCGAATGCACAGAAGATCGTCCCTGTTCCCGGTAAAACCGTCCAGCAGGGAAGGGCCCAGCTTCTGCGCCAGGCGATAGGCCGCGGCCTGTCCCATATAGCGCTCTGCTCCGGGAAGCCCGGAGTTTTCGTTGCGTGTACTGCGCAGATCCTCCGGAGCAAAGGCGCGTGAGGGGAAGCTGCCGAGATCAAGGAGCAGATCGTACAGCTCCAGCGGCAGGGCGGGGATCGTCCCGTCGGCCTGCAGCCAGCCGGTGCCGAGACTGGTACCCAGGCTGTGGGCGATGATGCCTTCGCGCAGCATCTGCGCATCTCCACTGTGCGCGATTTCCACGGCGGCGGTAAAAGCGGCCATGTTGCCGTCGTTCGTGATGTGTACACGCCCGCCTGTACGGCAGAGGGACAGCAGGGCGTCCTTCAGCCCTGAGATTTTGGCAAAGGCAGTTTCATAATCCAGCGCCTCATTACGGCGCATGCCGTAGGTCTTGGGCGTCTCACCGCCGAGGATGCGATCGTCGATGACAATATCGGGAAAGCTCAGGCCCACGCCATCGAGCGCCCTGATTCCACTGCCAAAATACGCCTCAGCGGCTTCCACTGCTTCACGCATCACAGACAGCGGTGCCGCCTTGTCGAGCGCGGTATGGAGGGCAGCGCGGACTGCCTCCGGGCATGCGCTGCCCTCAGCCGCAAGACAGCAGCGCATCAGCCGCGTGAGCAGCAGGATCGGCTCTGTGATCTCCTCGGCAGTCTGATACGCCTCGGGGTTCCAGTCAAACTCCTTGGTGCACAGCAGGCGCTCCCCGTCGGAGAGAGCCAGCTTGATGTCTGTGCCGCCCACATCGACGCCGCAGAGGGCAAGTCCGGCCACATCCCGACACAGGGCCCGGAGCTTTTTGTCCAGCGGCGCGGGCAGTTCGGAAGGCGTTTCGGGCAGCGGAGTGTAGTCGTGCAGATCCGAGCGGGTAAAGCAGAAAGCCGGGCCGCCAAGGCTTCGGGCAATGCGTCCGGCAATGGTGATCACCTTGCCGAAGCCGTGCCGCTTTGCCGTGTGGAGCTGGAACGCTTCATCAAGGCTGTCCGCCAGGGCGCAGAGCTCCGCGTCGGCTGAATCAATGAAAAGACGCAGCTCCCGCCCGCTGCATGCGGCGAGAATGTTATAGACGCAGGCATAGAAATACCATGAGACAAAGCGCCGCTCCTCCTCCCCCTCCCAGCGAGGGATGGCGCAGGGATAGTCCAGCTGCCCTCCGTCGTGCAGGGTGAGGCGCAGAGTTATCGGTCTTGACGTGGGATCATGAAGAAAAGCCGCACGAAGGTCCGGCAGCCAGAGGGGGATGTCGGCGCGTGCGCGTGCAAGCAGCTCTGAGAGCATGACGGCACCTCCTTTTCTCTTGGTGTTATGCTTTATTATATCCGCAAATGATAGGCTTGTAAAGCGGCGGCAATATGATATACTGATGCAAAGAAAACACATGATGCAGAATAAAAGCGTTTTGGCAAGGAGGCATCAATATGAAAATCGTGATTCTGGACGGCTATACCGAGAACCCCGGCGATCTGAGCTGGGAGCCGCTGAAGCAATACGGTACGCTCACGGTCTATGACCGCACGGGTACAGACCACCGGGAGATCATCCGCCGCATCGGGGATGCCGGGATCGTCGTCACCAACAAAACACCCCTGGACCGGACGGTGCTGGCGGCCTGCCCCTCCATCCGCTTCATCGCGGTGCTGGCCACGGGCTACAACGTAGTGGACGTGGCCTTCGCACGGGAGAAGGGCATCCCTGTCTCCAACGTCCCGGCCTACGGCACGGCGGCGGTCGGGCAGTTTGCCATCGCCCTGCTGCTGGAGATCTGCTCCCACGTCGCCCACCACTCCGACGCGGTGCATGCGGGCCGCTGGCAGAACGCGCCGGACTGGACCTTCTGGGACTATCCGCTCATCGAGCTTGCGGGCAAGACCATGGGCATCATCGGCTTTGGGCGCATCGGCCAGACCACCGGGCGCATCGCGAAAGCCCTCGGCATGACGGTGCTGGCGGCCGGCAGCCGTGAAACGGAGGCGGGCCGTGCCATCGCGCAGTACACAGACCTCGACACGCTCCTCAGAACATCGGACGTGATCTGTCTGCACTGCCCGCTCTTCCCCGACACTGCCGGGATCATCAACAAAGAAAACATCACGAAGATGAAGGACGGGGTCATCCTCATCAACAACAGCCGCGGAGGACTCATTGTCGAGCAGGATCTGGCGGACGCCCTCAATGCAGGCAAGGTCCTGGCCGCAGGGCTGGACGTGGTGTCCACCGAGCCCATCCGGGCGGACAACCCCCTGCTCACGGCGAAAAACTGCCTGATTACCCCGCACATCTCCTGGGCGCCGAAGGAAGCCCGTCAGCGCATTCTCGACTGCACGGCACAGAATCTGCAGGCTTTCCTTGACGGAAAGCCTGTCAATGTGGTAAATTAAACAAGGCTTTAAACAAGCGGTCTATGCCTCCCCTAAACGGAGAGCCATATAACAAAAGAAAAGAGTTGATTTCTATGAACCGCAGCAGCGGCGTACTCATGCCTCTGAGCTCCCTGCCCTCTCCCTACGGGATCGGTACAATGGGAAAAAGCGCTTATGAATTTGTCGATTTTCTGAAGGCGGGCGGTCAGCGCTACTGGCAGCTCCTGCCCCTCGTGCCCACCGGCGCGGGAGACAGTCCCTATTCCTCCTTCTCCACCTTTGCCGGCAACCCCAATCTTATCGACCTCGATCTGATGGTGAAGTACAAGCTCCTCAAGGCAAAGGAGATTGACGAGGCCGGCTGGGGCGACGATCCGGAGCAGGTGGACTACGACACGGTTGCCGCCAAGCGCGCCCCGCTGCTGCGCCTTGCCTTCAAGCGCGGCTGGGAGCCGCTGAACCGCGAGATCCAGAGCTTCCGCAAGGAGAACAAATGGGTGGAGAACTACGCCCTGTATATGGCCATCAAGGAGCATTTCGATATGCTTCCCTGGACCGAGTGGCCGGAGGAGGATATCCGCATGCACCGCGACAACGCGCTGCGCTACTGGTCCGATCGGCTGAAGGATGAGGTCAATTTCCATATCTTCGTGCAGTATATCTTCTACTATGAGTGGCAGAAGCTCCAGGAGTATGCCCACAAGCAGGGCGTAAAGTTCATCGGCGACGTGCCTATCTACGTGGCCCTGGACTCCGCCGATGTGTGGAGCGAGCCGCATTTCTTCCAGCTTGACGAGAAGAACGTGCCCAAGGCCGTGGCAGGCGTGCCGCCCGATCCCTTCACCGCCGACGGGCAGCTCTGGGGCAACCCTCTGTATAACTGGGACGCCATGGAGCGCGACGGCTTCGGCTGGTGGATCCGCCGCATCGAGGGCGCACAGAAGCTCTATGATGTGATCCGCATCGACCATTTCCGCGGCTTTGAGAGCTACTGGTCCGTCCCCTACGGCGAGACGACCGCCAAGAACGGTACCTGGTGCCCCGGCCCGGGCATGAAGCTGGTGGGCGTGCTGACCTCGTGGTTCCACGACCTGGATTTCATTGCGGAGGATCTGGGCTATGTGACCGAGGGCGTGCGCCGTCTTGTGCAGGATTCCGGCATGCCCGGCATGAAGATCCTGGAGTTTGCCTTCGACGCCCACGGCGATTCCGATTACCTGCCCCACTGCATCTCCTACAACAGCGTCTGCTACCTCGGCACCCACGACAACAATACGGTCCTGGGCTGGCTCAAGGATACGGGCAAGCGCGACCGGGACTTTGCCGCCCAGTATATGCACATCACCGATGACGAGGGCTGGTGCTGGGGCATGATCCGCACCGGCATGGCCACCTGCGCCGACCTCTTTGTCGTGCAGATGCAGGATCTGCTGGAGCTCGGCTCCGAGGCGCGCATGAACACACCGGGCGTGCCCACCGGCAACTGGCGCTGGCGCATGCTGCCGGGCGCGGCGAGCAAGGAGCTTGCCAAAAAGCTGAAGCTCTACACCCGCACCTACCGCAGAACATACTGATAAGCCGCAAGCACAACACCCCGGCGAAGCCGTACCAGGTGTACGGTCTCGCCGGGGCGTATTCATGCGTTCGCAGCATCAGCGCCTGCGCCAGACGCTGGGGGAGAAGAGGAAAAGCACCGGGAAAATTTCAAGCCTGCCGAGGAGCATCTCGAGGATCAGCACGAGCTTGCTCGGCACAGAAAAGAAGGCATAATTCCCCGCCGGGCCCACGAGGCCGAGACCCGGGCCGATGTTGGACATGCATGCCAGAGAGGCGGTGCAGTTGGTCACAAAGTCGTGCCCGTCAAGGCTGAGAAACAGGACGCAGAGCGCGATGATGGAGACATAAGTCGCAAAGTAGACAAGGACGCTGTGCACGGTCTGCTCGCTCTGGGCCTTGCCCTCAAACCAGATGCGCTTGACGCGGGTGGGGAGAATGAGCTGCTTGAGCTCATAGAGGTAGGATTTGAAGAGGATGATGATGCGGGAGAGCTTCAGACCGCCCGCTGTGGACCCGGCACAGGCTCCGCCGAACATCAGCATCACCAGAAGCCAGCGGGAGAGCTCCGGCCATTTGTCAAAGTCGCTGGTGGCAAAACCCGTGGTGCTCATGACCGTGGCGACCTGGAAATAGGCGTAGCGCAGGCCCTGACCAAAGCCGCCGACGCTGCCCATGATGTTCAGAGCGATGACAAGCGTGGAACCGAAGACCAGGGCGAGATAGACCCGCAGCTCCTCGCTCTTGAAGATGGCGAGGCCCTGACCCAGGAGAATGAAATAAAAGAGGTTGAAGTTCACGCCGAAGAGCATCATGAATACCGCGCACACCATCTCGAGATAGACGCTGTCAAAAGCGGCCAGGCTTGCGCCCCTTGTCGAGAAGCCGCCGGTGCCGGCGGTGGCAAAGGCGTGGAGGATGGCCTCATAAAAGCTCATCCCGCCGAGCATGAGCAGCACGAACTCCAGGAACGTGAGGCCTGCGTAGATCATGTACAGGATCCTTGCGGTCTTGCGCGCCTTGGGCACGAGCTTTGACACCGTGGGTCCCGGCACCTCGGCACGCATGACGTGAATGTAGTGATCGCCCGAGATGGGCAGGACTGCCGCAATGAAGACCAGAACGCCCATGCCGCCGACCCAGTGGGTGAAGAGGCGCCAGAACATACAGCCACGACTCATGCGCTCCACATCTGTCAGGATGCTCGCGCCCGTTGTGGTAAAGCCGGAGACGGTCTCAAACAGAGCGTCGATATAATGGGGAATGTCCCCGGAGAGGACAAAGGGCAGGGCCCCGAAGGCGGACATCAGAAGCCAGGACAGACCCACGGTCACAAAGCCCTCCCGGGCGAAGAAGTCACTATGCACGGGCTTGATGCGGTTGAGCACGCCGCCGAGGACCAGCAGCGGCAGCATGGTATAGAGGAAGGGCAGCGCCGATTCGCGGTACACAAGTGCCGAGATAAGCGGCAGCAGCAGCAGAATCGCCTCCGCCAGCAGCACCTTGCCCAGAATGTTCAGTACAACACGATAATTCATGGCAGCCTCCCTCAGGCAAGGATCTCGTCCAGGCTGAAGATCTGCTGCCCCGCCGTCACGATGACGACCCGGTCGTCCGCGCTCAGGGAGGTTTCGCCGTCCGGGAGGAAGCTCTTCCCGCCGCGCACCACGGCGGCGAGCAGCACCCCGGGCTTGAGCCGCAGCTGCTTGAGGGTCTTGCCGATGCAGGCAGACTTGGCCCCCACGATGAACTCCGTCGCCGTCACATTCTTGGCGAGGGTGTAGAGTGCCTCAATGGTGGAGCTGTCGCTTGCGTGGGCAATGCCTGTGACATAGCCTGCAATGCGCTCCGCCACAAGGTTTTTCGGGGAGAGCGAGGTATCCGGGAACAGGTCGCGCAGCAGATCCGTGAATTTCTCATTGTTGATTTTCGACACGACCTTATCCACGCCCTGTTTTTTCGCGTAGATGCTGAGAATGATGTTGTCCTCATCGTAATTGGTGAGGGCCACAAAGCCGTCGGCCTCGTGGATGCTGTTTCGCGCAAGCACGGTGGTATCCGTCCCGTCGCCGCCGTCGATATCCGCCCACTGCAGAAGCTCTGCGAGCTGATTGCCGCGCCGGCGGTCGTTTTCGATAATGGTCACCTTGATGCCCGTGGTCTGCAGAAGCTGGGCAAGGTAGACGGCGATGCGGCTGCCGCCGAGGATCAGCACGTTTCGCACCGGCTTCGGACTCACGCCCACGTCGCGGTAGAAGCCGCGCAGGGCTTTGGGCGGGGCTGTGACGGAGATGCTGTCCCCCGCGCGCAAAACGAAGCTGCCATCGGGGATGCAGACGCTGCCGTCGCGCTCCACGGCGCAGACCAGGGCCCGCTGCTTGACCTTTTTCGGCAGGTCGAAGAGCTTTGTCCCGTCCAGGCGGTTGCCCTCGGGCAGGCGGAAGGTTACGATCTCCAGCTCACAGTCGGAGAAGGAATCAATCTGCGTGGCGGTGGGGAACTGAAGCGCGCGGGAGATCTCCTGCGCGGTGACATAGTCGGGATTGATGACAAGGCCAAGCCCCATGAAGCGCTGGAGCGATTCAATATCGTCCATGTAATCCTGGTTCCTGAGGCGGGCGACGGTGTGCCTCGCGCCCATCTTGCGCGCAAACTGGCAGGAGACAAGGTTTGCCTCGTCATTGCCGGTGGCGGCGATGAACACATCGGCTTCCGCGATCTCCGCTTCGCGCAGCACACTCGGGGCGGCGCAGCTTCCGCACACGCCCATCACATCCATGGCGTTCGAGGCGTTTTCCAGCAGCTCGCGGTTCGTGTCGATGAGGATGATGTCGTGCCCTTCCTCACAGAGCCTTCGGGCGACGGTATCGCCCACCTTTCCCGCGCCGGCGATTACGATATTCATGGCAGCCTCCTTATGCGCCAAGAGCGCTCATTAAGATTTCTGATTTTATTATTATACCACAGGCAAGCGGTAAAGTGAAGAGCGGAGTAAGGAAAAACACGTTCGTTTCACAAAAATGCCCTGATGGCATTTTTACGAAACGAGAGGGGAATGCAGCCTGCTGCGCGCACTGCGTCGCCGCAAGCTTCGTTTATTCGCTTCCGTCAGGCATGACGAAAGCTCGCTCTCTCCGCTGCTCTTCCTCCTTCTGACTGCAAAGCAGAGGCTTTGCAGTTAAGCTGCTCGCACGCTTGCAGTCTGAGCAGTGTTTTTTCCGACGTACACGCCGTCGGGAAAAAGGGATTTCATTTTTGCTTTTCGCCTTGCGAGGCGAAAAATCAGAGGCGTTCCCCTCTGAACTTCCCTTACGGGGCATATATGAAACGCCCGTGAAGGAAAAAGTGCAGAAGGGGATTGCGTGCACAAGCAGTGCGTTTTTCATCTTCTTTTGATTGAAATGGGACTTTATCGTGCAGACAGGAAAAAAGTGTGCTATACTGTCTGATAAGCTGACACAGGAGGCATATCCATGAACGACAGCAAGATTCGTGAACAGCAAATTACCCGCACCAGTATCATCGGCATTGTGACCAATGTCCTGCTCGCCGCCTTCAAGGCCATGGTGGGGCTTTTGTCCAACTCCATCGCCATTGTGCTCGATGCGGTCAATAACCTGACCGATGCCCTCAGCTCGGTCATCACCATCCTCGGCGTGAAGCTTGCCAAGCGCCGCCCGGATTCCAAACACCCCTTCGGCTACGGACGCATCGAATACTTCAGCGCCGTCCTCATTGCGACCATCGTCATCGCTGCGGGCGCGACCTCGCTCATCGAATCGGTCAAGAAAATCCTCCGCCCCGAGATGCCGGACTACAGCGTCGCGACGCTCATCATCGTGGCGGTGGCAGTGGTGGTCAAGCTGGCCCTCGGCCGCTATGTCAAGGCCCAGGGCGAAAAGTATAATTCCGAGGCGCTGATCGCCTCCGGCTCGGACGCGAGCTTTGACGCCGTCATCTCCGCCTCGACGCTGGTGGGCGCGTTCATCAACATGCTCTTCAAGCTGAACCTTGACGGCATCATCGGCGCGGTGATCTCCGTGTTCATCCTTAAGGCGGGCTTTGAAATGCTGATGGATTCGATCAGCGACATCATGGGCTCCCGGCCGGACAGTGAAATCACCCGCCAGATCCGCGCGTGCGTGGAGGCCGTGCCCGGCGTGCGCGGGGCTTATGACCTCATCCTGCACAACTACGGCCCGGATACCGCCATCGGCTCGATCCATGTGGAGGTGCCCGCCGAGGCTGACGGCAGGACCCTGCATAAGCTGACCCTCGCTGTCCAGAACGAGGTGCTGCAAAAGTTCCACGTTTTTCTCACGGTTGGCTTTTACGCCGTGGAGACGGAGCGTCAGGCGGACTTTGACAAAATCAACGCCGCCGCCAAGGCCCATCCCGGCGTGCTCGGCACCCATGGGGTATATTTCGACGATGAAAAAAAGACCCTCAGCTTCGACGTGCTGGTGGACTTCACGGTGCGCGACAAGGCAGCGCTGTGCAAGGCGCTGCAGGAGGAGCTGGCCCCGGTCTTCCCGGGCTACGCGATCACAGTGAATTTCGACACGAACTACACGGATTGAGAGACGCCCGCAGGGGCTGACGGTCAGATCGGCCCCTGCGGAGGCTCACGGTCGATGGGCATAAAAAAACCCGGCAGAATGCCGGGTGATGAAATCACCAGAGATCGACGTCGCCGGTCTCTTCGCCGCGTACCCAATACGCTTTGTTCTGGTCGACTCTCACATATATTTTGTCAGCCTGGCCGACCTTTGCAAGAATCTCCTCATAGGAGATTTCGCCGCCGAGGGGAGACTGAACGATCACTTCCGTAACAGCCTTCTTTGCTGCAGCCTTTCTCCCTGCGGGCTTCCTGGCAGGAGCCTCGGCCTTGGGGGCAGCAGCCTTCTTCTCAACGGGCTTCTTCTCAGCGGCCTTCTTCTCAACTGCAGCTTCGCCGCTTGCCTTTTTGGGTGCCATAATGATTTCCTCCTTCTTGCATAATGATACGATCCCCTGACAGAACGCTTTCCGCCTTTCGGGTGAAGATCGCGTCATGCTTCGTCATCGGCCCCCTGTCATACACGGAGTATGCCCTGCGGCCGCTGTCTTGCCTGACGCATCTTTTTCCCGGAAATCCATGAAATCGCCCGATCAAGGAATAGAATGCGATATCTATTTCAGGATATCGCCATGATTATAAC
The DNA here is from genome assembly GCA_902761635.1 of Oscillospiraceae bacterium. Taxonomy (GTDB): domain Bacteria; phylum Bacillota; class Clostridia; order Oscillospirales; family Oscillospiraceae; genus Limivicinus. The sequence goes on along the minus strand of CACWLG010000001.1, from coordinate 51,018 downwards.
ACGGCCGCGCTAAAAAGCAATCATTTTTTGAACGGATTTTGCAAGATTTATAAAAATGATTGTCACTGAATATAGACAATCGCCGTTTTCTGGAAGGCGGAGACGAACTGTACGCAGGCGGAATAAAACAGGCACGCAGCATAGAGGAAGACCAGATCGGCGGTGGAGTGCAGAAAAACAACCGCGACCACCGCGCCGACGGCGACGAGCAGGTTGACGACGCCGGCGGCCAGACTCCTGCGCCAGGCCGAGGCCCCGTAGCGCTTTGCCTCCAGAGCGTGCAGGATCTCCATGACGCCGGAGAAGGCGTGGATGACCAGCAGGTACAGCATGATGAAAAAGTGCGGATCATCCACCATGCTGAGGGTGAAAACGGCCAGATCCAGAACGATGATCCCCTGGTAGAGGGTGGCCTTTCCGCCCACCATATGCCGTGCCATGGTGAAGTAGAAAATCAGGCTGCGCAGCCCCGACAGCAGCAGCGACACACCCAGGATCAGCGCAACCACGTACAGGCCGATCTCCGGCTCCGCGACCAGCAGAATGGTGCAGGCCAGCATCAGCAGGCCCGACAGGATTTTTTGGATACGCTGTATTTTAGTCATGGCGCGCCTCCTCCGCAAAGGCTTCGATCAGTTTGAAGAAATCCCGGATGCCTGCAAAGCCGTTCTCCGCATAGTCCACGGAGAAGCCGGCAAGCAGATTCCCGGATTTGAAGATCTTGTTGGTGACCATGCTTTTCTGCGCCAGGGACGCGAGGAAGAAGCGGCCGAGAAAGCTTTTGTTCTTCTCATTCTCAGGGAGGGCCATGTACGCGGCCTGGTATTTGTTGAGGTCGAAGTCCTCAACAGACTCTCCGGAGAGCTTTTCACCCAGGGCCTTCCAATCGGCGCAGGCGTCGAGCTGCCGCTTTTCGAGGATCTGCCGGATCTCCTCCTCATAGGGGGAGACAGCCTGGATGGCATAGCGGCCCGTCTCAAATTGGGGGATGAGCCCGCGCAGAAACTCCAGCGCGTAGACCATCTGGCAGAAGGCGTAGTAATAGTCGTGGGGATTATCCTTGATGATCTCCTCGTAATTGGCCCAGGCGGGCAGATACTTGTAGCGGATGAAGCTGTAGTCCGGCAGATGACCGGCCCGGCCGTGACCGAGGTTCATGATGCTGTTCTCACTGCCCTGGTAGATGCTGTTGTTGTAGATGCCCTTCTCCAGATCGTCAGGACTGCCGGGGGTGTGGTGGAAGTCCACAAGCTTTTCCTGATAACCGGTATCGGAGGGGAAGAGCTCATAGAAATAATTATTGGTGTTGTTGATGACAAGCGAGGGCGTGCCCGCAAAATAGCTGTGGGCCCAGGTATCGGCCAGCACGTGCATCGCAATGCCGGCGGCCTGGAGGCTGCCTCCCTTTGCAAGATCCACCGTGTCCTTGACGAGATCCCCGTTCGGCTTGCAGATCAGACGGTACTTACTCCGATACACGCGCCCGGACTTCTCGGGTCCCTCGGCGCGCAGATCACCCGGCAGAAAGTGGAAGGAGGCCCAGATGCGCGTGATGTCCTGCAGGCCCACAAGGTCCGTGCGGGCGTTCATCAGCTCAAGCTGGAGCTGAGTCGTCGCGGCGGAGAGGGGGGCCTTGAGCTTGGAGAGCAACGTGCGTGAACACAGGTCCACAAACTGGGCGCTGTAGGCGATATCAAGGCTCTCTTCATGGGAGTAACCGGCGATGAAGGCGGCGCAGTAGGTCGCATAATAGTGAAAATCCTTCTGCATGCGCTCAACCCTCCAACTGCCGGCGAAGCTGCCTGACCTTGACAGCATTGTATACCAGCCTTGTCAGAATGGCAATGGACGTGAGGTCTACCACCATCGAAACGATATAGTCCATCAGGGATTCATCCTTCGCCCGGTTCTGGATATAGCCGAGCGAGGCAAGCCACAGCAGGACGCTGACCAGCAGCATCAGGGCGGCGACAACGATATAGGCGCGGCCCTTTTTCTTCCCGAGCCCCTCCGCCCGGGCGGACATTCCCACGTACAGGCGCAGGCCCAGATCCATCGCCAGTATGATCGTAATCATGACATAGCCGAGGATGGTGGCAGCCGTTTTGTATTGCTCCTCCACATCTACATTCTCGATAAGGGGATCGACCCAGGTGTAGAGATAGGTTTTCAATACGCTCCAGACGCCGAAGGCAATGATGCCGAAGCCGAGGGTCAGCAGCTCACTCCTGCGCCGGCGCAATTCCGTTTCCATTCGTCAGACCTTCTTTGCAAAAAATGTCATTTAAAGCATTATATCACAGACACAGTGAAAAGAAAAGGGAGCAGAAATGAGAAATCGGATATACAAATTGCTGTTTTCATGGTATAGTGATACAAATATAGAGACTTTTCATTTTTTTCACAGTTTTGTTCAGTGAAAATTCAGCGGCTGGTTCTATCCTTACAGAGACAACGCGGCATGCGATACAGGGAGGGGAAGCATATGGGGGAACACTACCGGCACGAGTGGAAGCATGAGATCAGCTATGCCGATCTTCTGGCCATCCGCCAGCGTCTGCGCGCGATCATGGAGAGCGACGCGCACGCAAGGGACGGGAAATACCGGATCCGCAGCCTCTACCTGGATAACCTCGACGACAAGGCCCTGCGGGAGAAGATCGACGGCGTGAACTGCAGGGAAAAGTTCCGCATCCGCTATTATAACGGTGACCTCTCCGTGATCCATCTGGAGAAGAAGAGCAAGCTCGCCGGTCTCGGCACGAAGCACAGCGCGGACCTGAGCCCGGAGGAGGCGCAGGCCATCGTGGACGGGAATCTCGACTGGATGATGGACAGCGGCAGACCCCTGGTGCAGGAGCTCTGCTGCAAGATGAAATATCAGGGCCTCAGGCCGATGACGATTGTGGACTATACGCGCGAGCCCTTTCTTTACCGCCCCGGCAACGTGCGCGTCACCTTCGACTACGATCTGCGCACGGGCCTGAAGTGTACGGACTTTCTGAACCCGGCCTGCGTCACCATCCCTGCCGGAGACGCCCCCATCCTCCTGGAAGTCAAGTGGGACGCCTTCCTTCCCTCCATCATCCGCGACGCTGTCCAGACCCCTGGCCGCCGGGTGGAGGCGTTTTCCAAATACGCCCAGTGCAGGATCTACGGATAACATTCAAAAGCGAATGGAATAAAAGTTTGGCTGATAAAAAACAGGACAAGGAGCAAGAACAATGACCTTTCAAGACATTTTCAAATCCAGCTTTCTGGAGAACGTGAGCGCGGTCAGCGTGCTGGACATGGCACTGGCGCTTGTGCTGGCCTTCGGTCTGGGCCTTTTCATCTTCTTCGTGTATAAGAAGACCTATGCCGGCGTCATGTATTCCTCAAGCTTCGGGGTGACCCTGGTGGCCCTCACGATGATTACCACGCTCGTGATCCTCGCGGTCACGTCCAACATCGTGCTGTCCCTCGGCATGGTGGGCGCACTGTCCATTGTGCGCTTTCGCACCGCCATCAAGGAGCCGCTGGACATCGCTTTCCTCTTCTGGGCCATTGCCGCAGGCATTGTGCTGGCAGCGGGGATGATCCCGCTGGCCGTCTTCGGCAGTGTCTTCATCGGCGTCATCATCCTGCTCTTTGCCAACCGCAAGGACATGACCCGGCCCTTCATCGTGGTCATCGACTGTGACGGCCACAGCAGCGAGACCGAGGCCCTGCGCCTTCTGGAGCACCACACCGTGCGCTGCAGCGTCAAGAGCAAGACTGCCCGCAAGGATGCGGTGGAGCTGAATGTGGAGGTCCGCCTCCGGGACGGCGACACCGATTTCGTCAACGACATCGCAAGACTCAAGGGCGTCAGCAACGTGGTCCTGGTCAGCTACAACGGCGATTACATGGGCTAAGGGGGAACGCAGGTGTCAGCACACAGACATTTTGACTGGATCTGTGTTGCCGTCCTTGTCTGCACCGTCCTGATCACGACCCTGTTTATGAACGGCGCCCGCTTCGGGATCGAGACCGTGAAGGACGGGGACGCTGAGGGCAGCACCGATTCCGCATACTTCACAAAAAACGACCGCGACGGAAGCTGGAACAGCGCGACCGCCACCCGCATCCGCCTGTCCGGGGACAGCGCCTCCGTTTCCGGAGGCGGGGCCTACGTCTATGACGGCGATGTGGTCATTGCCCAGGCAGGGCGCTATGTGGTTTCCGGCACGCTGCACGACGGCAGCATCCGTGTCAACGCCGAGAGCGGCTCGAAGGTCTGGCTCATGCTGAACGGCGCTGATATCAGTTGTTCAGACGACGCGCCCATCCGCATCGAGCAGGCCGACAAGGTCTTTCTCACCCTGGCCGAGGGGACGGAAAACAGCCTCACCGGGGGCGAAGCTTACAGTGAGAGCGCTCTTGCAGATAATGTGGGCGGCGCGCTCTTCAGCCGTGACGATCTCACCGTCAACGGCAGCGGGACTCTCCGGATCACGGCAGGGTATAAGCACGGCATCGACGCCAATGACGAACTGGTCATCACCGGCGGCAGGATCGTCATCGACGCCCCGGGCGACGGTATCCACGTCAACGAGGGCTTCCGCTGTGAAAACGCCGCGCTCACGGTGCGCGCCGGGGACGAGGGCATCCATGTCCAGGGGAATGAAGCAGAGCTCTGCATCACGTCCGGCAGCTTTGACATCGAGAGCGCCGGCGCCGCCCTCAAGAGCGCGTTCAACATGCTTCTCACGGGCGGCAGCTTTACCGTCAGGACGCAGGCCGACGGCCTCCACAGCGGGGGGAGCATCGGCATCCTGGGCGGTGTTTTCACGATCCGCGCCGCCGATGACGGCGTCCATGCCGACTCAGCGGTCAGCATTTCGGACGGCCGCCTCCTGCTCGAGGAGTGCTATGAGGGCATCGAGGCCCTCACCATCGACTTGAGCGGCGGGGAGCTTGAGATCTATTCCGGCGACGACGGCCTGAACGCAAACGGCGGCAGCTTCGGCGGCATGTTCATGCGCCCCGGCGAAACGGCGGCAGCGGCCCCGGCGTCTGATGCGGAAGCCGAGACCTGGATCCACATCAGCGGCGGCAGCATCACCGTGGTCAACGACACGGCCCGGGATGCCGACGGCCTGGACTCCAACGGCGATATCGTCATCTCCGGCGGCAGTGTGCGTGTCAGCCTCAGCTCCTCCGGCAGCAACAACGCCATCGACTACGGCAGCGAGAGCGGCGGCAGCTGCGTCATCACCGGCGGTGAGGTGGTGGCGTGCGGCAGCGCCATGATGGCTGAGGGCTTCAGCGGCTCCTCGACCCAATGCTCCATCCTCTATAACGTCGGCTACAATGTGGCCGCCGGTACGGAAGTGAGCCTGCGGGATGCTGAGGGGAACATCCTGCTCCGCTATGCGCCCCCCTGCAACTTCTCCTCCGTCTCCCTGAGCGCCCCGGGAATGAAGCTGGGCGAGACCTGCACCCTGGTCATCGGCGATAAGGAGGAGCAGATCACGCTCACCGATGTCACGACCGGCGCCGGCGAGAGTGCCGGGATGGATGGCATGGGCTGGGGCAGCATGCGCCAGCGCGGTGACGGCGGACCAAACGGCGGCGGACCAAACGGCCGCCCTGGCTTCGGCGGCAGACCGGAGGGCATGACTGCCCCCTCGGACCAGGGCGCCAATGGCCTTGTGCCCCCGGACGGGAGCTTTCCGCCTGCGGGTTTTGACGGCGAGATACCCGATTTTGCCGCTCTGCCCGCCCCGCCCGATCCGAACGGCGGACAGGGGCGGCCCGGGCAGAGGCCTGACATGACGCAGCAGGAGCCGGAGATCCCGGCAGAGGAAGCGGTCCCGGAGGAGACGGTCACAGGCGGGCCGCACCCGGTCAGCGCCTACACCTGGCTGATGGTTTCGGCCAGCTCCCTCGTGCTGGCGCTGGGGATCCTCTTCGCAGTGAAATACAGACCATAATTACGATGGGCGCGCCGCAGCAACCGGCCGGGCAAGGTCGGCATATGCTGCAGCGCGCCTTTTTTATCTTGCGCACGGTCGGAAAAGGTTGTAAGATAGGGAACAAGGGGTGATCCTATGCAGACACTGATCGAGCTTTTTGATGAGCGGCCGCTGGAGAACGTGCTGGGGGTGGAGATGTTTCAGCCTGAGCGGGTCGTCTATATCTGTACTGAGGAGATCGGCAGCGTGAAGCCGATCCTGGAAACGCTGGGCATCTATTTCCAATGGCGCGGCCTTGACCCGGAGCTGAGCATCGTCAAGGGCAGCTTCTATGAGGTCGGCGCCATGCTTGAGCTGTTCCGGCGTGTTGTCAGCGCGTATCCGGACTGCGCCATCGACATCACCGGCGGCACCGACGCGGTGCTCTTCGCGGCGGGGCTTCTGTGCGCCGAGAGCGAGGTCCCGGTTTTTACCTACAGCCGGCGCAAAAACTGCTTTTATGATATCCGCGGCACGGTCTTCACGGGGGCCCTGCCCTGCACCGTCGTCTACACGGTGGAGGATTTCTTTCTGATGGCGGGCGGGTCCATGCGCCAGGGGCGTGTCGATAACGCGATCCTGGCACAGTATCTGGACGTTATCGACCCCTTCTTCCGGCTCTATCTCCGGCACCGGCGGGACTGGAAAAGGACCGTGAATTACATGCAGCGCGTCTCGCAGGCCGAGGATAACAGCAGCGCCAGCCTCTTCGTGCAGGGACAATATCTGGTGAAGGGGGAGCGGGGCAGCCGGATCGAGGCGCCGGCGGAGCCCCTGAAGGATCTGGAGCAGATCGGCTTTCTGCAGGAGCTCGTGATCGTGCCGGGGGAGTCGGTCTCCTTCCGCTTCAGGGACAGACAGATCCGCGCCTGGCTGCGGGACGTCGGCAGCGTGCTGGAGCTCTATGTATACAAGGCCTGCCTCGACACGGGCCTCTTTCAGGACGTGCGCACCAGCGTTATTGTGGACTGGCAGGGCGACGAGAAGATCAAGCCCGTCAGCAATGAGCTGGACGTCATGTGTACCCGCGGCGTAACGCCGGTGTTTATCAGCTGCAAGGTCTGTGATGTCAGGACCGAGGCGCTCAACGAGCTCGCCATCCTGCGCGACCGCTTCGGCGGGGTGATGGCCCGCGCCGCCATCGTCACGGCGGAGCGCGGCGGCTACGGTATGCGCAACCGTGCCGAGGAACTCGGCATCACGGTCATCGACTTAAACGACCTCGCCAGAGGCCGGATCGACAGACGCCTGAAAAGCCTCATGCGTGACAACAACTGAAACAAAGCCAAAAAGGGATTGCCTCAAAAGAAGGCGATCCCTGCATAAAATTGAATATCGTAGTAGGGGCCGATGCCCTCATCGGCCCGCCGTTTTGCAGCATTCTGCGTTTTTCGGCGGGTCGATCCGGGGAGAAGGTGAATTGCTCTGCAGGGGCAAGAGAAGCCGGCCCGGGCCATCGACCCCTGCGGTTTTGCATGTATATACGTTTTGAGACAGCGCCTTATACGGGAAAAAGAATCAGATCCCCACCACGAGAAAGCACAGATATACCGTGGGAATGGAGAAAAGCAGACTGTCTGCCCGGTCGAAGACGCCGCCGTGGCCGGGGATGAGGTTGGAGAAATCCTTCACGCCGATCATGCGCTTCAAAAGAGACTCCGCAAGATCGCCGATCTGCCCCATGAAGGCCCCGAGAAAAGCCGTCACCAGGCATACGCGCAGGGGCACGGGATTCCCGGACTGGCCCAGAATCCACCAGGCGGCAAAGCCCGAGAGAATCGACGAGAGCTGGCCGCACACGGCACCCTCGATCGTCTTTTTGGGACTCACGGCGGGGGCCAGCTTATGTTTGCCGAAGCGCATGCCGCCGAAGAGGGCCGCGCTGTCACAGACCCAGGTGGCAAGGCAGGCTGTCAGCAGGGTCTGCCACCAGATCTCACTCACGCTGATGACCAGGATGATCCCGAAGAGCACACAGGGATAGTTCATCCCGGCGAGGGTGTAAAGCGCGCCGATGCCGGAGACCTCCTTGTGCAGCACACCTGAGAAGAGCGCCAGGTACAGGCAGAAGACGAAGCACACCACGTACAGGAAAAGCCCCATGTGCAGATATGCAAGCGCCGCCTGCACGGCGAGGTAGACGATCATGACCCAGAGCGTACACCGGGCGTTGAGCTTTTCCACATTCTTGCTGTATTCGTAGGCGCACAGGCCGCCTGCCACGGCAAAATACAGAATCCTGGAGATGGCCCACGGCATGCACGCCGCCGTGACGGCGACCAGGATAACGGCAGATTTGACACGGTCCTTCAAAGCAGCTTCCTCTCTTTCCTGCGGCATTGAACAAAGACAGGATAAGAATACCATAAACCCAAATGAAACACAACAGGGCAGCTTTCCCGGACAGCAGGTTTTTTTCAAGCACTTGCCCTACAGCTTGACTTTTTTGTTGTACAGACAAACAAGATGTGGTATGATACAAATATGTATTTATTCCTCGGCAAAAAAATAAACAGGGGGACAGAACCATGTTAAGCGAAAATAAAATCTGGATGGCGAAATCCGACAAACGCCTTTACCTGCTTCCCAATATGGCAAACCGCCACGGCCTGATCGCAGGTGCGACCGGCACCGGCAAAACCATCACCATGAAGGTCATGGCGGAGTCCTTTTCCGATATGGGCGTGCCTGTCTTTCTTGCGGATATCAAGGGCGATCTGACCGGTATGTGCAAGCCCGGCGCCGACAGTGCCGATATGCAGGCGCGCATCGAGCGTTTTGGAATCGAGAATTTCTCCTATCACAGCTATCCCACCCGCTTCTGGGATATCTTCGGCGAGGTCGGCCATCCCGTGCGCGTCACGGTCAGCTCCATGGGTCCCGTGCTGCTGGCACGGCTGCTTGGCCTGACAGAGATCCAGTCAGGCGTGCTGAACATCGTGTTCAAGGTGGCCGATGACAACGGACTGCTGCTGCTTGACCTGAAGGATCTGCGCTCCCTGCTGAGCTTTGTGGGCGAGAACCGCGCGGAGTTTACCGTGGAGTACGGCAACGTCTCCGCTGCCAGCATCGGCGCCATTCAGCGTGCCCTGCTCGCCTTTGAGCAGGAGGGCGGGGAGATGTTCTTCGGCGAGCCGGAGCTGGACTTCGACGACTGGATGGCAACCGACGCCGACGGGCGCGGCTACATCAACATCCTCTCCAGTCAGAAGCTGATCCAGAGCCCCACGGTCTATGCGACCTTCCTGCTCTGGATGCTTTCTGAGCTCTTTGAGCGCCTGCCCGAGGTGGGCGACCCCGAGAAGCCGAAGATGATCTTTTTCTTTGACGAGGCCCATCTGCTCTTCAACAACATGCCCAAGGCGCTGCTGCAGAAGATCGTCCAGGTGGTCAAGCTGATCCGCTCGAAGGGCGTGGGCGTCTACTTCATTACCCAGAGCCCGAGCGACATCCCCGGCGATGTGCTGGCCCAGCTCTCCAACCGCGTGCAGCATGCCCTGCGCGCCTACACACCGGACGAGATGAAGGCAGTGCGCGCCGCGGCCAAGGCCTTCCGCGTCAACCCTGCCTTCAAGACTGAGGACGCCATCATGGAGCTCGGCGTAGGCGAGGCGCTGGTCAGCTTCCTCGATGAGGACGGCATCCCCAGCCTTGTGGAGCGCGCAAAGATCCTCCCGCCCCAGAGCCTGATGGGCGCGGCCGGCACCGAAGAGGTCAGGCGCCTGATCTACGCCGATCCCCTGGACGAGAAATACCGCGAGGCGGTAGACCGGGAGTCGGCCTATGAGATCCTCACCCGCGCGAAGATCGAGCTTGAAAAGACACTGGCCGAGGCTGCCGCGGCCGCCGCGGAGGAAGCCGCCCAGCGCAAGGCCGAGGCCGAAGCTGAGAAGCAGCGCCTCAAGGAGGAGGCCGCCGCTGAGCGTGAGCGCATCCGCACCGCTGCTGCCGCCGAAAAGCAGCGTCTCAAGGAGGAGGCCGCTGCTCTCAAGGCAGCCGAGAAGGAAGCTCTCGCCGCCCAGAAGGAAGCCGAGCGCGAGGCTGCCAGGAGGAAGAAGCTGGCCCAGCAGGCGGCAACCACCGCCGCCTCCACCGTGGTAGGCGCCCTGTCCACGAACCTCATCAACGCGGCTACCGGCGGCAAGACCTCCAGTGCCCAGACCATTGCCAAGCGCGCTGCCAGAAACGCCCTGAGCTCCGCCATGCGCTCCGGCACAGGGGCTATTATCCGCGGCCTGTTCGGGAACAAAAAGTAAACAGGAAGCAACAGTAATAAAAAGATCCGCCCCGGGTTCATCCCGGGGCGGTAGCTTTCAATCGGGGTTATGCTTCTGCGGGCGCGTCGCCTTCTGCCGGCGCTTCTTCCTCCGGAGGGTCTTCCTCCGGCAATTCGACAATCACAACCCTGCCGCAGCAGCTCAAGTACAGCCGGTAGACGATGGCGGCGAGGAGGATGCAGCAAAAGCCCATGGCGGCGTAGCAGCCCAGATACCAGTTGCCGTGGCGCTGGACCAGATATTCCATGTAGCCGCCGACACCCAGGGCCGCGATCCACAGCAGCCACAAAAACCAGTGCCACCAGCGCAGGCCGTTTGCCCGGATGGACAGGCGGCTGTAATGGATGAGAAGCAGCAGCATGCACACCGCGGCGAGGATCTGCACAATGCTGACAAAGCCGTTGATAGGCAGAAAGCTGGAGTCGTAACGGGTGGAATCCAGCACGAGCTCCGAGGCGGAATAGTAGAGCAGGAACATGCAGATCGTGCAGCCCTGGAAACGTCCGGCGCGCATGGGGACATAGCGCCGCCGGTAGAAAAAGCGCAGCAGGCCGTGGCACAGGAGCAGCATCAGCAGAAAATGGGCAAAGAAGGTGGCGAAGCGGTATTCCGTCACGCCGGCGGAATTGGTGATCCCGGAGGCGAGGGGCAGATGCTGCAGCAGGCCTGTGGTTACGGGGATCTTGCTGCGGCAGGAGCTGTTGAAAAGAGAGCTGAGGCGGATGAAGGCGACAGCCAGGGCGATCCCCGGCGCGGCGGCGTCCAGAAGCTTTGCGGTGTCCCCGTCGTCAAGCTTCGCCGCAATCCAGGCGGCGAGCCACACGCCGGGGATGGCGGCGGAGAGCACATAGCTGCCCGTGGAATAATTCGTCAGGGCGGCGAGCAGACTCCCATACTGCTCCTGGTGGCAGTACCAGTGCAGTGCGCGGCACAGGGGGAGAGAAAACAGGATCGCCAGCGGGAAGAAGAGCAGCATCGACACAAGCCTGCCGCGGCTCGACAGCTGCACGGAGCAGCTCATGAACAGGGCGGCCAGGAGCCCGACGCTGATGATGACAGCACTCCAATAGAGGACGGTGGAGCCGCTGTAGACGGCAATGGGATTCATGAACGCACCTCCTCCGGAATGGCAGTGGCAAAGTAGATGATATCGCTCACCGCGCGCTCCTCGCCGAAGTCGACATGGTTGATGGGCCCGCCCATCATGATGATCTCCGCCGTCTGGCCGCCGTCAAGGGTATAGGCCTTCCGGACGTTCTTGGAGTAGATGATGCGTGCAAGCTCATTGATGGTGGCACGTGGCCGCGCGTCGGGCGTGTGGTTGATGGTCATCAGCAGATAGTGCAGATCATCTGTCATGGCGATGCAGGAGCGGGAATACTCGGTATTGACCTCGCCGATGGGGTAGCCCGCGCAGTACTGCAGCTCCCCGTTATCCACCAGGATGGGACCGAAGGCCACGGCAAAGACCACATCGTTTGCCTGGATGAAGGCCTCGGCCTCCCCCTCGCCCATAAGCTCCCCGGCACGGGAGAAGAGCATATCACCGGAGGCTGTGAAGAAGCAGGAGTCCACCTGGGCGGGATTGTTGCGGTAGAGCTTACGCTGATAGGCCGTGATGCCGAGGTCGCGGAAGGCATAGAAGTCGCCGTTCATGGCGACCACCGCGTTGGAGGCTTCTGCCATGTCAGAGGCGTAGAGCTGCACACTGGAGCTGTAGCTGTCCTCGGCAAGCTTGCGCCGCAGCTGGGAGCCATGAGCGATTTTGACCTCGGCAAAGGTGCAGCAGCGCTGTTCGATATATTCCTTCCACGCCACGACCAGGATCGTATCGTCAAAGTAATAGAGGATCGGCTCGTCCGGGACAAAATCGGCGCTCACGTCAAAGGTCATGCGCTGTCCGTCCAGCAGGAGAGATGCCTTCTGGATCACTGCCTGGACCTCCGCCGGATCGTTGGTCCTGCCGAAGCCGTTGGGGTTCGGGACAGGGGAGACCGTGTCGCTCTCCTGCAGGGTGTAGATTTTCTTGATATAAGTCAGATCACCCAGCGCGTCGGAGGCGGCGTTGTTGACGTATACGTCCAACTTGTCCGACAGGCGCAGCTTCGCGTCTGCCGATGAGAAGGACAGCGTGCCGGACGCGGGGTGCACATTCAGCCCCGTCCAGGCAATGACGCCCAGCGCAAACACCATAAACACAAGTGACATCAGGGCCCGCAGAATCCAGGGAATGCGGACCTTTTTGTATACGCGCGGCGGCTTTTCGGCCTTTGGCTTCTCGGGCTTTTCAGCCTTTGCCTTTCTGCCGGGACGGCGCGGCTTTTTCGCGGACTCTGCCGCATCCTCGGCCGGACTCTGCGGCGCGGGGCTTTCTCTTCTGCGCCCGAAGCGCCCCGCCGGTTTTTCGTCCTGCGGCGGCGCAGCCTCGAGAGTCGCCGGATCGAAGCGGATCGTGGGAGCCTCGGACAGCTCATCGACCGGGGCAGGCTCCTCCTGAGAGCTTGTATACACACTCACCTGTTTCTCCGCAGGGGCGGGCTGCTCGTCAAAGGTGAAGGGCGAGTCCAAAAGCTCCGTTGTCGCGCTCGGCTGCCGGGGCGCGGGTGTGTGCGGCGCGGTCTCTTTTGGCGGCTCGACAGTCTCCCCGCCGCGAAATTCGGCCAGGATCGCGTCAAGATCGCTAAAATCGTAATTCTCTTTACTCATGCTCTGTCTCCCAATCAGTATCCGATCCCACCGGCGAGAGCGCGCAGCAGCGCGGGACTCGCAAGGATCTGCCAGCGGCTGTCGGTATAGCTCAGAGAAAGCTCAAACTCCGCCTCGGAATAGTAGGCCGGGGCATCGCGCAGCACGACATCCAGCGCGGCCAGATACGCCTCGTCCGCGATCTCGGGGCGATAGCGCCGGTTCTCGTCGTAGACCTCGCTGATCGGGCGGGACTGAACGATCGACTCGGCCTGGCGCTGGGTCTCCGCTGCGACGGCTTCCTCCAGGCGGGGCAGATCCAGGTAGCGCATGCGCACCGGCTGCACCGCATTCAGCTTATCCGTGCGGCACTCGCCCGCAAGGGCGTAGGTATAGCTCTCGTGCAGGGCGTTGTAGATACGCTGCCCGGCGGGGCTCGCGGGCATATCGGCAAGGCCGAGGTCCGCGTAGTCGCGCAGCTCCCTGTAGGCGGCGGGATAGTCCCCGGTGCACACGGCGTCAAAGAAACGCACGACGCTTTGACTCGGGTCGCCGCTGGGCTTTGCGTAGACTGTTCCCACATACACCCCGGCCACAGCCAGCAGCATGGCGGCACCGCTCAGAACCAGCGCAAGGAAGAGCCCGAAAAAGCGCGCTTTGTATTTTACACACAGCACAATGATCGCAATCAGGCCGAACAGCAGGAACAGGGCGATGGCAGCCAGCGGGACGAGCGTGGGGAAGGCAATGCGGTCAGGCGCGGCGGAGGCTACAGGCGTCGGCTCCGGCGTCTGGACGGCGGACAAGGGCACGGGCGTCGGCTCCGGCGTGGGCTCCGGCGTGGGACTGGGGACGTTTGCAAGCCTCTCAGTGTACTCGCACATGGCGGTGCACCAGGCGCTCAAAAACTCCTCAGACGTGCTGCCGCCCTGGGAGAAGAGCACCAGGACCGTCGGCTGCGTGGTATAGCAGATGGCGCAGTCGTTGAGGATGAGATCCTCCGCGATCCAGCCCGGCTTGTGCGCGATGCGGAAGCGCGGCTCATTGAGCTTGAAGAAGCGGTCAATCATGGCCTTCTGCATGGTCTCGATGATGCCCGGAAAGCGCTCCGGCTCGTTGCAGAGAAGAGAGAGGCAGTTGACAAACTCCCGGGCGGTGTACATGTTGTACATCGTCTGCTCAATGCGCTCCGACCCGGGCTCCACTCCCATGTAGGGCGCGCTCTTGAGGCGGAACTCATTGTATCCGCCGAGGAAGTTGTCGCACAGGAAGTAGGCCCGCTCGTTGCTCGAGTCGATCAGGATGTCGTCCAGCACGGACTCAAAGGTGAAATACTGCTCGTACACCGACCAGTCGATGTTGCCCTTCTGGCGCTCCTCGGCAGCGAGCATGCACAGGGGCACCTTGAACATGCTGGCGGCGACGGCATAGTCGTCGCCGTTGATGTAGTGCTCCTCCCCGGTCACGAGGTTGCGGTATCCGGCATGGATGCTCTCGGGGCTGACGTTGTATTCACGCAGTACACGCTGCGCGACCGCGTCCCAGTCCTCTCCGTCGGTCCCGAGCTCCGCGGCAAACGCGGGGGAGCACAGGCCCAGGCAGAGCAGAAGCGCAAAGGCCGCGGCAATGATCTTCTGAAATGCTTTCATGCAGACACTCCGATAAAAGTAGTGATAGCTATTTATTGTAACACTTTATTTTAACACGTTACAGGAATATTGCAAGAGCAGATGCGGAAAAATCGGCTGTTATCTTCTTTTTTTTACTTTCCCGGGGAGAAAAACAGGTCAATCAGCCCTCCATGATGTGCATGGCCCTCAACTGGGGGCTCTCGATATGAGAGGCGATCTCAAAGGCGTGGGGCTCCAGATAGTCCCAGGACCCGTGGGTCAGGTGCTGGGCACGCAGCTCGGCGGCAACGGCGGCGCAGATATCCTCAACCACCGCGGATTTGAGGATGCGGCCCTGCTCGTCGTTCTCGGCGGTCAGCAGAAATTCCAGCGCGTCCTTCATCCCGGCGAGCTTTTCAAGCTCCGCCATCCCACGAAGCTGCCACTTGTAATAGGGCATGTGACGGCGGTTCAAAAGATAGATCGCCCCGCAGGCAGCGTTTGCAAACTCCGTCATGGCGAGCATGGCCGCCCCATATTCCCCGTGGCGCACACAGCGGGGATAGTTATACTGCCCGGCCTGGGCCATGGCGATCACACGCGCCGCGAGCTTTTTAAGGCGCACATCCTCCGGCATGCCGTGCAGCAGCGTCTCACGAATGGAGGAAAACAGACCCTGATCGTCCCGGAAGACCGCCCCGTTTGTGGCCTCGGCCAGAGCGTGGGAGGGCAGGGAGAGCCACTGCAGCTCACTCTCCGGCGCTCCGTCACAGCCGGTGTAGCGGCTGTAGAAATCCCGGATGCGCAGCACGCCGCGGCTCGTCTCGCTCAAGGCGCTGCGCGCCTCTGCTTTCTTGAAGGGCAGGGCGCGGTAGGCGCGGGCAAGCTGGACACCGATGGCGCGGTCCGTCTCATCATCCACCCAGAGGCAGAAGCCCTCCGGAAAATCGTGGTCGCGGGAGAGGGCGTCGTCAAAGCCGAAGCACTCCGACCCGTGCCCGACAAGGCCAACGGCGATGCGCCCGGCCCATTTGGGGAAGAGGCGGTCGATCATGTCCGTGCCGTAACGCTCATAGAGGCGGCGTGCCTCCTCAAGTCCCTGCATAGATTTCCTCCGATCTCTTCCTCAGTTCGTTTGCGTACAGGAAGTAACCGTAATAATCGAACGTCGGCGCACACTTGGAGATCGTGAAGGCGTGGTAGCCGTCGTGCTTGAGGCCCGGCGCATTCAGGCATTCCCAGGCTTTTTCGAGGCAATCCCCGATCCGTTCATCCTCCAGGTCACGCCTGCCATACATCTCGGCAAGGTTGCACCAGGTCACGGCGCTGTCGTTCTCCGGCCGCTCCGTCTTTTCGATGACTTTGAGGGCCTCTTTGAAAAAGCGCTCGGCACTGGCTGCGTCGCCCACATCGTCATAGCTCAGGGCCATATTGTTGTAGAGCCCCGCAAAGCGGTAGTCCGACGGATCGAGATTGTCCGCGTAGACTCGCGCGACATGTGTGAAGATCGGGATGGACTCTTTGGCATGCCCGAAGGCCTTGAGCGTCGTCGCGGCATTCAGGAGCACCGTCGCCCCGGAGACCGTGCGGCCCATGTGATGGACGCGCGTAAGCTCCAGCGCCTCGCCGACCGTCCGAAGGCCTTTGTCCGCCTCTCCCGTGCGGCGGTACTGTCCCAGAAGCTCGCTCAATACCGTGAGCTCAGAGCGCCAGTCCTGATGCGCGCGCACCTGCGCGAGGGAGCTTTCCAGCAGATCGCGGGCTTCCCGCTCACGCCCTTCGCCGCAGAGCTCGTCCACTTTCTGAATCAGAAGCGGCACGCTCAGCACATTCGGACACGGCGCTGTGTCGGGCGCGCCGGTATACTGACTGGTATCAAAAACACAGCATAACTCGTTGTGGTCCATCATCGACACTCCATTCTGGCTATATATCCATTACTATATCACAAAAGCGCCTTGAAAGAAAGCCGCAAAACGGGTATACTAAATGAAACCAAATTTGAGAGGAAAAGGATATGAGCAATCGACTGCAATACGAACAATCCCCCTATCTGCGCCAGCACGCGGACAATCCCGTGGACTGGTACCCCTGGGGGGAGGAGGCGTTTGAAAAAGCGCGGCGGGAGGATAAGCCCGTCTTCCTCTCCATCGGCTATGCCACCTGCCACTGGTGCCATGTGATGGCGCATGAGTCCTTTGAGGATAAGGGCGTAGCGGAGATCCTCAACGCGCATTACGTCCCTGTCAAGGTGGACCGGGAGGAGAGGCCCGATATCGACAGCGTGTATATGCAGGCCTGCATCGCCGCAAACGGCAGCGGCGGATGGCCCCTGACCGCGATCCTCACCCCGGCGCAGGAGCCGTTTTTCATCGGCACTTACTTCCCGAAGGAAAACCGGGGCGGGCGTATGGGCCTGCGTTTTCTCCTCACGGCGATTGCGGAGAAGTGGGAAACAGAGCGGGACGAGCTTCTGCGCACGGCAAGCGAGATGACCGCTTACCTCCGCCGTGAGAGTGAGGCGGCAGAGCCCCAGGACGAGCTCCCGAAGAAGGCCGCCGAACAGCTCCTGCGCTCCTACGACAAAGAGTACGGCGGCTTCGGCTGGTCCACCAAGTTCCCGTCCCCCCACAACCTGCTCTTTCTGATGGAGTACGCCGCTCTCACCGGTGACCGGAAGCCCCGCGAGGCCGTGGAGCACACCCTGCGTCAGATGCTGCGCGGCGGGATCTGGGACCACTTCGGCGGCGGCTTCTGCCGCTACTCCACGGACCGCGAGTGGCTCAAGCCCCACTTCGAGAAGACCCTCTACGACAACGCCCTGCTGGCCCTGACCTATACCGAGGCGTGGCAGGACGGGCACATGGCCATGTGGCGGGAGGCGGCAGAGCAAATGCTCGACTACTGCCTGCGGGAGCTCAAGGCCCCGGGCGGCGGCTTTTACAGCGGCCAGGACGCGGACAGCGAGGGACAGGAGGGCGCTTATTACCTCTTCACGCCGGACGAAGTTAACGAAGTCCTCGGCCCCGAGGCGGGCAGGCACTTCTGCGAATGCTACGACATCACGCCGGAGGGCAACTTCCGGGGCAAAAGCATTCCGAACCTCCTGCTCAATAACCGCTGGAACTTCCTGCCCGAGGGCTATGACGAGTACCGCGAGAAGCTGCGCGAATACCGGGCGGGGCGCATGGCGCTCTTTACCGACACAAAGATCCTCACCGGCTGGAATGGCCTCATGCTCATGGCCCTTGCCCGCGCGGCCCGGGCCTTCGGCGATCGGCGATATCTTATCGAGGCGCAGGAGCTTGCGGCATTCCTGCAAAAGCACATGTGCGAGGACGGCCGTTGGAAGGCCCGCCTTTGCGGCGGGGAGCTGCGCTTTGACGCCTCGCTCAGTGACCATGCCTTTCTTGCGCTGGGACTGCTGGAGCTCTATGAGGCGGATTTTGAGCCCCGGCACATCCTGGACGCGATCGCCATCGCCAAAGAGCTGCCGCGCCGCTTTGCCGATCCCAGGGGCGGCTGCTTCGACACGCCCGCGGACAGCGAAAAGCTCCTCCTGCGCCCCAAGGAGACGCAGGACGGCGCCCTGCCCTGCGGCAACAGCGCAGCAGCCGTGCTCTTTGACAGGCTCTTTCGCCTCACGGCGGAGGAGAGCTGGCGGATACTTCTGGACGGGCAGCTTGCCTTCCTCAGGACCAGCGCGGGGTCCTACCCCGCAGCCTGTGCCTACGGGCTCACGGCCCTCGCGCTCAGTGAAGGGCCGGGCCGCGAGACGGTGGCAGTCCTCCCGGACGAGAGCTTCCCTCCGGAGCTCAAGGCAATCCTCGACAAGTTCTCCCCGGGACTGTGCGTTCTGGTGAAGACGCCTCTGCGCGCGGCGTCCCTGACCGTCGCGGCGCCCTTTACCGCCGCTATGGACGCAAAAAACGGCAGGCCTACCTACTATGTCTGCACTGACGGGGCCTGCGCCCTGCCGGTGAGCACTTGAATGGGGGTGAACATAGATGAGACGAGTCATCGCGCTTCTCCTGTGTATCGGGATGGCGCTTTGCCTCACAGCCTGCGGCAAAAAAAAGAAGGCGGAGTCCGCACCTGCGTCCGCTGTCCCGACCCCAACGCCCAACGAGATTTTTGAGGTCAGGCTGAACCCTGAGAATTTTTACACCTACTTCGACTATAAGGAGTACCGCGCGGATATCCGCGACGAGAACACCAGCGACATCAACTCCTCCACCATCGCCTACGGCTTTGAGCTCAAGCCCCAGTACACCGCTGCGAGCGACCCCGGACACCGGGACACCATGACCCTGCGCTTTGAAGCGGACGGCACGGTGATGAGCGGGGATTTCCAGATCAACTTTGACGATCTCAGCTACACCGGCACTGCCGGCGAGCGTGAGCATGTGCATGTCAGCGAGCTGCTGCACTTCTGGCCCAAGGGTGACCGGACCACCACCTGGGCTTTCGGGAACTACTCCAACAGCAACATCATGTATTTTGACAGCTTTCGTGTCGCCGAGGTGAGCGGCAGCGTTTTCCTCAAAATGAAGGACCTGAACGCGCAGCCCACGCCCACTTTCATCCCGGTGGCTTACGAGCAGGGCTTGGAATGAAATAAGCGGGGCCCTGCACATCACGCGCAGAGCCCCGCTTATCGCCCGGGAGAAAACTATTCCTTCTTCATCAGATCTGCAAGGGATTTGCTGCCCAGATAATGCTTCACCAGCTCATCCAGCTCCCGCCATACGGGCAAGGTGCGGCAGTCGGCCCCGCGCGGGCAGGGAGCCGCATCGTGAGCAAGGCAGGCGACCGGCGCAAGATCCCCCTCTGCGGCAAGCAAAATCTCGCCGAGGGAATACTCTTGCGGCTTCTTGGTCAGGCGGTAGCCGCCGCCCTTGCCGCGCATGCCCTCCACCAGCTTTCGCTCTACCAGAAGGGGCAGGATCCGTTCCAGGTATTTCAGAGAAATCTGCTGGCGCTCGGCCACCTCCTTCATGGCGACAAAGCCGCCGTCGGAATGCTCTGCCAGATCGACCATCACGCGCAGCGCGTAACGCCCGCGGGTAGATATCATCATCAGCTTGCTCCTTTCTCTCTCACAGTTTGCGCTGTGTCTGAGACAATCATATTTAACTAAGTTAATATTATTATACCACGAAAGAAGCAAAACAGTCAATTATTGGAAACCAATAAATTTCAGCAAATTTTGTTTTTTTGCTCTCCTTTATGAACAGCCGGATCTGGCCCGCAGACGCGCCGGAAGGGCATAAAAAAGGAAAACAAAGAAAACGGAAAAAAAGCCTTGCATTTTAAAAAGCTTTGTAATCGAGCGCAAGAGATCCGGGTGTAGCGCAGTTGGTAGCGTGCTTGAATGGGGTTCAAGAGGCCGGAAGTTCGAATCTTCTCACTCGGACCAAGAAAAGTTCTGAAATCGAAAGATTTTGGAACTTTTCTTTTTTTATACCTTGCAATAGTTCAACCTCAGTATTTTGTATGTCACCGTTCAGAACAGTCTTTCAGAACAAAGTGGAGAGAAAATCTTTTTACATTACTGACAGACAGCTCAGAACGTTGTTCATTGCCGCTGTCGTTTCTCTCTTTTGATCGTCCAGAACATGTGTATAAATTCCAAGCGTGGTGCTTATGTCCTCATGACCAAGAAATTCCTGTAGCTGTTTCGGCGTGACGTGGGGAACTAACAGGGAGGCCGCTGTGTGCCGCAAGTCGTGAAAGCGGATAACAGGCAAGCCGCATTTCTTCATTAACTGTCGGGTCTTCCTGTAAATGAAATCCGGCCTGACCTCTTGTCCGTCCATCCATGCGACAACCTTATCCGTTTTGAGTTTTGCCGCCGCTTGTTTCTCCCTGAGTTCCTTTAGATAGGGGATGGTCATGGGGAGCAAGCCGATCGACCTATGGCTCTTTGCTGTCTTTGTGCGCTCTTCCTCAATCCTTAACTCGCCATTCTGAACAACTGTGTTGCACACAGTCAGCGTTTCCCGCTCAAAGTCTATATCTTTCCAGCGCAAACCCAGCACCTCAGACCGACGCATCCCATAGCACACAGCAAGCGTTATCGCCGCCCTGATAACCATGGTCGATGCCGATGATCACGGGCTTTGTGTTGGTAAGATTCATTTTCGTTTTCTCCTTTCTAGAATTGCACAGTCATAAAGCACAAGCCGCCGGACACATGATCGATTCATGTAACCGGCGGCTTGTCTTATGCCACGCTATTTTATTTGATGAGGTTTAACCTTTCCATATATATTATACGGAAAGAAATGCAAAAACGGGCTTTTTTGACCACTTTTGCATTTGAAAGTGAAAAATCGGCACGCCAAAAGCAAATCTGCATTTGACTCGGAAAAGATAAAACCCGAAGCGCATGAACCATGGCTTCGGGTCACTTCTGAATTTCATCGGGGAGATAAAGCACGATATCCGCAAGATCACACTGCAAAATCTTACAGAGCGCGTCCAGGGTATTTGTTGAGACAGAGTCTCCGGCTTTGAGGCGGCGAATCGTGGAGCTGCTGATCTGACCTTTGACTTGCAGCGTATAGGTTGTCGCACCGCGTTCCTTCATCGTCTTCCACAACGGATCGTAGGAGATCATACAGCACCCTCCCTTCTCAAAGCACTTGCATTATCATCATTATTGCCTATAATGGTGATGAAGTGTTATAGGCAATAATGCCTATATAGGATAGGAGTGCTATTTATGGAGAAGAGTGGAAGCGCCTGCTTTATTCGGCATCCACGCACCATCGGCGATCTGATGCAACCTCACTTGCATAAACACGAGCGGGAATACCAAATCGTGAAAACAATCGAGCTGGGAAAGATGGACTATGAAAATTTCATCACAGACATGCTGGCCGATCGGCAGATCATTGAGGACAATGCTGGGCTGTGTTCGCAGGGCGAAGTCTGGCAATGTCTCCTGATCCGACAGCGTGGACGAAGCGATGGAATATTGGTCATGCCGGAGAACGGATGCTTTGTTGGCTGGGCAGCATACTATGCAGATTAAAAAACGTACTTGCACATATGATAAAATTGTGATAAGATTTTGATAGAATGAAGGGGGGAGCGTTATGCTGAATATCAGACCGGTATCTGATCTCCGAAATAAGTATCCGGAAATTGAGGACATTGTTTTGAAAAGCGGAGAGCCTGTTTTCCTTACGAAGAATGGATATGGTTCTATGGTCGTCATGAGCCTGGAACAATACTCTGCATTAACAGATGGAATCGAGCTTGCATTGGATGAAGCAGACCGTGCAGCGGAGGTTTTGCCACTCTTTGAAGAGAAGCTTCAGGAGGCGGCAGACTACATCGCGTTTCATTTGCGCAATCCCATTGCGGCAGAAAACTTTATTGATGCGGTCGAAGCTGCTGTTTATGAACGGTTGAAAGCACCGGAAGCCTTTGAGCCATATCGTTCAAAGAAAGACCGCAAACATGTATACTATGCGATCCCAGTTAAGAATTATCTTGTATTCTATGTTGTAATTGGAAATGTCATGGAAGTACGTACCTTAGTGTATAGCAGGCGTAATTTATCGGATATTATTTGAATAGCAAAGCATTGAGCTGGAGGGCAACCTCCGGCTCATTTTTTACCTACACCTGATTACGGTTCAGCACTTTATAAAAAAGTGAGAGTAGTTATTTAAAAACAAAAAACAACACGACCAGATTTTTGATTACACCGAAAAATTTTTCTGGAAGTACAGTTTATGGTATTCTACCTTATCGAAAGGAGACCAAACAATATGAAAAATTCTTACAGCACAATCGTTATCGGGGTTGATCATGGATACCAGAACATCAAGACCGCCCATGCCATTTTCAAATCCGGCGTGACAGCTTATGACAAAGAGCCTACCTTTACACACAATCTGCTTGTCTACGAAGGCCGAAATTTCATCATAGGAGATGAGCATAAGGAGTTTGCCGCCATACTGAACTAAGGAAAGCCGAAGATTCTCATGCAAAATATAGTGCCTTGCTGGATTCTGCCCTTTCGGATTATCGCAAGTTGGAACGGCAGGCAAAAGACGCTGATCCTCAGACGCTTGCTGATGCAAGGCTTACTATTCGCGCCAAGGAAGAACAGAAGGTCATTTCTGATTTGGAACAGGGTTACGGTCACGCTTATGATCCCGATGTCATGCGAGCAGCCAAAGACAACATTTCCAAGCTTCTTGAAGATAAAGAAATAGCCGTTCAGCATCAGCTCACAAGTCCGTCACTAAGGCAACGGAAGAACCATGAGCAGAGACAAAAGGAAAAGTCGGAAGGCCATAGCCGTTAATCGAATCGTTCTTGTAGAGTGCGCAACCGTGCGGAAAAACTTGAAAAACGCTGTTGCTTTCGGGTGTGGGTTCTGTTAAAATATGGTTGTGTATTTATACTTATGTGCAGGGGTAAAGAATCTGCGCCGGCAGGTCGATGCATGAGATGGGAACTTTGGCTCTTCTCAGATTTTTAACTTAAGGCAACACCGCACAATCCGCCTTCGGCATCTCCTGGAAAATTTGTGCCCTGATTTCGAGCCTTTTTCTTGAGGTACACAATACGATTCGCTTCG
>CACWLG010000001.1:0-27823 GCA_902761635.1 Oscillospiraceae bacterium | reverse complement strand
TTGGACGCTCACTTAAGTACATCTGCGAAAAAGTGCCTTTATCAGAACCCAAATTTTCTCAGGATCTGCTCTTGCCGAATTATGCGGTATTGCCTTAAAGTGGCTTGACAGCCATAGAGGCGGCGGATGAGAGTTACACATACAAAAATAAGGAGGACGGCGCATGAACCAAGGAACACGAAAGATCCTGGTGAGTTTCCTGCTCATTCTGGCGATGCTGTCGGGGATGATCCCCGGCGCGGCGATGCCCGCGATGGCGGAAGAGCCCTTGATCGAGGAAGCGCTGCCGGAGCAGCTTGAAGCGGTCCCGGCGGAGGAGCCCAGCATCGAGGAAAAGATACCGGCGGCCCCGGCGGAGGAGACCTTGATCAAGGATGCCGCGCCGGCAAAGCCGACGGCGCTTCCCGACGGGGTTGTCAACGACCCGGACGGTCTTGTCGCGGAGCGGACCGTCACGGCCCCGGCGCTGTACGCCAGCGACGGCGACGAGCGGGAGCCCGGAAACGCAGAGCTCTTTATGAATCCCGACGATCTGCCGGTAGAGACGGACGTCACCAAGCTCAACGGCAGCAACTGGATGGCGGGCATTCGGGGCGACCGGTATCTGAATGAATTCAATATCCCCTACACCCACGATGCCGCTATGGCGGACTACATATACCACCAGTATTCCTCCGTAGGCTCGGCTTTAGGCGGGGGACGCTATGCCATTACGCAGGCTCACTACATCAACGAGCAATTGGAGCGCGGCGTGCGCATCCTCGACCTGCGCCTGAACAACAAGTATGAGATAGAGAAGTCAGTTACGGATGTCCCTTTACTTGAGCAAATAACAGATTTTTATAATATAAAAGTATGTGAGACGATTGATGACGGTCGTACCTTGTTCTTTTGCCACGGCAAAAAAAGTGACGCCGGTGTCTATTGGGCCGCTAATGAGCGCGGCAATTTCCTGACCATTCATCAGGTGCTCAAAATGGTCAAGGATTTTCTGCAGAAAAATCCCACTGAGACCGTAATCCTCGAATTCACCCCCGAGCTGCTTGAGGGTGAGGATTGGAAGTACGGCCCGATCATTGCCGGCCGCCTGAATAATATTATTTCGCAGCTTATGACTGAGGAAAACCCATCCACCCACAAGCCCTATATCTATACAGAGCCGGGGCTGCCAAGCTGGGATACGGCCTACACCCACATGCCCCAGCTGAAGGATTGCCGGGGCCAGGCGGTGCTGCTGTATCAGTCACAATATTTCGAGGGTAAATTCGGCGGCATGAAGCGCAGCATCGTGGCGGACAATGATATCCTGGGCGGCAAGAATACCGTCAAAGCCACGACCAAGGTCGCCCTTCTCCAGCGGGATATGAGCGAATTCGATGTTGATCTGCCTGCGTATAATGAGCATCTAAACATGCTGCGCATTATCGACACCAACAGCCATGCAGATACTGTTTGGGACGTTGCAGGTGAAAAATTTGTCGCGGATATGAAACCGACGGCCATCGCGGAGTACGTGCATCCCAGGGTGTTCGGCGAAGGCAAGCTGCTCAGCCAGCCGGGACGCTACTACGGCTGGGTCAAGATGGATGTCGCAACGAGGGGTGTCTGCCGGTCGGTCTATATGACGAATTTCCCGACCGCATCCTCCGGCGAGAATGAGACCGTAACACTCACCGTGGACCCGGGCAACCCCACCGATCCGCAGAACGCGGCCTATTATGCCAACTACGAACAACAGTCCTATAAATTGCCCAAAGGCGCCACCTTCGACGTTCCCGGCGATCTCTATGATGTGCACAACCATAACCGTCCGTACAGCAATACGGCCTCTTTCCTCTATTGGCAGGCCACTGACACAGAGGGGAATACGGAAAAAAGAATCTATAGCGGACAGAGCTTCCGCATTGACAAAGACCTGACCTTCACACCGATCTACGACCCAAATTATGGCAAGTATACACAAATCTGGGCGATGTGGGATGATGGCGGCAACATCGACCGCCTGAGGCCGGAATCGAACGAGCTGGATGTCGACGTTATTTATTTGGATACCGACGGCCGGGAGACGCATACACTCGTGACGCTGAAGGCTTCGTATGACTCCTTTGATAACAGCATATGGAGGGGTCATTTCACAGGTAATCTGATAGATTTCCGCCCGTATTGGAAAAGGGTCCCCGCGGGTGAAGGCTATGAACATGGCCTGAATGGGAAGGAGACCTACAGCTATGAGTTAAAAGGTGACCTGGCCAGGGATCCGGTGGTCTACGTGACGCTGCACCACACGGTCATTGAAACCAAATATAAGACTGTTTCCGGCATCATCAGCTGGGAGGACCGCTTCGACTTCGATCTGCGCCCCGAAAGCGTGCGCCTGCAGTTGCTGCGTGACGGCGAGCCTTACGGCGATGAATTCACCGCATCGCCCCCGGCCGCGGCGACCGACGGCGATGCAGCCGACGGCTATGTGAAGGATTACTGGACGTGGGAGATTCAAAATGTCCCCGTGAACGATTATGACAAGATATTTGAATACAGCGTGCGCCCGGTTGACTCGCTGGCTGCCTATCAGCCGGAAGTAAACGGCACCGACGTCCACTTTGTCCACGAAGCGACCGATGTAAGTCGGGATGTCCAGGTGGTATGGGAGGACAATGATGACGAGGCGCGTATCCGCCCGCAGGCTGTCCACGTACACTTGAGCCCGAAGGATGAAAACGGTTATAATGTCAGCGGCGGGATCGGGACGATCATAACGGACTGGACCACCAGAAAAACGCTCACCGCGCATGGAAAATTTCAGTCCAACTACACGTTTGAGTTAGGCGCGGATCCCGTTGTGGGGTATGATACGACCGTTGAGTGGATCGAGGGTTCCGGCGAAGATACCGGTTATTACCTGGTCACCAATACGCTGATCCCCGGATACAAGCCCAGTGAACTGGGCGGCGTCTTCAAGGCGGCCCGCGTTGGAGACAAAGACATAAGAGGCGACTGGATCGACTTCGGCATGAACGGCACCTATGTCGACAACGGCGAGAGCGAGCTGTACCTTTGCTACGGCATCGGCGAACTGACATGGATGAAATACCTGGTGGAGGAGGGCAGTCACGTATTCACCGTTGGCTCCCGTGTCATCAAGGTCAAAGACGAGGTCATGACCCCGCCCTGGGGCATCGAGGTGACCGGCGGCAACGGGACGAAGGATAATCCCTACACCTTCCGGGTGCTGCGCCGGGAGGCGGTCGCCTATTGGGAAGGCGTCCTTGATGAAGATGGGTATGTGGCCTATACGAGACACTATACCTCGGATTACAGGCTCATCAAAGCGGACACCACCAGGCTGGAGGCCGGCAAGTGGTACGTCCTGAGCGAGGACGTGACGCTTAACAACCGCCTCATGGTCGAATCCGGTGCTCCGGTACACCTGATCCTCAGAAACGGTGCCATATTGATGGCGGATTATGGCATCGGGGTCGACGCAGGGGCAACGCTGAACATCCATACGGAGAGGGAATACGATGTCAGCGCCGGCATATATGCAAACCTGCAAGATATTCCCGGCGCGGCCATCGGCGCGGACGATCAGTGCGGAACCATTATCGTTCATAACGGCACGGTCGATGCCTCTATCACCAATAGTTCTTCCAATCTTGAACACGTGTATCCCGCTATCGGCGGATCCGGCAGTCTCATTGTCTATGACGGCATCGTCAATGCCCGTGTAGCCTACAGCGGTAAATTGAACCAGATTCAAAACGCCATTGGCGACGACATGCATGTCGCTGTCTATGGAGGAGGCTCGGTGTACGCCTCTGCACTATCACCTGACTCATCTGACACGAAAATACTCAAAGCGATCATCGGACCGATCACGACCGGCCCGGGCATTGGGGTTTATAACGGTTACTTCGGTTCCGGGGAGCCGAGTGCAGAACATGCGGCTGAAAAAGATGAAAACGGCGATTATGTGAGAACGCCGGAAATGACCATCCGGGAGGGGCACATCCATAATTTCGTCTACGAGGAAAAGAGCGGCAAGCTCCTCGCGACCTGCAAAGCGGCCAACTGCAACCTGGATAATTCAAGGATAGTCTTGACCATCAATCCCCCCAAGCAGACGACTTATGACCCGAACGCGGCGGAGGATGATCTCATGGCGACCCTCGGCGACTGGTTGGAATTCTCGCGCGTTACACACACGAACATTACGCCGGAATCCATCAAGTACTATAAGATGCAGGATGACGCCAATAAATTCATCACCAAGCCGACCAAAGAGGCCGGGGATTACATGGCCCAGGTGAGCCTGCCCGGCATGACAACCGATATCTTCACGGATGGCGGCACTGAGCAGGTGTTCACCGGCACGGTGAGCGCGACGGTGTACTACACCATCGAGAAGGTGCAGGTTGAGCTTACAGCCTTCGAAGCAATCAATTTCACCTATGGCAGAACCTTGGACTCGCTCACTACGACGAGAAATCATCTTACGATCAATCCCGAGGTCCCGGGCGTCCTGGCCTGGCAGGACGGCAGCATTATCCCGCCGGCTGGCACCGATCAGGAATACACCCTGATCTTCACGCCCGACGACCTGGAGAACTATGAGATCGCCACCTGCAAGATGAAGGTGAATGTCAAGAAGGCTGCTCCGACCGTGACCCCGCCTGAGGCCATCAGCCCGGTGATCTACTCCGAGGACGAAGATCCTGTGTTGACCGGCAGCGCGGTCGGCGGCATCATGCTGTATGCCGTGGGCGAGAACCCGCCCACGGACGACGCGGACTGGCAGTACAGTGTGCCCGCCATCACCGAACCCGGAACCTACACCTTGTGGTATAAGGTGTTCGGCGATTCAAACTACACGGACACGGTGCCTCAGTGCATTACCGTGACAGTTACCGCCGAGGGCGGCTTCACGCTCCCTGTCGCGCTCGTCACCATCGGGGAGGAGGCCTTCGCGGGCATTCCGGTTTCGCGCGTGGAATTCACCGAAAACGTGAAAACCATCGGCCCGCGCGCCTTTGCCGACTGCCCGAACCTCCGGGAGATCGTCGTCCCCGCCACAGTGGAAACCATCGACGACACCGCCCTCGAGGGCTGCACGAATGTCACCGTCTACGGTGACATCGGCAGCGAGGCCGAGCGCTTCGCAAGCGACAACGGCTTCATGTTCGCGTCCTGGAACGATAGCTGGATCGGCGGATGATCCGTTAAGCCCGGTCATGATGCCCTGCGTGACTTTTTCAATCGCATAAGCAACAAGGGCGCGGTCTTCTGACCGCGCCCTTATCTTAAATACAAAACAGACACTCCCGCTGTTTACGATTGGAGGACTTATGGAAAACATCAGAAAAACGATCCGAAAAAAAGAGCTTGCGTCGATGCTCATCGTTGCGGCGCTCTTTACCCTGCTCCAGTACGCGTTTCTCGCGGTCATGACAAAGGCCGGTGAGGCGCGCGAGAATGAGATGCTGGAGCTCAATATGAACGCCATGATGGATACCGTGTCCGATGTCACCGAAAAGCGCGAGGCGGCATACGTCAATCTCGCCGATAATCTGAAAGCCGATATCGGCATGATGGTCAATTACCTGAAGGAATTTGCCGGTGAGGACGGATATACCGGCCCGCGCGCGTTTTCCGACGGCGCGGTCGCCGAGCTCCGGAACGGGCAGGTGATCTTCCCGGAGGGCTACCGCTGCCTTGAAAAGCAGCTGACGCCGGAGCTCGTCGAGGAGAGCCTCAAAAGCGGCGACATGCTGACCTGCAAGGTGACGGTGGATAAGGACCTGAAACGCCTACTGGCGGATCCCAGAATAAAGGAATATGTCACCGACGCCGATTCCGAGAACTATTTCCTGTCCTTCGGGGAGATTGCGCCGGAGGTCGTCTATGTGGACATCCTGTCCGAGAATGAATACAATGCCTATCTGGAGCGCTGCACCCGGATCGTCAATAATGCCCTCGAAAACACCAACCGCTCCATCGGCGCCATCACGCTGATGCTCCAGGAGGCAGACGGGGAGAAGGAGCTTCTCAGTCAGTACGGCACGGATACGGCGTTCCGGTCCCTGTCGTCGCAGGGCCTGATCGACCGGATGATCCGCGAGGAGCTGCCTGTCGTCACCATGGACGGGCAGGAATACAACTGCGCCTATGCGCACCTTGAGCAGGGCCATACCACAGAGGGACCGGTCACCTGCGTTCAGATGATCCCGAGAACCTCCCTGTGGAAGGAAAACAGACCGCGCGTGCTGCTTCTGGAGTTCATCATGCTGGTCATCCTGACCGCCGTCACGGTTTATATAACCGCCGCCCAGCGGATCATGCTGGAGGGGAATCTTACGGATGAGCTCAGGACCCGCTACAGCCCGAAGCGGATGCGCAAGCGCATGGTGAAGGCCAATATCCTGTGCGTTGTGATCGCCTTCGCGTTCGTGACGCTGACGGAAGCGGTCGGCGCGACGTACACGGAGCTCAGAAACGGCAGGGTCATCCTGAACCTGTTTTCCAGGCAGCTGGAGCGGAACAACGAGGAGGAGGCCCGGCAGATCCAGCGGGAAGAGGAGGAGTGGATCGTATACCACGGGGAAAAGCTTGCCCTGCTTCTGTCCGAGTATCCCGAGCTGAACACACGCGAAAAGCTCCGGGAGACTGCCGAGATCATCGGCGCCGAAACGATCACGCTGTTCGACTCCCGGGGAAGACAGACTCTCTCCAGCGGCGATTATACCGGTTTTCGCCTGGATGATGAGGACTATCCCACGCTGTACGATTTCAGACGCCTGCTTTACGGCGTGCCGAGCATTATCCATGAGACGGCCATAGATCCCATTACGGACCTCAAGCGGCAGCAGATCGGCGTGACGATGCCGCTGGGGGAGGGGGACAACATGCACGGCGCGCTGAGTATGAGCCTTCTGCCGGAGAGAACCGCAAAATCCTACGATACCGGCGACAGGGGCATACTCAGATCCGTAAGCGGGACGATCTGCTTCGCGGCGGATTCCACAAATGGGCTCATCCTGCATTCCAGCCAGCCCGGCATGATCCGGAAGCATATCAGTGAATGCGGCCTGCCGGAGGACAGCCTGCGCGACAGCATTGTGGACTTTGTCACGATTTCAAACACCGGCTATCTGCTCATCTCCAGCCGTGAAGACAATATCGTGTGCTACTATGCCGCCGAAACGCAGACGGTGTTCAGCCGGACCCTCCTGGTCAGCGCCGTCATTTCCCTGATCTTCGGCGCAACACTGGCGATGCACATAGCGTTCCTCATGAAAGGATATAACGAGGAAAACTTCCGGAAATGGGAGGCACTGCGGGAAGAGGAACAGGATCGTCTCAAAGAGCGCTACGCCAGAATGAAGGACAAATACGGCGTTGAAGAGGACGAAAAGAAAATCGCTATCATCCGAAGGCTGCACGAGCTGATCGGCTGGGACCAGAGAAGCCCCGGCGGCAAGACGGTCCTCGTCCTGCGTGTCGGCATGTTCTTCATCATTCTCTTTATCCTGCAGATCCTGAGCAAGAGACTTCTGCCGAACGAGAGCTCCGGCACCATGCTCAGCTTCTTCATGGGCGGCAGATGGATGCGCGGCCTCAACCTCTTCAGCCTGTGCGGCATCCTACTGCTGTTCTGCGTCGCTTACCTCGTCAATGTCGTATGCAATCTGCTGACCAGACTGACCGGCGGTGTGGTCTCTGCCAGAGAGGAGACGGTGATCCGCCTGCTCCACAGCTTCGTGCGCTATGTCACGGTGATCACGGTGATGTATTTCGGCCTTGAGTATCTGGGATTCTCGACCGGCACGATCATCGCCTCGCTGGGCGTCCTGTCCCTGGCACTGTCGCTGGGCGCGCAGCACCTGATCAAGGACATCCTCGCGGGCCTTGCCATCGTCTTTGACAGGAGCTTCCGCATCGGGGATGTGGTGGAGATCGGCGGCAAAGAGGGCGTCGTGCAGGAAATCGGCGTGCGCGCCACCAGGCTGACGGTGAGCGGGAACAACACCTTCTACATCAACAACAGCGAAATCAGAAGCATTCTCAACAAATCCAATGAGCCGTCCAAAATCGTGCTGGAGCTGAGGGTCCCGGCGAACGTATCGCTGTTAAGGATCGAAGAGCTTTTGGAGCGCGAGCTGCCCGAAATCGGCAGCAGAAACAGCAAGATCATGAAGGGACCGTATCTGCTCGGCGTGACGTCCCTGTCCGGCGGCGATATCAGAATGCAGCGGAAGATCATCGAGCTTGCTGTCGAGGTCGTGGTCGACCAGAAGGACGGGAAAGCGGTCATGTCCTATCTCAGGCGGGAGATCTACCTGCTGTTCCAGCGGGAAGGGATCGATCTGGTGTAAAGCGCTTTAATACTATTCCCTGACTAAAACTTCCCACAATGTGACGCTGCCCGCGTTCACAGTCAGTTGGAACAATGGAACGGGGTATTCGATCAGTGTCTATAGAACCAGTTCGCCCAACCCTTCAGCTTCGACAGGATATCTTTCGTCAGGGGAAACGGTATACAATGGTGATGCTTTGTCAATTTCTTATAATGCCAGCACGGGTTGCAGTATATCGAGCCATGGCAGCACGAGCATTATCGTATCCGGGAACGTGACAAGCAGTTCGATCTATGCTTCCGCAACACCGAATTACTATACGTACACCATCGTATGCAGATCCACGAATGGGACAGAGCTGGGAAATACCACTGCCACGTATCAGTACGGTACTACAAACACAATCTATCCCCCGGAAAAAGCCAGATACAGCTCGCCTGCTGCACAGTCGGTTGCATGGAGTTCAAGAGGCCGGAAGTTCGAATCTTCTCACTCGGACCAAAAATCCTCAATTTCGTAAGAGATTGGGGATTTTTTCTGCCTAAAAATACCCCTCTTTATGACCTGACTGGAATATGACTGGAATGCGCTTCCGGAACGCAAAATGCTTGGTCGAACACCTCCACCGCCTTTTGCTTGATCGGCGTCTGCACATGCAGATAATGTTTCGTCATATCCAGATCGGCATGACCTATCATAACTCCTTTCGTTGACAGATGCAGAATAGCCCGCTGTTGCATGGTCAGTATACCTTGCAGCGGCGGGCTATTCAAGCACATAACAGATTTTCGTGAAGAATGCCTAAAAATTATGCTTGATTTTATTATACTTTGCAGTATAATATTTTTTAGCGGTTTAACAATACTATTTGCTGACTTAGCACTTGAGGTAATTCACATGGAAAGATTTATCGACCGTGAGCAGGAAATGGATACACTCCAAAGCGAGTATGAACGCAAAGGCAGCTCCCTTGTGATTCTCTACGGGCGGCGGCGCGCCGGAAAGACTACGCTGATCTCAGAGTTTATCAAGGGCAAGAATGCCTTGTTCTTCCTTGCCAGTGAGGAATCCGAAGCGCAAAACCGCAACGCCTTTAAGGAGAAGGCCGCCGACTTCATCGACAGCGCCCTACTGAGGGAGGCCAGTGTATCTACCTGGGACGCGATCTTTGCAGCGATCATGGAACGCCGCTTTGAGAGCAAGCCGGTCATCGTGATCGACGAGTTTCAATATATCGGCAAGTCCAACCCAGCTTTCCCATCTGTGTTTCAGCGCATCTGGGAGGAGCAGCTAAAGACCCGCTCTGTCATGGTGATCCTCTGCGGTTCCCTGGTCTCTATGATGGAGTCCCAGACCTTGGCCTATAACAGCCCTCTCTACGGGCGGCGCACCGCGCAGATCCGGCTGGGACAAATCCCGTTTCACTATTACGGAGAGTTTTTCCCTGACCGAAGCAGAAAAGAACTGATCGAGATGTACGCCATCACCGGAGGAGTCCCGAAATACGTGGAGATGTTCTCTGAAGGCAAAGACATATACCGCGCCATACAGCGAAATATTCTCAATCGCTCCGGTTATCTGTATGATGAACCGCATTTCCTGCTGCAGCAGGAGGTCAGCGAGATCGGCAGCTATTTCTCCGTGATCCGGGCCATTGCTGCGGGCAATCACAAGCTGGCGGCCATTTCCTCTGCGCTGGAGGTCAAGGCCACCAGCCTGACCAAATATCTGAAAACACTGATCGATCTGGATATTCTGGAGCGTGAAGTCCCTGTCACAGAGGATAACCCGGAAAAAAGCAAGCGAGGACTGTATAAAATCAAGGATAATTATATCCGTTTCTGGTTTGCCTTTGTATATCCCAATAAGAGCTTCATCGAGAGCGGCAACAGCCGGATCGTGCTGGATAAGATCCGCAAAGGGCTTGTCACCAGCCATACCGCTTTCGTCTATGAGGATGTCTGCCGGGAAAAGATGTGGGAGCTGAACGGAGATGACGCATGGCCCTTCCACTTTTCACGGATCGGGCGTCATTGGGACGCAGATATCGAGATCGACATTGCTGCCATCGACCCGGAAGGGAAAAACCTGATTCTGGGGGAGTGCAAGTATTGGCAGGAGTCGGTCGGCATGAACATCCTGCGTGAACTGGAACAAAAGGCAGAGCATGTAACATGGAACAAGGATCGCCGTAAAACATGGTTTGTCCTTTTCAGCATGGGCGGTTTTACTGACGACCTGTGCCAGCTTGCCAAAACGCGCTCCGATCTTCTGCTGGTGGATGATTCTATTTCCGCGATGTCACGCATCTGTGGGGCGTGGTGACCCTTACCTGAATGTACGGCACGCCAATCTTTTATACCCTTGATACTATGCCGGAGCGACTGCTGTGGGTGATGAAGCTGAACCCGATGTATCATTTCCTCAACACCTTTCGCAATCTGGCGATGTTCGGCGTCATCCCCGGACCCAATGCCTGGCTCGGCTGTGTGTTCAGCGGGCTGGTATTCATGGCGCCGGTCATGCTCGTGTTCGGTAAATTGCAGAAGAATTTTATTTTGCATATCGCATATCTGAGGAGCAGAAAATGGATGTAGAAGAGACAAGAAATGTTGATATTCTGGAGAAATTAGAGGATACTGCATTCAGCCAGCAGAAGGTGATCAGACAGGCGCACGAAAGGATCGTCCGGACGCAGGCTTTGAAATCCTATAAGATCGGCCTGCTGTTCAAAAGAGCAAAGCAGCAGCTCTTCACGGAGAAACAGCCCCAAGATTTCCTGAAATGGATGGTCGGAAAGCTGATAAAAAAGGACTATCACGCCAAACTACTCAAAGAGTTTGATCCGCTGGAGCAGGTGAAGCTCATCCTGACACAGGCACAGGACGACCTGATCGCCTGCGACCTGTGTAATCAAGGGCGGTTTGCCGAAAAGGACACACAGCGTATCTTTCTCTTTGCCTCGGTTCCGTTTTATGATACTGGCGGAGGTCAGCGTTCTGCGCAGCTGGCAAGAGCCTTCAGCACGCTGGGCAAGCAGGTATACTATATTTGCGCCTACCCTTGCAGGGAAGAGAATATCCCCGACATGGAAATCCCGGTCTGTGCGCACAAGAGCATCGAGAGCATCGGTATCAAGTACCTTGAGAGACGGGTTCATCCGGGAGATCTGGCCATTTTTGAGCTTCCCTTCGCCGGGTTTGAAGCGTATCTGGACTGTGCAAAGGCGCACGGCGCGTACACCGTTTATGAGCAGATCGACAACTGGGACACGTCGCTGGGCGCGATGTTTTATCGGGAGGAGCTGTTCGGCCGGTATATGGAGAAAGCCGATCTGATCACGGTCACCGCCAAAAACCTGGGGGAGAAGATCGCGGAAAAGAGCAGCAGACCGTATCTGTATCTGCCCAATGCGGTAAATATTGAGATCTTTGAGCCCGCAAAAGAATATGTGCGTACCGCCGATCTGGCCACGGGCATAAAAACACTGCTTTACTTCGGATCTCTCTGGGGGATTGGCTCGACTGGGAGAAGATCGAGTATGTTGCCCGGAAGATCCCGAACTGTGCGATCAACCTTATTGGCGATGCTTACGGCTGCAAAGACAGGAGGAAACACCTGCCGCAGAACGTGCATTTCCTCGGTGTGAAAAAACAGACTGATCTGCCGGTTTACCTCGCATATACGGATTTTGTGCTTCTGCCCTTCAAAAATTCCGAGATAGGCAAATATGTCTCCCCGCTGAAACTGTTCGAGCATATGGCCATGAATGTACGGGTGCTGGCAACTCCGCTGGAGGATATCCGAGACTACCCAAATGTGATCTATTCGGATACAAACGAGGGGTGGGTGCAGGCTGTTAGCGGATGATGTAATCATACATGCCCTGATCACTCGACTGGTCGCGAACGAGCGGGAGTTCCCCAAACTCCTTGTCAAAATGCAGTTCCTCGAAGCCAAGGCTGGGATATGCGTTCTGAATGTTCCGGTCTCTGCCGGAGAAAGGCGTCATCGCAACACAGGAATAGCCGCGGCTCTTGAGAACCGAAGCCATGGAATTGACCGTTCCCCTCAGATATTGCTGATAGGGTACGCTGCCTCGCGGAAGAAAGGCCATGGAGTGTCCGGTGAGAAACTCAAATTCGGAGTTGGCAGTGCCACCACCGAAGACAGAAACGCATGCGTATCCCTTGACGGTATTTTCCGTCAGAGAGCGGAAGAAGGGAATGACCTCACCCAAATTTTCTCAGGATCTGCTCTTGCCGAATTATGCGGTGTTGCCTTAATTGTGACGATACCTGGATTTCTGCTGTCGCCGTTGATAATGCTCTTAAATGTAGACGGCGGTACTGCAGAGATGTTTGCAAGAGAGTTCAATGTAAGCCGTCGATCATCACATAATTATATAATACGATTCGCTACCGTTTGCCTGGTGTTCATTGGGGTGCACTCCTTCTGCCCTATGATATATAGACAAAGGGTAGCACTTTTTTATATCACATTATACGATATATCGACTTTACGGGCGATATATCGTATAATGTGATTATAACCGGAATGAATAATATAAATGGTTACAAAAATCCTTAGAAGGGAGGGAAGCGGCGAAAAACGATTATAAACAATTCGGGATTTCCTCTGATATGATGTTTTTACTACCAAGATTGGAGGAAATGAAAAATGAATGAAAATGTATATGGCTATGTCCGTGTATCCACCAAGGAGCAAAACCTGGACCGTCAGCTCTTTGCCATGCGGGAGTTTGGCGTTCCTGAGAAGCAGCTCTATCAGGAGAAGCAATCGGGCAAGGACTTTGAACGTCCTGTTTATTGCCGCCTGATCAAAAAGCTCAAGCCGGGCGACACACTTGTGATCAAGAGCATCGACCGGCTTGGCAGGAATTATGATGAAATTCTGGAGCAGTGGCGGATTCTCACAAAAGAGAAAAAGGTGGATATCGTGGTGCTCGATATGCCCTTGCTCGACACTCGGCAGGGGCGCGATCTGACCGGAACGCTGATTGCGGATATTGTGCTCCAGCTTTTGAGCTATGTGGCCCAGACAGAGCGGGAATATATCCGGCAACGCCAGGCGGAGGGAATAGCAGCCGCCAGGGCGCGCGGCGTGCATTTAGGACGGAAACCCAAACACAAGCCAGATAATTTCACGGACGTTTTCAGTGCGTGGGAAAGCGGCGAAATCTCTGCACGCACCGCCTCAAAGAGGCTCAATGTGGACAGGAAAACCTTCAGTAAATGGATCAGTCAAAGCTTGGCTGAAAAAGCACACATTTCTCGCCATGTGAAGGAAAGCGTCTTTATCAATATCGCAAAAGCCGAGAAGCATAATAATACGGATGTTAATGGGAAATCCTACTGTGTTTATGTCGAGTTGTTAATTAATATTTCAAGATATGTTATCATAATTCATACAATAATACAATAGTCAAGTTGGTGAAAAAGGTGTGCTTTTCTACTCCAATTTGCAAAACGCCGAACCTGATGTTTTGGGTTCGGCTTTTTGCCGTGATCTGGTGAAACAGTCCGGAACAGAACTCATTACAGAAATAGCCTGCAAAGTGCGAACTGTTCAGCCTGCAAACGAATTGTCTTGTAAAGGGGTGAAAAGTGAACATGTCTATCACGCTTTTCCCACACAACCAGACATCGTATGCGTCTCTTTTGACTGTGCTGGAGACGGAACAGCGCGCGTGCATCATTCACCCCACCGGCACGGGCAAGAGCTTTATCGGCTTCAAATACTGCGAGGAGCATCCCACGCAGACGGTTCTCTGGCTTTCACCCTCAGCCTATATCTTCAAAACCCAGTGCGAGAGTCTTCTTGCCGCCGGTGCGCAGGTTCCGGAGAATATCTCGTACATGACTTATGCCAAGCTGTCGCAGCTTGATCCGGCGGAGCTGAACGAGCTGCGCCCGGATGTGATCATCCTGGATGAAATGCACCGCGCCGCAGCGCCGACATGGGAAAAGCCCGTGCAGGCGCTGCTTGCGCGAAAGCCAGAGCCCATAGCCATCGGGCTTACGGCAACCAATATACGTTACCTTGACGGGCAGAAGGACACTACCGTTACCTTCGACATGCGCATCGCCTCCGAAATGACGCTCGGCGAGGCGATCGTGCGCGGCATCCTGAACCCGCCGAAATATGTCCTCTCGCTGTTTACCTATCAGAACGAACTGGAAAAATACGAAGCCCGCGTCAGGCAGGCCAGAAGCAAGGCTATGCAGGATAAGGGTGAGGAGCTTCTTGACGCCCTGCGCCGCGCGCTTGAAAAGGCCGAGGGAATGGATGCGATCTTTGCCCGGCACATGCCGGCGGCAAACGGCAAGTACATCGTCTTCTGCGCTAACGCGGAGCACATGCGCGAGATGATCGGCAAAGCCCCGGAGTGGTTCGGGAAGGTGGATAAGCACCCCCACATCTATTCCGCTTACTCCGCCGACCCCGAGACGAGCAGCGCCTTTGCCTCCTTCAAAGCCGATGAGAGCGAGCATCTCAAGCTCCTGTATTGCATCGACATGCTCAACGAGGGGATCCATGTGGAGAACGTCAGCGGCGTGATCCTGCTGCGGCCCACGATCTCCCCCATCGTATACAAGCAGCAGATCGGGCGGGCCCTGTCGGCTGCGAAGAAACAGGACGCGGTCATCTTCGACATCGTCCTCAACATTGAAAACCTGTACAGCATTGGCGCGGTCGAGGAAGAGATGGAGCTCGCCACGGCCTATTATCGCTCTCTCGGTCTGGAAAGCGAGATCGTGAACGAGCACTTCAAGATCATCGACGAGGTGCGCGACTGCCGGGAGCTCTTCGCAAAGCTTGAGGAGACGCTGGTCGCCTCCTGGGATCTGATGGTTCAGGAAGCGAAGAAGTACCGTGCCGCCAACGGGGACCTGAACGTGCCCCGCCGCTATGTGACGCCGGACGGATACTCCCTCGGGTCCTGGCTCTGCATCCAGCGTATGGTGCGGGACGGCAAGGTCGCCGGGAATCTGACTGAGCGGCAGATCGCCCTGCTTGACGCGCTGGGTATGCGCTGGGAAAGCGCCGATGAGGAAGCCTGGAGCCGCTGTTATGAGGCGGCCAGAGCATACTATGAGGCTCACGGCGATCTGAATGTGAAAGCCCTGTACATAACGCCGGACGGCCTGCGGCTTGGGTACTGGCTCAGTCGACTGCGGCAGTATCGAAAGGGAAAGATCCG
Organism: Oscillospiraceae bacterium; assembly: GCA_902761635.1. Lineage (GTDB taxonomy): Bacteria > Bacillota > Clostridia > Oscillospirales > Oscillospiraceae > Limivicinus. Next base: position 12,247 of record CACWLG010000001.1, on the reverse strand, counting down.
CAGCGCCTGTCTCACGCCGGAGCGGGAGGCCGCCCTCGATGCGATCGGCATGACCTGGGATGTGCCGGATTATCTGTTTGAGCAGAATTTTACCGCCGCGCTTAAGTATTACAAAGCACACGAGAATCTCAACGTACCCGTGAAATACGTGGACGAAAACGGCATCCGCCTCGGCCTCTGGCTCAACCGCCTCCGCAGCGCGTACAGAGCCGGAAAGCTGACCCTGACCGAAGACCAGATCCGGCGCCTGGATGCGCTGGGAATGCTTTGGGGGAGCCGTCGCGACCAGGCATGGGAAAACGCCTATAGAGAGGCAAAGCGCTACCGGGAGCGGCACGGCGATCTGAACGTCCCGAAGGAGTACCGGACAGAGGACGGCTACAATCTGGGCTTATGGCTCAGAACGCAGCGCATGAACTGGAAAAACGGCAAGCTCCCGGAGGAGCGGAAGAAGCACCTGGACGCCCTCGGCATGATCTGGGGAAAAGACGATATAAAACACAGGGAGGCACAAGATGCCGCAGAGAATCAAGATCCTGATCGCCTGCCATCGGCCGTACCCGGTTCCGGACGAGCCCTGCTATCTGCCGGTCGAGGTCGGGGCGGCGCTGCACACGCAGCCGATCCCGGGATTTATCCCTGACAATACCGGCGACAACATCTCGGAAAAGAATAAAAACTACTGCGAGCTGACGGCGCTCTACTGGGCATGGAAGAACCTGGACGCGGATTACATCGGCCTTGTGCACTACAGGCGCTATTTCAGCAACGGGAAGCTCCTGAAAAGGAAAGAAGCCCGGATCCTCTCCGAGGTGGAGTTTCAAAGAGAACTGGCCTGTTGCGACATTCTTCTTCCAAGGCCCCGCAATTACTGGATCGAGACGAGCTACAGCCAGTACGCCCACGCCCACCACGCGATCGACTTGGATACCACACGGGAGATCCTGCGGGAGCGGTACCCAGCCTACATAAAAGCCTTCGACGCCTCCATGCAGCGCAGGGTCGGTCACCGCTTCAACATGTTTGTTATGAGCCATGAAAAGCTCCATGCCTGGTGCGCCTGGCTCTTTGACGTTCTCTTTGAGTTCGGCTTCGTGGCCGAGCGCCTGCTGGACGTGTGGATTGAAACGAACGGGTACAGGTACCGCGAGCTGCCCGTGCTGAACACGGAGAGCCAGCACTGGCTGCGCAAGGGCGGCAGCTTCGTGCTGCGCAAGATTGGGGTGCATGTGAGATGAGTGCGGAGAAGAAACGGATTGCCGCGGTGGTGGTCACATATAACCGCCTGCCGCTGCTGCAAAAGTGTATCGAGAGCCTGCGCGCCCAGACAGCGCTCTGCGATATCCTGGTGGTCAACAACGCCTCCACGGACGGGACGGGGCCGTGGCTCACGGCGCAGCAGGCGTCGGGCGTACTCACGGCGCGCGACACCGGCGAAAATCTCGGCGGCGCGGGCGGCTTCAACTATGGGATGCGCTGGGCGGTCGAGGCCAGGTATGACTTCCTCTGGGTGATGGACGACGACTGCCTGCCGGAGCCAGAGGCGCTGGAAAGGCTCCTGGAGGCGGATGCGCACCTGGGCGGCGGGTACGGCTGGCTCTCGAGCAGAGTCCTCTGGAAAGATGGAAATCTCTGCGCAATGAATCTGCAGCGAGACACACTTATCCATACAATCAGTTCTTTTGATCAGGAGCTGCAGCCGGTTGTGATGGCGTCCTTTGTTTCCCTGTTTCTCCCGCGCCGCATTGTGCTTGAGATGGGGCTCCCGATCAAAGAGTTTTTCATTTGGACGGATGACTGGGAGTTTACACGCAGGATATCGAGGAAATACCCCTGCTATGTAGTTGCCGCCAGTGTGGTCATCCATCATTCAATCAGCAATATTGGCGCAAACATCGTGACTGCAAGTATGGACCGCCTTGATCGTTTCAATTATCTGTACCGGAATGATGTCGTCCTGTATCGGCGAGAAGGCTTCAAGGGCTTCGCGTATGAAGCGGCCCGCCTGTCAGGACACTGCCTGCGGGTAGTATTCAGAAGCCGGGATCATAGATGGAAGCGGATCAAAAAAATTGTGTCGGGTACCCGGAAGGGACTTTCATTCCGTCCGGATATTGAATATATCGAGGAATGACATGAGAGTTGCTGAAATAACTGCAGAGCCCATTGTACACGGCGGGCAGGAAAGATTTATCCTGAATCTTTTGAAGCATATAACAGCTCCGGATATTGAGATTGATGTCGTCGCACCGTACTTCTGCAACAATAAAAATTTTGAGGAAACGCTTACCGCGCGCGGCGGTAAGCTGATCAAACTTGGCTTGGACTTTGCACCAGGAAAGAGCAGGAAAAACCTGCTGAAACCCGTTTCTAATGTGCTAAGAGAAGGGGGCTATGACGTAGCCCATATTCATTCAGGCTCTATTTCGGCACTGGCCTACTGTGCTCTCGCAGCGCATCGAGCCGGTTGCCGGCAGATTCTCGTTCACTCTCATTGTACGGGAATCCTGTCATTAAAGCACAGCATGATCAGGATTGCCTTTGCGCCGCTGCTGAAGCTTTTTCCCACAAACTGGCTGGCCTGCTCCCGCAAGGCAGGAGAAGACAAATTTCCAAGGAGTATCGTCAACAAGAAATTGATCGTTATCAAAAACGGCATCGAATTAGAGCAGTTTCAGCGAGATAACGAACTCGGGCAAAAGGTGCGAAAGGAGCTTGGCATTGCGCGCGATGCTTTCGTAATCGGACATGTCGGCCACTTTTCACCTCAGAAGAATCATTCGTTCTTGATCGATGTATTTGCGGAGGTACATGCCCGGAAGCCGGAAAGCTGTCTTGTTCTGGTCGGCGAAGGTTCATTGAAAAAAATGATAGCGGACCGCGTAGATGCCCTGGGGCTCAAGCATTGTGTCTACTTTATCGGTGCCACCGACAATGTGAGTTCGTATTATAACGCGATGGATTGTTTTGCATTTCCTTCGCTTTTTGAAGGGTTGAGCTATGTGCTGGTGGAAGCGCAGGCAAACGGCCTTCCGTGCTTGATGTCAGAAGGCTTAACAGATGAAGCGGTGCTCAACAGCAACGTAATAAAGCTCTCCTTACAGAAGGAGCTTTGGATCGAGAAGCTGCTGAAAGCAGAATCGTTTGATCGGATCGAGGATCAAAATGCAATTGTAAAAGCAGGCTTCAGTGCCCGCGAGACCGCGAAGACTGTAGAAACGCTATACCGGGCACGATGATACCCGGCGAAAGCGGAGCGCTTTTGAACCGAGGACAGTATATGGATGAGTTTACAAAGCAATTGTATGAGAAGTTTCCCGGAAGGCTCATGACCGATTATGTCTGGTGGATTTTGCAGGAAGCCGAGAAATCGGGTATTAAAGTCCTGTACTTCCTTGCCAGAGACGGCTGGCTGCTGCGGGAGATCGCCCTGGTGATCTGCGAGCGCTATAACCTGGATATCGAGTGCAGGTATTTATATTGCTCCAGGATTTCGCTCCGCACGCCGAGCTATTGGCTGATTGGCGAGGAGGCCTTTGATCTTTTACTGTGCGGCGGATACCAGCTGCGGCTGGATTCGATTCTGCAGCGTGCGCGTCTCAACGAGGCGGAGCGGCAGGATGTCTATAAAAGCTGCGGCTGGACGATAGAAGACGAGCGGCGGCTGTTGTCCTGGGCCGAGTTTGACGACGCTGCGAAAACTCTTCGCAGTGACCCGACCTACCGCCGGTATGTGATTGAAAAATCCAAGTCCGCATATCCCGCTGCGATTGGATATCTCAGGCAGGAGGGTCTGGTGGACCAGGGGCATATTGCCATTGTGGACAGCGGGTGGACAGGCAGTATGCAGCGTTCTCTGCGGCAGCTTCTGGAATCAGCCGGTTGGCGCGGGAAGCTGACCGGGTTTTACTTTGGCATGTTCAAGGCGCCGAAGGAAGCGGCAGACGGGGACTACCGAACCTGGTATTTTTCGTGGAACAGAGGCACAAGAGCAAAAGCCTGTTTCAATAACAATCTGTTTGAATGCCTGCTGGAAGCGCCCCACGGCATGACCGTTGAGTATCGGCAGGAGGGCAAAGCCTTTGTTCCGGTGCTGTTGGATGCGCCGGCTGACGGCAAAGCGGCGCGGATCGGTGAATACAAGGACTGTGTGCTTGCATTCACCGCGCGTGAGGTGCAGAAATCGGATTTCCGGCGGACGATAGACTGGCGGATAACAGACGCCCTCATACGCAGATACATGTGCCGCCCGACGAAGCGCGAGGTTGAGCTTCTTGGGGCCGAGGTTTTTTGCGATGACATAACAGAGCTGTATCAAAGTCCCCTGGCAGATAAAACGAATATAGAGCAATTGAAGCAATACACCATCGCCGGCAGGCTAAAGGTCCGCTTCTTCTCGAAAACGGGGGATTCTGCCGATGCCGGAATGTACTGGCCGTACGGCACCGCCGCGTTTGTGAGCGGAATAAAACGGGGCTGGTACAGAGGGAATATCTTCCTCTGGCAGTACGCGAAGTATAAAGTGAATCATTTTTAACACAGATCAGGAATTGATTTATTGGGGTTGATAGATATGCGTGGACAGATCAAAGACAAACTGTATTACTATTTTGCAGAAAAAAACTGGGGCGTAAGGCGGGAGTACGGGCCTTATGTGGACGCACATCGGGAAGAGCATGCAGAGCATCCTTGGAAACACAGATGGATGCTTGTAAAGCTGAATTGGCATTACAGGGTATTGCGGCGTGATAACATGATGATTTCAAAACCTCCTGAAGGGAAGGTGACTGAAAAGAAACAGAGATTACCATATCTGGAAGGCTCCGAATCTTCCCTTTCCAATCGTAGTTCCCCAATACATTTGGTAAAAAACCGGCTTCTCTCTTTTGATGTGATTTCTTTTGATATTTTTGACACGCTGATTCTACGCCCATTCAGCAAGCCGACGGATCTGTTTATGATCGTGGGTAAGCGCCTTAACAAGGTTGAGTTTTATCGTATCCGCACTGACGCTGAGAGGCGCGCTAGAGAAGAGGCTATGCAGAAAAAGGGTACCCGAGAAATTACAATATACGATATTTACCGCATTATTGAACAGCGCACAGGCATACCGGCTGAGTTGGGTTTGCAAACTGAATTCGAGACAGAACTCGATTACTGCTTCGCGAATCCCTATATGAAAAAAGTTTACCGCTTACTTCAGGAACAGGGAAAAACGATCGTAATTACTTCGGATATGTACCTGCCTAAAGAAATGATGGAAAAGCTTTTACACAAGAATGGGTTTTCCGGTTATGACAAGCTTTATGTTTCCTGCGATTATGGATGCAGCAAAAGCAATGGGAGCCTTTACCAATATGTAAAAAACGATTATCCGGGAAAGACAATCATCCATGTCGGGGATAATATGAACTCCGACATTAAGTGTGCAGCTGCCGCGGGAGTTGAATCAGAACATTACAGGAACTGCCATGAAATTGGGAACCCCTATCGTGCAGACGGAATGTCGGCATTTGTTGAATCAAGCTATTCGGGGATTGTAAACACTTATCTGCACAACAGCGATAAAGTTTTTTCACCATTGTATGAATATGGATTTATTTACGGAGGCCTATATGTGCTGGGCTTCTGTAACTGGATTCATAAACGCGTCAAGCAGGAAGGAATTGACAAGATTCTCTTTCTCTCACGGGATGGTTATATTTATCAGAAAGTCTTTAACATGATGTTTGATGACGTCCCGAATGAGTATTTTCTATGGTCTAGAATCGCAAATACTAAGTATACTGTCAAAAAAAACCGTGAAGATTTTCTCAGGCGAATTGTATATTATCGCGCACTTGCACCATTTAAAATTACAGCGAAATCTTTACTGCAATCAATAAATCTATTGGGATTAATACCGTATCTAAAAGAATATCAGCTTAATGAGAAAACACTTCTTATACCGGAAACAGTAAAGCTTTTTGATCAGTTATTCATTGAGCATTGGGATGAGGTTTGTGAAGCATTTGAGCCGGAGAAAGATTATATCAGGAACTACATCCGCGATAAGGTTGGCAATGCTTCCAAGGTTGCTGTTATAGATGTCGGCTGGCTCGGTAGCGGGCCGGTTGGTCTAAAATATTTGATCGAGGAAGAATTACAATTAAACTGCCAAGTATATTGCATGCAGGCTGCAGCGCGTCCGCCTATTCATACAGATATTGCTCCGGAATTAATGGACAGTACAATTGAACCTTATATTTTTTCGGAAATGTTCAACAGAAATCACTTCGATGTACATGCCAACACGAATAAAGGGCAAAATAATATATTCTTTGAATTCTTTTCACAAGCAACATATCCTTCGTATGGCGGTATGAATGCGGATGGAAGCTTTATATTTGACTATCCTGAAGTTGAGAACTATAAGGCGATACAGGAAATACAAAGCGGGATTATTGACTTCTGTTCTCAGTATATTCATTTTTTCCATAAAGACTTCTTCGCTTTATGTATTTCAGGATATGATGCTTACTGTCCATATCGAATGATCATTCGTGATCTCTCCTTTATTAAAAAGTATTTTTCGGATTATACTTTTGCTCGCAATGTGAGTGGAGATACTGAAAACCAGCGTATAGAAACTATACGAGAACTTCTTGATCAGGCGGGGGTATAAAATGGTTCTATATCATGTTGTATCGTCATATCACCTTTTGAGTGCAATGATATGTAGTCAACTTCATGAAGAAAAAAGCGTTCTTCTTTGTTCTGAATGGATTGTGCAGAAGTTTCCGCAAATAGAAGAACTGCATCATTTCTTCCAAAAAGTTATTTGTATTGATTCCAATTATCGATTTTTTCATAGTCCCGATAATAATATTGCGTACTTCAATAATGCGGTAGGTGATCTTAAGCGGTTTTCAAAGATATATAGTTGGGGTTCACAATTTTCATTTGGCTTTGTATTGAACGATTTAAAACTTCCTTATATTTTCTGTGAAGAGGCAGCTGGGTTGCTAAGCAGACCGGAGATTTTGATGAATATTGAAAAAAAGGATTCTCTCAAGTCGAAGTGGTGGGAATTATGCCAAGAGATTGGAGCATATAATGGCTCATCCCCCTATGCAATACAAAAGCTCTGCAATGTGAAAGCCCAAGCTGACAGCTTTATCCCAGATAAAGATATAATTAACTTTGATGTCATTGCGGAACTTAAAGCTTTGTCAGCAGAAACACGCGAAAAGATACTCTCATTTTTCAATCCGCCACGCGGAATCTCGATCCCCGATAAATCGACTCTTTTGCTCACGCAGCATTTTTCAAATTTGTTGGTTATGTCGTTTGAGGAACAAGCATTACTGTATCAGATCGTGGAAGATTATTTTTTGGCATGTGAAAACCTTATAATAAAACCGCATCCTGACGATTTGATGTATTATAGCCAGCTTTTCCTAAAAGCGCAGATTATCCGAGAACGTTTTCCTTCTGAATTTTTACCGTTTATTCTAAACAATCAACCGTACCGTGTCGCAACAGTCAGTTCAACAGCAATTTACAACCTCCGTGGCCATTATCAGGAAGTATTTGAGTTGGATACCCGTTACGAAAGCGATTTTCCGATGACGCATCGGTATTATGCTGCGCTGAAAATTGCACAGAGAATTGGACTTGATGTCGTTTGTCTAGGTGCCAATGAGGTTCTTGCATGCAGATTGAGCGAAACGCTCGGCGAAGATGTTCCCCAGATCACCACGGAGATTCCGGACAGCAACAGCGCATGTGTCTATCTCATTGATAATGTTACCGCTTCCGGTGAGAGCGGACGAGCCGATGTTGTAAACCTGCTGCATTCGCTTCAGGCGGGCAGTTGCGCTGTGATGGTCAATTCTCAAGATGACTATTGCTGGTACAACTATGAAGAAAAATACCTGTGGAATGATATTGCACCGCTTGTACTAAAAAAGACCGCCCTAAAGTCGCAGAGTGAGGATTTTTATGCTTCGCTCGAAGATGAAACAATTTATATATATTCCAAAGATAAGGAGCTTTTGAAAATGGCAAAGGAAACTGCGATCAATAAAGAGCTTCCCCATACCGGCATTATGCTTGAAAACAGGCCCCTTGATTCCAGAGACGAGAAAATCAAAATGCTGGAAGGCATTTTGGCTGCCACAGAAAATAGACTTTTGTATTACATTGAGAAGGAGAAACAGGAAAAATGAAAGTGATAGGTATTATCCCGTCTCGTTACGCCTCTACCAGATTTCCTGGAAAAGGAATAGCGGATATTTGCGGGAAGCCTATGATCTGGTGGGTCTACCGCGCATTAAAAAATGCAAGGGGAATTGATGAAGCATATGTCGCTACCGATGACCAGCGGATTGTTGACGTTTGCTTAAAAGAAGGGATTCCTTCGGTAATAACTTCTGATAGTTGTCCAACACATCTTGAAAGGCTATACGAGGTATCAACGAAGATTGACGCGGATTTTTATATTAATGTCAATGGAGATGAACCTTTAATCGAATGTTCTGCTATTGAGGATTTAATTCCGGATGAATCTATAGATCCGGAATCAAGCTATTTTGCAAATGGTATGATGATATTAAGAGACCCGATAGATGCTTATGACTCATCAAAGATTAAAATTGCAACAGATATGGCTGGGTACGGACTATATATGGCACGGAGTCCTATTCCTTTCCCAAAAGCAAGAAGTGATTTCCAACTTAAAAAATTTGTCGGAGTTCAATGTTTTACAAAGAAAGCATTAGAATTTGTAGCCAAAACCCCGCGCGGATATCTTGAGAGCATCGAAGATATAGACGAGTTTAGATTTTTGGAAAATGGACATAAGGTCAAGTTTGTGTTAACAGAGGCAACTACATTATCTGTTGATACTCAGAAAGATCTAAATAAAGTGAGAAATATTATAAAAGCTAAAATAGATCGTAAAGAGATAACAATTCCTTAAGTGATACCATGCAAGCTAATGGGGATGACTTATGAAAAGAATTTCAATTCTTGACTGCACACTCCGCGATGGCGGATACATAAACCGTTGGCATTTCGGAAGCGATGCGATCTCCGGCATTATCGAACTGCTGGATACTGCCGGCATCGATATCATCGAGTGCGGCTTCCTCCGGGATCAGGCATATGATCACGATAAAACGGTTTTCTCGGATGTAAACCAGATTGTCCCTTTCATCTCGCCCAAAAAGCCAGGTGTCCTGTATGTTGGAATGATCGCTCTCGGCGATATTTCACCGGAGCAGATCGCCCCTTACGACGGTTCTTCGATTGACGGTATTCGCTTGACCTTCCATAAACACGAATGGGGGAAAGCGCGGAAAACAGCGGTCGAACTGATGGAGAAGGGTTACAAGGTCTTTATCCAGCCGGTCGGCACAACCTCCTATTCCGATGAAGAGCTTCTGCGACTCGTTGGGGATGTGAACAGCCTGCATCCCTTTGCCTTCTATCTGGTCGATACGCTGGGAATCATGTATCGTCATGATGTTTTGCGCTTTTTCTATTTTATAGACCACAATCTTGACAGCGATATCCGGCTTGGCTTTCACTCTCACAACAATCTGCAGGTATCCTTCGCCAATGCCCAGGAGCTTTTGCTGGAGAGTACCAAACGACAGATCATCATTGATACCTCCGTATACGGCATGGGCCGCGGCGTCGGCAACCTGCCGACAGAGCTGCTGACGGAATTTATCAACGTCAATGTCGAACAGCGCTACGCCATCATGCCGCTGCTCACCATCGCGGATCAGTACCTGATGAGCATTTACGCGGAAACCCCGTGGGGGTACGCTCTGCCCTACTATCTCTCCGCCAAGGAGCACTGCCATCCCAATTACGCCGCCTATCTGATCAATAAGGAAACCCTGAACATTGAGGCAATCTCAAAGGTTCTCAGTATGCTTCCGGTGGATCAAAGCGATCTGTATCATCAGGACCTGATTGAAAAGCTGTACGACAGCTTCCAGAGCTGCCAGATTGATGATACTGCCGTGTGTGCTGCCCTGACGGAAAAGGTGTCGGATCGGGAAGCGCTGATCCTCGGCCCCGGTGCAACCATTTCTTCCTACAGTGAAATGCTGCAGAATTATATCAGCGTGAATCACCCCTATGTTGTGTCCGTGAATTTCATTCCCGATACTGTCAGTGCCGATGCCCTCTTTATCAGCAATCAAAAGCGTCTTGATTTGTTAAAGAACTATATCGGTACATATCCAAACGTCATTGCCACATCCAACCTGCTTAATGAGCTTCCCACCAATGTCCAATTTGTCAACTATACGGATTATCTGGGAGAAGGACATGTCGGCGACAATGCGGGGGCCATGCTCATCAGGCTTCTGTGCAAATGCGGCGCGAGCAGGATCCTCCTCGCCGGATTTGACGGCTTTGGAACCAATGTAGAAGATAACTACTGCATCCCCTCCTACAAACGAATGCTTGACAAAGTCGAAGCAGATAAGAAAAACGCTGACATTTCAAGACAACTGCGGTTAGCTTTGGGCGGAATCCCATATGCTTCCCTGACCCCCTCGAGGTACGACATTTGATGGGAAAGCTTGTTATATTCGATTTGGACGGGACTCTGGCCGACACCTCCGAAGGAATTCTGAACAGCCATCGCCATGCGCATTTGGCGATGGGGCGGCCTGTTCCCCCTGAAGATGTGCTCTGCAGTGTGATCGGCGGCCCGCTTCTCGAGACGTATCGCACGGTTTTCAAATTCCCGGATGCCGAAGCAGTGGAAGCCGTGCGGATTTATCGCGCATGGTACGCAGAGCACGGAATCCATCAGGCCAGACTGTATCCTGGCATGGAAGCCGTGCTTGACAGTCTGAATGAACACGGCTTTTGCGTGGGAATCGCAACGCTCAAGGCGGAGAAGTTTGCAAAAACCATGATGGAGGAAATGGGGATTGCGACAAAGTTTCATATGATTTGCGGAATGAACAGCGGCGACACGTTATCAAAAGCCGATTTAATCCGAAAGTGTATATCAATAGCGGGCACAGCCCCTGAAGCAACCTGCATGGTCGGCGACAGTGTCCATGATTTCAAAGGCGCACAGGAATGTAATGTTTCCTTCGTCGGGGTCCAATATGGTTTCGGATTTCATGATAACAGAGAATATCCATTCCCGCTTTGTGATACCTGTGAGCAGATATTAAATCAAATACACTTGTAACTATTGGAATAATAAATGATTCAAACACTCAAATCCTATCAGTTCCTTTTCGAGGAGCTGGTGAAGCGTGACTTCAAAAAGAAATACAAGCGCACTGTGCTCGGCATGGCGTGGAGCGTGCTGTCGCCGCTGCTGTCCCTGCTTGTGATGCGCCTCGTGTTTACACACTTTTTCGGCCGCAGCACCCCGCACTACACCACCTTCCTCTTCTGCGGCAACCTTGTGTTCTCGTTTTTTAGTGAGTCCACCAACCAGGGCATGAGCGCCCTGATGGACAACGCCGGTATCTTTACCAAGGTGAACGTTCCGAAGTATCTCTTCCTGTTCTCCAAAAACGTCCAGTGCCTCATCAACTTCGGCCTCACACTCTGCGTGTTTTTCGTGTTCTGCGTACTCGACCACATCACGTTTACCTGGCGCTTTGTCCTGCTGCTGTACCCGATCGGCTGCCTCGTGCTCCTGAACCTCGGCCTCGGGCTGATCCTCTCGGCGCTGTTCGTCTTCTTCCGGGACATGCAGTACCTCTGGAGCGTCTTTACCCAGCTTCTCATGTACATGTCCGCCATCTTCTATTCCGTGGATAACTTTGACCCCAAGGTCCAGCGCCTCTTCCTCGCAAACCCCGTCTACCTCATCATCAAGTACTTCCGCGTCATTGTCATCGACGCCTCTGTGCTCTCGTGGCACTATCACCTGCTGATGGCCGCGGAGGCGCTGCTCGCCTTCGGCCTCGGCTGCTGGATGTACAAGAAGTATAACCACAAGTTCCTGTACTATGTGTGAGGTGTCTGCATGAGCATACTGGAAGCAAAAAACGTATCCATCCGGTACATCACCGGCGATTTCAAGGACATCGGCCTCAAGGAATACGTCATGCGCAGGCTCACCGGCAACTACCACGTCACGGAGTTCTGGGCCGACAAGGACGTGAGCTTTACCCTTGAGCGCGGGGAGATGCTGGGCATCATCGGCTCCAACGGCGCGGGCAAGTCCACGCTTTTGAAGGCCGTGTCCGGCATTATGGTCCCCACCGAGGGC